>NZ_JASXSI010000122.1 GCF_030315685.1 Gordonia sp. ABSL11-1 | reverse complement strand
ACGATGAAGGATTTCCCACTCTGCCCCAATCGCCGGCGTGGCCCTCACCCTGACCGCTTGCAACCTGCTGACACAGCACCACGCCGACCCGGAGACAGAGCACATGGCTAAACACGAGCGCACATTCACCGGCGACTTCGACGAAGTCGTGCTGTTGGCATCGCTGCGCGCGGGCACCAGCACCGGCAACCACCAGGGCGCAATGAATTTCGAT
>NZ_JASXSI010000121.1 GCF_030315685.1 Gordonia sp. ABSL11-1 | reverse complement strand
TTTTCTTTGTGCATGTGATCCCGGATTTGGAGTGTGCGATCGGAAATCTGTGGGGTGGGCGTGCGTGAGTCGCTGGTCTGCCCAGCCTTTTCACGTGAGGGTGTGTTCGGGCCTGAGGTGGCGGTGGACGGGTTAGGCGGCTGGGGGTGGTCCGTATCCGATGGTGTAGTGCCACAGAAACATCCAGGGTTGGGCCCAGGGCCAGTGGCTGGGCAGCCGCAAGCGTGGGCGGT
>NZ_JASXSI010000120.1 GCF_030315685.1 Gordonia sp. ABSL11-1 | reverse complement strand
GCCGGCGCCGACAGCATCGACGACATGAACGTGTTGCGCCATGGGGCGATGGGCCGGGTGTTCGACCACCCGTATGCCCCGTCCACGCTGGGATCATTCCTGCGCGAATTCCGGTTCGGGCATGTCCGCCAACTCGATGCCGTCGCCGCCCGGGTGCTGACCGGACTGGCCGCCCACACCCCGGTGTTGGCCGGTATCGAGGGGCCGGTGATGGTCGACATCGATGATTCGATCGTCGAAGTGCATGGCCCGGCCACACAAGGTGCG
>NZ_JASXSI010000012.1 GCF_030315685.1 Gordonia sp. ABSL11-1 | reverse complement strand
GTGGTCGCGTCCGGTGTGCTGGGTGATGCGCATGCGTTCTGCGGCGAGCGGTGCTGCCGAACGTAGTGTGGTGTGGAACGCGGTTGCTGATGCTGGAGGCACATGTGTGTCGCGGGCTCCGAGCTCGAAGGCGATCGCCGGGCCGTGGGTGTAGTGATTCGGGTGGGTGGCTGGGTTGATCTGCTGGTAGAGCCATTGCCCGTAAGCGGTCGGCTCGCCTTGATCGATGATGGTGGCAGGGTCTGCGACTGAGTGCATGCCAGGACGCGTCCAATCAGGTGTGGCGGCAACTGCGGCCACCCGGGTGACTCGATGGTCGATACCTGCAAGGGCGATGCTGATGTCGCCACCCATGGAGAGGCCACCTGCCACGATGCTGTCCGCGGCGACGTTGAAGTATTCGATGGCCCAGTCGAGAACGTGGACTGCATCGAGAGTGCTTTGTCCAAGGATCGGCCACATGTACCGGCGAAAGTGGGTAAACACCTCACCCATGAGAGCTCGGTCATCACCGCTGCCACGCTGTCCGGCCCGCCATGGATCGAAGCTGATCGCGGTGAATCCTCGTCCGGACAACTCTGACAGTTGCCTGCTTACAGCCTCTTTCGTCCCGCCGAGGTGGGGAAGAAACAACGCGAGTTGATGCCGATCGTTCGTGGGCGCCGGGAGGGCGTAGATCGCGGGAATGGTGTCGAGGGTCGCATGAGTGAGTTCCGCGGTCATAGCTTTCACGCTAGACCGCGGGGCAGCTGGACGACGCCTGTGCTCCACGGGGTATGCCCTGTCGCGGGCAGCGTCTTGCCCCTGGTCGGAGTATTAGGCGTCTACCGGACTGCTTTCTGGGTGTGGGCCAGGCGGTAACTGTTGGTGCCAGTTTCGATGATGTGGCCGCCGAAGGTGAGCCGGTCAACGATCGCGGCGCATAGCCGCGCACGCTCGTCGGGCGACTGCATGCGGCCCTGCAACCCGCAACTGGTTCCCCGCACATCGGGGGCACATACTCGCACGACTGGCGCAGAACACTCGGGAACTCGACGCTGCTCTCACCCGTGGACGACGACGTCGTCCCTCACGGCGACCTCCACGGCAGCAACGCATTACGCGCCGGCAACCGTTGGCAGATCATCGACCCCCATGCGGTACGTGGCTATCGACACGCCGACGTCTGGGCCGATGATCGATCCGCTCGCGCCGGTACCGCCGGATGCGCGTACTGCCCAGGCATGGATCCGGCGCTACGCCGCATCAGCGAATCTCGATCCCGACCGCGCAGCTGAATGGGTGCGTTTCCGGGCACGCGCCGAAGCACTCGACGGCGCCGACGGCGACCACGCGTGGGCAGGGCGCCTCCATCACATGGCCGACCTGCTCGAGGTAGCCGACCGGCCCGGATGAGAGCTATGGGCGGCCGGAGAGTCCTCGGCGGGGCCGACCACCACCACGAGGTCCGCGGTTCGCGTGATGTCGTCGGTGAGCTGACATGATGAATGAGCGAGGGAGTCGGCCCCGACTCCGGCAGATCCGGCAGAACAGCCACGCCACCACCAGCAGCAGACGGTCACGACCCGGACTGCTCCGCCTCACGCGGAATCGCATGACGTTCACGACGATCCGGCCAATGCACCCCCACGCTCTTCATCCCCTTGGTGACATCGATCTCCGGGTGTGCGAGCACGACATCGCGATACGACGGACTGCCAACAACCGCGGGCTTGAACTTGTTGAACGACGCATCGACCTCGCCCCGCAACTCCTGCGGGATTCCGAACTCGTCATAGCACTCGTACAGGCAGTCGAACATCGCATTCCAGTGGACCTCTGTCAGGCCCATACCTCGATGCGCGGTGACCATGTCACGCCCGCGATAGCGGACGTTGCCACCCCACTGCTCGGACAGGAAGTCGACGAAGTTGATGTGCTCCTTGTAGAACGTTGACTCCGACATGTGGGCCCAGATGTGACCGATGTCGGGGTGGGCCATACCCTTTTTCAGGGCGGCCGCAGCGAACACATAGATTGCGTCGTATCCGCCGAGTCGTTCATAGAGTGAGGGCCCCGCATCAGACGATTCGATACCCGGGTGGGCGTGTTCGGTCATCACATCTCCTGTTCAGGCTTCGAGTATCTGTTCGAGTTCCGTGTCGACGGCGTCGGTTTCGACCGTCTGGCCACCTCCGTGTGTCGGCGTCGGACGGATCACCTTGCTGCGCTTGGTGTCGTCGAAGACGAGCTGGAACACGTCGGGGCGCGAATAGTGGCCGACAGGGTCGGCGGCATTCTTCGCGGCGAGGATCGCCGAGTAGTCGATGTCGGCATACAGGATCCCCTCGGCGGTTGGCGCGAGCGGCTCGGCCAGATCCTGACCGTCTGGCCCGAAGATCCGTGCGTGACCGCCGCCGACCCGTAGCAGTTGCTTCTTGAGGTCGGTATCGGCGAGCAGGTTCTGGCCCGCCTCCCCGACGATGCCGCTGGGAGACAACACAAAGGTCTGTCCCTCGACCGCGTATTGCCGGGCAGCGCCGACGTTCACCTCGGGTCCGAGCGCATAGACGGCACCCTCGAAGATCGAGAAGCTCGGCCACGCGGCGACGTGGAGCTGCTCCCCCTGTGCGAACATCGCGTACTTTGCGAGCGGCTGGAGGTGTTCCCAGCAGTTGAGCGCACCCACCCTACCGAGATCGGTGTCGATGACCTGGATGTCCGAGCCGTCGCCCTCACCGAACAGCGTGCGTTCCACGTGTGTCGGCTTGAGTTTGCGGCGGACCGTCCTGGTGACTCCGTTCGCGTCGATGAACGCCTGGGCGATGTACACCGAGCCGCCGTCCCGCTCGCTGAACCCGAGCGACACGGCGATTCCGTTCTCCTGCGCTGCAGCCTCGATCCGAGCGAACCGATCGCTGCCGACCTCGATGGAGTTGGTCACGTAGGTCACGACGAACTGGGACTGCCATGCGACGGAGTCCAGCCAGAGAAACCATGGATAACCAGGGATCCACACCTCGGGGAACGCGATGATCTCGGCACCATTGGACGCGGCCTCCGCGACGAGCGCGATCGTCTTGTCTATGCCGCCGTCGACGTCGTTCCAGACCGGTTCGGCCTGGACCGTCGCCGCACGGAATGCCTTTGTGTAGTCGGACACGGAGTGCCTCCTGCTGCTTGTCGGAATGCGACACGTCGAGCGCCGCGACACTCACGCTATGGATCCTTCCCCGCGACGCTCTCGGTGTTTCCTGCATCACATCCGATGATTCCTGCACGCTTGTCACCAGCGCTTTCGACGATTCATGCACCTGACATCGGCGGACCCAGAACCGCAACACATGCGCAACACGAACACCTCCGGAAGCCGTCGACGAGTTCGTACACTCGTCCCATGAGCCGGGTTCGAGCACGGTCGGCCGCAGAGTGGGCCGACGCCTGCAGCAACGCATTCGTGCCGCTGCGCGTGCGCTCCGCCTCACCCCGGTTCGCTGCGACGCTCGAGCGGGTTGAGCTCACGCCGGGCGTCTCCGTCACGCGGGTGGCGAGTGCGGGCTCCGAAGTGGTGCGCACAGCGAAGACCATCGCCGAGCATCCTCGAGACGACTTGCTGATCTCCGTCCACCGATCTGGACGCGGCCGCGTCGCGCAGCATGGGCGCGAAGTCGACCTGACCATGGGACGCGCCGCCCTGTACGACGCGTCCGCACCGTACCGACTGAGCTTTCCCGGGCGGATGAGCGAGATCGTCTTGCAGGTCCCGCGCGGACTGATCGCACGAACCGGGCATGCGTTCACCGACCTCACCGCCACCGCACTACCCGTATCGGCGGGAATGATCGCCCTGCAGAACCTGTTGTCGTCCATCGACCCTCAGACATCTCACCAAGCGCCGCTCATCGAGCGGGAGATGCTCGCCGACGCCACCACGACCCTCCTCCGCGCGTCCCTCCTCTCGGTTGATCGCACGATGCCGCCGGCCGTCGACAACCAGACACTCGCCCGCTCGTTACGCACGTACATCGACGACCACTTGACCGACCCCACGCTCACGGTGGAGACCCTGGCCATCGCCAACCACGTATCGGTTCGCCTGGTGTACAAGGTCTTCGCCGATCATCTCGACGACTCCCCCGGTGACTACCTCAGACGCGCACGATTGTCCGTGGCGCACAGACAGTTGACTTCGGGTCACTCGGTTCTGGATGCCGCTGTCAGCAGCGGCTTCGCCGGGCCCGACACCTTCACACGGGCCTTTCGACGTCTTTACGGCTACCCTCCATCGGCATTGAAGAACCCATCGCGGGATTGACAGATCACGACCGGTGGCTGCAGCCGCACCACAGGTGAATCCCGCGTCACCCGCACGAACCGTGGCACGATGCGCCTATGGTGGAGCACTCGCCGAACCGATGGCAGACGCCGCTTGGAATCTGGCGTGCGGCGCATATGGTCGCCACCGTCGCTATCCCGTGGGCGCTTGCCGTCTACTTCATGCGATCGCACACGACGACAATCGACGAGGACGCCCGTCTTGTCGCCGCCTTCCACACCAAAGCGGCGATTGCTGCAGCCGCACTCCTGGTCAGTACGGTCTCCCTGCGCCTGCGCGGCCGCGGGGTCACCGCGACGATCCCCTTTGCACTGACGTGGGCGGTCGCCCTCGGGTTCTCAGTTTCCCAGATCCGCGAGTACAGCGGCCACTACGAGTGCCGAGACGGCTTGTGCATGCCCGACTTCGGTCTGCTCATCACGGCCGTACCATTCGCCGTGGTGGTGTCCGTCGCCGTTGTCTGTTCGGCGGTGATCACCACTATCGAACGCAGAGCAAGTGATCATCTCAGTGGCGATGAATGACAGCCTTCCGCGCCACAACAATCGCATCCGTCACGGTGTGCGCCGTGACGAGTGAAGCCAGTTGTGCAACACGCATCTCCCCTCCACGCATTGACACCCTCGCGCACGGCGATAGCTGCGATGACCAGAGCGGCGACCGGGTCGGCCCACGACCACCCCAACAGACTGTTGATCACCAGCCCGACCAGCAGAACCGCGGACAGATACGTGCACAGCAATGTCTGCTTCGAGTCGGCGACCGCACTCAGCGAACCAAGCTCCCGGCCCGCTCGACGCTCGGCCCACGACAGCACCGGCATGATCACCACACTGACGGCGGCCAGCGCGATGCCGATCGTCGAGTGGCGGGCATCCTCGCCCATCCCCGACAGTGCGCGAACCGAATCGATGCCGACATACGCAGCCAGCGCGAAGAACGAGAATGCGATGATCCGCAGAGCCACCCGCTCTCGACGTTCGGGATCCTTGCCGGCGAACTGCCACGCCACCGCCGCAGCCGATGACACCTCAATCACCGAATCGAGGCCGAATCCGATCAACGCCGTCGACGAGACACGTGTACCTTCACTGATCGCGATCACTGCCTCGGCAACGTTGTAAACAATGGTCGCGGCGACGAACCAGCGAATTCGCCGTGACAGCAACTGTCGTCGCACATCGGTCAGGGCCGGCCCACCGACGGCCGGTAGCCCCAACTCGGAGGCCATCAGCAACACCCCTCGTCCTCGGAATCGACGCAGCACGCCGGATCGACCGCCAACACCAGGCCCAGCAAGTCGCCCAGCGCATGCCCGATCCGTCTGTCCGCCAACTCATAACGAGTACGGCGTCCTTCCGGGACCGCAACCACGAGACCACACCCCCGCAGGCATGCCAGATGGTTCGACAGCGCTTGGCGCGAGACACCGATCGTCTCTGCCAGTTCGGACGGGTAGGCCGCACCTGCACGCAGCCGCAACAGCACCTGCGTGCGCGTCGAATCCGACAACGCGTACCCGAATCGGGTCAAGGCATCACGCTGGGTCACGACCACCGTTTCCATACGAGCGACTGTACATCGAATCGTGTATTCAGGAAATCCTGAAACGGATGGGTGGCGATCACGCACATCGGAGGTCTATTTGAGACCCGATGGCACGACCTTGCCGTTGACCGTCACCGTGATCGCTCCGGTCCTGGTGTTCTCCGTGATCGTCCCGTGCTCGAATGTCACCTTCTCGATCTCACCTTGTCGGAGCACATCGCTGGTGGGGACACCCAGAGGTCCGGGCGAGCCGTTCATGCCGGTGAGCGACGGGGTGCCATCGGGTGCGCGCTCGGTGTTCCACGCGTCCCGGATCTTGCCCGAGGTGGTGATGTAGGCAGGCGTACCGGCGGTGTCGTTCTTCGCGACGATGACCCCACCTTCGAACTGCTGGAACACAACGCCGCTGTCTCGGGTCCCCGCGTTGCGATCGCCGGTCAGCGGTTTACCGAGAGCGGCCTTCTGAGCGTCGGTCGCTGACGTGTACTTGACGGCGATCGGGCCGGTCAGTGTCACATCGACGTCCCCGACACCCGAGATCGACGTTTCTGTGGGTACGGCGCTGGTCGTCGTCTCGGAGACCGTGGCTGACGTCGTCTCACCGCTGGGCTCCACAGTTGTTTCCGCCGCCGACGACGCGACCGCCGAGGTTTGGGGCGCGGCCTCGTCCGTCGTGTCGTCGCTGCTGCAGCCTGCGGCGATCAACAGGACCGCGGACAGTCCCACGACGACGGTGACGCGGCGGTCAGCGAGTGGCCTCATGAATTCCTCTCATGTCGACGGCCCGAGGCCGCTCGAATGTGACGACAGCAGATACCGCGATGACCCTATCGCCAGGACAGCGACGAAGCATCGCCAGACGTCGACCGGACAGGCCAGGTGGGTTGTGAACGGCATGTTTGCGTATTGGCGCGCCCCTGCGGGGTCGAGCTTTGAGCTCACCGGACCGGCGGAGGCCGTATGAGCGAACGGCTGTCACGCACCGATGACACCGACGAGGTGTCCCACGAGTTCGGTTACGCCCCTGAGCTGAAGCGCACCCGGGGCTCGTTCCAGGTCTTCGCCGTGCCCTTCGCGTTCATCTCCGTGGCGGTCGGCATCTTCGGCACCTACGGGATGTTGCTGACGAACTCCGGTCCGGCGGGCATCTGGACATGGCTGATCGCCCTGGCCGGTCAGTTGCGGGTCGCACTGGTGATCGTGCCGTTCGCCGCACGCATTCCGCTCAGCGGGTCGTCGTGCCAATGGGCGTCGCGACTGGCAAACCCGCGCGTCGGTTGGGGTTTCGGCTGGTTGACCTTCTGCTATCTCGTCACGAGTCTCATGGCGATCGACAACGCGATGGCCGGCCAGTGCCTGATGCCACTCTTGGGGATGGCGCCCGACGACCACATGGTCCGCATGGTCACCGTGGTGGTCATGCTCATGCAGGCGGCACTCGCGATCGCGTCGACCAGGCTTGTCGGACTGATCAACTCGCTGGCGGTCGGTGTCGAGGTCGCGATCGTGGTGCTACTCGTGGCCGCCCTGCTGATCGCGGTCGCGGTGACCGGCGATGGCTCGGTCGACAATCTCGGCTCACGCGGTGTCGCCACTGGATCGGCCGACTACTTCGCCTTTCGGTGGCGGCCTGATGGCCGTCATGATCGTCGGACTGGCGACCCTGGTCGGCTTCGACTCCGCCGCCAACATGGCCGAGGAAGCCAAGGATCCGCACCGCAGCGTGCCTCGGGCGATCGTCGGTTCCGTCGCGGCCGCCGGCGTCCTCGGCATGTTGTTCCTGATCGCGCTCACTGTCGCGATCGACGACATCACCAAGGTCAGCGCGTCGGAATCGCCGGTCGCCACCATCATGCGCGACCAGCTCGGCGCACCGATGGAACGAATCCTGTTGGTGGTCATCGCCATCGCGTTCTTCGGTGGCGGCTTGGTCACGATGACCTCGTGTGCCCGCACCGTGTTCGCGATGTCGCGTGACGGCCGATTCCCCGGCCATCGTTGGATGCGAGAGGTCAATTCGCACACGAAGACCCCGATCGCCGCAACGCTCCTGCCGCTGGTGATCGGGATCGTCGTGATGATCGTGCTGCCGGGCGACGCGCTCGTCGAACTGATCACCGCGGGAACCCTGTTCCCCGCGATCACCTACGGGCTCGTCGTCGCCCGATATCTGGTGGTGCGACATCGACTCGATCGCCGAAGCGGCGCTTTCGATCTCGGCCGCTTCGAGGTGCCGGTCGCGGTTGCGGCGCTCGTCTGGTCGGTGTGCGCCGTCGTCGTGCTGCTGTCCCCCATCGACGCGACTGTTCCTGCGGTCATCGTCGGCGGGCTGATACTTCTCGGCGGCATGTATTTCGCCTATTTGATGATCTACCGCCGCGATGTCCTGCTCACCGAGCCCGGCCAGGACAGAACGGTGCTCGGCTACCAGCAGCACTGACACTGCTATCGCGGTGTGAGCCGAAGCGTCGTCCGCCCGGCATCGTCGCCGACCATCCGATCCACGGTGGCGGATCCGTATCGTCCGTACTTCGTGCGATAGGCCTCGTCGACGGCGGGTCGTAGGTCCACATCGCTTCCGACGTCGTCAACGATCACGTCGATCTCGTGTTCTCCGAACCGGATTCGTGCATCACCCGTACGAGCGGCCCGCCCGAACCACCCGGTGTCCCGGCGATGCCATGTCCGCACATAGACGTGCCGGCTGCTGCACACCACCCAGATCGGCACGTAGCGGCCGACCGTGCCGTCCGGACGTGGCGTGGCGATTTCGAGTTCGTCTGCGGACTCCAGCGCGGAGAGCTCATCCATCGACCAGCCAGTGCTCATCCATCGAGCCTAGAGGGTGTCCCGGGGCGCATTCGACGTCAGAACAACCCGAACGCCCTCTCGATCAATCCTGCAGCCACGACGATGACCACCAGGACCGCGAGCCCAATGGCGATCATCGCGCCGATGCTGCGCCGCTGCGGCGGCTCGTGCTGTGGCCCGCCGACCGCGGTCTCGGCAGGCGGGATGTCACCTGGCGCGACACCCCCTCCCGGCTCGAGACCGGCCGTGGAGGCCGGATCGGGATTCTGCGGATCGAACCGGGTGTCGTCGGAGTCCTTGTCAGTCATCACGGAGGGGTACCCGCGACGACCTCGGTTCACGCATCCGACAGACGTTCCTCGATCGCGGCCACGAGATCGTCGTAGCTGGTCGGCTGCAACCTCATGCCGTCGAGGAAGAAGGTCGGGGTGCCCTGCACACCTAGTGACAGACCGTCAGCGACGTCGGCACGGACACGCTCGATTGTCGCGGGAGCGTGATAACTCTCGTCGAAGCCGGCCATGTCGAGGCCCAAGTCCGCGGCGAACGTCCGGAACACACCGTCGGCGGGTTCCTCACGCTCTCCCCATTGACTCTGCGTGCTGAACATGCGCTGATACATCTGCTCGAAGCGCCCCTGGTGCGCCGCGGCCTCGACGGCACGAGCAGCCCGCTCCCCGTTCACATGTCCCGGCATCGGGAAGTAGCGCACGACGAACGTCACCTGGTCGCCGTAGGACGCGCGAAGTTCCTCGATCAGCGGATGCACCGCGGCGCACGCTTCGCACTCGAAATCGAGAAACTCGACGAACTGGGCGCGACTCTGCGGCGGATCGGTCAACCGATGACTATCGGCGCGCACCACCGCACCGGATCCGTCTGCACTGGTGACCGACGGTGAATCGTCGCGACCGAGGAGGACCACGATGCCGGCGACGACGATCGCCACGATCGCGACCACGGTGACGGCAAGCGGCGATCGCAACCGTGTTCGGCGGGTCACGACGACTGCGCAGAATCACACAAAACGGACATGACGTCAGCATACCGAGCGCTGCGTGGCGGCCGGGCTCCCGATCAGACCTCGAGCCGCTTACGCACCGCTGCCATGCGTTCGCGTAGTTCCGTCTCGCCGACCAGACCGCGGTCCAGCAGCGAATGGGCGAGCGACACGAGTTGACTCTCCGGGAACGGGACCGATGGGTACACCGTCGCGGTCAGTGCGTCCTCGTCGTCTCGGCGTTGTTCTCCGCTCGGTACGGCAGGATCATCGGCTCGATCGAGCGCATCGCACATGCCGTCAAGACTTGTCTTCCACGGTGGTGTCGGGTTCTCGACTCCATACTTCCGCGCCATCCGTGGCCAGGTCTGGTCACGCTCGACGATCTCGGTCAACGGATCATGCTGTCCGGTTTGGCCATTCGCGTCGGTGGTCATCTCAGTACGCCTCACGGGGATGGACCGCCGGCCGCGTCTCGACGACGGCGTTGGTCGTAATCCCGGGCTTCGGCAGTGCGACACCGATCAGGCACTCGCGGGTGATGATCTCGGTCAGCCCGTCCTCGTCCCCAGTCGTCGGTTCCCGGGGGCCGCATCGGCATGACCATGAACCGGAACTTCTGGTTGGAATCCTGAACGCGTACCGACACACCGTCGGGCAGAGTCAATCCGAACTCGACAGCACCTGTCGGGGCCATCGGACCATCCCCCGACGGTAGTCGGGAGTGCGATACCACTCCGGTGAGTTCCCCAGGATGGGTCGCGGATAGCAGGTACACAACGCGCAGACGATGACGTGATGGATCTCTGGGGTGTCCTCGAGGATCTCGAACGCGGTGATATCGCTCGGTGTGCCGAAACCGGTGGGCTCCAGCCGGTCGACGCCGACCTCTTTGCTCGCCGTCATCGGTTCCGCGAGTGCCAGTTCCTTGAATGCGGGAGCAAGCCGCTCCCCCGCTACAAGGCGTGCGGCGGGTGTGGGCCCGATCCGCTCGGCGAACTCGGTGAACTGTTGATGCTCATCGCTGGTGAACAGACCTTTCTCGATACACAACTCGTGCAACGCGATCTCGAGCACCTCGAAGTCGGTGACCTCGTCGACCATGGGCTTCACCGTGCGTGCGTGGTCGTGATCGTGGTGGTCGTGGTCATCGGTCCCGCGGTCGGTCCTTCCGATTCGGCGAGGGTGAGCCAACGCCCGGGGATCTCGGTGCACAGGGTGTCCGTCGCCGGACCGGTGTATCCGTCCCACAGTCGGCCACGTCGAATCGGACGACATAGAACCATTCCGGTGTGGCGTCCTCGCGTCCCCAGGTCTCGTCCTCGGGAGCCGGACTCTCGTACGCCACCGTGTCGATCTCGCCGACGGCGCCACGCACGTACTCCGGTGTCCGTGTGCACAGCAGCACCGGGAGGTCCCGGACGAGTACATGTTGTCCGACAGCGAACCTCGGCCGGCCGGCCCGACCCGCGTAGATCTGTGGGTCGCCGGTCCCCACCGCGTATTCGTGATGACTGTTGCGCGGCACGTCTGCCCCGTCGCCGATCGATCGCGGTCGAGCGTCCAACGATTTCCCGCTGAGCCGGTCGGCGTATCTCTCGTGGACATCGAGCATCCGCTCCCCGAATTCGCCCAGGCCGATGTGATGTTTCTCCACCAGGATTCGGGCGACGGCGAGAAGCCACCGGCCGCAGTACGGGATGCCCAGGTAGACGGCCCGGCCGACCTCGACGTTGCCGATACGGCGACGCTCTTCGGACAGCCAGATGCCACGCCATGCCAGCACCTCGCACACCACATAGGTCATGCGCTCCCAGTGCTCATACTGCTTGTTCTCCTACGTGAGAGGCGAATCCGGCTCACCACCGACGTCGTGGAGCGGCTTCATGTAGGCGACGAAACGCGCATGATCGAGCAGATCGGGTGTCGGCGCGTCCGGCAGTTCCGGGGTAGGACGACTTCAGCCTGGCCACCAGATCGAGTTGCGTCGCCCGCTCTTGTGATGTGCTCACGGGACCTCCTCGAGGGTGACGTTCCTCACAGGCTGTGGTGTGTGACTGTACCCGTCTCATCGATCGCCGGTCGTCGATTCCGGTCAACCGCCGTACCGGGTGAGATCCTCCACCAGGTCGAGAGTCGGATCGCCGGGACCGATGTCGAACGTGCACTGGTCATCTCGCGGATCGGGCACGAACGCCCAGAACAACGCGGTCGACGTGCCCGCAGCCCGCTGACCGGTGACCTTGGTGCGGAAGTCGAAAGCGCGCTGCTCACGTGTACCGCAGGACCCTGCGTTCTGGCCGATCTCGTTGACCGCCAGAGGTTTTCCGACGGCTCTCGCCTGTCGCAATCGCTCGGCGAGTCCATTCCACTGGTCACCGGGCAGCGGGACACCGTCAGACCCGTAGTCGTGATAATCGAGCACATCGAGACCCGGGGAGTCCCCGACGTATTCGTACTGCGGCCCGGCGGTTCCGCACTGCCCGCCGCCGGCGAGGCCGGACCAGATGACCGCGCCCGGGTCGATGTGCCGCAGGGCGGCGCCGGCAGTGTCGAAAAAGGTCCGCAACACCCCGGACGCATCCGGTGGACAGGATCGGGACTGCCATCCGCAGGCCGCATCACCACAGACGCTCGGTTCCGGTTCACCGACGAGTTCCCATCCCGCCAGCGTCGGATGGTTCTTCCACCGACGGACTGCTGCCCGCATCCATTGCCGGAACGTCATGCCGCCGGCGCCGACGACGGTTCGCCAACCGGAGACATACCAATCGCGTTCCTTGAACTGGCCGTTCTCGCAGGCGCCGTCGGAGGCCACCAGCACCGGCAGGACCATCTGGTCGTGCCGAGCCGCGGCTGCGAACACGGCATCCATCGGACCGAAGTCGATCGCTCCGGTGTACTTGTTCACGGCCAGCTGGGCGAACAGATCGAACCGGGTGAGCGAGTGCGGTGGCAGTGACGCGAAGTAGGCATCGAGATCGACCATCGCTCCGCAGCCGGTGTTCACCGACCAGTCGGTGGCGAGTTGGTAGGCGTCGAAACCCGACGGCCACCACGGTGATCCGTCCAGACGGAACCCATCGACGGTCGCGTCGACCCGGCCCGACGCGGCGTCCGCGCGTGGCGCCGGGACGCACCACAGGATGATCACCACCAGGAGTGCGAACACCCCGAATCGACTCATGTACCTCGAGGCCATCGTCGTCCGCCTCTTCATCCGGTACCCCTCTGACCACCATCGTGCACCTTGGGCTCCGCCACCGCGCGCTGTCGAGAGATTCGCACTCGCGCCGTGATGTCCGGCGAACAGTGATAGACAACGAGGGAACTCGGATGACCTGCACCGGGGCAAGGAGGATTCGGTGATCGTCAGCGCACGCAACCATCTCGCGGCGGTGTCCGCCGGCGCGATCGCGGCCAACGTCATCCCGCACCTCGCACATGGCGTGACCGGCAAGCCCTTTCCCACACCGTTTGCGAACCCGCCCGGAGTCGGCGACTCGTCACCGGCGCTCAACATCGTGTGGGCGGGGATGAACGCTGTCGGCGCTGGTCTCGTTGTGTTCACCGAACGACGACGGGCATCGACTCCAGCGTTCGTCCTGTCCTTCGCGCTGGGCGCAACTGTTGCCGCGCTCGGTCTCCGGTCGTACTTCGGACAGGTTCGGGGGCAGCGATGACGGCACGGACACGACCCGTCGCAGCCGCTCGACGTCACGTCTGACCGCTTCGATCACCGCGGAGAACATCGATGGCATCCATTCTCATCGGCTTGATCGTGATGATCGTGTGGGCGCTGGTGTCCCGTCGTCTCGCCGATGCACGCGTCACCGGCCCGTCGCTGATGGTGATCGCCGGTATCGCCATCGGATTCACCACGAGCGACGAGATCGGACACACGCTGAACACGGTCGTGGCCGAACGAGTGGTCGAGTTGATCCTCGCGCTGCTGTTGTTCGTCGACGCGATGGAGGTGAAGGGCGGCTACTTCGGCGGCGAACGCGGATCGACGCTGCGGTTGCTGCTGATCGGGATCCCGCTGTCCCTGGTGCTGGCCGTCGGATTCGGCGCGCTGCTGCTCCCGGGACTGTCCTTCGCCGTCCTGCTGATCATCGCCTGCGTGATCGTGCCGACCGATTTCACACCCGCTCCGGCGATCCTGCGCGACCGACGCCTCCCGCGCCGAATCCGCCATCTGTTGAATGTCGAGAGCGGCTACAACGACGGGGTGATCGCCCCCGTGTTCATCTTCGCGCTCGCGCTGGCGGAGGACAACGGGCACGACTCGGCGTTGGAGGCGCTGGGCGACGCGCTGCCCGCGGCCGGACTCGCCGTCCTCGTGGGGACTCCGATCGGCATCGCGGCCGCCTGGCTCACCAGTCGGAGCATCGAACGAGACCTCGCGAGCGCGTCCGCGATCCGGATGAGCCTCGTGCTCGTCCCGTTGCTCAGTTATGCCACCGCGACCTGGATCGACGCCAACGGGTTCGTCGCCGCGTTCATCTGCGGACTCGCTTATCGGGCCACCCGCTCACCGTCCGAGGTGGAGTTGAGCCTCGCCGAGGATCTGAGCACACTGACCAGTCTGGCGATGTGGTTCGTCTTCGGCCTGACGACTGTCCTGCTCGCGTCGTTCGGAGTCGACTGGCGGGTCATCGTGTTCGCGATCGCGGGACTCACGATCGTCCGGATGCTCCCGGTGTACCTGTCACTGCTGCGCTCCGATCTCACGGCGCGTGACCGACTGCTGGTCGGCGCCCTCGGTCCTCGCGGTACGGCATCGATCGTCTTCGGATTGCTCGCCTACAACGCCCTCGACGGGGTGGCCGCCGACGACGTGCTGTATGCCATGGCGGCCACCGTCATCGGCAGTGTGCTCCTGCACGGTGTCGGCGCCGCATGGCTGTCGGATCGCCTCGGCAGGCGGGCGTCGGTCGTCGACGACTCGAGCGCCGGCACCGCGGGTTGAGCGGAACACGGCGACCTTCGGCCCAGCGTCTCGCTCGCCGGCGGCAGGAATCCCGATCCCCCCTCGGTCCCGGCCGGGGTTCCCTATCCTCAGCAAATGGTCGAGAAGTTGCGCGTGGTCGTGTGGGGTACCGGCAACGTCGGGCAGGCCGCCATCCGGTCGGTGATCGCGCACCCGGACCTCATGTTGCGGGGTGTCGTCGTCCACGATCCAGAGAAGGTGGGACGCGACGCGGGACGCCTCGCCGGACTCGACGATGATCTCGGGATCACCGCCACCGCGGACGTCGGCGGCCTCCTCGACGACACCGATGCCGTTGTCTACGCAGCCTCCGGCGACATCCGACCCGACGACGCGCTCGCCGACATCACCGGCGTGATCGATCGGGGCATCACCGTCGTCACGCCGTCGCTCTACGCCCTCTACGACTCACGGTCGGCACCGCCGGAGATCAGGGATCCGGTCATCGACGCGGTGACCCGCGGCGGCGGGTCACTGTTCGTCTCCGGGATCGATCCCGGGTGGGGCAACGACATCCTCCCGCTCCTGGCCACGGGTCTCGCCTCGCGGATCGACGCCATCCGGTGCCAGGAGATCTTCGACTACACGACCTACGATCAGCCCGATTCGGTGCGGTATCTCGTCGGGATGGGGCAGCCGATGGACTACGAGCCGCCCATGTTGTCGGCGGGCGTCCCCACGATGGTGTGGGGCGGCCAGATCCGCCTGATCGCACGGGGATTGGGCATCGAGATCGATGAGATCCGGGAGACTCTGGACCGGCGAGAACTGGATGCCGACGTGACCACCCCTGCGATGGGTCTGTTCGAGGCGGGTACGCAGGGTGCCGTCCGCTTCGAGGTCCAGGGGATCGTCGGCGACAGCACCCCGATCGTCATCGAACACGTCACACGCATCCACGCGGACTGCGCGCCCGAGTGGCCCACCCCGCCGGACGGCGGTGACGGCGCACACCGGGTGATCATCGAGGGATGGCCGCGGATCGAGATCACCGTCGAGGCGACAGACGACGACGGCAACCGCGCGGCCGGCGGCAACGCCACGGCGGTCGGACGACTCGTGAATGCCATTCCCTGGCTCACCGACGCGGGTCCCGGGTTGTACGACGCGCTCGATGTCCCGTTGAGCGCCGCCGTCGGCAAACTCGGTGCGTCGGACTGACCGCCGACCGGTTGGAACAGGTGTCAGCGCAGCCGTGCGAGATTGCTGATCGACCTCCGCACGTCGGACTCGATGACCTTCGCCACCAACGACCCGATCGGACCGTTGAGCAGACCTCCGCCGAGTTCGGCGGTCAGATCGAAATGTGACCCGTCCTCCACCGGGGTGACCTTCATCGTGAGGTCGATGCGCACACCACCACGCCCGTGCCCCGCTAGGGCGATGACGGTGGGCTCGATGTAGTCGGTGACCCGCCAATGGATCACGTTGCGGAAACCCTTGACCTTGATGAGCGACGAGATCGTGGTGCCCTGTCCGATCTGTTCCGGGAGTTCCCCTCGCCAACCGCCGAAGATCGTCATCCACTCCGAGAACCTGCTCAGGTCCGAGGCGAGCTCCCATGCGGATGCCGGCGCGAGGTCCGATCCCACTCCGACGTCGACACGTGCCACGCGAACCTCCTCCTGTCGTCGGTCCTGACGTCGGACCGATCGTCTCCGGGCGCGCGCAAGTCCTCGCGCGTCCTGCCGACCGTACGATGAGATGATGACGTCCGCCGATCCGACGCCTTCCGACCCGGCGGGGCACGGCCATCCCACGATCGGTGTCGAGGAAGAGTTCATCCTGGTCGACCTCACCACCGGGCACCCGGTGAGTCGTAATCGCGAGGTCGCCGCCGCGGCGTCGCGTCGTGGTGTCCATCTGGATCTCGAATTGACCTAATGCCAGGTCGAGATCGCGACCAGGACATGCTCGATGACCGCCGAGGTCCTCGAGCAGCTGCGCCATCTGCGCGCGGTCGTCGCCGAGTCCGCCGACGAGGTCGGCGTGGGCGTGATCGCTGCCGGCGTCCCACCCACCGTCCCCGATGACTTCCCCGTCACCGATACCGACCGCTACCGGCAGATCGGCAGGCACTTCGGCATGCTCGCGCATGAGCAGGGGATCTGCGGCTGCCACGTACACGTCGGCGTTCCCGATCGCGACATCGCGGTCGCGGTGAGCAACCATCTCCGGCACCGTCTACCGACTCTTCTTGCGCTGTCGGCGAATTCGGCGGTGTACCGAGACGCGGACACCGGCCACGCGAGCTGGCGATCGGTGCTGTGGTCGCGATGGCCGGCGGCCGGGCCGCCGCCGCACCTGCGGTCGCGGGAGCATTTCGAGCATCTGGTCTCGATGTTCGTGTCCAGCGGCGCGATCCTCGACGACCACATGGTCTATTGGGACATCCGCCCCTCCGATCATCTGCCCACCATCGAGATCCGCGTCGGCGACGTGCAGGCGCGGGCCGACGAGGCGGTCGCGATCGCTGGTCTCGTCCGAGCCTTGGTGGTGACGGCGACGTCCGACATCGCGGCGGGTGTCGTCGCTCCGGTGGTGGAGACCGAGGTGCTCACCGCTGCACTGTGGAAAGCCGCACACGACGGGATCGACGGGGCAGGCATCGACGTGCTCCGCGTGGTCTCCTCACCCGCTTCGCAGCTGGCATCCGAGTTGGTGTCGGACGTCGCGGACGCACTCGACGAGCTGGGCGATCGCGCGATGATCGATACGTATATCGAGACGCTCACCCGATCGGGCAACGGCGCCACCCGACAGCGCGCGCTGCTCGCCGACGGCGCGTGCGGTCGCGACATCGTCGTCGCACACGCTGCCGATTTCGCGGTCTGACCGATCCGCCCCCTCCGGCGGCCGACATCGCACCAGCTGCCCGACGACGCGCCGAGAAGTTCGGGCATCGATCATGCGTGCACCTGCAACCATCTCGTCTGACGCGGCCTTCGCGACTCGCAGTGGTCCTGGTGCGGTGGTGACCCTTCGAGGCTCGCTGCGCTCGCACCTCAGGGAACGGTTCGGAGACTGCGCTCGCACCTCACCAGGGTTGATCAGGCAGGACGCACATGCGGGAGCGCATATCTGGACGGTCTGGTGTCGCGCGACGGGCATGTCTCAGTTGACACCTCAGAGGTCGCCCGAAGAGCTGGTCGATGTGGCCTCGCGCTGTGGTGTCAACTGGGACAGCAAGTGGGAGACATGGCTCGCAAGGGTTCCCGCTGAGCGAGCCGGCGAGCGTCCGCACCCCTCGCGGGACCTGAGACGGAGTAGTCGGGCCCGGCACGGCAACATGCGCCGCTTCTGGGCGGGCAACGCCGACCACTCGTCGACTCGACCGGCGCCGGTTCCCGGAGCGATAGTCTGGCCCTCATGACCAACCGCACACAGTCCGGTACCGACATCGACATCAAGCCCCGCAGTCGCGACGTCACGGACGGTCTGGAGAAGACCGCCGCGCGCGGCATGCTCCGGGCGGTCGGCATGGGCGACGACGACTGGGTCAAGCCACAGATCGGGGTCGGTTCGTCCTGGAACGAGATCACTCCGTGCAACCTCTCGCTCGACCGGCTGGCCAAGGCGGTCAAGGAGGGTGTCCATCAAGGTGGCGGGTATCCCCTCGAGTTCGGCACCATCTCCGTCTCCGACGGCATCTCGATGGGACATGAGGGCATGCATTTCTCGCTGGTGTCGCGGGAGGTGATCGCCGACAGCGTGGAGACCGTCATGAGTGCCGAGCGGCTCGACGGATCCGTGCTGCTCGCCGGCTGCGACAAGTCGCTGCCCGGAATGCTCATGGCAGCCGCACGACTCGACCTCGCCTCGGTGTTCCTGTACGCGGGGTCGACCCTGCCGGGTTATGCGACGCTGTCGGACGGCTCGGAGCGTCAGGTGACGATCATCGACGCATTCGAGGCGGTCGGCGCGTGCTCGCGCGGGCTGATGAGCCGCGAGGACGTCGACACCATCGAACGCGCCATCTGCCCCGGCGAGGGTGCATGCGGAGGCATGTACACCGCGAACACGATGGCAAGTGCTGCCGAAGCGCTCGGGATGTCGATTCCGGGCAGCGCCGCTCCCCCGGCTCCGGACAAGCGTCGTGATCAGTTCGCCCGACAGAGCGGTGCCGCGGTCGTCGAGATGCTGCGGCGCGGGATCACCGCGCGCGACATCATGACCCGCGAGGCATTCGAGAACGCGATCGCAGTGGTGATGGCGTTCGGCGGCTCCACGAACGCGGTTCTGCACCTGCTCGCGATCGCCAACGAGGCAGAGGTCGAGTTGTCGCTCGACGACTTCATCAGCGTCGGCGCGCGCGTCCCTCATCTCGCCGACGTGAAACCGTTCGGTCGGCACGTGATGACCGACGTCGATCGAATCGGCGGTGTGCCGGTGGTGATGAAGGCTCTGCTCGGCGCCGGCCTGCTGCACGGGGACTGCCTGACGGTGACCGGATCGACCGTCGCCGAGAACCTGGCGCACATCGCGCCTCCGGATCCCGACGGTCAGGTGCTGCGCGCCACGAAATCGCCCATCCACCCGACGGGCGGGATCACCATCCTGAAGGGTTCCCTGGCCCCGGAGGGTGCCGTGGTGAAGTCGGCGGGTTTCGACTCCGACGTGTTCGAAGGTGTGGCACGGGTTTTCGATCGTGAACGGGCCGCGATGGACGCTCTCGAAGACGGCACGATCACCGCCGGTGATGTGGTGGTCATCCGCTACGAGGGACCGAAGGGCGGTCCCGGGATGCGGGAGATGCTGGCCATCACCGGCGCGATCAAGGGCGCCGGACTGGGCAAGGACGTCCTGCTGATGACCGACGGCCGCTTCTCGGGCGGTACCACCGGACTGTGCGTCGGTCATGTCGCACCCGAGGCCGTCGACGGCGGGCCCATCGCGCTGGTGCGCGATGGTGACCGCATCCGCCTCGATGTCGGCAGCGGGACCCTCGACCTGCTTGTGGAAGACGACGAACTCGATGCGCGCGCACAGGATTTCGCTCCGTTGCCGCCGCGCTACACGCGCGGCGTGCTG
The DNA here is from genome assembly GCF_030315685.1 of Gordonia sp. ABSL11-1. Classification (GTDB taxonomy): domain Bacteria; phylum Actinomycetota; class Actinomycetes; order Mycobacteriales; family Mycobacteriaceae; genus Gordonia. The sequence goes on along the minus strand of NZ_JASXSI010000012.1, from coordinate 156,509 downwards.
GCCAAGTACGCCAAGCTCGTGACGTCGGCCTCGCAGGGCGCGGTGTGTCGCTGATCCCGCCGTCCGGCTCGGGCATCCGACACCGCACGTATCCTGACGGCCATGACGCTGCCCGAGAACATCTCCACGGTGCCGACGACCGCTTCGGAGGCCTTCGACCTGTTCGACTCCTCCGCCGCCGTCGATGCCGACTTCATGATCGGCACGTGGCGCGGCACCGAGCTGCCGACCGGGCACCCGATGGACGGACTGCTCGTCGCCAGCGGATGGTGGGGCAAGCAGTTCGTGGACGCCGAGACCGTTCATCCGCTGTTGTTCCGCACGCGCGACGGCAACGCACTGTGGGCGATGAACCCGACCATCGCGTTCAGCGGCGTGCCGCTTGCGCGACGTGTGCCGCAGGTCAAGAACCATTCGTTCGCGCGGCCGATCGCCGCGGCGCGGCTGCTCTCACAGACGAGGACGTCGCGCGCCCGGCTGCGCACCACGCGGTTCCGCGGCGTCGACACCGCGACGATGATGTACGACCAGCTGCCGATCGACGACGTGTTCCGCCGCCTGTCCGACGACGCCGTCATCGGAACCATGGATCTCAAAGGCGTCGAGGCGCCGTACTTCTTCGTGCTCGAACGCGACTCATCGCTGTCGTTGCGCTGAACCCGCAGTCGGCCGGGCGGTCAGTCGAGGCAGAATTCGTTGCCTTCGGGATCCCGCATCACGATGTGCCCCGCCTGCAGCGGCGGATCAGGCTCATGGCGAGCCTCTCGAGTGGCCCCGAGATCGACCAGCCTCGCGCATTCCGCCTCCAGAGCCGCCATCCGCTCCTCACCGACAGCGCCCGGCGCAGCGCGCACGTCGAGGTGCACCCGGTTCTTCGCGCTCTTGCCCTCGGGTACGCGCTGGAAGAACAGACGGGGCCCCGCCCCGGCCGGATCGACGAGCGCCGATGCATCGTTGCGGCGCTCGGGTGGGACGTTCATCGCCTCCAACGCGGCATCCCACGAATCGAATCCGGGCGGAGGACTCTGAATCCGGTAATCGAGGACATCTGCCCAGAACCCCGCCAGCGCCGCAGGGTCCCCGCAGTCGAATGTCACCTGGATCTCGCACGCCATCACCACTCCTCGGTCGGTCGTCGGTCCGCATCCGTGAGTCACAGAGCGAACGCCATGTCACGTTCACAGATTCGCAGGTCTCGCGGACAATTGGCGTCCGTTATCGGAGAATATGGACACTTCGGTAGGTTGACCTGATGAACTCTCGTCGTGGTGTCCTGTTGTCGGCCGTCGTGGTCGCGATGACGTTGTCCGCATGCGGCTCCACCGAGTCCTCGTCGGAGTCGACCTCGGGTGGCGAATCGACGCCCCCCTCCACCACGAGGTGCCCCACCGCGGCGCCGTCGTCGGATGTCGCATCCGAATGGGAGTACCAGGGCCAGACCGGAAAGGTGGCGGTCACGGGTTCCACCGAGGGCGCCGCTCCGCGCATCGACGTCACCACACCGTTCTCGGTCGCCACCACGCAGGTCAAGACCCTGAAGGAAGGGACCGGACCGGTCGTCGGCGACACGTCGACGGTCTCGGTCTGCTATCTCGGCGTCGACGGGCGTGACGCCAAGGTCTTCGACAGCAGTTACGAGCGCGGTGCACCCGCGGAATTCCCGCTCGACGGTGTGGTCACGGGATTCAAGAAGGCCATCTCGGGCCAGAAGGTCGGCTCGACCGTGGCGGTCGCGATGTCGCCGGAGGACGGATACCCGGACGGCATGCCCGATGCGGGCATCCAGAAGGGCGACACCCTGGTGTTCGAGATCAAGATCCTGTCGACTCGGGCCGATTGAGTCCGCGTCGGCTAGGGACGCTCAACAGCGTCGAGGCGTGTTCGCGCGGCCTCGAGACCTTCGTGCGCACGTGCGAGAGCCTCTGCCGCGCTTGCCTGTTCGGATGCGGCGACCTCGGCCTGACGTTGCGCGAAGCGCAGCTCGGTCTCACGACGCGCGAGTTCGGCACGCAGTTCGTTGATCTCGCCGGACAGCACCTGCGCACGTTCTCGAGCGGAGGCGAGCTCGCGATCGCGCTCCTCCACGGCGTGGCGAGCAGCCTGTTCGGCCGTCTCCGCATCCGCCAGTGACGCCCGCGCCGCAGCGATCTCCGCGTCGGTGCTCGGCTGCGAGCCGGACGGGGGGCCGGCGTCATCGGTGGTCCCGCTGCCGTCCGGAGTCGCCGTCGTCTCGCCTGAGATGTCACCGAACGGTTGCGGATCGGGGACGACGAAGACGCCGGCTGGACCGAATCCGCTGTACTCGACGGCGGCGACCAGGCGCCCGCGCCGCAGGTCCTCGGCGACAGCAGAGTCGGCGACGGCGGCCCGCAACGATTGGGTGACCTCGCGGATCGCGTTCGCCGACAACGTCGATCCGAGCTCGGCCGCCACCGCGGCCACCTGGGCCGACGACTCGGCGACGAGTTCCTGCCTGCGGGCGGACAATTCTCGCAGCCGGTCGGCAGACGACGTTCGTTGCGCATTGACCATCTCCGCACCGAGGTCGAGGACTGCCGACACCCCGTCCGGTTCCCGACGGGTCCACTGGTTGATCGCCCATGCGCCCTGAGTCGGACGGCGCAGCGCCGTCACCTCTCGGGCAAGGTCGCGATCGCCGACGGCCTTGGCCCGCTTGACGATGGCCGCCCGCCGGGCGACGAACTCGGCCGGGAGCACACCATACAGTTCGTCGGTTGCATCATCGAGATTTGTCATCGAACGGCCTGGCCTGTCGCGATCCGGACTCGGCGCCGTTCGCCGACCTTGGAAAAGCCGAGACCCTGCAGAATCGGAGACGAGGTCTGTTCGGCGTGAACGAGCGCGAGCGTCGCGCCACGTTCGGCGGCATCCCGGAGCCTGGCGGCGATCAAACCGCGATACACACCGCGTCGGCGGAAGTCGGGCAGGACCGCGGCACCCCACATCCGGGCCACCTCACCTGCCAGTGAATAGCCACCGGCACCGGCCGGCGCTCCCGAGCAGGTCGCGACGAACATGCCCGGCTCCTCGTCGTCGTCCTTCGCCGACGCCGGATCCTGCAGCACGGGCGGCGCGAATCCCCATGCCAGCCGCGAGATCCGGTCGAACTCGGCGAGGCCGGCATCGTCGATGGCCTTGCGCGAGAGCACTTCCGGCGGAACAGAGATGCGCGAAGAGCCCGCCCCCGAGATCTCGGCGGCCACCACGTCGATCACGGCAACCGTCTCGGCGCGCAAGGCGACGAGATCGTCCATGGCGAGACCCGCGAGAGGGCCCGGGCCGATCGTCACGAGTGCACAGTGTGCACCACGTTCCTCGGCGATGGCCAGTGCCTGCCCGACGATCGCCCGGGGCTCGGCAGAGGGCCCGAGATAGTTGAGCAGAATCGCCTCGCCATCCTGCTCGTAGAACTCGAAACCGTCGACCACCACATACCGCGATCCCGGCGGATGCCACGACGAGCGCCAGCGTGCGGACTCACGGAGCACACTCTCCGACGACCAGTCCACGCGCGTCTCACCGGCATCGCTCATCTGACCTCCTGAGGTTTCCTCGAGCCTACGACGCCTATGACCACCACAGACAAGGGCCTCACTTGTGTCGACACGTGCAGATCTCCACCTGGTGGGCGTTGCTGACCGCCTGCCTCGTCATCAGCTTCACCCCGGGCGCGGGCGCCATCAACACGATGAGCAATGCACTCAATGCCGGCTTCCGACGGGCGATCTGGGGAGTGCTGGGCCAGCAGGCGGCGTTGATGATCCAGCTTCTCGTCGTCGCGGCAGGGCTGGGAGTGGTGATCGCCAAGTCCCCCAACGCATTCGCGGTGATCCGCTACCTGGGCGCCGCGTACCTCGTCTATCTGGGCATCCGGCAATTCTTCCGACGCCCCGATCTGTCCGACGAATCCGTGGCCGCGCTCGCCGGCGAATCCTGACGGTCGGTGTTCGCGCGGGGTGTGTGGATGAACCTGCTCAACCCCAAGGCAATCGTCTTCCTGCTCGCGTTCATCCCGGGTTTCGTGCACACCGACCGGTCTCTTCTCGGACAGTATGCGGTCATCGCGGCCACGATCATCGTGGTCGACATCGTGGTCATGTGGTTCTTCTTCGCGGTCGTCGCCCGTGGATTCCGCCGCGTGAGTAGCGGCGAGCACGGACAACGCATCCTCAACCGCGTGTGCGGCGTGCTCTTCATCGCCGTCGGCGTCCTACTCGCCGTGGCGTGATCCCCGACGTCGCTGGTCCGACCCACCGATTGACACGGTGGGATCGCGGGCAGTAAAGCAGAGCTCATGACGATGGCCGAGACAGTGCGTGAGGACCGGTTCGGCGCCGTCACTGTGCTGGCAAGCATGCACGGCGGGGCATTCCCGTACGGCAACACGGTTGTGGTGACCGGCCCGGACGGCCACCTCGTCGTCGATCCGTCGCTGGAGATCGATCACGACCCGGTCGGCGCCGACGCGGTCATGATCAGCCACGCCCACGAGGACCACATCGCGGGACTGCAGTATTTCGACGGCGCGGTGTACGCACACGATGCCGACGTCGAGGACGTCCGCTCCCTCGAGGTCCTCCTCGAGGGTTACGGGTTGACCGCCGACGAGCGGGCCGCCGTCGCCGCGGACATCGGCGACACGTTCCGACTTCCGCCCGGCTTCCCGGATGCGGGAGCGGTCGGCGACGGCCACGTCTTCGACCTCGGCGACGTCACCGCCACGGTCGTGCATCTACCCGGACACACCGCCGGGCATTGCGGGGTGCTCGTCGAACCGACCGGATTCCTCTATGTGGCCGACATCGATCTCACGTCGTTCGGACCGATGTACGGGGACGTCGGCAGCAGTGTCGACGACTACCTGGCGTCCATCGCACGAGTCCGCGGTATCGATGCACGGTGGTACGGGACGTTCCACCAGAAAGGGGTCATCGACGGCGCGCAGGACTTCCGGCGCCGGCTCGCCGACTTCGAAGGCGTGATCCATCGGCGCGAGGATCGTCTGCTCGAATTCCTCGACCGCCCACGCACGATCGCCGAGATCGCCGCACACCGCCTGGTGTACCGACCGCATGTCGAGCTCCCCTTCGTCGACGCCGTCGAGAGACGGACGGCGCAACTGCATCTCGATCGGCTGATCCGGCATCGACAGGTCGCCGACACCGGCTCCCGGACCTTCGTGCGTCTCTGAGACGATGTCCGATTCCGGTCGGTCACGACCGTGACATCGTTCTGCGCAAAAGCATCCCGGCGTAGCCGGTGTCCGTGGAAGTATCGCAGTCATGAGCGAGCACACATATCGAGTCATCGAGGTCGTCGGCTCCTCCCCCGACGGATCCGACGCCGCCATCGCCAACGCGATCGCCCGCGTGTCCGCGACGACACGCAACGTGGAGTGGTTCGAGGTCACCGAGACGCGCGGACATGTCGTCGACGGCGCCATCGCCCACACCCAGGTGACCCTCAAGGTCGGTTTCCGCATCGATCCGGCCGCCGCCGTCGACGGCTGACCCCGGCTCCGTCCCGGAACCCGCCCGGGCGCACCTCCCGGGCCGAGAGCATGACGCCGAAGAGAATTCTCGTCTCACTTTGAGAGTTTTCCGGACTGAGTCCAGAAAAGTGTGCATACTGTTGGTGTGTCCGCATCACCCGAGTACGCCGAGCAGCTGCGATCTGTCGCACTGCGCGTGACCCGTCCCCGGGTCGCGGTACTAGAAGCGGTGCACGCCCATCCACATGCCGATACCGAGACCGTGATCACCGCGGTCCGCGCCGAGCTCCCGGATGTGTCACGGCAGGCCGTCTACGACGTACTCGGTGCGCTGAGCACGGCCGGCCTGCTGCGTCGCATCCAACCGTCGGGGCACGTCGCCCGCTACGAGTCCCGGGTCGGCGACAACCATCACCACGTCGTCTGCCGCTCCTGCGGGATCATCGGCGACGTCGACTGTGCCGTCGGCGAGGCACCGTGCCTCACGCCGTCGGACCACCACGGTTTCGTCCTCGATGAGGCCGAGGTCATCTATTGGGGTCTGTGCGGCGACTGCGCAGCCTCTCCCACTTCGGGATCACGCCCGTGATCACAGCCCGAATCACCCACTCCCGAAAGGATTGTCGTGACCGAGGAAAACCCGGCCCACGCCACTGAGCACCCACCGATCGCCGAGGCGAACACGGAGGCAGCCGAGAAGGGCTGCCCGATGCGCATCAAGCCGCCGGTCGAGGGTGGCGGTAACCGTGACTGGTGGCCGAACCAGCTCAACCTGAAGCTGCTCGCGCACAATCCGGACGTCGCGAACCCGCTCGGCGGGGACTTCGACTACGACGCCGCACTGGCGAATCTGGACGTCGACGCGCTGAAGTCGGACCTGACAGAGGTCATGACGAACTCGCAGGCGTGGTGGCCGGCCGACTTCGGTCACTACGGCCCGTTGTTCATCCGGATGTCCTGGCATGCTGCCGGGACCTACCGCGTGGAGGACGGTCGTGGCGGCGCCGGGTCCGGCATGCAGCGCTTCGCCCCTCTGAACAGCTGGCCGGACAACGCCAGCCTTGACAAGGCACGTCGTCTCCTGTGGCCGGTGAAGAAGAAGTACGGCAGCGCTCTGTCCTGGGCGGATCTGCTGGTTCTCGCGGGCAACGTCGCACTCGAGTCGATGGGCTTCAAGACCGCCGGCTTCGCGTTCGGTCGCGTCGACGAGTGGGAGCCCGAGGAGGTTTACTGGGGCCCGGAGGCCGAGTGGCTCGGTGATGATCGATACACCGGCACCCGCGACCTGACCAATCCGCTCGCCGCGGTGCAGATGGGTCTGATCTACGTGAATCCGGAAGGGCCCAACGGCAATCCGGATCCGCAGGCATCCGCGCACGACATCCGCGAGACGTTCGGCCGGATGGCCATGAACGACATCGAGACGGCGGCCCTCATCGTCGGCGGCCACACGTTCGGCAAGACCCACGGCAACGGCGACGCCGAACTCGTCGGTCCCGAGCCCGAGGCCTCGCCGATCGAACAGCAAGGTCTGGGCTGGGCGAACCCGCAGGGCACCGGAGTGGGCGCGGACGCGATCACCAGCGGCCTCGAGGTGATCTGGACGCACACCCCCACCAAGTGGGACAACAGCTTCCTCGAGATCCTGTACGGCAACGAATGGGAACTGACCAAGAGCCCGGCCGGCGCCAACCAGTGGAAGCCTAAGGACGGCGGCTGGGCCAACTCGGTGCCCGAGGCACACGGGTCCGGCAAGACGCATCCGTCGATGCTCACGTCCGACCTCGCCCTCCGGGTCGATCCGATCTACGGCGAGATCACCCGGCGCTGGCTGGATCACCCCGAGGAGCTCGCCGACGAGTTCGCCAAGGCGTGGTTCAAGCTGCTGCACCGTGACATGGGTCCGGCCGTCCGCTACCGCGGGCCGCTCGCGCCGTCCGAACACTACCTGTGGCAGGACAACGTGCCGGCACAGGACGGTGCGGTCATCTCCGACGCCGACGCCGACTCCCTCAAGGCACAGATCCTCGAGTCGGGTCTGACTGTCGCACAGTTGGTCTCGACGGCGTGGGCGGCAGCATCGTCGTTCCGTGGGAGCGACAAGCGCGGTGGCGCCAACGGCGGACGTATCCGGCTGCAGCCGCAGGCCGGCTGGGAGGTCAACGAGCCCGACGAGCTCGCCCAGGTGATCAGCAAGCTCGAGCAGATCCAGGACGCGTTCAACGCCGAGTCCGGCGCAAAGGTCTCCTTCGCCGATCTCGTCGTCCTCGGCGGCGTCGCGGCAGTCGAGAAGGCGGCCAGGGACGCCGGCCACGACGTGTCGGTTCCGTTCACACCGGGACGTACGGATGCGACCCAGGAGCAGACCGATGTCGAGTCGTTCGCCTACCTCGAGCCCAAGGCCGACGGTTTTCGCAACTACGAGGGCAAGGCCAGCGAGCTGCCCGCGGAGTACCGGCTCATCGACAAGGCGAATCTGCTCACCCTGTCCGCACCGGAGATGACCGTGCTCGTCGGCGGACTCCGGGTTCTCGGTGCCAATCACAAGGATTCGGCACATGGTGTGCTCACCGACACGCCCGGACAGCTGACGAACGACTTCTTCGTCAACCTGCTCGACATGGACACCGAGTGGAAGTCCTCCCCGGCCGACGACGGCACCTATATCGGCAAGGATCGTGCGTCCGGCACCAACAAGTGGACCGGAACTCGCGCCGACCTGGTGTTCGGTTCGAACTCGCAGCTGCGGGCTCTCGCCGAGGTCTATGGCGAGGACGACGCCCAGGCGAAGTTCGTCGAGGACTTCATCGCCGCCTGGGACAAGGTGATGAACCTCGATCGGTTCGACCTGGCCTGATCGCGTTCGACTCACGACACCCCCCGATCCCTGCAAGGATCGGGGGGTGTCGTGATTGAAGCACCCAGAGGGGACGCCCGTGATGTGGGACCAGCAATACGCGCCGTTCGACTCCGTCTATCTGTCCGCTCTCGTCGGGGCGATCCCGGTCCTGGTGTTCCTGCTCGGCCTGGTCGTTCTGAAACTGAAAGGCATCACGGCCGCGGCGATCTCGGCGGCGGTGGCGGCCATCGTCGCCCTGTTCGTGTTCGACATGCCGTTCCCGAAAGTCGTCGGCGCCGCGCTGTACGGCGCCGTCTCGGGGCTGTGGCCGATCGCGTGGATCATCGTGCTGGCCGTGTGGCTGTACAAGATCGCGGTGAAGAGCGGCCAGTTCGAGGTGATCCGCTCTTCGATCGGCGGGATCTCGGCCGATCAGCGAATCCAAGTGCTGCTCATCGCGTTCTGCTTCGGTGGCCTGCTCGAGGGTGCCGCCGGCTTCGGTGTGCCGATCGCCATCTGCGCGGCGCTGCTCGTCGAACTGGGTTTCCGCCCGATCAAGGCGGCGATGTTGTGCCTGGTCGCCAATGCCGGTGCCGGTGCCTACGGCGCGATCGGCATTCCCGTCATCCAGGGCGCCAAGGTGGGCGAGGTCGACCTCGGTCACCTGTCGAACTGGATGATCCCGGTGATCCAGGGTCTCACGGCCCTCCTCCCGCTCATCCTGGTGGCGATCCTCGACGGCTGGAACGGTATCCGTCACACCTGGCCCGCGTGGCTGGTGACCGGGATCGTGTTCTCCGGCGCCCAATGCGCGGTCCTGTGGTTGGCGGGACCCGAACTGACCGACATCCTCCCGCCGCTGCTCGCCATGGTCACCCTCGCCGGTCTGACCCGGATCTGGCAGCCGTCCGAGATCTACCGTGAAGCGGGCGCGACGGACACGCGCGGTGAGCGGTACTCGGTGTGGGAGATCGTCAAGGCGTGGTCCCCGTTCTACTTCCTCACCGGTGCCATTCTGGTGTGGAGCCTGCCCTGGTTCAAGGATCTGTTCATTCCCGGCGGCGCCCTGGACTTCACGGTGCTCTCCATCCACATGCCATGGATCGACGGCACGATCATCTCGCATCCGCCGGTGGCAGCGAGCTCCGCACCGATCGCCGCCGTGTGGACGGTCAGCCTCATCGGCGCGTCCGGCACGGCGGTCCTGGGCGCCATCCTGGTCACCGGTGCGTTCGCCCGGATCACCGTGCCCGAGGCAATGGGCCAGTTGAAGGCCACCGTCGCCGAACTGTGGCGTCCGATCGTGCTGATCCTGCTCGTGCTGGCGCTGGCCTACATCGCGAATCTGTCCGGTGCGACTGCGGCGATCGGCCTCGCCCTGGCCAATGTGGGCGACATTTTCCCGCTGGTCTCCCCGGTCATCGGCTGGATCGGCGTCTTCATCACCGGGTCGGTGGTCAACAACAACACGCTGTTCGCGAAACTCCAGGCGGTCACGGCTCAGCAGCTGGGCGTCGATCCGACGCTGCTGGTCGCGTCGAACACCGGTGGTGGGACGATGGCAAAACTGGTGTCGGCGCAATCGATCGCTATCGCGGCGTCGGCCGTGGGCGAGACCGGGAACGAGTCGTCGATCCTGCGCTCCACCCTCAAGTACTCGCTCGTGTTCCTCGTCGTCGTCTCTGTGACGGTCTTCCTGTTGTCACTGTTCGCCTGACACCGCAGTGTCCCGGTCGCGGTACGCCTCTCGGTGCACGGCGGCGTCGAGCGGTCGGCCGGCGCGCCAGCCGAAGTGTTCGAGGTCCGGTACCGACCGCAATCCGGTGACCGGACCGACGCACAGCCATGCGACGGGTTCGACGTCATCGGGGATCGAGAGCAGTCGACTCAGAAAATCATTGTGGTAGAAGGACACCCAGCCGACTCCGACACCCTCGGCGGTCGCTGCGAGCCACAGGTTCTCGATGGCCAGGGCCACCGACAACCGACCTGTCTCGTTCGATGGTGTGCCGTCCGAGCACATGGGAGCCGCCACACGCGCGGGGTCGTAGGTGACGACGATGCCGGTGCCCGACTGCTCGATGCCGTCGATGACGATGGGGTCGAACGTCTCCGCACGATCCCGCGGCAGTGAGCGTGCGAAGTCCTCGCGGCATCCGGCCACATGTGATGCGAACCGGGCCAGCGTTGCAGGATCCTGGACGACGACGAAATCCCATGGCCGGGTATGGCCCACGCTCGGCGCCGCGTGTGCCGCCCGCAGCAATCGGAGCAGCACCTCCTCGTCGACGACGTCCCCGGTGAACTCGTTGCGGACATCCCTCCGCCTCGCGATGGCCTCGTACACGCTCATCGTCCCTGCCACCGGCGTGACTGTGGAATGTTCTCTCACGTCTGCCTCTCCCATGACATCAACCAACCACGCGGCTGTGAGGCACCGTCGGGCGGGGAGCCGTCTGTGACACGATCACCACGTGGCGACACGATGGGACGAGTCGAATGCACCCCGGGGTGACCGGTACGACGAGCGGTGGGCGCGGATGGCAGCCGCCGGCCAGAGCGTGCACGGGGAAGCCGATCTGGTCGCCTCACTGGTCAGCGACGTGGAGAGTGCGAAGATTCTGGACGCGGGGTGCGGGACCGGCCGCGTCGCGATCGAACTGAGCCGCCGCGGCCACGACGTCGTCGGCGTCGACATCGACGAGTCGATGCTCGCGACCGCGCGACGAAAAGACCCCGCGATCGACTGGCGCCGGGCCGACCTCGCCCATCTCGACGACCACGTGGACATCACCTTCGACGTCGCCGTGCTTGCCGGCAACGTGATGATCTTCGTCGACCCGGGCACCGAAGCCCGCGTCGTCGAGCAGGTGGCCCACCGCCTGGACCCCCACGGCCTCATGGTCGCCGGCTTCCAGGTGCGTTCCGACCGCCTGGGGGTCGAGGACTTCGACCGGTACGCGGGCGATGCCGGCCTCGAACTCGTCAGCCGGTGGGCGACGTGGTACCGGCGGCCGTACAACGGCGGTGACTACGTCGTCTCGGTTCATCGGCGTATCGGGTGACCGCGGAGGACAATCGCAGGTGGAACCGTGACATGACCATCGTCGCCTGATCGGTCGCACGGCGACATCGGCCGGATGTCGTTATGCTGGCGGTTTCTCACGGCGCCGTCAGCTTGTCGGCGCCGCCAGTCACTCGGCGCCGGTAGGTGTCCGCGGAGGACAGGAGCGATGATGACCGCAGATCTGAGTCCGGGCGCGATTCCCGAGACCCGGTCGTCGGCGCCGGGTCACATCCGGCTGACCTCGCACAGCGGCGGACACGATGCACTCCCGATCCGTTGGGGCGCGCCGGCCGCCGCCGAGCGTGGGCCGGTCGTCGGTACGACGTCCCGGCGGGGACATCGCAACGTGATCGGGACGCACAGCGGCTCGTACAGCGTCTACCGCGCGCTCGCCGTCGCCGCCGGCGCCCTGTCCCGTGATCATCGCGCGGATCTCACGAACACCGCTCCGACCGACGTGGTCGGGCCGTACCCGCAGTGGTGGGAGCCCGGCAAGATCGTCAGCCTCGATCCGTGGAGCGCCATGACGGCCGACGTCTTCGCCGACCAACTCGCCGCCGGGCACGACATCCGGCCGACGATCGCGATCACGAAAGCCCATGTGGTCCTACCGGAGATCGCTGAGGCGATCGGCCGTGGCCGGCTACGCCCGGACGGCCGGCACCTGCTGGAGTCCGGTGCCGCGCTGGTCACCAAGGCGGCTGTCGAACCGGTGTGGCACCTGCCGAGTGTGGCAGAGAGATTCGGCTGTCCCGAGGCGGAGCTGCGGCGCACGCTGTTCGAAGAGACCGGCGGGATGTACCCGGAGTTGGTCACCCGCTCCGACCTCGAGGTGTTCCTGCCCCCGATCGGAGGTCAGACGGTCTACATCTTCGGCGATCCACGCGATCTCGCCGATCCGTCGGTCGAACTGACCGCCCGCGTCCACGACGAATGCAACGGGTCCGACGTGTTCGGCTCCGACATCTGTACCTGCCGTCCGTATCTGACCCACGCCATCGAGGAGTGCATCCTCGGTGCCCAGCGCGGCGGCGTCGGACTGGTTTCCTACTCCCGCAAGGAAGGCCGGGCGCTCGGCGAGGTGACGAAGTTCCTCGTCTACAACGCGCGCAAACGACAGGAGGGCGGAGACACCGCCGAACAGTACTTCGCCCGCACCGAATGTGTTGCCGGCGTACAGGACATGCGTTTCCAGGAACTGATGCCCGATGTCCTGCACTGGCTGGGTGTCCGCACAATCCACCGCCTGGTGTCGATGAGCAACATGAAGTACGACGCCATCACCGGTTCGGGTATCGAGGTCGGTGAGCGGGTGAACATCCCCGACGAGTTGATCCCGGAGGACGCCCAAGTCGAGATCGACGCGAAGACGGCTGCGGGGTACTTCACGCCCGGCCCCGTCCCGAACGCGGTCGAGCTCGGCAAGGCCAAGGGCCGAGGCCTGGACGGATGACAGTGAGCTCACGGTCGGCGCCGGATTCTGCGGCGCCACCGCAATCGGCGGTCGCCCTGCTGCGGACCACCGCGACGATCCGGACTCGCGCGAACGGGCTGCTCGATCGTGCACGTTCGGGCGGTTCGGCCTGGTTCATCGTCGACGATGACGCATTGCCCGCCGCGGCCATCGACGTTGCGTCGATCACCCGACGTCGGTACCCGGATCTGCGGATCCCGTTCCACAGCCGCTGGCGTCACTTCGAGGCCGGCGGCATCGACCGCGTCACAGCCGTGCGTGAACGACTCGCCGACGATCCCGCCGAGCAGGCACGTTCGCTGATCGACCTGGCCGTTGTCAGCGTGCTGCTCGACGCCGGCGCAGGCCCCGTCTGGTCCTATCACGACACCGTGAGCGGCACGCAGATTCCGCGTTCCGAAGGACTGGGAGTCGCGAGCCTCGACGCGTTCGTCGCCGGCCTGTTCTCCGGTGATCCGGGTCGTCCGCTCCGGGCCGATCCAGTCGGCCTGCGCTCGCTCACGCCCGACGCTCTGGGTGAGGCATTTCAGGTGTCGACGACGAATCCACTCGTCGGACTCGACGGGCGGGTCGAACTCCTCCATCGCCTCGGCGACGCACTCACGCAGACACCCGAGGTGTTCGGGACCGACCCGCGGCCGGGCCACCTGTATGACGTCCTCGCCGCTTCCGGGCCGGAGTCCGTCGTCGGCGCCCATGACATCCTGACCATCCTGCTCGACCATCTCTCCGGAATCTGGCCGTCCGACAACCGCATCGGAGACATCGCCCTGGGCGACTGCTGGCGCCACCCCTCGGTCGCCGGCCCGGGCCGCACCGGTGGGTGGATGCCGTTCCACAAGCTGTCCCAGTGGCTGACCTACTCGCTGCTCGAGCCGTTCGGATGGGCCGGGTGCGTCGTGACCGGCGTCGACGAACTGACCGCTCTACCCGAATACCGAAACGGCGGATTGCTGCTCGACACCGGCGTCCTCCGACATCGTGATCCCACGAATGCCGGAAGAACCTGGTCGGCGGGAGACGAACTCGTCGTCGAGTGGCGCGCACTGACCGTCGCCCTGCTCGACGAACTCGCACCGTTGGTCCGGGCGGAGCTCGGTGTCACCGCCGAGCAGTTGCCGCTGGCATGTGTGTTGGAGGGCGGCACCTGGGCCGCGGGTCGCGACAGTGCGCGCCGCCTGCGTGGTGGCCTTCCTCCGTTCCACATCGACAGCGACGGAACGGTTTTCTGATCCACCCGCCCCACCCGTCGATCCGATCAGGAGGACCCGACATGGACGACGTCATTCTCGTCGACCACCCACTCGTCCAGCACAAGCTCACGCTGATGAGGCGAAATGACACCTCCACCAATGACTTTCGTCGACTCCTGAACGAGATCTCCACCCTGATGGCCTACGAGGTGCTGCGCGACATCCCCATGCATCCGGTCACCATAGACACGCCGCTGGAGACGATGACCGCCAATGTGATCGACGGTAAGAAGGTCGTGTTCGCGTCGATCCTGCGGGCCGGCACCGGCATCGTCGACGGCATGCTCACCGTGGTCCCGGGAGCACGTGTGGGGCACATCGGTCTGTACCGCGACCCGAAGACGATGATCGCGGTCGAGTACTACTTCAAGATGCCGGGCGATCTCGCCGAGCGCGATGTCGTCGTGGTGGATCCGATGCTCGCGACAGGACACTCGGCCGTCGCCGCCGTCGAACGCATCAAGGAGTACGCGCCGCGATCGATCAAATTCGTGTGCCTGCTGACCTGCCCGGACGGTGTCGACACCCTGCACGCGGCACACCCCGACGTCCCGATCTTCACCGCGGCCATCGATCGCGGTCTCGACGCGAACGGGTACATCGTGCCCGGGATCGGCGACGCCGGGGACCGGATCTTCGGCACCACCTGATGCCGGAGGGAACCATCCCCGGACTCCACCACAGCTGTTGATCCGTCGCTCAGTGCGGGAGATGCCAGGAGACCGCCGCCCCCGCCGCACCCGTCGCGTTGAGGGCCCAGTGCAGCGCCATCGGCGCGACGAGGCTCGTGCTGCGATGACGCAGCCACCCGAGCACCAATCCGGCGGCGCCGGTGGCGATCACCGCTCCGATGATCCCCGCGAGCTGGGCGAGTGTGCCCGATCCGAGGATTCCTGTGAAGCCCTCGTTGCCGGCGGTCAGTCCGAGCGACGAGCTGACGTGCCACAGCCCGAACGCCAGCGCTCCCAGCCCCAGAGTCCATCGGATGCCGAACAGCCGTCCCAGCGAGCCCTGCAGCACACCCCGGAACATCAGTTCCTCCGGGATGACGGTCTGCAGGGGAATCGTCACCAGCGCGGCCACTGCCGCCTCGGTGGCGCTGTCGAAGCGGTCCGACAGAAAGAACTGCCGGGTCGCCGGGATGGCGACCGCCACCGACACCACGGCGAACACGACGACGACCGCGCCGACGGCATACGGGATCCCCGCCCTGACCTCGCCCCGGCTCAATCCCATCTCCCGCCAGTGCAGGCCTGCCGCCCGCGCCCCGGCGACGATCACGACCGCCGCGATCGGCACGGCGAACAGTCCGGTCCAGTGCCCGGTGAAATGGGCGACGAGATTGGTCGTGACAAGCGCCGTCACGACGGCCAGGACAAGGCAGACCGACCGTCGACGCGATGCACCGGCCGACGCGCTCGGAAGTCCGGTCATCGCACCTTCCTCGAATGGGTGTCACCATTGTGCACGACCGATCCCCACCCGGACCGCATGTCACCGGAAGATCAGGAGGAGCGCCGTGACCACGTCGACCTCATTGCGATTCGCTCTGCTGATCACCGGGGCCAGTGGCTTTCTCGACAGCTACACGTTCTTGTCGCGTGGCGGTGTGTTCGCCAACGCCCAGACCGGCAACGTGATCTTCCTGGCGTTGAATCTCTCTGAACGCCACTGGCATCAGGCCGTCGGACATCTCTGGCCGATTCTCGCCTTCGTCGTCGGCGTGATACTCGCCGTGCACATCAAGGCGGGACGGCTCGACCGCCTGCTCCCCTACCCGATCCGCGTGACGATGGGGCTCCAGGCACTGATCCTCCTTGTCATCGGTTTCGTCCCGACCTCGGTGCCGCATTCGTTCGTCACCATTCCCATCGCGTTCCTCGCGGCGATGCAGATCGAGTTGTTCCGCAACATCGGAGATCTCAACTACATCGCGGTCGCGACGACCGGCAACCTCATGCGTCTGGTCGAGGCCGGCTACGGCGCCACGGTCGATCGGGCACCCGAACCGCGTCGTGCGTTCTCCATCTACACGCGAGTCGTCGGCGTGTTCGCCGGCGGAGCGCTCGTCGGTGCCGTCTGCACTCAGCTGATGGGCGGTCGTGCCGCATGGGTGCCCGCCGGCTTCCTCGCGGTGACACTGGTGCTCTTCGTCATCGACGAACGACGGTACGATCCGGCCGACGCCGCGGATTCCGACGCGTAGCCGGCTCTCGCCGATCCCGGATCCTTCCGAGCGGGTCCTCGATCTCGCCGAGTGGGTGCAACCGGGGCGTCGTCACGCGGCGCTGTGCCCACTCGATGAATTCCTGGACACGGTCGGCGAGATTCTGGACACGGTCGGCGGTGGCGAGCGGTGGTCGCGGTGACGGGTCAGTGGTCCTGCGGGTCGACGGTCATGTCGCCGGTCAGATAGCGGTCGATGTTCGGCCCTACGCGCCGGGCCAGTTCCTCCGGGGTGGCCTCCGCGACCGCAGGGACGTCGAGCACATATCGCGCCATCACGAGTCCGGCGATCTGACTGATCATCAACCCGATCCGCTCGTCACGATGATCAGTGGCAGCGACGTCGGCGAGTGCGGTACGGGCGACCCCGAGAAAGAACTCGCGCATGCCGCCGGCCACCTCGGCGTGGGTGACGGCCACGCGCAGTAGCGCGATGGCGCGCGTCCGCTGCTGGGGATTCGACTCCCAGAAGCCGAGAATGCGCCGGAGGAACTCGGTTCCCGGACTGTCGGTGTCCGCGGTGATCCCCGCGAACATCTCGACGACGTCGATCTCCGGCCGCAGCGCCGCGACCAGCAGTGCGTCCTTGGTCCCGAAGTAGTGGTGGATGAGAGCGGGGTCCACGCCGGCCCGCCTCCCGATCTCACGCATCGTTGATCGCTCGAAGCCGCGGTCCGAGAACAACTCCCGGGCAGCGATGAGGATCGACTCCCGATTGCCGGACCCGGTGTCGGCTGCCTTCGGACGTCCTCGCCTGCGGCCGCCGCGTTGCTGCGGTGTCACCTCGACGTTCCCTACGACTGTGCCGCGTGTTCCCGAGCCAGGACCAACATGCGTTCCTCGACGGTGGCCCGGACCGGTGTGATGTCCGCCGTGATGCCGGCGGCGCCGAGGACGGCGTCGATGTCCGCGGGATCGGTGTCCGGCACCCGGATCGCCCGGCCCGCCAAGATGACCGGCACGCCGGCGTCATTCAATGCGGCGAACGCCTGTGACCAGTCCGGTGTCCGGACCGCGACCGCGCGCGTGTCCCCGATGATGTCGTCCTCGCTACCCGAGCCGACCAGTTGTCCACTTGCCATGAGCAGCAGTCGATCACACTGCTGCGCCTCTTCCATGTAGTGGGTGGTGATAAGGACACCGACGCCGTTGTCTGCCTGGTGGCGGATCGTGTCCCACAGTTCGGCACGCGACAAGGCATCGACACCGGAGGTCGGCTCGTCGAGCACCAGCACCTCGGGTGCGTGGGCGAGGGCGACGAGGAACGCCACCTGACGTTGGGCGCCGAGAGCGAGGTCCCCGACGAGTGTGGCGCGCACACCGCGGAGGTCCGCCGGGATGTCGGGCACGGGTACGCCATAGGCCCCGGCGCTGAACGACAGGTTCTCCGCCACGGTGAGATCCCGATACAGTCCGAGATTCTGCGGCACGTATCCCATTCGTGCCCTTCGGGTCTGGTCCGGTGGCCCGCCGAGGAGTTCGACCGATCCCGACGTCGCGGCCAGCAACCCGAGCAACATCCGGATCAGCGTGGTCTTTCCGGCGCCGTTGGCGCCGAGCAACCCGACCACCTCACCCGGCCCGACGGTCATCGACACCGCGTCGACGGCGGTGAAGTCGCCGAAGCGACGGGTGACGTCACGCGCACCGAGTACCACGTCGGAGGTCATGCGTCGGCCTCCTGCCTGCGTGACATCGACAGCGCGATGACGATGTCCTCGAGGTCCGGCACCGCGGTGGGTGCGTGCACCCCGGGGCGTCCGTCGGGCCAGTACTCGTGTCGTTGCCGACCGCGTCGCCACGACCACTGTGGCCGTGTCGGCGACGCGGCCGCGGTGATGACGCCGGTGAATCCCGCCCGCACCTCGTCGTAGGAGCCCTGCGTCAGGATCCGGCCACCGTCGAGCACCACGAGATCCGCGGCGCGTTCGGCCTCGTCCAGGTAGGTCGTCGACATGAGCACAGCGGCGCCGTCCGCGGCAGCCTCCGAGATCATGCGCCACAGATCGATACGGCTGACCGGGTCGACACCGGTGCTGGGTTCGTCGAGTATCAGCAGAGACGGACGGTGGATCATCGCCATCGCCGCCCCCAGCTTGCGGCGCATCCCTCCCGACAGTGCCGATGCGAGTCGATCCGCGGCGACGCGTAACCCCGATCCGTCGATGAGCTGCTCGCGTCGATTCTCGAGTTCGGCACCCGCGAGGCCGTAGATTCCGCCGACGAAGTCGAGGTTCTGGCGCACGGTCAGCGCGGCCCAGCTCCCCGGACCCGCCGACAGGAACCCGATCTCGTGTTTGCCCGGCGCCTGCACCGTGCCGCTGTCCGGGATCACCGCGCCCACGAATGTCCGCAGGAGAGTAGATTTCCCGGCGCCGTCGCCACCGACCAGAGCGACCACCTGTCCGGCCGGTACGTCGACGCTCACGTCGTCCAACGCGGTCCGCTCGCCGAACCGCACCGTAACCGAGTGCGCTGCCGCGATCATGCGACGTCCGCGCCGGTCGAATCCGTCGACGGGGCCGGCGCCTTCTGCTTCGACACGTCGGGGGCGAGGTCTCGACGGAATCGCAGTGTCGCGCCGGTGAACACGACCACGGCCATCACGGTGAGGATCAGTAACGGCAGCCACAGCGATGAGATGGGCGCGTCGCGCAACATGACGCCCTGCGAGATCATGGTGAAGTACGTCAGCGGGAGCAGGTAGCCGATCCATCGGACCCCCGCCGCCATCGCGTCCAGCGGGAAGATCATGCCGGACAACAGGATCTGCGGGAGCAAGAACATGAATGCGGTCTGGATCGCCTGGCCCGTCGTCTGGGAGATCGTCGAGATCAGCACCCCGAGCCCGAGGACGACGAACAGGAAGATGGCCGCCCCGAGCGCGAAGATCAGCACGTTCCCGTTGAACGGCACCCCGAACAGCAGCATCCCGAGCACCGTCACGATGACCATGTCCACAGCAGCGAGCAGGAAGTACGGCACGATCTTGCCGAGGATCACCTGACTCGGCCGGATCGGCATGACCGCAAGTTGTTCCAGCGTGCCCGCCTCTCGTTCACGGACCAACCCGATACTCGTGATGATCGTGCCGATGAAGGTGAGGATCAGACCGATGATCGCCGGCACCATCACCCAGGACGTCTTCAGGTCCGGATTGAACAGCACGTCGGTCTCGATCTGTCCGCCCATCTTGTTCAGGATGCCGACGGTCGACTGTGCGGCGAACAGATTCGACCCGTCGACGTAGGCGATCGGTTTCTGCCCCGGCGGACCGGTCACGATGGCGACGTCGACCTTGTTCTCCCGCACCATGTCCTGGGCCTGGGCCGCAGTGTCGCCCGGATGGGATTCGGTGACGTCGAAATACGACGGCAGCGCCTGGCTGATCTGCTGTGTACTCGGGCCGACGACGGCGGTCTTCACCGACGAGACGTAGAAGTTGGCGGCATAGCCGAAGATCACCAGCAACAGCAGCGGCAGGACGATCAACATGGCCAGTGTGCGGGGGTCCCGCCGGAGTTCGCGAAATTCCTTGAGAATCATGGCGCGCATGTCAAATGCTAGGCACGTCTCGCGCCCCAGGTCAACAAGTGATGAATTAATTTTCTCCACCACAGCGCGTGCTCGGTGTGGCGTCGTCGGACGGGGCTTGATGCACAATGGCGCCGTGCCGATCACCTTCGACGACCTGACCGCGACGCTCGAACGTCACCAGGTAGCGGTCTATCTGGCCGCGATTGCGGCCGGCGCAGCGTTCGGCATCGCAGTGCCCGCGAGCGGACCGGTGCTCGAACACGCGATCAATCCGTCGATCGCGGCACTGCTGTACGTGACGTTCCTCCAGGTCCCGGTGGCTCGAATCGGCGCGGCTGTGCGCGACGTGAGGTTCATCGCCGCGCTACTCGTGGTGAACTTCGTGGTCGTCCCACTCGTCGTGTCCGCCGTGCTCCCACTCGTACCCGACGAGGCGGCCCTGCGGGTCGGGGTGCTCCTGGTCCTGTTGTGCCCGTGCGTGGACTACGTCATCGTGTTCAGCGGGCTCGCGGGTGGCGACGGCCACCGACTGCTCGCCGCGACGCCGTTGCTGCTCCTGCTCCAGATGGCGTTGCTGCCGGTGTATCTCACGATCTTCCTCGGCGACGAACTCGCCGCGGCGGTGGACGCCGGCCCGTTTGTCACCGCGTTCGTGGTACTCATCGCGATCCCGCTCGCACTGGCGTGGGCGACCCAGTCCGGGGCCCGGCGATCGGCGCGCCTGGGCAGCCTGAGCACCGGAGCCGGCAGTGCGATGGTGCCGTTGATGGCGCTCGTCTTGTTCGTGGTGGTCGGATCCCAGATCCATGCGCTCGACGACCACGGGCGATCGGTCACGTCCGTGGTCGGTGTCTATGTGCTGTTCCTGATCGTGATGACCGTGCTCGGCCTGCTGATCTCGCGACCGTTCGGAGTGGGAGTGACCGGACGACGCGCCGTGGCGTTCTCCGGCGCGACCCGCAACTCCCTGGTCGTCCTGCCGCTGGCCCTCGCGTTGCCCGGCGAGATGAGCGCGATCGCCGGATCGGCGGTGGTCACCCAGACGCTGATCGAGGTCCTCGGGATGGTCGTGCTCGTGGCGGTCATCCCGAGGATCACCCGGTGAGCGCCCCGGCGGCGACAGCGGTCAGTTGTGCGGGACGTCGGCGGTCAGGCCGCCGTCCATGACGAACTCGGTTCCGGTGGCATAGGAGGACTCGTCGCTGGCGAGGAACACGATGAACGTCGACACCTCCTCGGACTCGGCCGGCCGACCCAGCGGAGTCTTCACGATGTCCTCCGGGAGTCCCTCGGTCATCGGGGTGCGGATCATTCCGGGATGGATCGAATTGACCCGGATGTTGTGTGGCGCGAGTTCCAGCGCTGCCGATTTGGCCAGTCCGCGGACACCCCATTTCGAGGCGACATAGCCGTGCGCCCACGGACTCCCGCGCAGTCCCTCCACTGACGACACATTGATGATCGAGCCACCGCCGGCGGCGATCATCGGATCCACCGCGGCCTGCATGCCGAGGAACGTGCCGGTGAGATTCACGTCCAGGATCTGCTGCCACTTGTCCAGACGGAACTTCTGCAGGGCGCTCCCGTTCACGATCCCGGCGTTGTTCACCAACACGTTGAGCCGGCCGAAGTCGTCCACGGCGGTTGCGACCGCTGCCGCCCAGTCGTCCGGCGAGGTCACGTCGAGGTGGACATACCGGACCGCGGCGCCCAACTCCTCCGCCAGGGCCTTGCCCTCATCGTCGAGAATGTCCCCGATCACGACCTTCGCACCCTCCGCCACGAGCATCCGCGCATGAGATGCGCCCATGCCTCGCGAACCGCCACTGATCACCGCGACCTTGTCATCTACACGTCCCATGGCGAGGAAGGTTACCTACTCAACGGCGAAATGAGAACACGTTCTACCGAGTCGGCGCGCGGCGTGCTCTACTGATATGGACAGTAGTCCGGACAATTGTACACCTGACCAGCACAAGGAGAGACGGATGGCCATCCGCGTGGCACACATCGGGACCGGGAACGTCGGTCGACTGGCCTTGCGCCAACTGATCGCCGATCCCCGATTCGACCTCGTCGCCGTGTGCGTGTCGTCGCCCGAGAAGGTCGGCCGCGACGCCGCCGAACTCGCCGGCATGGAGCACGAACCGACCGGCGTCCTGGCCACCGACGACCTCGCGGCGATCGTCGACACCGATCCCGACTGTGCGGTCTATTGCGCCATGGGCGACACCCGACCGGTGCAGGCCCTCGACGACTGCGCCCGCCTGCTGTCGGCCGGCATCGATGTCGTCGGCTCGGCTCCGGTGTCGCTGCAGTACCCCTGGGGCGTCATGCCGCCGAAAGCCGTCACGAAGGTGGAGGCCGCTGCGCAGGAAGGCGAGTCGAGCATCTTCATCACCGGTGTCGACCCGGGATTCGCGAACGATCTCGTCCCCCTCGCGTTCGCGTCGACGTGTCAGCACGTCGATCAGATCCGTTGTATGGAGATCGCGGACTACGCGACCTACGACGGCGCCGCGGTGATGTTCGACGTGATGGGTTTCGGCAAGCCGATGGACGAGACACCGATGTTGTTCCTGCCCGGCGTCCTCGGCATGGCATGGGGAACGACCATCCGCCTACTCGCCGCGGGTCTGGGTGTGACCGTCGACGAGATCGCTGAACGGTGGGAGGACGAACCGGCACCGGAGACGTTCGACATCGCGGCCGGAAGCGTAGCCGAAGGCACCCGCGCCGCAGTGCGTTTCGAGATCATCGGTAAGGTCGGCGGCCGCGACGTCATCGTGATCGAGCACCTCACCCGCCTGCGTGGGGATCTCGGCGCATCGTGGGCCCAGCCCGCACAGGCCGGTGGCTGCTACCGCGTGGAGATCGTCGGTGAGCCGTCCTATCGCGTCGACATCTGCCCGACGAGTGAGCACGGCGACCACAACCACGCGGCGATCGTCGCTGGTGCGGGCCGCATCGTGAACGCGATCCCGGCGGTCGTCGATGGCCCCTCCGGAATCCGGACGGCGCTCGACGTCCCACTCGTCGCGGGCGGGACCGCCGCAGTGCCGACGCGGTGACAGCAACGGCGCACGTCACGGGACATCAGGACCGCACGGGCGCCACCGCGGGTGGTCCGGCGGCGACGGCGTCGGACACGCTCCGGTAGCGCTCGTAGATCTCCCTGTCGTGGGTCCCGTCGTCGCGCGAGATCGCCGCGATGCCCCAGTCGGGCAGGTCGCCGGTGAGTGCCCACGCGGCCTGGCGGGCGGCTCCGAGCGCGACATACTCGGCCGGCGCTGGCACCGCCACCGGCCGCCCGAACAGGCGCGGGGCGAGGGCGAGAACCGCGTCGGATCGACTGCCGCCGCCCGTCACGAGGATTCGCCCCACCTCGATTCCCTGATCACGGATCAGGTCCATGCAGTAGACGAGCGAGCAGAGCAACCCCTCGACCGCGGCGCGGGCCACATTCGGCGGCGTCCAGTTGTCGGCGGTGATGCCCACGACGGAACCGGTCGCGTCCGGCAGATTGGGTGATCGTTCACCGGCGAAATAGGGAATCATCACCAGACCCCCGGCGCCCGGCAGCGCCGACAACGCGAGACGCCCGAACTCGTCGAGGTCGACGCCCAGCATGACCGCCGTCGCGGCCAGGACCGGTGCCCCGTTCAACGTGCACACCAGCGGCAGTTGGCGACCCGTCGCGTCCGCGAATCCGGCCACCAGACCGGATGCGTCACGCGGCGGAACCTCGGTGACCGCGCTGACGACACCCGAGGTGCCCAGGGAGACAATGCAATCGCGGGGTCCGGCGGCCAGGCCCAACGCGGCCGACGCGTTGTCGCCGGCGCCCGCGCCGATGATGGTCCCGGAATCGGTCCGGCCGGCACGATCGGCCGGGCCGAGGACCCGCGGCAGTCGCGGACGCCGGCCGCCGAACGCCAGCTCGAGCAGATCGGTGCGATAGGAATCGTCGGCCGCGGCGAAGTACCCGGTCCCGGAGGCATCGCTACGATCGGTGACGAGCGCGTCGATCCCCAGCGCGCCGCTCAACTGCCACGTCAGCCAATCGTGCGGCAGGCAGACCGCGGCGGTCGCGTCGGCGAGTTCGGGTTCGTTGTCCGCCATCCACCGCAACTTCGAGGCGGTGATCGACGCGACCGGCACCACACCCACGGCCGACGCCCAGTTGTCGGCGCCGAGCTCGTCGACAAGCGCGACGGCGCTTGCCGCCGAGCGGGTGTCGTTCCACAGCAACGCGTTCCGGACCACCACACCGTCGGAGTCCAGACAGATCATCCCGTGCTGCTGACCGCCGACCGAGATCGCGTCGACGTCTTCGAGCCCTCCCGCCTCGGCGATCGCGGAGGTCAGCGCCGTCCACCAGTGCCGGGGGTCGACCTCGGTCCCGGGCGGATGCGGCGCCTTGGCGGAGCGGACGACCACTCCGGTGTCCGCGTCGCACACGACGATCTTGCAGGACTGGGTCGAGGAGTCGACCCCGGCGACAAGGGTCATCCGAGCAGTCCCTCCAAAGTCGCCCGGGCGCCGTCCCGGCGCAGAGACCCGAGCGCAGCCAGGTATGGCCCGGTGAATCGATCGTCGTCGGCGAGGTCGCCGAAAAGACTGCGATCGGATACGAATGCCAGCGTGTCCGTGCGTGATTGCCGAGCCAACGGGATCAGACGCCCGGCGAGCGGGTCGACGACGGCGATCGCGTCACCGTTCTCATCGACCCCTTCGGCGTAGCGGGTCCAGCTGGCGACGACCGCCGCCGCCAGTGTCACCTCGCCGCCCGCGGCCAACCGTTCGCGGATGACGGGGATCAGCCATTTCGGGATGCGGTCGGAGGAGTCCTGACACAGCCGCGCGATCGTGTCGGCGATCGCCGGATTGCCGAAACGTTCGATGAGGGTCTCGGTGTACACGTCGAGATCGACGCCCGGCACAGGGGCGAGCGTCGGACGGCCCTCGGTCGCCATGTAGCGCCGCAGCAGTGCCGCGATCAGCGGATCCGCGGTCGCCTCGTGAACGAAGCGATAGCCCATCAGATATCCGAAGTAACACAGTGTCTGATGACTGGCATTGAGCAACCGGAGCTTCATCAGTTCGTAGGGGGTGACGTCGTCGACGATCTGCACGCCGACCTCCTCGAGCCGGGGACGGCCCGACGAGAAGTTGTCCTCGAGCACCCACTGCGTGAACGGCTCGGCGACGACCGGCCATCTGTCGTCGATCCCGGTGCGGCCTGCCACCTCCGCACGGAGGTCCGGCGGCGTCGCCGGCGTGATGCGGTCGACCATCGAGTTGGGGAAGGCGGTGTGCTGGGTGATCCATTCGGCGAGCGTGGGATCCTTCAGGCGAGCGAAGGAGAGGAACACCGACTGCGCCATGTGCCCGTTGCCCTGGATGTTGTCACAGGACATCACGGTGAACGACGCGACGCCGCGATCGCGTCGTCGGCGGAGCGCCTCGGTCACGAGCCCGAACACCGTGACGGGTACCGCCCCCTCGGCGAGGTCTGCCACGACGTCGGGGTTGGACGCATCGAACTCACCGGTGGACGGTGAGAAGTTGTAGCCGCCCTCGGTCACCGTCAGCGACACGATCCGCGTGTCGGGATCGGCGAGCTTCTCGATGACACGCTCGGGATCGTCGGGCGCGAACAGGAACTCCCCGATCGATCCGATGACGGACGTCTCGATCGTCCCGTCGGGATGTTTGAGGGTGAGGGTGAACAGCCCGTCCTGCGGGCCGAGTGCGTCGCGCATACCGGCGTCCGCCGGCCGGACACCCACCCCGCAGATACCCCAGTCAAGGGCATCAGAACCGCCCTCGGCGAGCAGACGGTCGAGGTACATCGCCTGGTGCGCGCGGTGGAATCCGCCGACACCGATGTGCACGATGCCGGTCCGCATGCGTTCCCGATCGTAGGTCGGTACCGCGACCGAACCGATGTCGGAAAGTGATTTTTGCTGCAGTTCAACGGTTTCGGTCACAGAGCACATCCTCGTGTGGTCGGGCTGGCGGACATGGCCGTCGTCGCGTCCGGCGTCGACGGTACGTGGGCGATGCCGGGGTGGACCACGGCCTTGATACTTCCCGGCACGCGATCGGCATCGAGAGCGGCGCGCACGTCCTCGAGCCCGAAGCGTCCGGTGACCATACCGTCGAGGTCCACTCGCCCCGACACGATGAGGGACAGCGCAGTCGCCCAGGTGTTCGCGTAGCGGAACACACCGGTCAGCACGATCTCGCGGTTCTGGATGACGGTGACCGGCAAGGTCATGGCATCCGCGCCCATTCCGACCAGGACGACACGACCCGCCGGACGCACGGCACCGAGACCCGCGACGACCGCGGCCTCGACACCGCTCGCGTCGATGAACGCGTCGACCTGGTCGACGGCGGTCCCCGGTGCGACGACCCGGGTGGCGCCGAACCGTGTCGCGATGTCGCGGCGCAGTTCGTCCGGTTCGCTGACGACGATCCGGGTTGCGCCGGAGGCACGCGCCACCTGCGCACACATCAGGCCGATCGGGCCTGCGCCGGAGATGAGCACGGAGTCACCCATCCCCAGGTCGGCCTTGCGTACGGCGGCGATGCCGACCGACAGCGGCTCGCACAGCGCAGCGGCGTCATCGCTCACCCCGTCTGGCACCGGATGGGCGAAACCGGCACCGATGATGACGAACTCGCACAGCGCGCCGTCGACCGGGGGTGTTGCGTAGAACCGCATGTGGGGACACAAGTTGTAGTCCCCGCGCAGGGATTCGTCGCTCGACGGATCGGGTGTCTGCGGTTCGATCGAGACGCGTTCACCGACCCGCTCGGCCGGCACCCCGGCACCGACGCCGACGATCTCGCCGGCCGCCTCGTGCCCGAGGATCAGCGGTCCCGTCACGACGTGGTCACCGATGCGGCCGTGGCGGACATAGTGCGCGTCCGACCCGCAGACACCCACGGCGCTCACCCGGATGAGGACCTCGCCCGGACCGGCCACCGGGATCGGCCGCTCTTCGACCGTCAGCCGGCCGTCGGGATAGAGGACACTCGCCCGCATCGTGGTGATCGTCGGGTCACTCCGCGAATTGACTGTTGCGTGCATCACATTTGCAATGTTAGCGTATTGAGCAATATTCCGGCCAGTGAGCAAATGCTCACGCGCACCGTGAGGCGGATGGATGACCACTCCCACCAAGACGACCCCGGACAGCGGTCACGATCTGCGACTACTGGTCCGCGCGGCGACGATGTATCACCTGGAAGGGCTGACTCAGGCGGAGATCGCCTCCCGTCTGGGCGTCTCGCGCCCCACCGCCGGTCGGCTTGTCGCCCGGGCCCGCGCCCAAGGGCTGGTCCAGGTGACCGTCACCGCGCCCGCCCACCTCGGCCGGTCGATCCACACCGATGTCGAACGTCGGGTCGAGGAGGTCTTCGGACTCGACGAGGTACTCGTCATCGACGAGATCGCCGACGGCACCGCCTCCGGAAACGCCGCACTCGGCCGTGCCGGAGCCTCGGTCCTGACCCGTCGCATCCAACCGACCGACGTACTCGGTTTCACCTGGGGCCCCGAACAGGTCGCGGTCGCCGACGCGATGTCGGCGAACTCATCCTGCCGACAGGTCGTCCAGATGGACGGCTCGATGACCTCGGTCGAATACCACACCGGCGTCGACCATGCCCTGGCCCGACTCTCCGACAGACTGCACGCGCAGCCGATGCGCCTGGTCGCCCCGCTCTATGCAGATTCCGACACCGTCGCCGCGCTGCAGCGTGATTCGATTCTCTCGCAGTCGTTGTCGGCGGCACGATCGGCCAACGTGATGCTCTTCGGGGTCGGTTCGGTGTCGACGTCGACGACCTTGTTCGAAGGCGCGTTCATCGACGCGATCGTGCTCGACGAACTCGATGCGCTCGCCGCGGTCGGCGAGATCGGCGGCCGCTTCTATGACGCCCACGGCGTCGCCGTGGATTCCACCCTGGTGGACCGGACGGTGTCCGTGCCGCTGGACTCGGTGCGAGCCTGCCCGACATCCATCCTCGTGTCCGGTGGAGAACACCGCCGCGACTCCATCCTCGGCGCCCTTCGCGGCGGGTACGCGACGATCCTCGTGACCGACCTTCCCACCGCCGAATGGCTTGTCGCCGAACAGAAAGGTGATCACTGATGGCCGACGGACCCAAGGTCGCGCGGCGGATCGGGCGGGCCTCACGCCGGGCCCGTGCCTACACCGTGTCGATGGCCGCCGCACTCGCACTCGTCGCCACCGGATGTTCCGGCGCCGGCTCGTTCACGGACGGGGGCGGTGATTCCGTGACCGTCGCGATGGTGTCGAACTCGCAGATGCAGGATGCCGTACAGCTGTCGACTCAGTTCGAGCAGCAGAACCCCGGTATCAAGCTCAAGTTCGTCACGTTGTCGGAGAACGAGGCCCGCGCCAAGATCACCGCATCGGTCTCCACCGGAGGCGGCGAGTTCGACGTGGTGATGATCAGCAACTACGAGACGCCGATGTGGGCGGAGAACGGTTGGCTGGTCAACCTCTCCCCGTACATGGATGCCGACCCGTCCTACGACTCCGACGACTTCATCCCGACGCTCAAGAGCGCACTCTCGTACGAGGGTTCGATGTACTCGGCCCCGTTCTACGGCGAGTCCTCGTTCCTGATGTACAACAAGAAGATGTTCGCCGACGCAGGGGTCTCCCTGCCGGCGAACCCGACCTGGCCGCAGGTGCGTGACGCCGCGGCCGCCCTCACCCGGGGCAACGTCTCCGGCATCTGTCTGCGCGGCAAACCCGGGTGGGGCGAGTTGCTGGCGCCGCTGGACACCGTCATCAACGCATTCGGTGGACGTTGGTACGACGAGGACTGGAACGCCCAGCTCACCAGTCCCGAGGTCGAGTCGGCGGTGAAGTTCTATGTCGACACCGTCCGCAAGTACGGCGAACCCGGCGCCGCCTCATCCGGCTTCCAGGAATGCGGAAACCTGTTGTCGCAGGGGCAGACCGCCATGTGGTACGACGCGACGTCGGCGGTGTCGGTGCTCGAGAGCCCCGACACGTCCACCATCGCCGGCGATGTCGGCTATCTGCCGGCGCCGAGCATGGCCAAGTCCGACAACGGATGGCTCTACACCTGGTCGCTCGGCATCCCCACCAGCAGCACGAAGCGTGACGACGCGTGGAAGTTCATCGACTGGATGACCAACCGCGACTACATCAAGCACGTGTCGGACACGTTGGGCGCCACGCACATCCCACCCGGCAGCCGGATGTCCACCTATCAGCTGCCCGCCTACCAGGCGATCTCCAAGCCGTTCGCCGACGCGACACTGTCCGCGATGACCACCGCGAATCAGTTGAAGCCGACGCTGCAGCCGGTGCCCTACACGGGCATCCAGTTCCTCGCGATCCCGGAGTTCCAGGATCTGGGAACGCGTGTCAGCCAGCAGATCTCGGCCGCGATCGCCGGTCAGATCAGTGTCGAGGACGCGCTGGCACAGTCACAGAAGTACGCCGAGCAGGTCGGCAAGACCTACCAGAAGGAGAGGTGAGACGTGGCCACCGCACTCGCCCAACCAGGGGCCGATCCACAACCGCGATCCGAGGCACCGCTGAGCTCACAACGAGATCACATCTCACGGGCCGAGGGCTGGCGACGCCGCGGACCGCTTCTGCCCGCCCTGATCTTCATGATCGTGGTGACACAGATCCCGTTCCTGTTCACCCTGTTCTACTCCACCCAGTCCTGGAACCTCGTCCGGCCGGGTTCGCGTGCGTTCGTCGGGATCGACAACTACGTCGCGGTGTTCACCGATGCCCAGTTCTGGCGGGTGACGCTCAACACGATCCTGCTGATCGTCGGCACGGTCATCGCGTCGGTGGTACTCGGCCTGGTCTTCGCCCTCCTACTCGACCGTAAGTTCCTGGGGCGCGGGATAGTCCGCACACTGCTCATCACCCCGTTCCTGGTGACCCCGGTCGCCGCGGCGCTGCTGTGGAAGACGAGCCTGCTGTCGCCGACCAACGGACTGGTGAACTGGCTACTCAGTCCCTTCGGCGTCCACACCGACTGGCTCAGTCAGTACCCGCTGATGAGTGTCATCGCAGAACTGGTGTGGCAGTGGACACCGTTCATGATGCTGCTCATCCTGGCCGGGCTGCAGTCGATGCCGCAGGACATCCAGGAGGCCGCCCGCGTGGACGGCGCCACCAGCTTCCGGTTGTTCCGCGAACTGACCCTGCCGCATCTTCGCCGGTTCATCGAACTCGGCGCGGTGCTGGGTGCGATCTACCTGGTCAACACGTTCGACGCGGTCTACATGATGACCTCGGGCGGTCCCGGGGTGTCCTCGGCGAACCTGCCGTTCTACATCTATCAGCGCGCCTTCCTCGGATTCGACATCGGGCAGGCCGCAGCCATGGGCGTTGTCACCGTGATCGGCACGATCGTCGTGGCGTCACTGGCTCTGCGCCTGATCTTCAAGAGCTTCACCGGAAACGAGGAGGCGGCCTGATGACCACCACCAGCCCGACCCGCACGTCGTCGTCGACGACCATCGACGGAGTCGAGATCACCCGGCGGCGCAACCCGCGCGCATCGCTGCTGACCGCATTCACCTGGATCCTGGCCCTGGGCTTCTTCTTCCCGGTGTTGTGGATGGTGCTCACCGCGTTCAAACAGGAGAGCGACGCGGCGACGAACCCGCCGACGTTCATCTTCACCCCCACCCTGGACCAGTTCACAGAGGTCTTCGACGCCGGCATCGCCACACCCCTGCTCAACTCGCTGTTCGCGACCATCGTCTCGACGATCTTGGTGCTGGCACTAGGCGTTCCGGCGGCGTTCGCACTGTCGCTGCGTCCGGTCCGCAAGACCCAGGACGCACTGTTCTTCTTCATCAGCACCAAGATGTTGCCGATCGTGGCCGCGATCATCCCGCTGTACGTCATCGTCGGCCGCATCGGCATGCTCGACAACATCTGGACCCTGGTCATCCTCTACACCGCGATGAACCTGCCGATCGCCGTCTGGATGATGCGCTCGTTCTTCCTCGAGGTCCCCGGAGAACTGTTGGAGGCGGCCAGCATCGACGGAGCAAGCCTGTGGACCTCGGTCCGCGAGGTCATCCTGCCGTTGATCTCCCCCGGCATCGCCGCGACCGCACTGATCTGCGTGATCTTCTCGTGGAACGAGTTCTTCTTCGCCGTCAACATGACCGCCGTCAACGCCCAGACCATGCCGGTGTTCCTCACCGGCTTCATGTCGGGGCAGGGCCTGTATTGGGCGCAACTGTCGGCCGCCTCGGTCCTGGCCGCGCTACCGGTCGTCATCTGCGGCTGGATCGCGCAGAACAAACTCGTCCGCGGCCTCTCGTTTGGTGCGATCAAGTAGCCGCAGCCGGCCCGCCTTCCCCCCACCACTTCCTCGAATCAGGAGCAACCACCATGGCTTCCATCACCTACGACGACGCGTGCTGCGTCTACCCCGGCGCCGACAAACTCGCCGTCGACCGCCTCAACCTCGACATCACCGACGGCGAGTTCATCGTCCTCGTCGGCCCGTCCGGTTCGGGCAAGTCGACCGCCCTGCGCATGCTCGCCGGCCTCGAGGAGATCGACTCCGGCGCCATCCGTATCGGCGGACAGAACATGGTCGGCGTGGCCCCCAAGGACCGCGACATCGCGATGGTCTTCCAGAACTACGCCCTCTACCCCAACAAGACCGTCGGGGAGAACATGGGATTCGCCCTCAAGATGCGTGGCATCGGCGCCGACGAACGCAAACAGAAGGTCGCCGAAGCCGCGCGCCTTCTCGACCTGACCGACTACCTCGACCGCAAGCCCGCCAAACTCTCCGGCGGACAACGCCAACGCGTGGCGATGGGACGTGCCATCGTCCGTGAGCCCCAGGTGTTCTGCATGGACGAGCCACTGTCGAATCTCGACGCCAAACTACGCGTGCAGACCCGCTCCCAGATCGCCGCCCTGCAACGCCGACTCGGCACCACCACCGTCTACGTCACCCACGACCAGGTCGAGGCCATGACCATGGGAGACCGCGTCGCCGTGTTGCGTAACGGGGTCCTACAGCAGTTCTCGACGCCTGCGGATCTGTACGACCGACCGACCAACGCGTTCGTCGCCGGCTTCATCGGCTCGCCCGCGATGAATCTGTTCACCGCTCCGGTCGCCGACGGCGCCATCACGATCGCCGGGTCCACGGTCGACCTCGACGACGAATCGCAGGCATTGCTGCGGCGATCCGGGTTGTCGACGGTGATCGTCGGCATCCGTCCCGAGCACCTCGCGATCGGTGGTGACGCGGGCGTCGACGGCGACGTCGAACTCCTGGAGGAGCTGGGTGCCGAGAGCTACCTGTACGCCCGCGTGAACGATCCGTCGATCAAGACTCTCGACGGCGATCCGGTCACGCTGGTCGCACGCACCCCCCACCGCGCGCCCGCCAAGCTCGGTGACAGCGTCCGGCTCCACCAGTCGGATCGGGCGGTCCACTTGTTCGATCCGACGACGGGTGAGCGGCTGCGGTGAGCTGAGCCCCGTCGGTCGGCGGTGGGCGCTGCTACTGTTACTGCGCCCACCGCACAGAGGAGCGCCCGGTGACGACCGACGACGAGATCTCGACCCCTGCCGCCGATCCCGTTGTCGCGGGCGACGACGGCGACACCGACGCGGGGCGCCTGTCCGGCTGGTGGCGCCGGCACCGTCGCCGGTACGCCTATGCGGGACTCGTCGTCGCCGTGGTGTTCCTGTGGTTCTCGTTGACCCCGTCGCTCCTGCCCCGCGGAGCGTTCTTCCAGGGCGTCGTCAGCGGCGCGTCCGCGGCCGTCGGCTACTGCCTCGGTGTGTTCGGTACCTGGCTGGCACGGTTCATGATCTCGCGCGACGAGCCGTGGCGCCCCGCCGGGCGCCGGGCCTGGATCCTGCTCGGGCTCGCCGCGGCAGTCGGTACCGCCGCCATGTTGTTCTGGTTCGCGCAGTGGCAGAACGACATCCGCGGCCTCATGGGTGTGGACCAGCTCGGCTGGTCAGCATATCCCCTCGTCGCCCTGTTGGCGCTGATCGTGTTCGTGCTGCTGATGAGTCTCGGACAGGCGTTCGCGTACGCGGTCCGCTGGTCGGTGCGACAACTCAATCGGGTCACCCCGCCGCGGATCTCCGCGGTGATCGGCGCCGGCCTCGTGGTGGCGCTGACGGTCTTCGTCCTCAACGGTGTCGTCGCGAAGTACTCCATGCAGTGGCTGAACTCGAGCTTCGCCGCCGCGAACGACGAGACTCGCGCCGAGACGTCTCCACCCGTCTCCGGCCTGCGATCGGGTGGTCCGGGGTCTCTCGTGACCTGGGATTCACTCGGCCGCGAGGGTCGGGTGTTCATCTCGCGCGGACCGGATGTCGGCGCTCTGACCCAGTTCAACGGCGCGCCGGCGACCGAACCGATCCGCGTGTACGCGGGACTCGAATCCGCCGACTCCATCCGAGAGACCGCGGAACTCGCGGCCGACGAGTTGGTCCGGACCGGTGGCCTGCAGCGAGCGATCGTCGTCGTGGGTTCCACCACGGGCAGCGGGTGGGTCAACAAGGCGACCGTCGACTCGCTGGAATACATGTACAACGGCGACATCGCGACCGTCAGCATGCAGTACTCCTACCTGCCGAGCTGGCTCTCGTTCCTGGTCGACAAGGAGCGCGCACGGCAAGCCGGCCGTGCGCTGTTCGAAGCCGTGTCCGAACGGGTCCAGACGGTCCCCGAGGCGGAACGTCCGAAACTCGTCGTCTTCGGCGAGAGTCTCGGATCCTTCGCCGGCGAGGCGGCCTTCGGCACGATCCCGGCGCTGGCGGCACGAACCGACGGCGCACTGTTCAGTGGACCGACGTTCAACAACACGCTCTGGGACGACACCACGCGCAACCGTGATGCGGGTTCGCCGCAGGTCCTTCCGGTCTATGACGACGGATCTCAGGTCAGGTTCATCGCCGATGAGAGCGACCTCGATCACCCGGACACCCCGTGGAAGTCGTCTCGGGTGGTCTATCTGCAGCACGCCAGCGACCCGATCACCTGGTGGAGTCCTCGGCTCATCCTCAACGAGCCGGACTGGTTGCGCGAACCGCGTGGCCGGGATGTGTTGTCCTCCACCCGGTGGATTCCCTTTGTCACCTTCCTTCAGGTCTCGGCGGACATGGCGGTCGCGGTCAATGTGCCGGACGGGCACGGCCACGACTATCTGTCGGCGATCCCCTATGCATGGGCGGCGATGCTGCAGCCACCGAACTGGACCGACGCCAAGACCGAGGCCCTGCTACCCCGACTCACCCGCGACTGAGCGGACGGCGCTCGCCACGCCGGGTGTCGCAGCGGCCGTCACACGTGACCGGTGGCGTCGAACACCCAAATGGTGTCTGCCGCCGCGAGGTCGGCCATCGGAGGACGCAGGCGCACTGTTGACGAGGGTCGCCTGACGAGGGTCGCCGAATCCCAGTAGTCCTTCCACCACGTGATCGCGCCGTCCCGCACATGATGCACGGTGACGAAGGGCAGCACGGCCACCTCACCTGTCGGCCACTCCCACCTCTCGGAGTGCTCATAGATCACGTCGTCACCGTCGACGACGAGCAGGCCGTCATGATTGCGGTGGTCCGACAGCGGTTCGAAGCCGATCTTGATGCGTGCGATGATGTCGGCCGGTCCCCGCGCGGCCAATGTCGGCCCGTACGGCACGTCGGGGTAGCTGCCATCGTCGGCAAGGAACGGCGCCACCGCATCCCAGTCGCGCCGCGACAGTGCTGCCCACAGACCAGGGATCGTGGCCGCCGTATTCGGTCATCGGGCGTCGGCGAGAGTCGAGGTGGCATCACGGCGGACGCCGTTGTCGGCGACCGGGGTGCCCCGGCGACCCGGCCCGGAGAAACTGTCCGGTGCGCGAGGATCCGACGATGTCGGTCGGGACGCCGTGGTCGACGGCCTTGCGACCCGACACGTACACGGCGGTCACGGTGTCGTCGTTTCGATTGACCATGCGTGACATGCCGCCGTAGGCCGGGACCTCTGCCTCGGGGTATGCCTCCAGTGACGTGTCGAGACGCTCCGGATCCACGATCATCAGATCGGCCCGATCCCCCCGGGCGCAGATGTCCGGCATCGATCCCGTACCAGTCCGCCAGTTCCCCGGGCAGTCAGTGCACCGCGGTGGCGACCTCCATGAACGGTTCACCCGCCCGCTCAGCGGAGTACACGTGCCGCAGCAGTCGCAGGCCGAAGTTGTAGAAGGCCATGTTGCGCAGATGTGCGCCGGCGTCGGAGAAGCCGAACTGGATGCCGGGCTCGGCGGCCATCTGCTCGAGGACCTCGGGGCGGTGGTTCGAGATCGTCGTCCGCCAGCGCAGGGCGGTGCCGTGTTCGAGCACGAGGTCCGGGAACGCATCCACCGGATGCACTCCGCCGCGGTCGATCCCGACCTGTCCGAATGACCGACCGATCACCGAGGTGTCCGGACGCTCGACGAGCTCCGCATCGAAGAAGTCCCGATGCCACACGCGCACAACGAACTTCGATTCGTAGTCCTTGCGGAACCGCCTGCGGTATCCGACGTCGCGGAGGAGCTCGTCCCGGTCGACCTGTTCTCTCAGGTGCAGGGCGGCGGCACCGGAACCGAACTCTTCGAAGATCACGAGGTCGATGCCGTCGGGGTAGACCTCGAACGGCACGGGCAGATGCTGCCACCGGAAATCCCCGCCGAACCGGTTGACCAGACCGGCGAGCGGCCCCATCAGCCGGATCGCATACGGCTTCGCCTTGATGTCGTCCGCCGACAGCAGGCTGGTCTTGAGGTGCGGACGACCGATGCCGAGCGATGTGAAGACCTGCGATCCGACATTGAGCGGGTTGGTGATGTCGGGTCCCGCCTGCAGTATCCGGCCCGATCGGCGAAGCAGCGATTTCAGCCGACGTAGTTCCCGCGGCCTCGCATACGTGGACGGCAGTGTGCGCGAGCGGCACGTATCACCGTCGAGCTTGTCGAACAGCAACTCTTGGGATGACATCCCGACGAACCCTGCCTGCAGGGCCATGCCGAGCCATCGTTCCATCTGCGCCTGCTCCGAGGCGGTGGGGCGCACATCCTTTCGCGTGGCGCGGTCCAGACCCATTGCGGCCGTTCGCATGTCCGAGTGGCCGATGAACGCCGCGACGTTGGGGCCGAGCGCGCGATCCTCCAGGGCGTCGACATAGTCACGCGCCGACGACCAGGTCTTGTGCTGATCGACGGCGTCGATCACGTGACGCCGCGGAATGGCCTCGACGCGGCCGAACAGGTCGCCGGCTTCGCGGCCGTCGACGTCGATCGTCGACAACGAGCACGACCCGACCACCACGGTGGTGATGCCATGACGAAGCGACTCCGAGAGTTCCGGCTGCGCGAGGTCCTCGACGTCGTAGTGGGTGTGGATATCGACCACGGCGGGCATCACCCACTGTCCGTCCGCTTCGACGACGTCCAGGCAGCCGGTGTCGTCGAGGGGTTCGGCCGTGACGATGGCGACCACTCCGTCACGGATGCCGATCGTGCGCACCGCCGGGGGCGTGCCGCTGCCGGCGAACCACAGACCGTTGCGGTGATTGTGTCGTAGGTCACGGAATCCTTGGAGACTCGGGCGTCAACGATCGAGTAGACATTTCTTCAGATCTGTACACCTGATCCACGGACGAGCCTCCCCCGCCGCCGGGTCGACAGAGCAAGAACGGTCAGGCGCACGGCCCGCCGGTCGGCGGATACTCGGAGCATGACCGAAGCCGGACGCGACCGGATCCGCGAACTCCTCGACGCGGTACTCGACGACGACCACCGCACCCTCGACGACATGGCGTCGGGTGCGCACGCATCGCCGTTCCACTTCAGCCGGCAGTTCTCCCGGCATCTCGGGGAGGCACCGGTCGCACTTCGGCGGCGTGTGCTCCTCGAGCGGGCGGCCTGGATGCTCCAACGCGGAGAGTCGGTGACCGACACCGCGTTCGGATCCGGCTACGAATCGGTGGAGGGATTCGCCCGTGCGTTCACACGGGCGTTCGGACACCCGCCGAGTCGGCTGGGGGCGCGGTCGGATCGCGGACATTGGTTACCGGCCCCGAACGGAATCCACTTCCACTCTCCGACAGTCCTCTACGTCGACTCCGGCGGCGCTACCGAGAGTTCGGAGGAGTCCACCGGCGACATCGTGTCGCTCATGGTGCGCCACGACCTCGAGGACGTGTCCGCCTTGCTGGAGGCCGCCAAGGGGATCGGCGCCGAGGAACTCCACGCGGTACGCATGCGCGGGCACAGCCCGCTCGCGTGGAACGGCGCCGAGGAGACACTGGCGCAGGTGTACACGCATCTGGTACTCGACAAGGTGCCGTGGTTGGCGAGTATCGCCGGCGACGACGATCCCGATCTCACCGTCACCGGGGACATCGCGGGTCTGATCGAGCGGCACGCCGACACCGCTCCCCGATGGTTGGCCCTCACCCGCGACATCGACCGTCGCGGAGCGTGGTCCGACCGCATCGTCGACGCGATCTGTGATCCACCCGAATCGTTTGTGCTGTCGCAGATCTGGGCACACGTACTGACCTTCTCGGCTCATCGCAGGCAGATCGCCCGCTGGATGCTGGCCCAGACAGGGATGATCACCGACGCCGGCGACCCCGACCCGATCATGTGGCACCGCCGCCGGTCCGGGGGATTCTGATGCGGTCGAGGCGGTGAGTCGGCTGTCGCCGCGCCTGGCGGCGGCCGTCGGCGCCCTGCCGCTGCGGCCCGGTCTCCGCGTTCTCGAGATCGGTTGTGGGTCAGGCGCGGCCGCCCGCGCGGTGGCGCAGCTCGTCGGACCGGACGGTCACGTACTCGGCGTCGACAGATCCGAACGAGCGGTAGGCACAGCGATCGCGAGCTCCGGTGGACTCATCCGAGCGGGTCTGCTCCGGTTCGTGTGCACTCCGGTCGAGGATCTCGTGCTACCCGACGACACGCCGCCGTTCGACCTGGCCGTCGCGATCCGCGTCGGAGCGTTCGACGGTCGACATCCCGACCTGCTGGACGCGGCCCTCCACCGGGTACGTGCGGCACTACGCCCCGGCGGCCCGTTCTACATCGACTCGCCGAGACCTGGGATTCCACTGCAGGAGATCGTGGTCGACACGTGATCAGCCTCGGCCACCAGGCGGACCTCAGGCGTCGCCGATGCCGAACCGGCGATCGGTGTCGAGCCCGCGAGCCCACCGCGGCAGGATGAAGATGCCCTCGGCCTCCGCACAGACGCCGTCGGGTGTCGCGATGGTCCCCGACGCGAACGACTTGTGCCCCTCGGTGCGATCGAGTCGCCCCTCGACGCGGATCGGGCCGAGCTTGGTCCCCTGCCGATACCGGATGGAGAGCGTCCCCGTCATCCCGGGCGCCCCGGCGTGGACCGCGGCGTTGCCCAGCACCTGATCGAGGATCATCGCGATGACGCCGCCATGGACCAGTCCCGGCGGCCCCTCGTACTGCGGACCCAGCGTGAACTCGGCCCACACATGGTCCGACTCGGCCCGGAAGTCGACCGGCGGCGCGATCGGGTTCCGGATCCCCTCGACCGCGTTTCCCCAGTTACGTTGTCGTCCATCCGAGTTGAACCTGATGCCGAAAGAGGTGTCGATCCGCCGACGACCCAGCAGGGCCGCAGCGGCGTCGATGTGGCGCTGCGCCTCGATCTGTTCGTCATCGGACACGTCGGTGACCACCGTCGCCGCCACCAGATCGCGGACGCTGTCGGCCAGTTCGCGCGCGCAGTCGATCCGACGCGTCAACTCCTCTGCAGG
The DNA here is from genome assembly GCF_030315685.1 of Gordonia sp. ABSL11-1. GTDB lineage: Bacteria > Actinomycetota > Actinomycetes > Mycobacteriales > Mycobacteriaceae > Gordonia. The sequence goes on along the minus strand of NZ_JASXSI010000012.1, from coordinate 117,746 downwards.
GATGTCGTCGTCGGTGAAGTATCCACTCATGCGCACCTCGTATCGTCGGCTCACCGGCGGGCGGACGGCTCTACCCGAGCAAACGTATCGCACCCGCCCGGTGTCCCCTGTCGCCGTCCCATCTGTACCGGCCGGCAAACAAACGAGAACACGTTCTCGTTCTTGCTACGGTGACGTATGGCCCGTATCGGTGGTTTCGCGGATGACGACATCGTGGGCTGGCTCGGCCTGTCCCCCACGCTCGGCGGAGCCCTCGGCTCCTACGCCGACGCGGTGTACAACCGGGGCCGGCTCGACGCGCGTACCCGGGAGCTCGCACGCATGGTGATCGCCGGTCACAACGAGTGCGCGGTGTGCCGCAACACCCGCGCGGAAGCGAGCGGTCTCGACGAGGAGTTCTACCTCCACGTGGACGACTGGGCGACCTGGGCGGGCTACACTCCGGCCGAACGGGTCGCCGCCGAGTTCGCGCACCGTTTCGCGACCGACCACGTCGGACTACGCGAGGACGAGGAGTTCTGGGAGCGCTGTCACCCCGCACTCTCCGACGAGCTGATCGTCGATCTGGCGCTCTCCTGTGCTCTGTGGCTCGGTCAGGGACGTGCGCTGCGAGTCCTCGATGTCGGCCAAGCGTGCCGCCTCACGGTCTGACCTCGTCTACTGACCGGTAACCTCACCGTCATGAGCGATCAACAGTGGAATGCGTTCGAGGTCTCCATCGCCGATTTCATCGCCGAGGTGACCCTCACCGGCCCGGGCAAGGGCAACGCCATGGGGCCCGACTTCTGGCGCGAGCTGCCGGAGATCTGCGCGCAACTCGATCGCGACGACGACGTCCGCGCCATCGTGCTGACCGGCGCGGGATCGCATTTCTCCTACGGCCTGGATCTGGCCGCCATGGGTGGCGACCTGGCACCGGTGCTCGCGGACGGCGCGAAGGCACGAGCACGGACGGAGTTCCACGACAGCATCCGTCGTCTCCAGGCCGCGATCTCGGCGGTTGCCGACTGCCGCAAGCCCGTCATCGCCGCCGTATCCGGCTGGTGCATCGGCGGTGGCGTGGACCTGATCAGCGCCGCCGACATCCGCTATGCGAGCAGCGACGCCAAGTTCAGCGTCCGCGAGGTGCGGGTCGCCATGGTCGCCGACGTGGGCAGCTTCGCCCGCCTGCCCGCGATCATCGGTGACGGTCATCTGCGTGAGCTCGCCCTGACCGGCAAGGACGTCGACGCCGAGCGGGCAGCCCACATCGGTCTGGTCAACGATGTCTTCGACGATCGGGAGGCGGTGCTGGCAGCGGCGCGTGCCACGGCCGCAGAGATCGCTGCGAACCCGCCACTCGTCGTGCACGGCGTCAAGGCGGTCCTCGATCACAGCCGGCGCGCTGCGGTCGAGGACAGCCTGCGTTACGTGGCGGCCTGGAACTCGGCGTTCCTGCCCAGCGACGACCTCACCGAAGCGGTCACCGCGGTCTTCCAGAAGCGGCCTCCCGAGTTCCGGGGCGCCTGAGCACGTTCAGGGTCGGGACGCAGGTTCCAGCAGGAAGACCGGTATCCGCCGCGGGGTGCGCCGCACGTACAGGTCGAAGTTGGGCCACACGTCGACCATCGTCGCCCATGCGGTCTCGCGTTCGGCCCCGTCCAGTTCGCGCCAGGTCATGGTCGTCGTCGTGCCGCGGTGCCCGACGCCGACGGTGTCGGCCGCCCGGATGTTGAAGACCCATTGCGGCATGTCGCGACTGCCGAAGTAGGAGCCGGCGATCAGCCACGCGCCGCCGTCGGTCGGCACCGCCAGAAGTCGGGTCGACCGGACGACGCCGCTCTTGCGCCCCTTCACGCTCAGCTCGATGTTCGGCAGACCGCCGATGTCGAGCAATCCGTAGCGGCCTCCGGTCAGTTTGTGCATCGCGTTGTCGACGATCACGATCTGCGGGAGAAGCCGCGGCATCCAACTGATCGATCCGATCTTCACTGCCAACGGTGTGAGGGCACCCATGCCCCCAGTGTGACATCGCGGCGCACGTAGCACGTTTCGCGGACGGCGGCTCGACTCTATCCACAGGTCCGCGAGGCTGTGGACGACGTGGTCACCTCGGCGCGATCACCGTCGAAGATCAAGCCATGACCATCCACGACACCGCCATCCCCCACATCGACACCGCCCTGGAGCCGTTCGCCGGCGCCGACGAACTCCGTCAGCGCTGGCGAGCGCTGATGGGACCGCTCGGATTCTCCGAGTCCCTGCTCTGGTTCAGCGTCATCGACACCGACAACCGCTTCGGGCCTCCCCTGCATCAGGTCGAGCTGCCCGCCCTGCCCGACGACGTACTCTCCGATCTGCTCATGAGCAATCTCGGGCGGACCCTCGGTGAGATCCGTGAACTCTCGGTCGCCATGCTCCTGACCCGCCCGGGACGGGACGGCGTCACCGCCGACGACATGACCTGGGCGCAGATGCTGACCCGTGACGCACGACGACACGGGGTCCGCCTGCATCCGATCCATCGCGCCAACGACAGCGAGCTCGTGGCCTTGACGATCGCCGATGCGGCCGCTTGACTCGCAATCAGCGGCGGCGCCTGGACTCGCGGCGGCGGGGACACGGGAGGACACATGGGTATCGGCGGTCGCGTCCTGGTCGACGGAGGGCAGACGGGTACCCGTCTGCGGATCGTCGGCGGGACCGACGCCGGCACCCAGGGTGACCACGAGAGCGCCCCCATCCACACCGACCGGCCGGTGGTCCCGCAGATCGCCACGGCGGCAAGCGAACTCATCACCGGAGCGGGCCTGTCGGCCCGCGAGCTGGCCGCAGGCGTCTCCGGTCTCACCCCGGAGGCCACCCGGCCCGCCGATCTGCGGGACGCGGTCGGCGCACTCGGCATCCGGTCGGTGGCGTTGGCCCATGACTCGATCTCGGCTTACCTGGCAGCCAACCGTTTCGAGTTCGGTGCCGTCGTCGCCGTCGGTACCGGCGTGGTGACCCTCGGGGTCGGACGCTCGGGGACCGCCCGGGTGGACGGCTGGGGACATCTCGTCGGCGACGCGGGCAGCGCCTACTGGATCGGCCGCGCGGGTCTCGACGCCGCTTTGCGCCTACGACGGACGCGGCCCGGCCACCGGACTCGAGGAGTCCGCCGTCGACGAGTTCGGCGCTCTCCCCGAACTCTACATGGTGTTGCAGACAGACCCCGATCGGGTCTCCCGGACAGCCGGGTTCGCCCGCGCCGTCGCCGATCTCGCCCGGGCGGGCGACGCCGTCGCCTCGGCCATCAACGCCGCGGCCGCCGCCGAACTGGCGGACTCCGTACACGCCGCGCTGGTCCGCAGCGGCCACGATGCCGGTTCCGGCGCACGCGTCAGCTGGATGGGCAACGTGCTCACGCACAACGATCAGATCCGCGACCGCTTCGTCGAACTGGTCACCCACACGCATCCCGGGGTCACCGTCGGTGAGCCGTTCGGCGGGTCACTCGACGGCGTGGGCCTGCTACTCGACGTTCCCCGGGACCATCCGCTGGCGGCCGAGGTCCATCGCGCCTGACCGGCACCGACGTCAGGTGAGAACTCAGTCCTGCGCCGACAACGACTCGGTCAGGGTGCCGGCGAGAAGTCGCGCGAACTCAGCCGGGTCACCGAGCTCGCCACCCTCGGCGATCACGGCCATGCCATACAGGAGCTTGGCCGTCGGGACGAGGGCCGCGTGGTCGTCGGAGGCGCCGTAGGCAGCGTTGAGGCCGGCGACAAGCGGATGATCGGCGTTGAGCTCCAGGGCCCGTTTGGTCTTCGGGAGCTCCTGACCCGACGCGCGGTAAAGCTTCTCCAGCTGCGGCGACATCGAGAAGGTGTCCCCGACGAGGCAGGCTGCCGATTCCGTCAGACGCGACGACAGCCGCGCCTCGTTGACGTCGTCGGTCAGGGTCTCGGCCAGCCAGCCGAGCAGCCCGGAGAACTCGTCGGAACGCTTCTCCTTGTCCGCCTTGGCCCTGTCGCCGTCGCCGGAATCATCCGATTCGAGGTCGTCGAGGTCGACTGCCCCCTTGGCGATCGAGGTGAACGACCGGCCGTCGAACTCGACCCCGCTGCCGACCCACATCTCGTCGACGGGATCGGTGAGCAACAGGACCTCGATGTTCTTGGCGCGGAACGCCTCGATATGCGGGGAGTTCTCGATCTGCTGCCGGGACTCACCGGTCATGTAGTAGATCGTGTCCTGCCCGCTGCGCATACGTCCGATGTAGTCGGCGAGGGTGGTCAGGCCGTCCTCGGATTCGGTCGACGCGAACGACGACGCCTTCAACAGCGCGTCGCGGTTGTCGAGGTCGTTGACCAGCCCCTCCTTCCACACGCGGCCGAAGTTCTCCCAGAACGTCGCGTAGTCGTCGGGGCGCGCACCACGCATCTCCGAGACGGTGGAGATGATCCGCTTGGTGAGGCGACGCCGGATGGCGCGGATCTGCCGGTCCTGCTGCAGGATCTCGCGCGAGACGTTCAGCGACAGGTCGGCGGCGTCGACGACCCCCTTGACGAAGCGCAGGTACTCCGGGATCAGTTCTTCGCAGTCGTCCATGATGAAGACGCGCTTCACGTAGAGCTGGACGCCCGATGCGCGCTCACGCATGAAGAGGTCGAAGGGCGCCTGGGTGGGGATGAAGAGCAGCGCCTGGTACTCGAAGGTGCCCTCGGCCTTGACCGTGATGACCTCGAGCGGTTCGTCCCACGCGTGCCCGATGTGGCGGTAGAACTCGTGGTACTCCTCGGTGGTCACCTCGTCGGAGGACTTGGCCCACAACGCCTTCCGCGAGTTGATGACCTCGCTGACGATCTCGGTCCGAGGCTCGTCGCCGTCGGCGGTGTCGTCGGAATCCTCGCCCGAGGACGCCACCGGCTTCTCGACGTCCATCCGGATCGGCCACGCGATGAAGTCGGAGTACCGCTTGACCAGCTGCCGCAGCTTCGTCGGATCGGTGTAGTCGTACAGGTGGTCGTCGGTGTCGACGGGCTTGAGGGCCAAGGTCACCGACGTCCCCTGCGGCGCGTCGTCGACGTCGTCGATCGTATACGTGCCGTCGCCGGTCGACTCCCAACGCGTGCCGGTCGGCTCGCCGGCACGGCGCGTCACCAGGGTGACCTTGTCGGCGACCATGAACGTCGAGTAGAACCCGATGCCGAACTGCCCGATCAATTCCTCGGACGCCGCCGAGTCCTTGACCTCGGCGAGTGTGCGGCGCAGCTCGGCGGTGCCCGAGCGGGCCAGCGTGCCGATCAATCCGATGACGTCGTCGCGCGACATGCCGATGCCGTTGTCGCGCACGGTCAGGGTCCGCGCATCGGCGTCCGCGACGAGCTCGATGTGGAGATCGGTGGTGTCGACCGTCAGGTCCTTGTCCTGCAGCGACTCCAGCCGGATCTTGTCCAGGGCGTCCGATGCGTTGGAGATCAGCTCCCGTAGGAAACTGTCCTTGTTCGAGTACACCGAGTGCACCATGAGATCCAGCAATTGCCGGGTCTCGGCCTGGAACTCGCGAACCTCTGTCTGACCACTCATATCTGACCCTCCGACTGCGTGTCACTGCCGGAGCCGGATATTACCGATCGGCGGATTGGCTACTCTGAAGTGGGTCGCTCCGTTGCCCGGTACGTCGCGAGTTCCATCGGGCGTCCGGCATCCGGCCGACGCCGCCACAGGAAGGCAGGTGAATGCCCCCTCCCCGTCTGCTGTTCGTGCATGCGCACCCGGACGACGAGTCACTGTGGACGGGCGGGATCATCGCCCGTCACACCGCACACGGCGGCGACGCCGACCTGATCATGTGCACCTGGGCGGAGGGCACCACCCGACATGCGGAACTGGTCGATGCTGCCCGCGCCCTGGGGCTCCCCCGTCCCCCGATCATGCTCGGGTACGCCGACGACCGGGTTCCCGAGTCCGCCCCGGACGCGCAGCGGTTCTGCACCGTGCCGTTCGACGACCAGGTCCGGCGCGTCGTGTCGCATATCCGTGAGTTCCGCCCGGACGCGATCGTCACCTACGACCCGATCGGCATCTACGGCCATCCCGATCACATCCATGCACATCGACTCGCCGCCGCCGCCGCCGATGCGGCCGCCAGTCCGCGCCTGTACCGCTCCGAGGGCGACGCCTGGCAGACCCGGTCGCTGTACTTCGTGACTATCGCGGAGTGGATGGTCGAGGACGTGCAGGGAGATCTGTTCGCCAGCACACCGCGCGACTACCTGCCCGGCACGGCGGAGTCGGCGATCGACCTGACGCTCGACGTCGCGGAATGGCACGATCACAAGGCGGCCGGGATCTCCTCGCACCGCACCGAACTCAAGCGCAGTCGGACGATGCAGGCGCTCATGTCGCTGCCGCCCGACCGGCGTGGACGACTCCTCGGAACCGAGAATTTCCTCCGCCGGGACCTGGTGCCCGGCGGGGTCGACATCGTCTGAGACCCGACCGAGGCAGCGTCGAACCCGGTCGGCGGGAAGCTGGGCATGATGGGCGAGAAACCGGTCCCCGTCAGGTGAGGTGGGGTCGGCCGCCGGCTCCGGGCTGGGTGACGTCGGTGTCGGCGACCCGGATCGGTGAGCGCAGCCCGCTGGCACGCTGCACGCGCCGGGTGACAGCGGCCGCGAGGACCTCGGGCGAGCCGATGATGCGGACGTGGCGTCGGGCGCGGGTGATGGCCGTGTACACCAGCTCGCGGGTGAGCAGTTCGGAGCCCTCGGGGGGCAGCACGACGGTGACACCGTCGAACTGGCTGCCCTGACTGCGGTGGATCGTCATCGCGTACAGAGAGACCACGTCGGCGAGCTGGGTCGGGTGGACGCGGCGGACGTCCGCACCGCGGCGGAAGACGACCTCGGCCGACCCCTCGGCGCCGATGACGACGCCCGAATCCCCGTTGAAGATCGCGTTCTGACGGTCGTTGGCGGTCACCATGAGCGGGCGCCCGGGGTGCAGCAGGGTGGAATCGGCATCGAGGTGATGCTGACCGGGCAGTTGCGCGAGCCATTCGACGACCCGTCTCGACCAGCCCTGCACACCCCAGCCGCCCTCGCGATGCGCGCACAGCACACGGTGGCGATCGAGCGCATCGAGCGCTGCTGCGGCATCGGCGTCACGCGCGGCGGCGTCCAGCGCGACGCCCCATGCCTCCACGTCGGCGCGGACGCCGTCGAGATCGTCGGTCGCCTCGAGCACGACATCGGTGAACGCCGGATCGGTGACCATCGCGACGACGGCATCGGAATCGCCGGCGTTGATCGCCTCCGCGACCATCGCGATCCCACCTCCGAAGCGGTGACCGCGGCGGAGCGTCACCACCCCGTGGTCGACGCGGTCGCGGTCCGGGAGCCGCGCCATCACCGACGGCTCGATGACGCCGTCGGCGATGGACGTCGGGGGCTCGGCGACCTCCCGCTCGACGAGATCGGCCAACACCGCTCCGGCCTCGACCGAGGCCAGCTGATGCGGATCGCCGACCAGGATCACACGAGCGTCGGCACGTACGGCGTCGAGGAGTTTGCTCATCGCGGTCATCGACAACATCGACGTCTCGTCGACGACGACGACGTCGTAGGGCAGCTTGTTGCCGCGGTTGTGCCGCGGCACCGACCCCGGCCGCCACCCGAGCAGCGAGTGCACGGTGACCGCCCGCACCGACGACGGCGCGGCCGGGTCCGACGACACCGCCGCCTGCAGCTGTGCCGCCGCGCGCCCGGTCGGGGCGCACAGCCCGATCCGTGCGTTCCCGCCGGCCAACCGATCGAGCACGGCCAGGATACGGGCCACCGTGTACGTCTTGCCGGTGCCCGGCCCACCCGCGACGACCAACGTCCAGCTGACCGCCGCCAGCTGCGCGGCGACCCGCTGCAGGTCGACCTCGGCGGGGTCAGGTGGGCCGAACACCTCGGCGACCGCGGCGGCCACGGCCGCCGGATCGACGTCCGGTCGCCGCTCCCCGCGAACGGCGAGCACCGATCGGATCAACTCCTCCTGTCGGAAGTATTTACGCAGGTAGAGAAGTGGGCCGTCGGCGGAGTCGGCGAGAACCAGCGGGCGCAACGGCCCGGTTGTGGCACCACGCACGAGGACGCTCTCGGCCAACGCGCTTCGTAACTCGTCGGGTGCGGGGATCGCCGCGGCGAGATCCTCACCGACCAGTTCGGCCACCCGCGAGATGGCCAGGCATGTCGAGCCGAATCGGACCGCACGGACGGCGAGCGCCGCTCCGATACGAGCCGTCTCGTCGATGACCTCGCCGGACAGGCGTGCCAACCGCTCGGTGACGTGGACGTCGGCGGCATCGAGCACGCCGAGCTCGTTGAGTGTTGCCAGTAGTCCCCCGCCGACCGCGACGACGCGCGCGTCGTGGTCGTCGCGGCGCGGCATCTCCGCCGCCACCGCCGCCACCGGTGTCGTCGAGCCCTGTCCCGCGGCCGTCACGATCGTCCCTCCGCCAGCAACTCGGACAGTTCCTCGACCAGCGCAGGCGGAACCGACCAGTCGAAGACCCCGCATCCGTGCGGTGTCTGCGGCCCGATCATCCCGCGCACGAAGTGATACTGCACCGGACCGAGATGGTCGGCGGGCCGGTAGCCGGGCAGACGCCATCGCAGGTAGCGATGCAGCGCCACCGAATACAGCAGCGCCTGGAGCGGATAGTTGGCCGCGATCATCTCGGCCGCCATCGCGGCGCGGTCGAAGTCCTCGGCGACGAGCCGGCCGGGACGGAGTCTGTTCGTCTTGTAGTCGACGATGACGAATCTGCCGTCCGGAGTCCGCAACACCGAGTCGATGCTCCCGGTCAGATACCCGCGGAATCGCTGCGCCGGTAGGTCGCGGAGGCGGCCACTGTAGGCGGCCAACGGGTCGTCCGCGCCCAGGTGGCGGTCCATCAGATCGGCCACCGACGCCATGGTGACCCACCGATGGCGGTTGCCGGCCGACGGTTCCTGCTCGGCCAGGGGGAACTCGAAGTCCAGTTCCGCAAGACGGTTCCGCGGACCGACCTGCCAGAGATCACCGAAACCGATCGGTGTCGTCAGCACCCCGACCAGCGCGGCGGTGAGCCGCTCGACGTCGACGTCGAGGAGCCGGCTTCCGATCGCATCGACGCACAGTTCACGAACGTGATCGGTGATGTCGGGCGCCGAGGTGTCCACGTACTCCAGCACCTCGTGCACCAGCGTGCCGAACGCCGCCCCGAACGGCATGTCGTTCATCAGGGACGGAGTGCCCGTGGACTCCGCCGGGACGAGATCGTCGTCGGGCTCCCCCACGGGCTCGTCGGTGACGAGGTCCTCGTCGGTCTCGCTACCGGATTCGAGTATCACGGGATGTCCATGCCCTGCTGCCGCCACGATCGCCGAATACGATGTGCGCCGCCAACTCTGGTCGACGGTTCGGTCGAAATGCGAGGTCGACAGCCCCGCCGCAGGCGTCCGTGCGGGAAGAGGCGCGATCCGGGGGTCCCCGTCACGCCCGGCGACCTCGACGCGGATGGGTCCGTCGCGGTGTCCCCAGCCCATGAGTACATGCGCGCAGGTGTCGTCGTCGGGGACGTCGAAGGACTCGGGTACCTCCGCCGAATCCGGCCGTCGCCCGAACAACAACCGGTGCAGCGCCGAGTTCCTGGTGAAATACGCGGGCGCCCACCACAGCACGACCTGCGACTGGGCGCGGGTCAGCGCGACGTAGAGCAGACGCAGCTCCTCTCCCGCCGACTCGGTCTCGTGGCGGCGCCAGCGCGACCGATATCCCGGGGCCTCCTTGCCGCCGACGTCGAGGATTCGTCCGCCGTTATCGTCGTGGAACGTGAAGGTGGCGCGGTTGGAGTTCCTCGTGCCGTCCCAGGCGAACGGGACGTACACGATCGGGAACTGCAGACCCTTGCTGCGATGGACCGTCATGATCTGCACGGCCTGCGTGTCGCGGTCGAGCCGTCGGGTCTGGTCCTGATGCCGCTGCCAGCGGGTCGTGTCCGCGATTCGCTCGGCCAGCCACTCGCCGACACCGGTGAGTCCGCAGTCGGTCTCCATCACCTCGATGGTGCACAGCGACGCCACCTGCAGCAGGTCTGTCATCGACCGTTCCCCATCCCGAGTGGCCAGGACACGTTCGGCCACAGCGGAAGTACTCATCAGCCGCTGGGACATCGCGGCGAAACCGCCTTCGTCGAAGACCCGGCCCAGGGACTGCAGGGTCGTGGCGAGGCGTGCGATGTCGCTGCCGTCGTCGTCGGCGAGTCGCTCGGCAGACCATCCGATCAGCGGGCTCAACGCCGCCGACCGGACGAGGTCGGTCCGCGCGGGCTGCTCGAGCGCGCGGATCACCGACAGCCACTGCCGCGCCGCCGCGGTGTGGAACACGCTGGTGCCCGAGCCGATCACCGCTGCCACTCCGTGTTCCTGCAGATGCTGCTGCAGCGGTTGGATCGTCTTGTTCAGGGTGACCAGCACCGCGATGTCACCGGGCTCGACCGGCCGTGTCACACCGTCGACCTCGATGGAGGTGCCCGAGGAGAGCAGGCCCGCGACGTCGGCGGCCACATCCGCGATGACCCGATCCCGCACGGTTCCGACTGCGGCGAAGCCGCTGGGTCCCGTGACCGGGAACGCGCGTCGCGGGAAGGCACGCAGCCGGACCGGCGGCACCCCGTGGATGCGGGTCCCCGGTCGGGCCGCGGTCACCTCGTGCACGACGATCTCCGGGTGCCCCAACTCGGCACCGCCGTGGAGTCGTCCCAGCGCATCCACCAGCGCGCCGTCGGATCGCCGGTTCACGTCGAGCGCCCGCAACGCATCCGCCGACCCGACAGCTTGCAGGTAGCTGAGCACCTCGGCACCGCGGAAGCCGTAGATCGACTGTTTCGGGTCGCCGACGAGGACGAGTGTCCGGTGCCCGTGGAAGCAGCGCCGCACGATCTCCCACTGCTGGGGGTCGGTGTCCTGGAACTCGTCGATGAGCACGGCGTCGAAGAAGCCCCGGATTCGTTCGCAAGCGGCCGGTCCGACGACCGCGTCGGTGACGATGCGGTACAGGATCATCTGCAGGTCGTCGTAGGTCCGGACGCGCGAGAGACGTTTGCGTTCCTCGACGATCGCGCGGATGCGGGCGGCGAAGCGCACACGTCGCCCGGCGATCGTCGCGTCGGGTCCCGACGTACCGTCGAGGTCATCCGCGGACGGCGCCATCGCGGCCGCGGGCTGGCGGACGGCATCCCGGGCGATCGTCGTGGCGTCCGAGAGTGAGATCTCCGGGGCGTCGGCGCCCGCGTAGCCACGCAGGTAGAGATCGAGTGCGGCCTCGTCGACCAGATCATCGACGTCCTCGACGATCTCGTACACGAGCTCACGCTCGCCGAGAAAGCCGAGCGCATCGAGCATGCGATTGCAGAACGTGTGGGTCGTCGCGATGGTCGACGCATCGAAGTCGGACAGCGCACGCACCAACCGCTCGCGACGCAGACCGACCTCGGCCGGCCCACCGGCCGCGAGATGACGCACCAGGAGGTCCTCCGACTCCCGGGCGACCAGCGGGTCCGACAGCGCGGCAACGAGTTCCGAGACACGCTCGCGCATCCGCTCGCGCAGCTCGGCGGTGGCGGCCCGACTGAAGGTGACCAGCAGCAGTTTGTCGATCGGCACACCCTCGGCGATGAACCGGGCTCCGAGCCCGACGATCGCGTAGGTCTTGCCGGTGCCGGCGCTCGCCTCGAGCACGGTCGTGCCCGACGGCAGTGGCGCGGTGATGTCGAAGGCCTGCGGGACGCCCGCGCGCGGCGCGGTCCCCTCGGCCCCCCTCGTGTCCGTTGCTGCGCCCTCGGATGCGGTCATGACAGGGTCTCGTGGTCCATGAGCGGCCCCCAGATCAGTCGGGCGAGTCCGGTGAACAGCGGATCACCCATCTCGCCCGGCAGTGTCGTCAAGGCCTGCGGCCCGTCGTCGGGGATCGAGTCGGCGACCAACGCATCGAAATCCACGGGTGACGTCACGTCCCCGGTGTACACCAGACGCAGGTAGCGATCCGCTCCCGCGCCGAAGTCACCCTCGAAGGACTTGCGCGCGGCCGGGAGAGCGCGATCGACGCGCCCGGTCCGGAGATGGTGATCCACGAACTCGGCCGCAGGGTCCAGCGGGAGTGGCAGCGCCCGGGTGAGGCCGATATCGCGTACCGCGACCAGTCTCGTCAGGATCTGCAGCGGATCGTCGGGGACGGCGAACAACGATCGGGCGACTCCACCGCCGCGACGCGGTCGACGGGCCACCACGGCGGCGGCCAGCACCGGAGCGGCACCACCGGTCTGTGCGGTCGCCGCGACCGCGAGGAGGCGAATCCACGCGACGAGCCGTTGTTTCGCGCGCAGCTTGGAGTAGGTGGCCGTCACGATGGTGCCCGAGAAGATGTCGGAGACCGTGCCGTACAGGCGACGGCCGTCGGGCAGCGGCACTACCACGTCCGCGGTCGACGGACTGCCGGTGCGCGCCGCGGCGGCAGCGGCGAAGACCGCGTCGACGTCGACCGAGATGTCCTGGAGTTCGTGGGTTCCGAACGCGAACGGCGGCAGGGTGCCGCGCCGCAGCTCGGCGGCCTGGCATGCAGCCAGATCGCTGCCGGACAACATTCTCGACAGGAACCGATCACCGATGCCCCACTTGTCGAGCGCAGCCAGGTGCACGTCGAGCTGGTCGGCACGAGGCCGTTCCTCGGCCGGCACCCGGGCACCGAGACGTTGACGGACGAATCCCTCGATCGGATTGGTGAGGAAAGAGATCAACGAATCGAGGTCGAGGTCCGCTGGCTCGGCCGGCGGCAGCCGGATGTCGGCGATCCGCGGGGTGTCCGACCCGACGGTGCCGACCACTCGCGCCCCGGCGAGAAGGGCCTCGTCGAAGCTGAACGGTCCATTCACACCGGCGAGGACACCGGGGCGGAAGTTGCGTTCGTCGAAGGCGTGCAGGGTGTGTTGCCGGAGACACGACGACGCGTCGGCACCGTCGAAGCCGGTGAGCGTGTGCACCGAGTCGATCAGCTCGCTGACCACGACTGCGGGTGGGATTCGTTGTCCGGACACCGGATCCGCGCCGCTGTAGAACAGCATGAGGTTCTCCTGCGCGGCGCAGACGGCGTCGAGGAACAGCTGTCGGTCCTCGTCGCGTGGGTTGCGTTCGCCGATCAACGGTGATCGTCCGAGTATGTCGTCCCCGTCGGTGCGAGTGGCCCGTGGGAAGGCGTCGGCGTCGACGCCGAGGAGGACGATCACCCGATGGGGCACCGACCGCATCGGGACCATGGAGCACACCGTGAGTTCGCCCGTGCGGAAATTGGCGCGGGTCGGGGTGGCGGCGACGAGCCCGGCGATCAGGTCTCGGATGTCACCCAGCCGCAGGACGAGGGGTTCGTCGTGCGGACCATGGGTGTCGAAGACCGACGCGATCGACCGGACCGCCTGCGCACGTTGCCATTCGTCGTCGGGACCGGTCTTGGTGAGTGCGCCGACGACCCCCACGAGCACCTCGACCCAGGTGGCGGACGAATGTGCACCGCTCATGGCGGCGAGGGCTCCCGACAGACGCGCGACGAACTCGGCGAATCGACCGGCGAGATCGATCTCGGTGCTCTCGACCCCCGCCAGCGGCAGCGCGGTGTCCAGCCACTCGCCGTCGGCCTCCTCCGCGACCGCGCCGAGCAGGATGCGGTCGAGTCCGGCGTCGAAAGTCCCCTGACCGAAACCGGCGAGACCGAAGCGAGATCGCTGGGTGTCGTCGATGGCCCACCGGATGTTGCTGCCCACCAACCATTCGCGGATCATGTCGATGTCGTCGTCGGTGAGGTCGAAGCGTTCCCGAACCGGGGTGCGAAGCAGCAGGTCGAGGACCGCGCCCGCCGAGACACGGCCTGCGGCGAGTTCGACGACGGCGGCGACGACGTCGAGGACTGCGTTGGTGTGCCGGAGACCGCGGTCCGCGAGTCGCACCCGGAGTTCGAACGCGGGGTGCCCGAGCCCGGGCTGCCCGAACGCTCCCCGGATGAGCGGCGCGAAGGTCTCCACGTCGGGGCACATGATGAGCACGTCGCGCGGCTGAAGGGTCGGGTCGGCGGCGAACAGGTGCAGCAGTCGGTCCCGTAGGACATCGACCTGCCGTTCGGACCCATGACACGAGTGCACCTCGACCGACGGATCCGCGGGCACGGTTCCCGCGACGACGGTGTCGTCGCGGATGCCGGCCTGCAGTGCCGACAACACCGTGGGCGTGGTCACCGCACTCGCGGGATGATGCACGATGCGATCCGCGACCGGCGCCACGCGCCGCTGCATTTCCTGCACGTCGCGGGAGAGGCCGGCGAGCAACGGGTGCTCGAGCGCGGGCGGGCGGTGCGCCGATCGTCGTCGTCCGTGGGTTCCGGCGGCCTCCGCGGTCTCGATCGCTGTCCACAGCGCCGGACTCGGGTGCGGCATGAACAGGTGCACATCCCGGTGCACGGCGAGCGCGCCGAGCACCTGCAGGAGCGACTCGGTGATCCGGGTGGGGCCGAACACCGACAGCCGGTCGGGCAGGCCGCCGGCCGTCGGCGACTCCCGCAGCACGGCGCAGGCACGCGCGAGGTATTCCGCCGGGTGCGGCTCACCGATGAGTTCGCGCACCGCGCGCCACACCTCGGGTTGCCAGGTCAGGTCGGCGGCGACCGCCGAGCCGGCGCCGTCGGTGTCGTCGCCGGTCGCCCACTCGCTGAGCATCGTCGGACGCGCCCGTGCGTAGGTGTCGAACAGACCGGCAATCTGCCGTGCGGTTGCGTAGCGCCGCCCCCGCCGGTGATCGTCGTCGGAGGTGTCGGTGCCGGCGCCGACGTGGCGGGCCAGGACGGCCAGTCGCGGGTCGTCGATCATCCGGTCGAGGACCCGCAGGACCGGCCAGGTCATCGCCGTCGGACGCCACCGGTCCCCGGCCGTCGGACGGCCGTGCACTCGCGGGGCGACGCGTCCGGCGTCGAATGCCATCGCATCGATCAGGACCCGATCCGTGAGCAGCGCCGGCGAGTCGAAGTCCAGATTGGCCGCGATCCCGTCGTGCCCCCGGTCCGTGGCGCCCAGTCGGGTGGCCAGACGCTGTTGCAGCCACCGTTCCACACCGGGCGCGGGTACCGCCACGACCTCGGAGGCCATCGGGTCGGCCGGCGGCACGATCAGCAGATCGGCGAGTGCGTCGGCCAGGGTGTCCGTGCGTTCGGCGCGGTGCAGGTGGAACATGGCGCGTCGCGAGCCGGTCTCGTCAGGCCCGCGCCGGGATGCCGGAGCCCTCGACCACGTGCGCGCCGAGTGAGTCCCGTACGAGGTCCGGCACCGGCGTCGGGCGGCCGGTGTCCGGGGCGACCGACACCATCGTGGTCTCCGCGACCGCGCAGGTGACCCCGTCCGGATCGATGAGGATCAGCGACAACGTGAACGAGGTGTTCCCGATCCTGCTCACGCAGGAGCGCACGGTCACCGGGTCGAGCGAGTATTCGAGGACGGCGGTGAAGACGATGTCCTGCCGCGCCACGAGGACCGAGAAGCCTTCCGGGCGGTCGGGCAACCACGCCGCGAAGGAGCGGATGCGGCTCTCCTCGAAGATCCGCGCGAACTCCACATTGTTGATGTGGTTGTTGATGTCCATGTCGCCGAAGCGCAGCTGGATGGGGACATCGAGATGTTGGTCGGCCACGTTCGCAAACCCTAGTGCGTGGTACCGACGCGGCAACACGCGCGCCGATGCGGCCGAGCCGGGGCGGGCCAGACCGTACACTCACCGCAGGGAAGTCAGGCGAGGGGGAGATGTTGATCCTGGACACCGTGCGGTTGCGGCTGCGTCCGGTCGCAGTGTCGGATGTCGACGCCATGGTCGACCTCGACAGTGACCCGATGGTGATGCGGTACGTCAGCGGAGGCATCGCGACCCCGCGCGAGGTCATCGAGGAGTGGGTCGTGCCCCGCGCGCAGGCCGAGCAGCGCGCCCACCGGACCGGGATGTGGGCGGCGCAGGACCGCTATTCCACGGCCTTTTTCGGGTGGTTCGCCCTGCGCACCCCCCGCCACAGCAACCGATCCGAACTCGAGTTGAGTTACCGGCTCCGCCGCGACGCGTGGGGACGCGGATTGGCGACGGAGGCCGCGCACGCCCTGCTCACCATGTCCTTTTCCGAGATCGGCGCCGAACGGGTCTTCGCGAGCACGATGGCGGTCAACACGCCCTCGCGCCGGGTGATGGAGAAGATCGGCATGCGCCTGTCGGCCATCCACATGAGCGACGACGAACTGGTGTCGTCGGCAGGCGGCGGTGAGGTCGAGTACGAATTGCTCCGCAGCCACTGGGAGACGACGACGATGCGCTGGTCGGAGGGCACATCGCGCCCCTGGTCGCCGACCGCGCCGGCGAGCTGGGCGCCCCGTCACCGCCGCGTTCGAGGCCTGACCGCCTGACCCGGATCGGACATCGGCGACACCGCGCGACGCGCGTGGGGTCCTCGTCGCGACCCGGAGCGCGAGATTGACTACCGTTAGGGAGAGCGCGGCAGCAGCCCGACCTCTCAGCGACAGGAGATGTTCTCACCATGAGCAGCCCCACTCCGACCACGGCGCGCCCGCACGTCGTCATCGTCGGGTCCGGATTCGGCGGACTCTTCGCGGCGCAGCGCCTCGCCAAGTCCGACGTCGACGTGACCCTGATCGCGAAGACCACCCATCATCTCTTCCAACCGATGCTGTATCAGGTGGCGACCGGCATCATCGCCGAGGGTGAGATCGCCCCTGCGACCCGTGTGGTCCTGCGTAAGCAGGAGAACACGAAAGTGTTGCTCGGCGATGTGTTCGCGATCGACCTCGAGGGCAAGACGGTGACCTCACGGCTCCTCGAGCGGGTGACCGTCACGCCGTATGACAGCCTGATCATCGCCGCGGGCGCCGACCAGTCCTATTTCGGCAACGATCATTTCGCCGAGTACGCCCCCGGTATGAAGACCATCGACCACGCGCTCGAACTCCGCGGCCGGATCCTCGGCGCGTTCGAGCAGGCCGAACTCTCCGACGACCCGGAGGAGCGCGCGAAGCTACTCACGTTCGTCGTCGTCGGCGCCGGGCCCACCGGCGTCGAGCTCGCCGGCCAGATCGCCGAGATGAGCGACAAGACCCTGAAGGGGACATTCCGCAACATCGATCCCACCGAGGCGCGTGTCATCCTCCTCGACGCCGCTCCGGCCGTACTGCCGCCTTTCGGGGAGAAGCTCGGCAAGAAGGCCGCCGACCGCCTCGAGAAGCTGGGCGTGGAGATACAGCTCAACGCGATGGTCGTCGACCTGGATTACGACGGTCTGGTCGTCAAGGACAAGGACGGCAGCACCCGCCGGATCGAGTCGCAGTGCAAGGTGTGGTCGGCGGGCGTCCAGGCCAGCCCGCTCGGCAAACAACTCGCCGAGCAGTCCGGCGTCGAACTCGACCGTGCCGGCCGCGTCAAGGTCCTGCCCGACCTCTCGATCCCGGGGAATCCGTACGTCTTCGTCGTCGGCGACATGATGGCGGTCGACGGTGTGCCCGGCGTGGCGCAGGGTGCCATCCAGGGCGGTCGCTACGCCGCCGACGCGATCAAGGCCGGACTCAACGGCCAGGCGCAGGAGCAGCGCAAGCCGTTCAGTTACTACGACAAGGGATCGATGGCCACGGTGTCGCGGTTCAGCGCCGTGATGCAGGTGCCGATCCCGGGTACCACGAAGAAGTTCGAGACCGAGGGCTACTTCGCCTGGCTCGGATGGCTGGCACTGCACCTCATCTACATCGTCGGCTTCCGTAATCGCCTCAACACCCTGGTGAACTGGTTCTTCGCGTTCAGTACCCGTGGGCGTACGCAGCTCGCGGTGACCGAGCAGCAGGTCTATGCACGGACCGCTCTGGGTGCGCTGTCGGCGTTGGAGGGCAAACCGGAAGAGGAAGCCGAGGCCGAGGCGGCCGGTGCCATCCCGTCGACGAAAGCCGTCGGCTCCGAAGCGGTCCCGTCGTCGAAGGCCGAGGCCGGCTGAGGCGATCCGTCGAAGCGCCGGCCGTCAGACGGCGGTCGGCGCGAGATCGAGTTCGTCACACAGGAGGCGCGCCGCCCGCGCCGACGACGCGAGGCCGCTGGTGAGCGTCGCGCCGACGACACCTGCAGGCCGTGGGAGCTCCAGCCGGGCGGCATACGCGTGTGGTGAGACATCCCCGGGACGCTCGTCCGGGTAGCGCAGGACGCTGCTGACCGCGCGGTGCCCGCTGCTGTCGGGACCGCCCAGGGCGAGCTGATGTCGCAGGATCGGTGCGTCGCCGACGTCGAGCCGCAACGACCCACGCCAGCGGGCCCGGGACGCGTTGTCCGGTGTCTCCTCCAGACGACCCAGTTGGGCGTGTTCGGCGACGATGACGGTCGATGTCGCGGCGGCGGCGACGCTGGTCACCGTGCGGTGATCCGCGCCGGCGGCGACGACCGTAGGCTGGGGATTCAGGAACAGCCGCGCGTTGTCGGCCACCTCGATCGTCCACGTCATCGTCGAGTCGATGCGATGCCGGGCAGGCAGCGCAAGGGTCGCTGCGACGGTCTCCACGTGCAGCGACGCGCCCGCCTCGACGACAACCCGCATATGGATCGTGTCCCCGCCGAGCGGCGTGGCCGCGGTGCTGATGAGGTGAACGGTGTCGATCCCTGTCTGCCGCACGGCCAGTCCGCCCGATGCGATCACCCGCGGCGAGCGGCCCGCACGGGCGACGATCGCGATCTCGGTGTGCACCGTCCTCAGCCGACGACCGCGACCTCGGCCAGCTGTCGACGCACCCAGGAGAGCACGTCGGTCGCGGCCGGATCGTCATTGAGCGAGATCATCGCCGTCGGACGGCCCTCGCGAACCCGCTCGGCATCGGTCCGCATGATCTCGAGGTCGGCGTGGACCTGCTCGGCCAGGTCCGTCTTGTTGATCACCAGCAGGTCCGAGTAGGTCACACCCGGCCCGCCCTTGCGCGGCACCTTGTCGCCGCCGGCGACGTCGATCACGAAGATCTGCACGTCGATCAGCCCGGTCGAGAACGTCGCGGTGAGATTGTCCCCGCCGGATTCGACGAGGATGAGATCCAGCGGCGGGTTCCCGGCCACGAGGTCGTCGATCGCGTCGAGGTTCGCGGTGATGTCGTCACGGATCGCGGTGTGCGGGCATCCGCCGGTCTGCACGGCCGTGATCCGCTCGTCGGGCAGCACCGCATGCCTGCGGAGGAAGTCGGCGTCCTCGGTGGTGTAGATGTCGTTGGTCAACACCGCCACCGACAGTTCGTCGCGCAGTTGTCGGCACAGTGCGGCGACGAGCGCGGTCTTGCCGGATCCGACGGGTCCACCGATTCCGATGCGCAGGGCCTCACCCGGCTCCCGGCGTCGGCGCGGGCGCCC
Source organism: Gordonia sp. ABSL11-1 (assembly GCF_030315685.1). GTDB lineage: Bacteria > Actinomycetota > Actinomycetes > Mycobacteriales > Mycobacteriaceae > Gordonia. The sequence continues at coordinate 98,304 of NZ_JASXSI010000012.1, read as the reverse complement.
GTGGTCATGGCCGTGGGGTTGTCCGTCGATCAGGTGCGGGGGCATGCGGTGCGTCCTCTCGGGTGGGTTGCAGTCGGGCTGCGCGAAATGGATTGGGGCGTCTGCGCCGGGTTCGCCTGCCGGACAGGACGTGTCACGACAACGCACACGGATCGTAGGTGGTCAGGACATGAACAAGGGCATCTCTCGTCGTTCGTGTCGCTCGGCGAAGACGTCGAAGGTGGGATCCGACAGGTCGGCGAGCCCCACCGCGGCGGCTGCGGCGACCCGTTCACATTCGACGCCCAAGTCCGCGATGACCACGGCCACGTCGGCCGGATCGAGTGCCAGGAGCCGCTGGCCCGCCGTCGCCGCGCCGCTCATCGTGGTGTAGGCGAGGATGAGCGCGGTGTGGAACCCGGACAGTCGGCAGACACGACCGACCGCACCCGTGATGACCGGCTGATGCGTTCTGGGCACATGCTCGTCCCACTCGGCATGCTGCCACAGTCGCCGCGCGAGTCGCAGCATTCCCCTCCCCTGCGCCAACGACGCCCGGCGCGCTGCCGCCGACGGGGTGCGTGCATCGGTCTCGCACTGAGCGGCAGGCACATCGAGTGTGCCATCAGCGACGGCCGCGGCAATCGAGGCGGCGACCAGGCCGGTGGTGAGCACCCGGCGCCGGAGGAAGACCGACAGGGAATCGGCGTCCACGATGATGCGGTCGGCGACCGCCTGCTCCACCCCTCCGGAGTGGACGTGTCCGCCGACGGGCAGACGAGAGTCGGCCAGCGTAAGCATCATCGCTAGCTGCGATCGGGAATCAGTCAGGGAATCCATGTGGTCTCCGGTGTCGACGTGACATCTTCAGAAGAGGAAGTACCGTTGCGCCATCGGCAGTTCGGAGACGGGCTCGCTGTCCCAGACCTCGCCGTCGACCCGGACGGTGAACGTGTCGGGCTCGACGGTGATGTCCGGGGTGGCGGAGTTGTTGATCATGTCGGCTTTGCCGATCCCGCGGGTGTTGCGCACCGCGACGAGACGGCGATCGAGTCCGAGTGTCTCCTCGAGGCCCGCGTCGATCCCACCCTGTGCGACGAAGCTGATCGAGGTCGCAGCCGCGGTCTTCGGGGCGGCGCCGAACATCGGTCGCGGCAATACCGGCTGCGGGGTGGGAATGCTGGCATTGGCGTCACCCATCGCGGCCCACGCGATGGCACCGCCCTTGATCACCAGATCCGGCCGGACACCGAAGAACGCCGGATCCCACAAGACGAGGTCGGCGAGTTTGCCGGTCTCGATCGACCCGATCTCGTCATCGAAACCGTGCGCGATCGCCGGACAGATCGTGTACTTCGCGATGTAGCGTCGTGCGCGCGTGTTGTCGGCGACACCGTCGCCGGGGAGCGGACCTCGTTTGACCTTGAGGACGTGCGCGGTCTGCCAGGTCCGCAGCACCACCTCCCCGATCCGACCCATCGCCTGCGAGTCCGAACCGATCATCGAGATCGCACCCAGATCGTGGAGCAGGTCCTCGGCGGCGATCGTCGACGGACGGATGCGGCTCTCGGCGAACGCCAGGTCTTCGGGCACGGTCGGGTTCAGATGGTGACAGACCATGAGCATGTCGAGGTGCTCGTCGAGGGTGTTGACCGTGTGCGGCCTGGTCGGGTTGGTCGAACTCGGCAGCACGTTGGGATGCGAGGCCACGGTCATGATGTCGGGCGCGTGTCCGCCTCCGGCGCCCTCGGTGTGGTACGCGTGGATGCTACGACCCGCGATGGCACCGATCGTCTGTTCGACGAACCCGGCCTCGTTGAGGGTGTCCGAGTGCAACGCCACCTGAACGCCGGTCTCGTCGGCGACGCGCAGACACGCGTCGATCGCGGCGGGGGTACTCCCCCAGTCCTCATGCAGTTTGAAACCCGATGCGCCGGCGCGGATCTGCTCATGCATGGCCGCGGCGGAGACCGTGTTGCCCTTGCCCAGCAGTGCGATGTTCATCGGCCAGTGGTCGGTGGCCGCCAGGATCGAGCGCAGGTGCCACGCGCCCGGGGTCACCGTGGTCGCCTTGCTGCCCTCGGCCGGTCCGGTCCCGCCCCCGATGAGGGTGGTGATGCCGTTCCCGAGCGCCTCGTCCATGATCTGCGGGCAGATGAAGTGGACGTGGCAGTCGATCCCACCCGCGGTGAGGATCTTCCCGTTGCCCGCGATGATCTCAGTCGACGGCCCGATCACGAGGTCGGGGTGTACCCCGTCCATGGTGTCCGGATTGCCCGCCTTGCCCATCGCGGTGATCCGGCCGTCACGAATACCGATGTCCGCCTTGATGATCCCCCAGTGGTCGAGGACGACCACGCCGGTGATCACGGTGTCCGGCGCCCCGTCGGCACGGGTGGCCCGGCTCTGACCCATCGATTCCCGGATCACCTTGCCGCCGCCGAACACCGCCTCGTCGCCGGCGAGTCCCGGTCCACCGCACCGATCCTCGGTGACCTCGATCAGCAGATCGGTGTCCGCCAACCGGATCCGGTCGCCGACCGTCGGCCCGAACAGTTGCGCGTACCTGTCACGTCCCAGCGTCGCCATCAGTCGAGCCTTCCCGGTGCGTCGAGCGAGATGCCGTGGACCTCGCGTGTTCCGCCCAGCGGGACGAGCGAGACTGTCATCTCGATGCCCGGCTCGAACCGGACGGCGGTTCCCGCAGGGATGTCGAGGCGACGGCCGCGCGCCGCCGACCGGTCGAAGTCCAACGCGCGGTTGGATTGCGGGAAATGGACGTGACTGCCCACCTGCACCGGCCGGTCCCCGGTGTTGACCACGGCGAGCGTGATCACGTCTGCGCCGTCGTTCAGCTCGATCGTGCCTGCGGCGGGGAAGATCTCCCCGGGCACGACCGGCGGCTGTGTTCTCGACATCGATGACCTCCGCCGGCTAGTCGATCGGATTGTGCACGGTGACCAGCTTGGTACCGTCCGGGAACGTCGCCTCGACCTGCACGTCGTGCAGCATCTCCGGCACACCGTCCATGACCTCGTCGCGACCGAGAACCTCACGCCCCGAGGACATCAGCTCCGCGACCGACCGTCCGTCCCGGGCCCCTTCGAGCACGTGGTCGGTGATGACGGCGACCGCCTCGGGGTGATTGAGCCTCAGGCCGCGGCCCTGCCGACGTCGCGCCAGCTCTGCGGCATAGGAAATGAGCAACCGCTCCTGTTCATGCGGTGACAGACGCACCAGATACTCTCCTAGCGACACGGATCCGGTTCACGCCGGTATCCATCCGGGACGACGCGCACCCTGACCCGGCGCTGTCGTAGGGACATAGTGCCACGCCACCGTCGGGGCGGCGCGTCAAGCGCGCAGACCCCCGGCCGCCGCTCGCAGCTCGCCCAGCCGGCCGGCGGTGCACAGCGGCGCGACGCCGACGACCTCCTGCGCGGTGAACGCACCCGCGGCGAGACCGCGGTCGAGCACCAGCGCCAGGGACATCGCCGTCGCGGGCTCGTCGACGACATCACCGCTGCGGCGGTCGAAGTACGACTGGAGCCGCTGCGCCGCCGTCGGCATGGCGGACCGGAAGAACCCGATCACCGCCGACCACCGGGTCACCAGATGCCCAGGATGCATGTCCCAGCCCTGATAGATTCCCCGCTCCAGCGAGCGGATCACGAGCGCGTGGTGCCGCCGGAGGGCCGAGGCGACCTGGTCGGCGGAACCGACCGGGACGACCTGCGTCGAACCGTCGCTCACCCACACACCGGTCTGCGCCGCTGCGGCCTGCATCGTGGCCTTGGCGTGGTCGGCCACTGGGTGGGCCAACGACTGCTGCGCCGAGACGATTCCGCAAGCGGCGCTGTAATCGTATGTGCCGTAGTGCAATCCGGACAGGCGCGGGCGTCCGCGATGGATCGCCTCGGCGACGGTCGCACGTCCGTCCGGACCCAGCACCGCCTGCGGGATCTCGACCTGCAACTCGTACCGCAGGGCTCCCTCGTCGAGACCGTGCGCGCGCTCGAACGCGCCACACAGATGGTTGACCGCATCGACCTGTCGGATGTCGCGCAGCTTCGGCACCGTGAACACGAAGCCGTCGGGAACGCCGCCGGCCGCGTCGAGGACCAGCTCCAGGGTGCGCAGACCCCGTGCCCGTTCACGCTCACCGAGGCCCTTGGCCCGGACACCGGCGCAACGCGGGGCGTGCGGTCGCCGCCCGGTCCACGCCGCCAGCACCTCACCGGCCCGACGCGCGTGAGCGTCCTCCACGTCGTCGTCACGCCATCCGTAGCCGTCCTCGAGGTCGATCCGCAGATCGTCGATCGGGTTGTCCCGCAATCGGGCTCGCGCGAGGTCGACGACGGTCGCATCCCCGCCCGCCAGTTCGGCCAGGACATCGGCGGCCGAGTCGGCGACGGCGAGGGCGCTCTCGCCCCAGATAGCCGGGGTGTCGACCGCGATGTCGGCGGCACTCACGTACGCGGTGTGCACCGGCTGACCTGCGGCGCGATCGCCCGGGAAGTGCACGGCCAGATCCGCATCGACCGGTGCGAGAAGCTCGTCGAGACGGGAGCGCTCGTCGTCGGAGATCGCGCGGATCGTCATGCGCCCGATGTCGGGGCGGTCGGCAACCCGGCCCCCTCGGGCAGTTCGATGTTCTGCAGCCGCACTTGTGAGGAAGCGATCAGACGGTCGTCGGCGTCGGTGATGGCCACCCGCCAGAGTTGTTGCCTGCGGCCGCGGTGCACCGGTGAGGTCGTGACCGTGATCGTGCCCGTACTGACCGACTTGATGAAGTCGGTGTTGTTGTTGACCCCGACCGCGGTGCCGCCGATCCCGGTGGCCTGGAGCCAGGTGAACGCGCTGATGCTCGCGGTGCTCTCGGCGATCGCGCAGTAGACACCGCCGTGCACGATGCCGAACGGCTGATGGTGTGTCGCCGACAGCTCCAAGGTGGCCACCACCCGGTCTTCGCCGACTTCGAGCAGACGCAGTCCGAGTGCGTTGTCGAAGCCCCGGCCGAAGGTCTCCTTGATCAACTGTTCGTTCTCAACGGTCATACCCACGAGATTGTCACGACTGTCCCGCCGGGGCGCGACAAGGGCCTCGGTACAACTGTCCGGGAATCCGCGCTCGCTGCGCACAAACCTTCCCCGAGGAACCGATAGGCCCCACGCTGCGTTAGCAGCATGGGGCCTATCGCGGCGTGGACCGGGGGTCTCTGCAGCCCTCAGGACTCTCGCTCGGTCCGACGTGACTCTCAATGTAGGGTAGCCTTACCAACATTGTCAAGGGGGTTGTCAAAAAGCGACGTGAACAGGCCGGGAACACGAAGTGCAGGCGAGATGTGCGAGCAGGAGAAGCGGAAGTAAAATGCGAAGAATGAACGGGCTGGGCGACCTCGAACGCGCTGTGATGGACACGTTGTGGGAGAGTCCGACGCCCCAGACGGTGCGACAGGTCCACGAGAACCTCTCGCGCGACCGGTCGCTGGCCTACACGACGGTGATGACCGTCCTGCAGCGTCTGGCGAAGAAGAATCTCGTGACCCAGATCCGCGACGACCGCGCGCACAAGTACGTGCCGACGCACCCGCGGGAAGACCTCGTCGCCAGCCTCATGGTCGACGCGCTCAGCGAGGCGGACGCGCCGGGCTCGCGGCACGCCGCCCTCGTGTCCTTCGTCGGGAGGGTCGGCGCCGACGAGGCCGCCGCGCTGCGCCACGCGCTCGATGAACTCGAAGCCGCCCGGGGAACGGGCGAGACAGGATAGATTCGCCCCACACGACTCCCAAGCGTCTCCACCCCAGCGCCCACACACAGCCCACCGCAAGGACAGTTTCGATGACCGCGCTCTTCTTCGGCATCCTGACCCTGGTACTGGTCGGTCCTGCCGCAGAGGCCTTGTCCCGCGCGTCCTGGCCGATCAAAGCTCCACGGGCAGCGATGACGCTGTGGCAGGCGATCGCCCTCGCCGGGGTTCTCTCCGCCTTCAGTTGCGGTCTCGCCATCGCCGCGAACCTGCTCGCCCCCGGAGCGGACGGGACGCCGACCACCAACCCGCTGCATGAGATCGAGCGACTCGGCCTGCCCGTGTGGCTGGCGCTCGTCGGCGTGTTCGCGCTCACCCTCCTGGTCGGCGCACGACTCATGTACACCGTCATCCGCGTCGGTGTCCGCACCCGCGCCCGGCGCTACGCACACCGGCAACTCATCGACATCCTCGATCGCTGTGACCGCAGCGACGCGACGCACCCGCTGTTCGCGAGTGACGTGCGCATGATCGACGTCGAGCAGCCGCTCGCCTACTGCCTGCCCGGCCTGCGCCAGCGGGTGGTCGTCAGCGAGGGCGTCGTGGCCCGGTTGTCGCGCGACGAGTTGACCGCTGTACTCGCCCACGAACGTGCACACCTGCGTGCACGTCATGACCTGGTCCTCGAGGCTTTCATCGCCTTCCACGAGGCGTTCCCGCGATTCGTCCGGAGCAGTTCCGCGCTGGGCGCGGTGGAGCTGCTGGTCGAGGCCCTCGCCGACGACCAGGCCGTCCGTGCGACCGCACCGACGACCCTCGGGCGTGCGCTCGTCGCATGTGCCGACGCCGTCGCACCACGGGGCGCGATGGCCGTGGGAGGACCGACCACCCTCGCCCGTGTGCACCGACTCCGCGACGAACGGCCCACCAGACTGATCGCGATCCTGGCCTACACAGGGGCGGCGGCCATCCTCGTCGTCCCGACGACAGCCGTCGCGATCCCATGGCTGACCGAGTTGAGCCGGCTGATCTCGGCGGCGTGACTCTCCGCACCCTCCCGCTCGTGGCGCGATCGCCGAGGCAATAGGCTTGTGCCATGACCACTTCCCCCGTGTCCGGTTCCGACTCTCCTGACTCGACGAAGGCCCAGATCGGTGTGACCGGTCTGGCCGTCATGGGCTCCAACATCGCCCGGAACTTCGCGCGCCACGGTTACACGGTCGCGCTGCACAACCGCAGCATCGCCAAGACCGACGCGCTCATCGCCGACCACGGCTCCGAGGGATCGTTCATCCGTACCGAGACGATGAAGGAGTTCGTCGCCGCGCTCGAGCGCCCGCGGCGGGTGCTGATCATGGTGAAGGCCGGCGACCCGACCGACGCGGTCATCGAGGAGCTGGCGGGCCTGATGGAGCAGGGCGACATCATCATCGACGGCGGCAACTCGCTCTACACCGACACCATCCGTCGCGAGGCGGCGATGTCCGAGCGCGGTCTCAACTTCGTCGGCGCCGGCATCTCCGGTGGCGAGGAGGGTGCCCTCAACGGGCCGTCGATCATGCCCGGCGGACCTGTCGAGTCGTACGCATCCCTCGGCCCGCTGCTCGAGTCGATCTCCGCACATGTCGACGGTGAACCGTGCTGTACCCACATCGGCCCCGACGGCAGCGGACACTTCGTCAAGATGGTCCACAACGGCATCGAGTACGCCGACATGCAGCTCATCGGCGAGGCCTACGACCTGATGCGCAAGGCCCTCGACATGCCGGTCGCCGACATCGCCGACGTCTTCCGCGAGTGGAACTCCGGCGACCTCGACAGCTACCTCGTGGAGATCACCGCCGAGGTGCTCTCGCAGGTCGACGCCGAGACCGGCAAGCCACTCGTCGATGTCATCGTCGATGCCGCGGGCCAGAAGGGCACGGGACGCTGGACCGTGAAATCGGCACTCGACCTGGGCATCCCGACCACCGGCATCGCCGAGGCGGTGTTCGCGCGCGCATTGTCGAGCGCCACCGATCAGCGCAAGCAAGCCCAGGTCCTCGAATCCGGCACCCTCGCCGCTGCCCCGACCGACGCGACGACCTTCATCGACGACATCAACAAGGCGCTGTATGCGTCGAAGGTGGTCGCCTACGCCCAGGGATTCGACCAGATCGCCGCGGGCAGCGCCGAATACGACTGGAACGTCAAACCCGGCGACCTCGCCACCATCTGGCGTGGCGGCTGCATCATCCGCGCGAAGTTCCTCAATCGCATCCGCGATGCCTACGCGGAGAACCCCGACCTGCCGAGCCTGCTGCTCGCCCCGTACTTCCGCAGTGCCGTCGAGGACGCCGTCGACAGCTGGCGACGGGTCGTGTCGACCGCCACCCTGATGGGCATCCCGGTCCCGGCCTTCGCGTCATCGCTGTCGTACTACGACGCGTTGCGATCCGAACGTCTTCCGGCGGCACTGACGCAGGGCCTGCGCGACTTCTTCGGCGCGCACACCTACCAGCGCATCGACAAGCCCGGCACGTTCCACACCCTGTGGAGCGGTGACCGGTCCGAAGTGACGGAGTGAGAGGGGTCGACAGACCACTGTGAGATTCGTCGAGGGCCACCGGCCCACCCACGATCTGACCTACGACGACCTGTTCATCGTCCCGAATCGGTCGGATGTCGTCTCCCGCTTCGACGTCGACATGTCGACCGTCGACGGGAGCGGCACCACCATCCCGATCGTGGTCGCGAACATGACGGCGGTGGCCGGCAAACGGATGGCCGAGACGGTCGCCCGCAGGGGCGGTCTCGTCGTCCTGCCGCAGGATCTGCCGATATCTGCGGTCGCGGACTCGATCGACCACGTCAAGTCCCGTCACCTCGTCGCGGACACCCCGGTGACGCTCACCGCCGAGGACTCGGTGTCGGATGCCTTGGCGCTCATCCCGAAACGGGCGCACGGTGCCGCCGTCGTCGTCGAGGAAGGGCGTCCGATCGGGATCGTCACCGAGAGACGGTGCCACGACGTCGACCGGTTCTCCCGAGTCCGCGATGTCGTCGACCGCGATGTGGTCACCCTGCACGCCGCCACACCCCCGCGTGAGGTGTTCGAGGCTCTCGGCGATCTTCACCTCGGCCTCGCCGTCCTCGTCGACGACGACGGCCGCCTGGTGGGTGTGCTGTCGCGGGTCGGCGCACTCCGCCATGGGATCTATGAGCCGAACGTCGACGCGCAGGGTCGATTGCGGATAGCGGCGGCGGTCGGGATCAACGGCGACGTCGTCGGCAAGGCGAAGGCACTGGCCGAGGCCGGCGCCGACCTGCTCGTCATCGACACCGCACACGGCCATCAGGAGAAGATGCTCTCCGCGCTCGAGGCCGTCGCCGCGGCGGACCCCGGCGTACCGATCGCGGCCGGCAACGTCGTGTCCGCTCAGGGCACCACGGACCTGCTCGACGCGGGCGCGTCGATCATCAAGGTCGGCGTGGGCCCGGGCGCGATGTGCACCACCCGCATGATGACGGGGGTGGGCAGACCGCAGTTCTCGGCGGTCGCCGAATGTGCCGCAGTGGCGCGCGAGCGCGGCGCACATGTCTGGGCCGACGGTGGCGTCCGGCATCCCCGCGACGTCGCACTGGCGATCGCGGCCGGTGCGTCGAACGTGATGATCGGCTCCTGGTTCGCCGGAACCTACGAATCCCCCGGCGACCTGCACGAGGACGCCGGCGGCAAGTACAAGGTCAGTTTCGGGATGGCGTCCAAGCGGGCCGTCGCGGCGCGGTCGGCCAACGACGGCGCCTACGACCGGGCGCGGAAGTCGTTGTTCGAGGAAGGGATCTCGAGTTCGCGAATCCGTCTCGACCCCGAGCGGCCCAGCGTCGAGGACCTCGTCGACCACATCTGCTCGGGTGTGCGCAGCACCGCCACCTACACCGGCGCGAGAACGTTGCGTGAGCTGCACGACAAGGTCGTGCTGGGCGTGCAGTCGGCCGCCGGCTTCGCCGAAGGACGGCCGCTGCCCGGCGGGTGGTGACGGGTGCAGACCCTCCTCCTCGTCGCCAGTCTCGTCGGATTCGTCGCTCTCACGCTGGGTACGGCGCTGTTCGTCGCGGCGGAGTTCTCACTCACGGCGCTGGAGCGTTCGACGATCTCCGACGACGTCGAGACCCGGGACGACCGTCGATCGCGGTTGGTCCAGCGCGCACATTCGACCCTGTCCTTCCAGCTGTCGGGTGCTCAACTCGGCATCACCATCACAACGCTGATCACCGGCTACATCGCCGAGCCGGTCCTGGCCCGCATCCTCGACCCGGCGTTGAGCGGCCTCGGGCTGAGCGAGTCGGTCGCGTCGGGCACCTCACTGGCGCTCGCGCTGGTCATCGCCACCTCGCTGTCGATGGTGCTCGGCGAGCTGATCCCCAAGAATCTCGCCATCGCGAAACCACTCGCGGTCGCCCGTGCGACCGCAGGGCCCATGACGATCTTCTCGGCGGCATTCCGATGGGCCATCAACGGCCTGAACGGTTCGGCCAACTGGCTCGTGCGCCGGCTCGGCATCGAACCCGCCGAGGAACTCCGGTCGGCCCGCTCCCCGCAGGAGCTGGTGTCGCTGGTGCGGAACTCGGCGCGGCAGGGCTCGATCGACGAGAACACCGCGGCGCTCGTGGACCGGTCGCTCAAGTTCGGCGAACTCACCGCAGAGGACCTGATGACCCCGCGGGTCACCGTCGAGTGCCTCGACCGAGAGGACACCATCCGTGATCTGGTCATGGCGTCGTCGCGGACCGGGCATTCCCGGTTCCCCGTCGTGATCGACGGCGATCTCGACGACCTGGTCGGTGTAGTGCACATCAAGCAGGCGTTCACCGTGGCGCCCGAGCGAGCGGCCGGCACCACCGTCGAGTCGATCGCCCGCCCGGTCCCCCGCGTCCCGGCCAGCCTCGACGGCGACTCGCTGATGGAACAAATCCGGGCAGACGGCATGGAACTGTGTGTGGTCATCGACGAGTACGGCGGTACCGCGGGCATCGTCACCACGGAGGATCTGATCGAGGAGATCCTCGGCGACGTCACCGACGAACACGACCAGGAACGCGCCGACATCGCCGAGGACGGCGACGGATACCTGTGCTCGGGACTGCTGCGGATCGACGAGGTCACCTCGGCGACAGGCTACCGCGCCCCGGAGGGCTCCTACGACACCCTGGGTGGCCTGATCATGTACTGCCTCGGCCGCATCCCCGAGGTCGGCGACACCGTCGACCTGCCGAACCGGACGGCCCCGCTCGACGGCGACGACGAGGACGACGGCCTGCCGCCCGGCAGCGACACCCAGTGGCGCGCCACCGTCACCCACATGGACGGTCGGCGGATCGACGTGGTCTCGCTGCGACCGGCCACGGAACCACGACCCTCCGACGCGGACGACACACGCGATCCCGGCGACAGCACGGCAGGCGACGCCGGGTCAGGAGGCACCGAGGCGAAGGGTGCGGAGTCGGGTCCGCCGCGGACAGGAGGTGCCGAGGATGGGAGGTGACATCTGGGGAGTCGTCCTCACCCTCGTCCTGCTCGCGGGTAATGCGTTCTTCGTCGGGGCCGAGTTCTCGCTGATCTCGGCGCGACGCGATCGTCTCGAGGCCCTCGAGGAAGCCGGGAAAAAGCGGGCCCGCACGGTGATCCGTGCCGGGGAACGATTGTCGTTGATGCTCGCCGGCGCCCAGCTCGGCATCACGATCTGCTCGATCCTGCTGGGTCGGGTCGGTGAACCCGCCGTCGCGCACCTCATCGAGGAGCCGCTGCATCTCGCGCGGGTCCCCGACGGACTGCTGCATCCGATCTCGTTCGCGATCGCGTTGGCCCTCGTGGTGGTGCTGCACATCCTGATCGGCGAGATGGTCCCGAAGAACATCGCGCTCGCCGGACCCGAGTCGTCGGCGATGCTGCTCGTACCCGCACATCTCATGTTCATCCGGCTCGTGCGTCCCCTCATCGCGTTCTACAACTGGCTCGCGAACATCTCCCTGCGCCTGATGCGTGTGCATCCGAAGGACGAGTTGGCGTCGAGCGTCTCGCCCGGCGAGCTGGCCCAGATGATCGTCGAGTCCAAGCAGGAGGGCCTGATCGATGCCGAGGAACACGAACGCCTGACCCGAGCCCTGCAGTCGGTCGGCCGCACCGTCAGCGAGGTCATGATCCCGCTCGATCAAATGCGCAGCGTGTCCGTCGAGGTCGACAGTGCCACCGGTGGGGTGGGACCGACACTGGGTGCCGTCGAGCATGCCGTCAGCGACACCGGCTTCTCCCGGTTCCCGGTCCGTGGCCCCGACGGCACGTTCACCGGATATCTCCACCTCAAGGACGTACTCGACGAGATCCTCGACGAGCGTGTCGGACCGGACACGATCATCGGCATCGACAAGATCAGGCCCCTGCCCGTCATCGCCTCGACGACACCGCTGGACGAGGCCACCGGCGCGTTGCGTCGGATCAGCGCCCACCTCGGCGCGGTGGTCGCCGACAGCGGACGGACCGTGGGTGTCGTCGCCCTCGCCGATCTCGTCGAGGAGTTCGTCGGCACTGTCCGCGACGAGACGCACCGGGTGTGACGTCGTGAGCGGTTCATCCTCCCCGACGACGCTCCGGACTCACCTGTGTCCCGACGAATGGCGCGGACTGCGCGACCGGCACCGCGAGCGTGTCGACGATCTCATCGGACCGTATCTCCGGAACCGCCGTCGCGGTGTGAAGCACCCGGTGATCGACTTCCTGTTCACCTACTACTCGTCGCGTCCGGCACACGTACTGCGGTGGCATCCGGGACCTGATGTCGTCCTCGAGGACGCCGACGAGTTCCTCGGTCTGCGCGGCTATCACCGCGCCGATCACGGCGTGTCGGTCGATCCCACCCATCTCCGCGATCGGATCGGGGCGCTGGGCGCGACCGCCGCGTTGCTGCGCGCAACCGCCTCGCGGCCCGCGCGGCTGGGCTGCTTCGGACTGCACGAGTGGGCGATGGTCTACCGGACCGACGATACCCGGCACGATCTACCACTGCGCCTCGGGGCGCGCGACACCGATGCGGTCGTCGATTCGATGTCGTTGCGGTGCACCCACTTCGACGCGTTCCGGTTCTTCACGCCGGACGCACGTCCGCGCAACGAGACGGTACTCACCCGCGATGACCAGATGGCCGACGAGCAACCCGGGTGCCTGCACGCGACCATGGACCTCTATCGCGCCTGCTTCTCGCTCACACCGCTGATCGACTCCGATCTGACCCTGCGCGCGTTCGCGCTGGCACTGCGGGCACGCGAACTCGACATGCGGGCGGGGCCGTACGACCTGAGCGACCTCGGTTATCCGGCCGTCGCGATCGAGACGCCCACCGGGCGGGCACGGTATGTGCGCGAGCAGTCCCTGATCGCCGACGACGGGGCCGACCTGCGCGAGGAGGTGGCCCGACGATGCGAGCACCTGCTGCGTGCCGCGGGTTCGATCGAGGTCGGCACCTGACCGTCCGGACAGACCCGGACCTGGCCGGGACACCCGTACGACGGGGGATTACCGGCGAGTAGCATGACTGTGTCGATTATCGACCTTCTCGATTCACCGCTGGAGAAAGGCTGTCATGTCTGACCGGATCACCGTCAACGGGCTGCAGGTCGCTTCCGTCCTGTACGACTTCATCAACAACGAGGCGTTGCCCGGTACCGGCGTAGACCAGGACAGCTTCTGGTCGGGTGCGGCGTCGGTGATCACCGACCTGGCCCCCCGCAACCGCGAATTGCTCGCCGTTCGAGACGATCTGCAGTCGAAGATCGACAACTGGCATCGCGCCGACAAGGACGCCGACCTCGCCACCTACAAGGCGTTCCTGACCGACATCGGGTACTTGGCCGACGTCCCGGCCGACTTCCAGATCGGCACCCAGAACGTCGACCGTGAGATCGCCGAGACCGCCGGCCCGCAGCTTGTCGTTCCCGTCCTCAACGCACGATTCGCGCTGAACGCCTCCAACGCGCGCTGGGGCTCACTCTACGACGCGCTCTACGGCACCGACGCCATCCCGGAAACCGACGGCGCCGAGAAGGGCTCGTCCTACAACAAGGTCCGCGGCGACAAGGTCATCGCCTACGCCAAGGACTTCCTCGACAAGGCCGTCCCCCTCGAGCAGTGCAGCTACACCGACGTCACGTCATTCGCCGTGGTCGACGGCGCCGTGCAGGTCACCCTCGCCGACGGTTCCACCTCGACCCTGGCCGACCCCGCGGCGTTCGCCGGTTACCGCGGCGAGCCGACCTCACCGTCGTCGATCCTCTTGCGCCACAACGGCCTCTACCTCGACATCGAGATCGATCCGGCATCGCCGATCGGGCAGACCGACCCGGCGGGCATCAAGGATGTCGTCGTGGAATCGGCGATCACGACGATCATGGACTTCGAGGACTCCGTGGCCGCCGTCGACGCCGACGACAAGGTCCTCGGCTACCGCAACTGGCTGGGCCTGAACCGGGGTGACCTCTCCGAGGACGTCACCAAGGGCGACAAGACCTTCACCCGCGTCCTCAACGGCAACCGGGACTACGCCGCACCCGACGGGACGTCGTTCGACCTGCACGGACGTTCATTGCTGTTCGTGCGCAACGTCGGTCACCTGATGACCAACGACGCGATCCTCGACGCCGACGGCAACGAGGTCCCCGAGGGCATCCTCGACGGTCTGTTCACGTCCTTGATCGGCATCCACGGGATGTCCTCCGAAGGACTGCAGAACTCGCGGACCGGGTCGATCTACATCGTCAAGCCGAAGATGCACGGCCCCGACGAGGTCGCGTTCACCGTGGAGCTGTTCGGTCGCGTGGAGCAGGTCCTCGGACTGCCCGAGAACACCCTCAAGGTCGGCATCATGGATGAGGAACGACGCACCACGGTCAACCTGAAGGCCTGCATCAAGGCCGCCGAGAACCGGGTCGTCTTCATCAACACCGGCTTCCTCGACCGCACCGGCGACGAGATCCACACCTCCATGGAGGCCGGTGCGATGGTCCGCAAGGGCGAGATGAAGCAGCAGAAGTGGATTGCGGCCTACGAGGACTTCAACGTCGACACCGGCCTGGCCGCGGGACTGCAGCACAAGGCCCAGATCGGCAAGGGCATGTGGGCCATGCCCGACCTGATGGCGGACATGCTCGAGCAGAAGATCGGCCACCCGAAGGCCGGCGCGAACACCGCCTGGGTGCCCTCCCCGACAGCGGCGACCCTGCACGCACTGCACTACCACCTGATCGACGTGTTCGAGCGGCAGGACGAGATCGCCAAGCGTGATCCCGCCTCGGTCGACGACATCCTCACCATCCCGCTCGCACCGAGCACGTACTGGTCGGACGAGGAGAAGCAGCAGGAACTCGACAACAACTGCCAGTCGATCCTGGGATACGTCGTCCGCTGGATCGATCAGGGCGTCGGGTGCTCGAAGGTTCCCGACATCCACGACGTCGCCCTGATGGAGGACCGCGCCACCCTGCGGATCTCCAGCCAGCTGCTGGCGAACTGGCTGCATCACGGGATCGTCACCGCCGACGACATCACCGCCGCGCTCGAACGCATGGCACCCGTCGTCGACCGGCAGAACGCCGGGGACCCCACGTACCGGCCGATGGCCCCGGACTTCGGCTCGAACATCGCCTTCCAGGCGGCCAAGGAGCTTATCCTCGAAGGTGCGAAGCAGCCGAGCGGCTACACCGAGCCGATCCTGCATCGCAAGCGGCGCGAGTACAAGGCCGCCAACGCCTGATCGACCGCCGGCCACCCCTGCGGCCCATGCAGTGATGTCGGCGGGATTGTTCTCCGCTATCGTCTCGGTTGTCGCCGCGGTCGCCTGACCGGGGCGTCCACGACGCGAGCGGCGGGAGGCAGGGGGTTGGCACACCATCGGAGTTCCGACGGTCACACGGGGGCGCGTCGGCGAAGTGGGCCGCGCGGGGTCAGCCGTGGGCTGGTCGGATCGTTGCTGGCCATCGTCCTCGTCGCAGCACTCGTCGTGGTCTGGGCGCAACTCGGTGATCGGATCGATCGCCAGGGTGATCAGGCCGCAGGAAACTGTGTGGAGGGCAAGACCACCGTCCCGGTGATCGCCGATCCCGATGTGGCCGGCGCGCTGAGCACAATCGCCGAGAAGTATGCACAGACCGGGCCGGTGGTCCGTGATCATTGCGTCACGATCGCCGTTCGTCCGGGCGATGCGAAGATCACCCTGGACGGGATCGCATCCGGTACCTGGGATACCCGGTCCATGGGTCCGTATCCGGCCGCGTGGATTCCCCAGTCGTCGATCTGGGCGGACGACCTGACCACCGCCCGTCCCGCAGCCGTCGACGGCAGACCGACTTCGCTGGTCAGGTCCCCGGTCGTGTTGGCCACCGCCCCGCCGTTGGCCAAGGCCTTCGACGGTGAGCTCGATTGGCAGCAACTGCCGACTCTGCAGCGCCGCAACGGGAGCCTCTCCACCGTCGGCCTCGACGATTGGGGATCGCTGCGACTGGCGATGCCGACCGGCGCGCAATCCGATGCCACCGCACTGTCCGCTCAGGCCGTGGCGATGGGGGTCACCCGCACCAACGGGACGCTCACCGAGCAGGACGCGAGTTCGCCACGCGTGGCGTCGAGCATCGACGCCATGCAATCGGGTGCCCCGCAGTCACCTGACGGCACGCCGGTGGGGGCGGCTCGGTCGATCGCAGAGGCAGGCAACGCGGCGGCCTCGCCGATCCACGCGGTGGCGATCACCGAACAGGCGCTGTATCAGCTGACCCGGACCGACACCACCGCCCGCCTGACCGAGGTCGTTCCCGGCGGGCCGACGCCGATCGCCGACTATCCGATCATCCGGATGGCCGGATCGCAGGTCAGCCCCGAACAGACCGACGCGATCGCTGAGTTCTTCGAATTCGTCACCGACCCGGCACAATTGGCCACCCTCACCGCGCTCGGATTCCGCGCCGACGCGCCGATGCCCGCCCCGACGGCGACCGTCACCTTCCCGGTGACCGACGACCCGATGCCGACTCCGGAACCTGCGGCCACCGTGACCATCAACCGGCTCGTCTTCGGACCCGACAGCGGTCCACCCGCCCCGGTCACCTCGCCGCCCGCGACGGGCGCCACCAGCCCGGCGTCGGGTGGCTGACCTGTATCGAGGCGGCTGCCCATATCCGCCCGCGCCACTCGTCCCGGCCCAACTCGTCCCACCGCGTTGACCGTGCCCTGTATTTCGCCGACCGTGTCCAGAATTCCGCCGATCGTGCCCGGATTCGCGTCGCGGTCCAGAGACGTCGGCGGATGCGGGCACACTTGCCGACTTGCGCGACCCGATCGACGATGAGCCCGGACACGGTCGGCAGAATTCTGGACACGGTCGGCGCGATCCGGACCGGCTCGAAGGGGGCTGTCAGCTGCCGAATGCCTCGATCGGCGGACAGCTGCACACCAGATTCCGGTCACCGAAGGCATTGTCGATGCGCCGCACCGCCGGCCACACCTTGGTCCGGCCACCCGCCGACGGCAGGCCGAGGGGGTAGACCGCGATCTCCCGGCTGTACGGATGATCCCAGTCCCCGACGAGTGTCTCAGCGGTGTGCGGAGCGCCGCGCAGCGGATTGTCCTCGACCGGCCACTCCCCCGCGCCGACCCGGTCGATCTCCGCGCGGATCGCGATCATCGCATCGCAGAAGGCGTCGAGTTCGTCGAGGTTCTCGCTCTCGGTCGGCTCGACCATGAGCGTCCCGGCCACCGGGAAACTCATCGTCGGCGCGTGAAAACCATAGTCGGCCAGACGTTTTGCGACATCGTCGACGGTCATCTCGGTCGCCTTCGTCAGTGGTCGCAGATCCAGGATGCACTCGTGCGCCACGAAGCCGCCTTCGCCCGCGTAGAGCACCGGGAAGTGGTCGGCGAGGCGCCGGGCGATGTAGTTGGCCGACGCGATCGCGGTGAGTGTCGCGCGCCGCAGGCCGTCGGCACCCATCATCGCGATGTAGGCGTAGGTGATCGGCAGGATCGACGCCGACCCGTACGGGGCCGCCGACACCGTGCCGTCGGCCGGCAGATCGTCGGCCAGCGGGTGGCCCGGCAGGAACTCGGCGAGATGTGCACGCACGGCGACCGGACCGACGCCGGGTCCGCCCCCGCCGTGCGGGATGCAGAACGTCTTGTGCAGGTTGAGATGGCTGACATCCCCGCCGAAGCGCCCCGGGCGCGCCACGCCCACCAGCGCATTCAGATTGGCACCGTCGACATAGACCTGCCCGCCCGCGTCGTGGACGGCGGCACAGATGTCCTCGATGTCGTGCTCGAAGACCCCGTGCGTCGACGGATACGTGATCATGATGGCGGCCAACGCATCCCGATGCTTCTCGATCTTGGCCCGCAGGTCGTCGACGTCGACATCACCGTTCTCACGGCAGCGGACGACGACCACCCGCAGGCCGGCCATGACCGCCGACGCCGCGTTGGTGCCGTGGGCGCTGGAGGGGATCAGACACACATCACGTGCATCGTCGCCGCGGCTGAGGTGATAGCGCCGGATCGCCAGCAGTCCGGCGAACTCGCCCTGCGAGCCGGCGTTCGGCTGCATGCTGACCCGGTCGTATCCGGTGATGTCGACCAGCCAGCTCTCCAACGTCGCGATCAATTCGCGGATTCCTACGGTGTCCGACGCCGGCGCGAACGGATGGAGTCGGGCGAACCCGGGCCACGTGATCGGTTCCATCTCGGCAGTCGCGTTGAGCTTCATCGTGCACGACCCCAGCGGTATCATGCTGCGATCGAGGGCTATGTCCTTGTCCGACAGCGCACGCAGGTAGCGCAACATGGCCGTCTCGGTGCGGTACCGGTTGAACGCCGGATGCGTCAGGAAGTCGCTGTGCCTGTTCTCGATGGGCTGAGCGAACGATTGACGGCGAGCACCGGAGGCGCTGAACGCGCGCAGGACGGCGTCGATGTCGGCGTCGGTGGTCGTCTCGTCACAGGCGATGCCCACCGAATCGGCGTCGACCCGGCGGAGGTTGATGTTGCCGTCGCGTTTGGCGTGGGCGATCACGGTGTCCGCCCGACCCGGTGTGCGGACGACGACGGTGTCGAAGAACGACGCGTGGGCGACGGAGAATCCCGCCGTGCTCAGGCGGTCGGCGAGATGCGCCGCGTGTTCGTGGACGCGCCGTGCGATCGTCCGCAGTCCCTCGGCGCCGTGATACGACGCGAACATGGCGGCGACGACGGCGAGCAGGACCTGCGCCGTACAGATGTTGCTGGTGGCCTTCTCCCGGCGGATGTGCTGCTCACGGGTCTGCAGCGCGAGCCGATATGCGAGGTTGCCGTCGACGTCCTTGGACACGCCGACGAGCCGCCCGGGCAGCTGCCGCGCGTGCGCGGAATGAACGGCCAGATAGCCGGCGTGCGGCCCGCCGTATCCCATCGGGACACCGAATCGTTGGGTCGTGCCGAAGCAGACGTCTGCGCCCTGCTCGCCGGGCGGGGTGATCAGGGTCAGTGCCAGCAGATCGGCGCCGACCGACACGAGTGCACCACGCTCGTGCACGGCGTCGATGATCGGCGCCACGTCGAGCACGCGGCCGGATGCGCCCGGTACTTGCAGGATCGCGCCGAAGAAGTCACCGTCGGGCAGTCCACATCCGGGCAGTCCGGGGTGTAGGGACGCCTCGACGATCTCGATGCCGAGCGGCTCGGCGCGGGTCTCGAGCACTGCACGCGTCTGCGGGAAGAGATCGGCGTCGACGACGAGCCGCGGCGAGGTCGCCTTGCCGGCGCGACGCATCAGGGTCATCGCCTCGGCGGCCGCGGTCGCCTCGTCGAGCATCGATGCCCCCGACACCTCCATGCCCGTGAGGTCGGCGACCATCGTCTGGAAGTTGAGCAGTGCCTCGAGGCGGCCCTGGCTGATCTCGGGCTGGTACGGCGTGTACGCGGTGTACCAGGCCGGGTCCTCGAGGACGTTGCGCAGGATGACCCGCGGCGTGTACGTGTCGTGATAGCCGAGCCCGATCATCGATCGCGCGACCACGTTCCGTCCGGCGAGAGCGGCAAGCCGCTCGTGGATCGCATGTTCGTCCATCGCAGCCGGCAGCGCCTGGAGTCCGTTGTCTCCCGGCGCATCCGCGATGACGGCCGGAACAACCTGGGAGGCGAGGTCGTCGAGCGAGGCGACACCGAGCGTGTCGAGGATTCTGCGGGTCTCGTCGGCATCGGGACCGACGTGGCGGTCGACGAAGACGTCGCGCGCGGTGGATCCGGACACAGGAGTGGTGGGCATGACAGGTCTACCTCTCGGCGGTCTGCGGCCCTCCCCCTCTGTCATGCCCGGGTCCGCGAACGGACTCCGTGGGCGCCTGAGAGATTCGGCCGTCGACACCGGGCGTCGGGACCTTTCACCGTGGGCGGACCCGGGTCACCCCAGGTCTCTTTCCAGAGACGCCGTCAAACATCACGGTCCTGGGTGCCTGAGAGTTTGACGAGGAGGTGTTGCTCCTTCGGCGGCCACCTCGAACCCGAACGGTGACTCTCTCCCGCGACGCAGCGGCGTTCACCCAGTATACGGGTAGGGGAAGTCTCTGCAGCTCGACGCCCGCACTAGCCGGTGCGGCGGGTCCGGGTCTTGCGACGTGCGGCCAGTTCGTCCTCCGGAGCCGTCTCGGTCACGCCGCCGTCGGCGCGTTCGCCGGGGAAGTCCGCGATGGTCCCACTCAATTCGCGCATGGCCCCACTCACCGCGATACCGAAGACGCCCTGGCCACCCTGCAGGAGGTCGACGACCTCCTCGGCGGACGTGCATTCGTAGACGGTGGTGCCGTCGGAGAAGAGGGTGATGCGCGCGAGGTCTTCGACACCGCGCTGACGCAGATGATCGACGGCCACCCGGATGTTCTGCAACGAGATGCCGGTGTCGAGCAGCCGCTTGACGATCTTGAGGACCAGGATGTCCTTGAAGGAGTACAGCCGCTGGCTGCCGGATCCGGCAGCGCCACGGATGGACGGGACCACCAGCGACGTCCGTGCCCAGTAGTCGAGCTGACGGTAGGTGATGCCGGCGATCTGGCACGCACTCGGAACCCGATACCCGACCAGATCGTCGGGCACGGTGTCGTTCGGGAACAAGCCGGGTGCAATGTCGTCGAGACTGCCCTGGGTCGCGGTCTGTGGGCGCACGCCCTCGTCGCCTTGATCCGATGCCGTGTCCGTCGCTGACGTCACCTCGTCGTCGAACGGCTGATCGCCCACTGCAGACTCCCTCGCAACGCCTGGATCGACTCGACAGACACCGAAACCCCGAGCAGTCGTCTCGAGGACTGCTTCAACAGTACGCGCCTGACGGTCGATCGTTCTCCGTCCCCGCTGAAATCGGGCGACGTGTCGACGGTAGGTCGGCGGTGACCACCGATCAATGCGACGCGCGGTGAAACCTCGACCTCAACTTGAGATCGAGCAAACGGTGACCTCGCGGTGGCCGTTCCGTTACCGGACGCCACGCGATCGCAGCCGCGTCAGGCCCCGCCGCTCGCCTTGAAATCGTCCGGGGACACGTTGTCGAGGAACTCCTTGAACTTCTCGACCTCGTCCTCTTTCGTGTTCGACGACGTGCCCGGCTCCTCACCCTCCTCCTCGGGGATGAGCAGACCGGCGTCGGTCAGCACGGTCTCGTCGGCGATGATCGGGACGCCGGCGCGCATGGCGACGGCGATGGAATCCGACGGCCGCGCCGACACACGGAGATCGTCACCGAAGACCATCTCCGCGTAGAACGTGCCCTCCTGCATGTCGACGATCCGGACCTCCTGCAAGGTCTGTCCGAACTCGGCGATGAGGTTCACGATCAGATCGTGAGTCAGGGGACGTGGGGGTTCGATCCCCTTCTGCTGCAGCGCGATCGACGCCGCCTCGCTCTGGCCGATCCAGATCGGGAGATAGCGTTCACCGTCGATCTCCCGGAGCAGTAGCACCGGCTGACTCTGCGGCGGCTCGACCCGAATGCCCACGACTCGCATCTCGCCCATCTAGCACCCGCTTCCTTGATCTCCGGATGTCATCTCGACCCGATCGGTTCACCTGCTCGGCGCCGATGGTTCTCGTTGTCAACGACGCTACACCGCGCCGCAGCGGCGCGCGGCCGAGCGATGACCGATCAGTCCAGGACCCCGCGGACCGCCGCCTTGACCAACTGGGTGTGCAGCGTGACCGACAAAGCGGCGATCTCCCGGACCAATTCCTCGGCCCGGTCACGCGCCCCGGTCCCCTTGCCCTTGGCGATCGGGTTGGCGATCTGGGCGACCAGCCCGGCCTCGCGGTCGGCGGACACCTTGAACGCCCGCAGATGACGCGTCTCGAGTCCGTAGTTCGCGAGCGCCGCAGCGGCTTCGACGAGTCGTACCGCGTCCTCGTCGAAGAAGCCCGCCGGCCCCGGGGTCAGCAGACCGTTGCGCTGCAACTCGGTGACGAACGCGGAGTCGACGCCGGTCCGGTCCATGAGGGTCTCGCGCGAGACGCGTCCGGCGCGCGTCCCGAAGTCGGTGGCCGGGGCCACCGTGCCGCGCGCCGACGACAGCAGTCGCGTGCCGCCGGTACCGGCCCCACCCTCGCCACGATCGATGGCCTCGAGTTGTTCCTTGATGACCTTCAGCGGCAGATACCGATCACGCTGAGCGGTGAGCACGAAGCGCAGACGTTCACAGTCCTTGGTGCTGAACCGCCGGTATCCCGACGGCGCCCGCTCCGGCGTGACCAGGCCCTCGGACTCCAGAAATCGGATCTTCGAGATCGTGACATCCGGAAAATCTTCGCGCAGCAACGCGAGAACGGAGCCGATCGACATCGACCCCTCGCCGCGTTGACCTGCCGACGATGCCGTCACGGGGTCAGGCGCCCGCTTGGCCGTCGCGCGGTCCACTCAGGAAGACCAGGCGGAACTTGCCGATCTGGACTTCGTCTCCGTTGCTCAGCTGCGCGGTGTCGACCGGTTCACGGTTCACGTAGGTGCCGTTCAGGCTGCCCACGTCGACGACCTGGAACTCGTTGTCGCCGAGCCGGAATTCGGCATGACGACGACTGACGGTCACATCGTCGAGGAAGATGTCGCTGTCCGGATGCCGACCGGCCGACGTCGTCGGCTGATCCAGCAGGAAGCGCGATCCCGCGTTGGGACCCCGCTTCACGACAAGCAGCGCCGTGCCGGGCGAGAGCCTCTCCACCCCGGTGTCGGCGGGTTCACTCGAGGCGGCCGCGCCGGAATCGAGTTCGGAGATGAACTCCTCCCGGAAAACCGAGGTGGTCTCCACCGGTGCCTCAAGATCCTTGTCGTTTTCGCTCACCACTTCTCCTTCGTCTGTCTCGGTGCCCGTCGGTCTCGGCCCTGTTCCTGCCGGCCCCGACGGACACGCGACCCGCGTGACCGCGCTTGGTGATGCCGGTACTCCATGCCGTCCTCGGACACTGCTCCCTCGGACATCCGGTCCGGCCGACGATCGTCGGATTCCGAACCGGTTCTGCTGTGAGCAACCGTACCGTGTCATGGCCGTCGGACGGGTGGTCGCGTCGATCAGGACACCGCCGATCATAGTCGGAGCGCCTGCCGCGACCGCCGCCAACGGGTCGGTGTTGTCGGCTTGTTACTCCCCGGTCGGGATTCCGGGGTGGTCGGCACCGATCAGCCGTCGGTCACCGCCTGATATCCGGCTGCGTCGAGTGTCTCCCCGAGGGCCACATCGAGGGCCGACTCGTCGGCGACCGAGATCACCACGAGCCATCCTTCGCCGTACGGGTCGGAGTTCACCAGCTCCGGGGCGGACTCGAGGTCTGTGTTGACCTCCGCCACCGTCCCGTCGAGCGGACCGAAGATGTCGGACACGCTCTTGGTCGACTCGACCTCGGCGAACGATTCCCCCGTCACCACCGCGTCCTCGACAGCCGGTAGCTGGACGAACACCACGTCGCCGAGTGCGTCCTGCGCGAAGTCGGTGATGCCCACCCGCACCGTCGTCGGGCTCAGCCGTTCGACCCACTCGTGTTCGGCCGTATAGCGCAGGGCTGCGGGCACATTGGTCTCGGTCACTGTCGCGCCTTTCTCATTCTGCGGACGACTCTACGGCGACTTTAGGGTACGTTGCCGACGGCCTTGTGCGGTGGCATCCGCCGCAGCACCAGCACCGTCTGGTAGGCGTACAGGACGAACGACCACAGATACAGTGCGACACCCCAGATCATGAACGCCCAGCCGATCGGATAACAGATCATCCCGACCACCGAATCGAGCTGTCCGGCAAGGAGCCACGGAAACGCGCTCATCAGCGCGAACGTCGCGGCCTTGCCGATGTACAGCGTAGGCAGGGCGAGGAGTCCACGCGATCGCAGCGCCGGACCGGTGGCGAACAATGCCAGATCCCGGCAGATGATCACCGCGATCAGCCACCACGGCACGAATTCCCGGATCCCGAAGGCGATCGGAATGATCACGATGTAGAGCCGATCCGCCGCCGGATCGAGCAACGCCCCGATTCGCGACGACTGGTCGAGCCAGCGGGCGATCTTGCCGTCCGCCCAGTCCGAGAAGCCGGAGAACATCAGGATCGCGAAGGCCCAGCCGTCTGCCTCCCGGACCAACAGGAGCCACACGAACACCGGGATCAGCGCCAGCCGCAGCACACTCAGCGCGTTCGGCACGGTGAGGAAGCGATCGGGAGCGTCGGCGGCCGACAAACCGGAATCGTGTCCGGAATCGTCTGCGGTCGAGGATCGCTCGTCGGAGGTCACCGGTCGTTGCCGATCAGACGAAAGGGGCCGATCATCCGAACAGGCCGATCACCGGAAGATGCCGATCACCGGAAGATGCCGATGATGCCCTGCAGGGTCTTCGCCCCGCCCGATGCGAAGAGGTTGTCATGGACCATGTAGGTCCAGGTGGTCGTCGACCGGTGCAGGTCGGCGGCACCGAGATCGACACCGTCGGCGGTGATCGTCGCCTCACGGAACGTCGTGCGCGCGTTCGCGAACGCCTCGGTCGGCAGCGTCGAGAACTCATCCAGGATCAGCTTGTGGAACTCGTCGAGCGGGCTCTCCTTGCCCAGCGACCGCAGGTGGATGCTGGCGCGGACATCGGAGACGAAGGCGAGATGGTCCGCCCACGCACGGTCCAGATGGAACAGGACTATCTCGCGGGCCGCCTGGGCAAGCACCTTCTCATCCACCGGTTCGACCGGGCAATCCTGCCCGGTCGCATCGACTTCCGACAGTGCGGGTCCGGTCTCGGCGGAGGCCTCCGCCTCGGCTTTCCGCGCCTCGTCGGTCTGCGTCTCGTCGGTCTGCGTCTCGTCCGTGTCCGCAGCCTTGTCGGTCGCGGCCTCATCGGTCGCGGGCTTCGCCGCCCCGGTCAGTTCGGCGTAGCGATCTGGCTCGGCTTCCTTGAGCTCGTCGAGGGCCGTGTCGGTCGTCAGGATCTCCATGCGGCGGGCGACGACGATGTCGCGCTGCTGGTTGACCAGCTTGTTGTATCGCCAGGTGTTCGCGTGGAGTTCCAGCATGACCCCCTCGGCGACGCGCTGGGCCTGTTCGATCAGGTCGATGCCCTTGGCGCCCATCGAGCCGTCCTCGGACTGAGAGACCGGATCCCGCTTGAACGCGAGGTTCTTGGTGACGACGGGGTCCTCGAGACTGGAGAAGAACACGGACCGTCCCGGATCACCCTGTCGTCCCGCGCGCCCGCGCAGCTGGCTGTCGAGGCGCTCGGTGTCGTGTCGCCCCGTCCCGATGACACACAGTCCGCCGAGCTCGACGACCTCCTCCCGCGCCTTCTCGTCCTCCCCGGAGCCACCGAGCCGGATGTCGGTACCGCGACCGGCCATCTGCGTCGAGACCGTCACCGCCCGGAGTGCGCCTGCCTCGGCGATGATCTTGGCCTCCTCGGCGTCGTTCTTCGCGTTGAGCACGACACAGCTCACACCCGCCTTGTCGAGGAAGTACGCGAGCTCCTCGGACTCGGCGACGTCGTGCGTGCCGATCAGGATGGGCTGACCGGTCTCGTGCACCTCGGCGACGTAGGCGACGATCGCCTCGACCTTGTTGGCCTTGCTGTCGTAGACGCGGTCGGGCTCGTCGACGCGGACGTTGGGTGTGTTCGGCGGGATCTGCGACACCAGCAGGTCGTAGAACTGACGGAACTGTTCGCCCGCGGCCAGGGCCGTTCCGGTCATCCCGCACACGGTGGGATAGCGGCCGAGCAGCGCCTGCACGGTGACCGTGTCGATCATCTCGCCCGAATCCGTCTGACTGAGACCCTCTTTGATCTCCACCGCAGCCTGGACACCGTCGGGCCACCGCTGCAGCTGGGCGACACGGCCGCGGGACGCGTTGATCAGGTGGACGCCGCCGTCGCGGACGATGTAGTGGATGTCGCGCTCGAGCAGGTACTGCGCGTGCATCGCGACATTGACGTGGACGAGTGTCGTCCCGACGTGCTCCTCGTCGTAGAGGTTGATGCCTCCGAGCTCGTCCTCGACGAACGCCGCCCCCTCCTCGGTGAGAGTGACGTTGCGGCCGTCGGTGTCGATCTCGTAGTGCTTGTTCTTCATCCGGGCGACGACGTCGTGGATCTTCTGGTCGGGCACGACGGCCTCGGTCGACCCGGCCAGCACGAGTGGGACGAGGGCCTCGTCGACGAGGACCGAGTCCGCCTCGTCGATGATTGCCACATCGGGTTTCGGTGAGACGAGATCGTCGGTCGACAGCGCCAACTGATCGCGGAGCACGTCGAACCCGATCTCGTTGACCGAGCCATAGGTGACATCGGCGGCGTACGCGGCCTTGCGTTGTTCGCGGTCGGAGTTCTCCGACACGGCCTTCGACACGATCCCGAACGCGGTGAACAGCGGGGCCATCCACTCCGCGTCACGCGTGGCCAGGTAGTCGTTCACAGAGATGACGTGGACCCGGTGGCCCTGCAGCACGTGTCCGACCGCAGCGATCGCACCGGCGAGCGTCTTGCCCTCACCGGTGGCCATCTCCACGACGTCGCCCTCGAGCAGGCGCAGCGCCCCCTGCAACTGGACGTCGAAGGGCCGCAACCCCAGTGTCCGGTCGGAGGCTTCCCGCACGAGCGCGAGGAATCGTGCGCGATCGTGCTTGTTCGATGCGATCTCGAGCTTCTCTGCCTCACCGGCGAACGCGTCGTCGTCGAGCTTCTCCGCCCACGCGGTGTGGGCGTCCGCATCCTTGATCAGCGACACGGACTTCGACTGATTACGCGTCGACTGGGAACCCAGAAGTCGCCACATGCTGTTCGTCAGCTTTCCCACCGAAACACTTCTCCTGACTCGCGCCTGTCGGGCATGTGTACTGGACGGGGCGTCGCCCCCGCGGCCACGGCATGCGACCCGGTCCCACCTGCTGCGACCGGCCCGATCCGACCGCGGGTGCCCCGAGGTCGCCGTCCACGGTACGCGGTGGGTCATCGGGTGCCGCACCGATCCACGACGACCGTCGCACACGACTACCCGGGTCGCCGTGGCGACCCTATGATCATCCCACTGCGATCGGGCAGCGGCCGTGGCCGCTCGGGAGGGGCTACCAGCATGCATCGGACCGCCGGGAACCGAGCAGTCAGGCGCGTGGTCCGCGCAGGCGTGGCCGGTGTGATGGTCGCCGCCGGGGTCGGCCTCGGAGCCTTCAATGCCTGGTGGGTCGCCCTGGTGATCGGGGTTCCACTCATCGTGGTGGGCATCGCCGTGCTGCCGCGGCCCTCACGGGTCTCCGAGCTGCCCGAGTTCCGCCGGGGTACGAGCACCAGCGCTGTGCCGATCGAGGTCGAGGCCATCACCCGCAGCAGCCTGGCCGCCGGCGAGATGCAGCCGACCATGCTGACCGCGACCATCCGTCCACCTGACGACACCGCCTACCGCGGTCGTTGGATCTCGTCGATGAGCCGTAGCCATTTCCACAGCGTCGTCGACCGTCCGTTCACGACGGTTCCCGGCGAAGCACTCCCGGACCGTGCCCCGGCGAGGACACCGGAGTTCGGGGACCAGCCCGGGCGATGGGCGATCGCCTATCCTGCGGCAGCGGTCGTCGCCGCGGGCGTGGTACTCCTCGGAGTGCCCGGCTCGGCCTGGGACATCGACGTGTCGATGCCGTCGGTGTCGGGGATGTCCGGCGGTGGTGGGGAGTCCGGATCCGATGACGCGACGGCCGGTCTCGACGACCGGAAGCGCACAGCACTCGACCAGATCGCGCGACTCGGCCCGACCGCGTCGTCGAACATCCTGTCCATCGACCTCGACGAGGACGACACCACGCGCGCGGAGGTCTACGACCCCGCCACCGGCGAAGCGATCACCCTGTCGAACTACAGCGGACGCGGCTGGGACGAACCACGGCGCGGCACGACCACCAAACGACGGCCGGACACCTTCCGTGCCGACGAGATCGCCGCCACCGACCTGGGCGCGTTGACCTCCACGATGGACTCGCGGCTCCGAGCGATCCGGCCCGGACTCCGATACGCCGACATGACAATTCATCGGCCGGTTCGCGGCGAACCGGTGCTGCTGGTCGGGGAGTTCGGTGCGGACAGCACACCCGACGTCGAGATCCAGGGCCGCCCGGACGGGCAGGTCGCGGAGTTCTTCGATCCCGGTGATCTCACCACGTCGTTCCGGCTCGCCCGGGACGCGTTCACCGGAGCCGGCCTGGCCACCGATCAGCCGAACCTGCGGCGCTTCGAGATCCGCGGGACCGCCGACAACACGTCCATCATGTATGCGGGACAGATCCAGAACAGCGGTGGTGTGCTGATGGAATTCACGTCGCCGGTCCGCCACGGCACGCTCACTGTCGTCCCCGGCGAGTTCCCCGCATTGTCCGATTATCGCGGTCGCAGTTCGGCCGGCGACTTCAGCTTCGACCAGGTCAGACCGGGCGTGTTCGAGTCGGTGCGGACCCAGGCCATGACGCGTGGGGCGATCGAACCGTTCGACCGATCGGCGGTCGACATCGAGGCGACCTCGGTCTTCCAGCACGGCGGCGATCCCGTCATCAAGGTGGAATTGGCACGCGAATCAGCCTCCGCCGGTACCTATTCCATGTCCGGGCAGTTCCTGGAGAGCGGCTACTGACCGGGAGGGCCCATACGGCGACCTGACGGATGCACCCTAACGATCCGGTCGGCGTGGGGACGTCGGGGGGCGGGCCGCGATCGCGCGGCGTGTGGCGGCTTTCAGTTCGGCGACCGCGGGCTCGGGTGGATGCAGGCGACCCTGATCGGTGAGCGTGGTGACGATGTCGTGGACGCGCGTGTAGTAGCTGGCCTGTTCGGCAGGAATGGTGCTGCTCTGCGCATGTGCGAACAGTTTCAGCGCCATGTCCAGATCGTCCTGGTCGGCGGTCTCCAGGTAGGAGGTGCCCAGCCTGCGTCCGTCCTTCTCGCACGCGATCCACGCCCGCCGCAGCGCGAACACGGACTGCTGATAGGCGTCGGCGCGGGAACGCTCACGGGGACACGTGTCGGTCCGCAGCGCCATGGCCGTGTCGAGCGCGTCGTGGAAGACCTGGACGTGTGCGAGGGTCACGTCGGTGACGCCGGGGAACCGCAGCATCATGTCCGGCTGTAGTTCGTAGGTGCCGTAGTCGCGCAGGATCGAATCGTGCCGACGGGTGGCCTCCTCCCAGAGTCGCTGGGCCGCCTCGTCGCTACCGGCGTCCGCGACCCGCGGGGTCGACGACAGCGGCTCTTCGGACGGATCACCGCCACCGTCCGTGGTGGGGAGCGGACCGGGTGCGGTGTCGTCATCGGGCATCTCGTCGGCCGAGAGGTCGGCGTGTGGCTCCGGTTGCCGCCTCCGGGGTGCCGGCGCACGGGTGCGCAGTCGGCTGATCACCTCGGCAGCTGCCGGGTCGCTCTCCACGACCCCGATCCGCCAGCGGACCGGGGTGGCGTCCGCCGACTCCGCAGCGGGATCGAATTCCACGGTGAGTGTGCGCACTCCCTTGATCGTCAGGTCCCGCGGCACCGATCCTGCCGCCCCGGTCACCTCGGCCATCGAGCCCAACGAGACCGATCGCAGGCCGGCGAGCGGGTGACTGTCGATGCTCCGTCCTTCGTCACCGAGGTAAACGGTGTCCGAGTCGACGGTGAGCAGGGCCGCGCCTCGTCGTCCGAGCCGCCCGAACGCCGTCGCGGCGAGACACAGGAGGAGCAGCACCGCCACCACCGTCGCGGTGACGCCGCCGGGCAACCCGGCGGCGTTGCACACGACCAGTGCGACAAGCCCGGCGACCATGCACACCGAGGCCACGCGCGCCGCGACGATGTGACGCCGCCCGAGGTATTCGGTGCGACTGGTCACCGCGACCGTCGACAGTTGTGTCTCCGTCATCGTTCACCGCCCGTTCCGCCGGCTCGGCTACCGTGGGTCCATGTCCTTCACCGGCGGAGAAGCGACCACGTACCGCACTGATCATGTCATCCCGCGACACCGGATGAGATGGCTCAGCGGGTCGCCGAGCGTTCGGATCCTCCTCGGCGTCGCGACCCTGGTCGTCGCCGCGCTCACGACGACCGGACCCGGTCTCTCCGCGGCGGCCCCGGCTCCGATCCCCCCGGCACCCATCCGGCCGGCCCCGGCACCACCTCCCACGGAACCGGGCGGACTGTCCCCGCTCCTGGCGGACACGACCTTCACCTCGGTCGGCGTCGTCGGCGGCGCGATCCCCGGTGGCGGCCCGCTGACCGTCACTTTCGGCCGTGATCAACGCGTCGGCCTCGACGCCGGATGCAATCAGCACGGCGGCCGCGCGACGACCGTCGGCGACCGACTGCGGATCGGGTCGCTCATTTCGACGATGATGGCCTGTCCGTCACCACGTTCGGGCGCCGACCGGTGGCTGGCCCGGTTCGCCTCGGAGCCGCTCACCTGGCACCGGGTGGGTCCGGTCCTGGCCCTGTCCAGTCCCCGGCAGACGGTGATCCTCACCGAGCGCACCCCGATGCGCTGACCTCCTCGGCGCCGCCGGACATCACCTGCCTTCGACCTGCCTGTCCGCGAAAGGATCCCATGCCCGCGAACTCACCTGCCGTCGTCACCGTCACCGGCGCGGCCGGTCACATCGGATATGCCGCGTTGTTCCGCATCGCCGCGGGCGCCATGCTCGGACACGACCGGCCGGTGCGGTTGCGTCTTCTCGAACTCCCGCAGGCCGTGTCCGCCGCCGTGGGCACCGCCATGGAGCTCGACGACGGAGCGTTCGAGCAACTCACCTCGGTGGACATCTTCGACGATGCCCGCGCCGCATTCGACGGCACCGACTTCGCGCTGCTGATCGGCTCGCGGCCCCGCAGCAAGGGCATGGAAAGGGCCGACCTGCTGCAGGCCAATGCGGCGATCTTCGCCGAGCAGGGGGCAATTCTGAACGATGTTGCGGGAGGGGAACTCCGGGTGATCGTGGTCGGCAATCCGGCCAACACGAACGCGGCGATAGCCGCCGCCCACGCCCCCGACATCCCTCGGGACCGGTTCACCGCACTCACGCGCCTCGACCACAATCGCGCGATCGCCCAACTGGCCCACCGGGCACACCGACCGGCACGCGACATCAGCCGGGTGTCGGTGTGGGGCAATCACTCCGCATCTCAGTACCCCGACATCTTCCACGCCGTCGTCGGCGATCTCCCCGGCGCGCACTTCGCCGACGACCGCGCCTGGCTGGTCGACGACTTCATCCCCACCGTCGCCACGCGCGGCACCGCGATCATCGAGGCGCGGGGGGCGTCGTCGGCGGCCTCGGCCGCGAGCGCCACGATCGACCACATCCACGACTGGGTGCTCGGCACCCCCGACGGCGACTGGACGTCGGCGGCGATGCCGTCGCCCGGCGTGTACGGAGTCCCCGAGGGGCTGGTCAGTTCCTTCCCGGTCCGGTCGGTCGACGGCCGGTGGCAGATCGTCGAGGGGCTGGAGATCAACGAGTTCTCCCGCCTCCGCATCGACGCATCCGTCGCCGAAGTCGCCGACGAGATCGCCGCCGTCCGCGACCTCCTGCCCACCTGACCCGGGGTGGACCTGACTCGCCGCGTCTGACCCCACCCGGTCACGGAGAACCGTAAGCTCTGTCCATGTCGAAGAAGTCGAAGGGCGGCGACGGTCCGCAGAAGATCCCCAACAAGGTCTACGAGGCGGAACTCTTCCGCCTCCAGACCGAGTTGGTGAAGCTTCAGGAGTGGGTACGCACGACGGGTGCCCGGGTGGTGGTGATCTTCGAGGGTCGGGACGCCGCCGGCAAGGGCGGCACGATCAAGCGGATCACCGAATATCTCAGCCCCCGGGTCAGCCGCGTGGCCGCGCTGCCCGCGCCGACCGACCGCGAGCGCGGTCAGTGGTACTACCAGCGCTACGTCGCGCAGTTACCGGCGCCGGGCGAGATAGTGCTGTTCGACCGGTCCTGGTACAACCGGGCCGGGGTCGAAAAGGTCATGGGGTTCTGCACGCCCGCCGAGCACACCCGGTTCCTCCGGCAGACACCGATCTTCGAGCAGATGCTCATCGACGACGGCATCCTGCTGCGCAAGTACTGGTTCTCGGTGTCAGATGACGAGCAGCTCAAGCGATTCCGCTCTCGCATGAAAGACCCGGTGCGCCAGTGGAAGCTCAGTCCGATGGACCTCGAAGCGGTGTACCGGTGGGAAGACTACTCCCGGGCCAAGGACGAGATGATGGTGCACACCGACACCGCGACGAGCCCGTGGTATGTCGTCGAGTCGGACATCAAGAAACACGCGCGGCTGAACATGATCTCGCACTTGCTGTCGACCATCCCCTACGAGGATGTCCCACGACCCAAGGTCGATCTCCCGAAGAAGCCGATCGACTCCGGGAACTACCGCCGGCCACCCCGTTCCCTGTCGAAATACGTCCCCGATCACGTGGCGGCACTCACCGGCGGTGACCACTGAGGCCACCGGAGACCTCCAGGTTCGGTCGGTAACATCCCGTGGGTGAAGGTGCCCCGTCGTCTCCCCTCGTTGCGCCGTCGTCGTCGCGGCGTGGGCGACGACGAGGTCGTCTACCTGATCGCACCGTCGGGCCATCCGAACTACGGTGACGAACTGATCGCCCGGGCATGGCTGCAGCATCTCGCCCGGACCCGGCCCGACGCCACCGTCATTCTCGACAGCCACACCGCAGGCCAGGCAGGCCTGTTGCTGCACGGCATCCATCCGCATGCGGTGTTCGTCGACACGTTGTGGCAGCTGACGCACTACGCGTCCGACACGACGCGCGCCGACGGTCCCGACCCTGCAGAGCCGTGGACCTGGGTCGCGCGAGCGGCCACCGAACTGGGCCTTGCGCCGCGGCTGGCCGAAGGCGTGGACGCCTTCCTCAACGCCTCCTCGGTCCACCTTCTCGGCGGTGGCTACGTCAATCAGGTCTGGCCGCACCATGTCTCACTCGTCGTCGCAGCTGCCGAGCTGGTCCGCACGACCGGCGTGACCGCGTTCGCCAGCGGCCAGGGCCTGATTCCCCGGGTCGACGGCCCGGCGTGGTCGGCTCTGCGGGACGCAGCGGCGGCATTCACGGTGTTCGACGTCCGCGACGAGGCGTCGTCGTTCGCGCTGTCGGGTGTCGGGTCCAGGAGGCATACAGGTGACGACGCCTGGCTCGCGTTGGATCGGCCGGCCGGACCCGGCGGGCTCCCGGACCCGTCCCCGACCACGCGAGACGGGGTCACGCTCTGCCTGCAGTCCGACCTCACCGACGACTTCACCGCGCACGGGATGACCGGGCCGGACGCACTGGCGCGCGTCGTCGAGGACATCCTCGACGCCTGGCAGGTGCCCGGTTCCGCGGTCACCGTCGTCGAGGGCATCCCCGGCGGAGATCTCGACATCCCGAGCCGCCTCGGCGACCGACTCGAGGGAGCGACGATCGTCCCCTTCATCGACATCTGGCGATCCGGGCTGCCCGTCGGGCGGGGAGACACCTGGATCAGCACCCGATTCCATCCGCACCTCGTGGCCGCCGCGGCAGGCGATTCCGGGGTCGCGATCATCCCCCGGCCCGACTATTACGCCACCAAACACCGCTCGCTGGCCGCCGCCGGTTCTCGCTGGACCATCATCGACGACCCGGACGTGGTTCCCGCGCGTCCCACCGCCGGTGGCTTCTCCGCCGACGACCGCGACCGTGCGGTGGCGGCGAAACGGGTGCTCGCCCATCGCCTCTACCCACGCCGACGGCGCTGACCGTCCGCCGACGACCCGCGGACGGGTAGGGTGGTGACACGATGTGGATCGGTTTCGCAGAACTGGACTACCTCCTCGGTGATGTCCATTCGCTCAAGCACAAGCGGTCGATCGTGCGGCCCATCATCGCCGAGATCCGCCACCGGTACTCCGTGTCGGCGGCCGAGGTCGATCACCTCGACGCACACCGACGCACCGTCATCGGCGTGAGCGTGGTGGCCGCCGACCGCACCCATGTGACCGACGTCCTCGATGCCGTGGAACGTCTCGCCGCCGGAAGGCCCGAGGTCGAACTGCTCTCGGTCCGTCGACGCATTCTGACGTCGACCGACGTCTGAGGACATCTCACGCGATGATCCCAGCGGTCCGGGCAGCGGCGGCGTACGCGGTCGCAAGCGAGTCGACCGTCTCGTGGGCGTTCAGCCCGCTCGGATTCGGCACCACCCAGACTGCTGCCCCGTCCCAGGTCTCCGGCTGCTGTCCGGCGACAGCGTCACGCCGGTCGAAACCCGTTCGGTAGGCGGTGATCCCGGCGATCGCGACAACCGTCGGAGCCACCGTGGCGATCGTGTCCCGCAGCCGTCGGGCACCCTCGCGCAACTCGTCCGCGGACAGCTCGGACGCCGCCACGGTGGCGCGGGCGACGACATTGGTGATGCCGATCCCCCTCGTGTACAACAGATCACGATCCTCGTCGGACATCCCCCGGGATGCGTCGATCACGCGGTCGACGATGCCGGCGCGATACAGAGCGGGATAGAACCGGTTGCCCGGACGCGCGAAGTGTGCGCCGACGGCAGCCGTCCACAGTCCGGGATTGATGCCGACGAACAACAGACGGCAGCCCGGTCCGACGAGATCGGGGACCTCCACATCACGGAAGGCGAGCAACTCGTCCCGGCTCGGAGTCATCGGCGAACCGGCTCAGACAGCCGCCGCATGCGCGCCGGACACACAGAACTCGTTGCCGTCCGGATCCGCCATCGTCACCCAGGCGAACCCGGACATCTCCTGCTCCGCGATCGTGGTGGCGCCGGCCGCCGTGAGCCGTCGCACCTCGGCCGCCGGATCGTCGGAGGTGAGGTCGAGATGAATCCGGTTCTTCCCCGGCGTCGGGTCGTCGACCTTTTGAAAGGACAGGACCGTTCCGGACGCCGTGGTCATCACGACGAAGAAGCCGTCGTTCTCGGCGACGACCCGCCCGTCGGTCTGCGCCGCCCACCATGTGCCGAGCCCGACCGGATCAGTGGTGTCAATGGTGATCATCGCGACCGAGGGACTCATGCAGGACACGTTAGTCGCCGTGGTCGTCGGGCGCGGCGTCGAAGCCGGACGGCGCGCGATGAATCCGTCTACACTCGCCACGATGGCACGGCCCGTGTACAGCGTTCTGGGCGGCCTCGGGGCGCGAATCGATTCCGAGACCGTCGAACTCGGCACGCGCAAGCAGCGGGCGGTCCTTGCGCAGCTCATCCTGGCCGGCGGCGACCCGGTCAGTGTCGATCGGTTGATCGACGGCATCTGGGGATCGTCGGCGCCGGATCGTGCCGAGGTGTCGGTGCAGGCGTACGTCTCCGGACTGCGCAAGGCACTGGAACCCGACCGCGCACCGAGGAGCCCGTCGTCGGTCGTCGCGACCCATGGCGCCGGCTACGCGCTCGTCGCCGACGACGCCGACATCGACCTCCGACGGCTACTCGCCGACATCGCCACCGCCCATGACCGACAGCGCGGCGGGGAACACGTCGCCGCCGCGACACTTCTGCAGTCGGTTCTCAGCGAGTATCGGCCGCTGCTCCCCGAGTTGGAGGGCCTGCGCTTCCGCGACGAGGCCGCCGCACATCTCGAACGCACCATGGCCGAGGCACAGGAGTTGTCCTACGAGGTACGACTGGCCCTCGGCGAACATCGCGCCCTGGTCGCCGAACTGGAACAGGCAGTGCGCCGTTCACCGCTCGACGAGCGACTGTGGGTCCTGCTCGCCACCGCCCGGTATCGACTCGGTCGCCAGTCCGAGGCGCTGGCGGCCATCGCGGAGGCCCGGCGGGTGCTGGCAGACGAGATCGGAGTCGATCCGGGACCTCGCCTGCGTGCACTCGAGCGCGACATCCTGGACCACGCGCCCTCGCTCGACGTACCAAGAGGGCCGGTCACGGCTCAGGTCTCGTCGAGCGCTGAGCGCGCCGCGACGATCTCGGGCGAGGATGCCGCCACGACCAGCGGCCCCACCGACGCAGCGCCGGACATCCGCGCGGCACTGATCGGCCGGGTGGACGAGCTCGGCGTGTTGCATCGCGCGGTCCTGGGCTCGCTGCACGGCCCTGGCGGCGTGGTCGTCGTCGAGGGCGAACCTGGTGCGGGAAAGACCGCATTGCTCGACGAGGCAGCGCGGCGGGCCGCGGGCGCCGCCGACCTGCAGGTGCTGTGGGGCCGTTGCATCGACGACGCTGCGGCGCCGTCGATGTGGCCGTGGGTACAGGTGCTCGGTGCCGCACTCCCCCAGATCGACGACGACCGGCGATCACGGCTGCTCGACAGCGACCTCGGCCGGATGGTCACCGAGGGCGACACCGTCATCCCACCGCCACGGGAGATGCCCGATGCGACCGCCCGGTTCCGGTTCTACGATCAGGCGGCCGATCTCCTCGAGGGCATTGCTCGCACCCACCTGTTGATCATCGTCCTCGACGATCTCCACTGGGCAGACAGTGCGTCGCTGGAACTGTTGGCACACATGACCGCTCGCCACGCCAGCGGGGTCACGTTCTTCGTGTCGCTGCGATCGTCGGTCCATCGGATCGTGGTGGCCCAGACCCTCGCGGATCTCGCGCGCTCACCGGGACACCGGCGCATCACCCTCGGTCCGCTCACCGACGACGACATCTCCGAGATGGTGCGTCGCGAGACCAGCGAATGGCCGGCCGCCGGGACGACGACGTCGATCGCCCGACGGACCGGCGGAAATGCCTTCTTCGTACGGGAACTCGCCCGCATCCTCGCCGATCGCGGCTCCATCGCCGACAGCTCCGTCCCGGCGGGCGTGCGTGATGTCGTCCGGGACCGGTTGCGCCCGTTGGGTCCCGACACGGTCGCCCTGCTGGAGACGTCCGCGCTGATAGGCAGGCGGGTGGATCTGGCCCTGGCCGCGGCCGCCACGGGCCAGACGGTGGATACCGCACTGGACGCGCTCGACGAGGCACACGCCGCGGGCCTCGTCGACGTCGGTGAGGATCCGTTCACCTTCTCGTTCGATCACGACCTCATCCGGGAGGCCGTCGCCGACCAGGTCGGGCCGAGTCGTGCGCGGCGCATACACCTGGCGGTGGCCCGCCATCTCGAACGACACCGCGGGCCCAACGCCGTCGCCCAACGCGCCCGGCACCTCTGGGGCGCCGGCCCCCTCGCCGACCGCCGCGAGACCGCACACGCGTTGTTTGCGGCCGGTGAGATCGCGATGCGCACATACAACTTCGAGGTGGCCGAACGGCAACTCGCGGACGCGGCACGACTCGCCCTCGCCGCCGGTGACACCGAGCTCGAACTCGCGGCGATCACCACGCGCCTGTTCAGTGATGTCGCGCGCAGCGGCTATTTCGCCGCCGATCACGATCTGCTCGTCCGCGCGCGGGAACTGGGAGAATCGACCGACAACGCCGCGCTGCTGGCCAACCTGGACTATGCGCGGGGCGCCGCACACGCCCAGCTCGCCCAGACGCGTCCCGCCCACCGCGTCGCCCGGGACCTGCGTGCCCGGGCCGAGGGCTCCGTCGACCCGGTGGTACGGCACCTGGGTATGCAACTCGCGGCGATCGACGAGTTCGATCGCGGCAACATCGGTGTCGCCCACCGCCTGCTCGTGCGATTCGCACCACTCGATTCCGACGTCCCGGGTCTGCATACCGACCAGATCGTCCTGGCGCGGGGATTCCGTGCCTGGGCGACGACCTTGCACGTCGGTCCGTACGCCGGGCGCCGCGTGTTCGATCAGATCGACGTGGGCCCCGAGGATCCGACGACCCACCTCGGGGTGGGCATCTTCGCAGTGACCGCAGCCGCCATGGTCGGCGACGTCGACTGGGTGTGCGAGGCCGGCGAACGGCTGATGACTCCTGCGAACCACCGTGCACTGGAATATCTCCGCCGAGGTGGCGAACGGATCTACTGGTGGGCCCGTGCCGTCGGCGACTCACCCGGTGACGCACTCGATCGGGTCCACGAACTCCACCTCGATGACCCTCCCCAGCGGACCGGGATCGGCTTCTGGTTCGCGCTGTACGCCGAGGCGTTGATCGCCGCCGGCCGACTGGATCAGGTGGCGGGCCTTCTCGAACAGGCGAACGACTTCGCCGAGCGCACCGGCCAGCGCTATCCCGACGCCCATCGGCTGCTCGTGTGCGCCGAGTTCCAGCATGCGGCGGGGCACCCCGCAATGACGGTCGTCGACACCGTGCGGGAGGCCCGACGGGTGGCCGACGCCCAGGAATCACGAGCACTCGCTGCCCGGATCGACGCGTTCGCAGACACCCACGGCTATCGCCCCGACTCGCGCTGACACCGGCTCCGACCTGGGATCGTTACACCGTCGCCGGAGGCGGTCCAAGCAGGTTCCAAGTCGCTCTCAAGGGGGCGCGACGAGAGTTCTCCTCATCCGGTCCAGCCGGAACCCGACACCGCCGGACACGCCGGCCGACACATGAGGAAGCCCCCGATGACCATCCAGTCCGACACCACCGTCCAGTCAGAAACCACCAGCGCGATCGACTCGGCCACCCGATCCGACGCCGACGCCATCGCCGTCCGCCCCCGCACGTCGGTGCTGTCCGCGCTCGCCGCCCGGATCACCGGCGAGGTCCACGGGCCGGGCGACCCCGGCTACGACGAGGCGCGGAGTGGATTCAATCTGCTCGCCGAGCAGCGACCCGCCGTGATCGCCGTGCCGGTGAATCGGTTCGATGTCGTCGAAGCCGTCCGCTTCGCCGCCGACGAGGGACTACGCGTGGCGATCCAGGCAACCGGGCACGGGCCCGGCGCCGCCGCCGACGGCGCATTGTTGATCAACACGTCCGCGATGACCGATGTCACGGTGGACCCGATCGCCCGGACGGCGACGGTCGGTGCGGGCGCCAAGTGGGGTCCGGTGCTCGCCCAGGCCTCCGCACACGGACTGGCTCCCCTGCTCGGATCGACCACCGACGTCGGTGTCGTCGGCTACACCCTCGGCGGCGGTTTCGGCTGGCTCGGTCGCAAGCACGGCCTCTCTTCCGACGCCGTCCGCTCGTTCGACCTGGTCACACCGGATGGGAATCCGCTGCGGGTCAGTGCCACCAGTCATCCGGACATCTTCTGGGCGCTGCGCGGTGGCGGCGCCGGCAGCATCGGCGTCGTCACCGGTGTCGTCATCGACCTGTACCCCGTGTCGACGGTGTACGCGGGCAACCTCTTCTATCCCGCCGACGACGCGACCGAGATCCTGCGCCGTTTCGGCGAGTGGGCACCTCAGCAGTCCGAGGATCTCACGTCCTCGGTGTGCCTGATGAACTTCCCACCTCTCGATGCCGTTCCGGAACCGTTGCGCGGCAGGAGCTTCACCCTCATCCGCGGATGCTGGGCAGGCGACCTCGACGAAGGCCGCGCCACGATCGACCAGTGGCGAGAGTGGAAGGCCCCGGAGATCGACATGTGGTCCGAGATGCCGTTCGCCGCCGCCGACGCCATCAGCATGGACCCGACCGATCCGATGCCCGCGATGGTGACCACCGAGTGGCTCGACACCCTTCCCGACGAGGTGATCGACATCCTCACCACACGGGTTCAACCGAAGCCCGGTTCGATGCCACTCGTCCTGTTCGCCGAACTGCGGCATGGCGGCGGAGCGGTGGCACACGGCGCGGCCGACTCACCCAACGACCTGGGACGTAACGGTACGTTCCTACTCGAGATGGCCTCGGTGGTGCCCGATCCGCATGTGGGCCTGGCCATCGAATCGGCCCTTCGCCTGACCCGGGAGGCATTGGCTCCCTACGTCACCGGTGCCGCCTACCTCAACTTCGTCGAGGGCGAGGACAAGACCGCGCGGTCGGCGAGTTCGTTCAGCGACGGTAATCGTCGCCGGCTCGCGGCCATCAAGGCTGCGCTCGACCCGGGCAACCGGTTCTGCCACGGGATCACCCTCGCCTGAGGTGTGTCCGGACGATAGCCTCGGTGGATGACCCACCGGGGCCGTCGGCCGTGAGCGACAACGAGATGCATGACGCGGAGGTCCCACTGCTCGTGGTCGACGCAGCCAACGTCGTCGGGTCCCGGCCGGACGGTTGGTGGCGAGATCGCAAGGGCGCCAACGAGCGACTACGTGACCGCCTGAGCGGAGTCGCCGCCGCCGGTCTGCCCGGGATGGCCGGACCCGTCGAGGTGAACCTGGTCGTCGAAGGTCGGGCCCGCGACGTCGCCTCGGGCGAAACGGTGACCGCGGTCGCCGCGCCGCGCTCCGGCGACGATCGCATCGTCGAACTCGTCGCCGACCACGTCGGCCGACGGGACGTGATCGTCGTGACCGCCGACCGCGAACTCCGCGAGCGCGTCACGGACCTCGGGGCGCGAGTCGTCGGACCGTCGGCGCTGTCACATCTGTAGCGCTCTACCCATCTGGAGCGCTCGACCCATCTGGAGCGCTACCCATCTCGAGCGCTCGACATATCTGGAGCGCTCGGAACGCCTCCGGCGCCCGCAACTGATGATCCGCGACTGCCGGTTCGCCTCAGCCCGCGGTACGCGGATCGTCCGACCGCGGTGCACGCCTCCCGGATCCGTCGCGGCCGCGGTCGACGATCTTCCTGAGATGATCGAGACCTGTGACCCGCACCTTGCCGGTGACCCGGACCTTGCCCGTCACCCGGATCTTGCCCATCCCGGCCACCTTTCGTCTGACGGAGATCTTCGGCCGCGCTCCAGCGTACGCGGCGGCGCGCGACCGGCCCGCCGACCGGATCTACTCGGGTAGCATCGGCACGACCAGTTCGATCGGACGAGAGACGCCGACACGCGCCGACTCGGCGACGGAGAGGACCGGCAATGGCGACGACCGTGGCAGACGTCATCATCGAACGTCTGAAGAGTTCTGGCGTACAACGCGTCTACGGACTGCCCGGCGACTCCCTCAACGGA
Organism: Gordonia sp. ABSL11-1; assembly: GCF_030315685.1. Classification (GTDB taxonomy): domain Bacteria; phylum Actinomycetota; class Actinomycetes; order Mycobacteriales; family Mycobacteriaceae; genus Gordonia. The sequence goes on along the minus strand of NZ_JASXSI010000012.1, from coordinate 57,139 downwards.
TTCACCGATGCACTTCGACGCGATGGCACCGTCGCCTGGCAGCACGTCCGCCACGAGGAGGGCGCCGCGTTCGCCGCCGGCGCCGAGGCCGCTCTGACCGACGAGATCGCCGTGTGCGCGGGCAGCTGCGGGCCGGGGAACCTCCATCTCATCAACGGACTGTTCGATGCGCATCGCAGCCGGGTCCCGGTCCTCGCGATCGCGGCACACATCCCCGCCGCCGAGATCGGCAGCACGTATTTCCAGGAGACTCATCCGGAGCAATTGTTCCGCGAGTGCAGCGCCTACTGCGAGATGGTGAGCACCCCGGAACAGCTCCCTCGCCTCCTCGACATCGCGATCCGGACAGCGGTCGAGCGCCGCGATGTCGCGGTACTGGTGATCCCCGGCGAGATCTTTCTCGCCAAGGCGTCCCGCCGCCGGGCCGGCGCGCCGATCCGGCGCGCCGATCCGGTGATCCGCCCCTCCGACGCCGAGTTACGTTCGGCCGCCGACATCCTCAACGGCTCCGCGCGCGTCACCATCCTGGCGGGCGCCGGCGTCGCCGGCGCGCATGACGAGGTAGTGGAGTTGGCCCGTACCTTGCGGGCGCCGATCGTGCACGCACTGCGGGGCAAGGAGCTCATCGAGTACGACAACCCGTACGACGTCGGGATGACCGGGTTGCTCGGCTTCTCGTCGGGCTACCGTGCGATCGAGAAATGCGACGCCCTGCTCATGCTGGGGACCGATTTCCCCTACCAGCAGTTCTATCCATCCGATGCCCGCATCGTCCAGCTCGACGTCCGCGGAGAGCAGATCGGTCGGCGCACACCCGTGGACCTCGGCCTCGTCGGTACGGTCGCGGACACCATCCCGGCCCTGACCCCGCTCATCGATGCCGACCGCGACTCCGATCACCTCGACTCCGCGCGTCGGCACTACGGGCGAGCCCGGGAAGGTCTCGACGAACTCGCCGTCAACGACCGCAATCGACGCCCAATCCATCCGCAGTACCTGGCGCGCCTGGTGAGCGATCTGGCCACCGACGACGCCGTGTTCATCCCCGACGTCGGCTCGCCCGTGGTGTGGGCGTCTCGCTATCTCCGGATGAACGGGCGTCGCCGCCTGATCGGTTCGTTTTCACATGGTTCGATGGCGAACGCACTGTCGCAGGCGGTGGGGGCACAGTCGGCCTACCCCAGCCGACAGGTGATCGCACTGGCCGGCGACGGAGGTCTCGCGATGCTGCTGGGTGAGCTCCTCACCCTGACACAGAACAAGCTCCCGGTGAAGATCATCGTGTTCGACAACTCGTCGCTCAATTTCGTCGAGGTCGAGATGAAGGCGGCGGGATTTGTCAATTACGGTACCGGGCTGGACAATCCGAACTTCGCCGATCTCGCCGCGTCGGTCGGCATCCTCGGTCGGCGAGTGGAACAGCCCGACGATCTCGACGGCGCGTTGCGTGAGGTCCTCGCCCACGATGGACCGGCCCTGCTCGACGTCGTCACCGCCCGCCAGGAGCTGTCCATCCCGCCGACGGTAACCGCCGCGCAGGCCAAGGGCTTCACCCTGTACGCGCTGCGGACGGTGATGTCGGGTCGCGGCGACGAACTCGTCGACCTCGCCGAGACCAACGTCTTCCGTCGTCTGTTCGACTGACCGAATGTGCTGTCCGACAGGGCAGCCGGGCGCGCTTGGGTCAGCGATACATCCTCAGCGATACATCCTCACCAGCGGACAGGTGAACGGATCGCGCTCGGCGAGCCCGACCTGGTTGAGATATCGGATCACGATGCCGTAGGAACCGATGAGACTGGTCTCGGTGTACGGCACACCATGGCGGGCGCAGTGCGCCCGCACCATCGGCTGGACCTTCGACAGATTCGGTCTCGGCATGTTCGGGAACAGGTGATGCTCGATCTGGTAGTTGAGCCCGCCCATCATGAAATCGGTGAACCGACCACCGCGGATGTTGCGCGACATCAGTACCTGCCGCCGGAGGAAATCCACCCGCATCCCCTTGGGCACCAATGGCATCCCCTTGTGATTGGGCGCGAAGCTCTCGCCGAGGAGCATTCCGAACAGTGCGAGATGGGTGACGATGAAGACGGCTGCGATCGGCAACGACATCACCATCAGCGGCAGGACCAGGCCGAAGAGCAGGCGCCCGACGATGAGTGCCAGCTCGAGTAAGCGATGCGCCACCGGGGCTGATCCGAGCAGTCCGCGGATGCTCGCGATGTGCAGGGCGACCCCCTCCAGGGTGACCAGCGGAAAGAACAGCCATCCCTGCCTGCGGGTGAACCAGCGGTAGAAGCCGGTTCGACCCTGCGCCTCCGCCGGGACGAACGCCAACGGTCCCGGCGCGATGTCCGGGTCCTCCTCGATCATGTTGGGCGCCTTGTGGTGTCGGTTGTGCTTGGCGCGCCACCAGTGTAGCGACAGCCCGGCGAAGGCGCCCGCGACTATCCTGGCGGTCCACTCGTTCGCCGGGGCCGAGGAGAACATCTGGCGATGCGCGCCGTCGTGTCCGAGGAAACCGAACTGGGTACTGACGACGGCCAGGATCGCGGCGAGCGGGATCTGCCACCACGAGTCGCCGATCGCCACCACCCCGGCCCAGACGCCGAGGAACGCCGCGATTGTCAGCCCGATGCGGGAGATGTAGAAGACGCGACGCCGCTCGAGGAGACCGGACTCGCGGACCTCGGCGACGAGGTCGGTGTAGGAACTCACCACACTGTTGCGCGGAAGAGTCGAGCTGTTGGGGTCCGACATGGACATGCCTCTGAGCCTTCTGTGTAGAGCCCGGCGCCACGGAGTGAGATCCGAGAGGAGCGCCCTACGAGAGTCACGACCAGCTGACAGCAATGCATCACGTCGGCAACCCCAGTGTTCCAGACCGCACGGTCCGGGGCAGCCCACGCGCCATCGACGCAGGTGGAGGCCGACCGCGCGATGTGTCAGCTGAGACGGCGGGCTCGGGCGGGTGCGGTGGCGAGAAAATCGTCGAGGATGCGGACCACCTCGTCCGGCGCCTCGGCGTGTGGATAGTGCCCGATCCCCGGCAGCACCTCGAGGCGGCTGCCCGGAATGGCCTTGTGGGCGGCGATGCCGTGGTCGACCGGAATGATGTTGTCCTTGTCCCCCCAGATCAACTGGGTGGGCAACTCGGCATTCAGGTAGAGGCGATTGAGTGCGCTGACCGCCTGCCCGCGATGGTCCACCACCGATCGCAGCGTCCGGAGAAAGGCACGGCGTGTATCCCCATCGGCCAGAGAGGAATACGCTCGCCAGGTCTGGTCGGCACGCGGCGAGCGGATCCCCGCCGACGACGCCCACGACCGGACCTTCTCCCCGGCCCGCAGGACCGGGCCCGGAGCGATGACCGGCAGGACCAGCTCGGCACCGGGCGCCGCCAGGAGACGCAGCATCCAGTTGACGTCCCGCCCGAGTCCGCCGCTTCCGATGAGTACCAGCCGTTCACATCGGTCCGGGTGCTGATAGGTGAACTGCATCGCGATCCCCCCGCCCAGCGACTGGCCCACGACGGTCACCGACCGCACATCGAGTTCGTCGAGCAGATCCCGCAGAAACGCCGCGAACGCCCCCAGCGAGTAGTCGCCGCGCGGCTTGTCCGAGTCACCATGGCCGGGCAGATCCGGCGCGATGACGCGATGGCGCCTCGACAGCGGGGCCATGATGGCGTCCCAGGTCGCCGAGCTTCCCGCCATGCCGTGGATCAACAGCAGGGCGTCGCCGGTGCCGACGTCGCGATAAGCGACGCGATCGCCGTGCAGGTCGAGATACTCGTACTCGTGCGTCACCGACGTCACTCCCCACGGGTGGTAGGTCAGGTGTCCGGCGCTCCCCGAGGATCCGGGCAGCGTGTTCTGCAGACGGGATGCCACGATTGTGGCCATGGGCACGAGCGAGGTCAATGTGGATCGGTACGCGCGGCGCGTCGGATACACCGGCGATCGATCCCCCACCCTGGACACGCTGCGACAACTCATAAGCGCGCATGTGCGTCACATCCCTTTCGAGAATCTCGACCCGCTGACCGGGATCCCGATCACCCACCTCGATCCCGCCGGGCTGCAGGACAAGCTCGTGGACCGTCGACGTGGCGGCTTCTGCTACGAGCACAACGGACTGTTCCGCCACGTCCTGATCGCACTCGGGTTCGACGCGGCGCCGCTCGCCGGCCGTGTCGTGTGGATGAAGGACTCCGGGCCACTACCCGCCGAGACCCACCAGCTGTTGTCGGTGTCCGTCCCCGGAGATCCCGATCACTACCTCGTCGACGTCGGATTCGGCGGACAGACGCCGACCGCTCCGCTGCGTCTCGTCCCCGACGACGAGCAGGACACGGACCTCGAGCGATTCCGGATAGGTCTCGCCGACGACGGATTCCACGTGATGGAGTCCGAGGTGGGTGGCCGCTGGCAGCCGCTGTATCTGTTCACCACCGCACCGCGTCCCGAGATCGACAGCGTCGTCGGCAGCTGGTTCGCCTCGACCTTTCCGGGATCGCATTTCCGGACCACGCTCAGCGCCTGCATGGTCATCGACGACGCCCGGTGGAACCTACGGGATGGGCACTTGGCGATCCATCGTCCAGACGGCTCCGGCGAGAAACGTGAACTCTCCACCGCCGGCGAGATCCTCGACGTCCTCGCCGACCGCTTCGGGGTCGATGTCTCGTCGATCGAGGGTCTCGAGCGCCGGGTGAACGAGGTGCTCGGCCACTGAGCGAACCGACGGTCGGGGACGATCGGCGTCACCCCGCGCGGGAGAACTCCGACGCCCGTGCCACCTGATCAGCGCTGATCTCGACACCGGTGTACCGCTCGAACTGACGTGCTGCCTGCAGGGCGATCACCTCGGCGCCGGTGATGAGTCGTTTGCCCTCCTCACGGGCGACGCGGATGAGCGGCGTGTCCGCCGGGAATGCGACCACGTCGAAGACGACGTCGGCCGCCGCGATCTCGGTGCGGTCGAACGACAACCGGTCTCCGTCGCCTCCGCGCATCCCGAGCGGGGTGACATTGACCAGCACCGACGTCGACGGCGCGGATGCGGCGGCCGAATACCGGTAGCCGTATTTCGCCGCGAGCGCCGACCCCGTCTCCTCGTTGCGGGCGATCACGGTGACGTCGTCGAAACCCGCACCACGGAACGCGGCGACGACAGCTTTCGCCATCCCGCCGGACCCGCGGATCGCCACCGAGTAGCCGGGATCGAGCGCGTGATCGGCGATGAGCGTGGCCACCGCCTCGTAGTCGGTGTTGGCAGCGGTCAGTCGTCCGTCGTCGTTCACGATCGTGTTGACCGACTCGATCGCCACCGCCGACTCCTCCATCACGTCGACGAGCGGGATGACGGCCTCCTTGAACGGCATCGACACCGAGCAACCACGGATACCCAGTGCTCGGACACCGCCGATGGCGCCGACGATGTCGTCGGTGGTGAAGGCCTTGTAGATGAAGTTCAGGCCGATCTCGTCGTAGAGGAAGTTGTGGAATCGAGTCCCGATGTTCGACGGCCGCCCGGCCAACGAGATGCACAACGTCATGTCCTTGTTCAGGATCGGCATGGGACTCACCCTAGTGTCTGCGCGAGTACGCTCGCGGCATGGGTGACATGCGGAGCCGGCACATCTCCGTCGTGGTCGCGGCGACGAAGGACGAGGTCTACACGTTCGCCGCCGATGCGGACAACCTTCCCCGCTGGGCCGCGGGATTGGCTTCCGGAATCCGGCAAGAGGGCGATCTGTTGATCACACAGTCACCGATGGGTGAGGTCACCGTGCGATTCGCCCTGCCGAACCCGTTCGGCATCCTCGATCACGACGTCACGCTGCCCGACGGCACCGTGGTCGCCAACCCGCTTCGCGTCATCGAGCATCCCGACGGCGCCGAGGTCGTCTTCACCGTGCGCCAGCGTGATCTGTCCGACGATGACTTCGAGGCAGATTGCGCCGCCGTCGAGGGCGATCTCGAGGCCCTGCGCCAGGTCGTGACCGAGCGTTCCTGAGTCGACGCCCTCGCGCACGTGCGGGCTCTGGGACGACGCGTGGATACCGGATCGTGACCCCTCCGAGCTTCTTCACAGCTTCCTCATAGGTAACAATGGCCCCACAGGTCACATGAGTAACAGCAAACCGTGGAGGTTGGGGTGCGTCGTCTCGGGAATGGCGTGCGCCTCGCGCTCGCCGGTGCGATCACGGTGTCGGCGTCGGTTCTGTCGCTGACCCAGGGAGCCGGGACCGCGGAGGCAGCTCCATGCGGCAACGGCGGATTCGGATCGAGTTTCCTCGATACCGGTTCCCTCGGGTCGTCGGGTTCGCTGGGGTCCTCGGGATCGAGCGGCTCGTCGGGCAGTTCCGACATCCCGAGTCTGGGGCCGCAGGGTCCGTTGGTGCCGTTCGTCGGAACGAACACACGGACGATCTCCTGGGTCACCGGGCCGATCAGCCCGAACCGCACCTACAGCCGGTTCGGCATCACCGGCACAGACCTCGGCATCAGCTGGGACAACGGAACAGGCCAGACTCTGATGGCATTCGGAGATACTTTCGGCAACTGCAACGCAGGTGGTCAGCAGTGGCGACACAACGTCCTGCTCCGGACGACCGATGACAGACTCTCCGACGGCATCAGCGTTCCCAACGGTGTCGCGGGTGATGTGAACTCCGGCACCGTCATCGCGCCCGGCCAACCGAACTACGCGCAACAACTCATCCCGTCTCTCGGGATCAGCAACGTCGAGGTGACGACCATCCCGACGACCGCGATCTCCCTGCCGCAGCCCGGCGGCGGATTCCGGCAGTTCATCAACTACATGTCGGTGCGATCATGGGGCAGCGCCGGCCACTGGGTCACCAACTTCTCGGCGATCGCCCACTCCGACAACAACGGTCAGACCTGGACCACAGACACCGACACCATCCTGATCAACGCGCCGGTGTCGCTGGCGCTGCCGGGCAACCTTCCGCCGGTCGAGTACAACAACGGCAAGTTCCAGCAAGGCGCCTACGTGAAGGGTCGCCCGGATTCGGCCACCGACAGCAGATACGTCTACCAATTCGGCACTCCCAACGGCAGATTCGGGGCGGCGTTCCTCGCCCGGTTCGCGCCTGAGGACATCCTGTCGCTCGACCGCCATGAGTACTGGGCCGGACAGGCACGCGGCTGGGTGGACGACATCACGAAGATTCCCGACGACGGCTCCGCGATCGTCGTTCCCGCGCCCGTGACCGAACTGTCGGTCGCGTGGAGCCCATACCTCAAGAAGTACGTGATGCTCGACGGCGACAACGGAGTCCGTATGCGCACCGCCGACCACCCGGAAGGTCCGTGGAGCGGACCGAAATCGCTCGTCCCGCCGGGGGCCGTCGTCGTCTATGGCCCCATGATGCTGCCCGACTCCCCTGCCCTCCGGGGAGACGGGAAGGAGTTGTACTTCAATGCATCCCGATGGAGTGACTACAACGTGATGCTGCTGCGCACCGACCTCAGCCGGGTGAGATGACCGGTCGGTGTCGCCGGGTGGGACGGCCGGCGGCCGGGCACATGGGAATGCACCCGGCCGGACGTCACTTCCCGAACCCGGCGTCGCGCAATGCCTGCGCCATCGATCCGCTCGGCTGACTGCGGTCGCCCCGGCCGGCGTCGCGGCGGCCGTTCGCCGAACGGTTGGCGCGATCCCCACGCTGTCCGCCACGGTTGCCCGTCCGGTCCCGGGACCCTTGACCACCGGACTGCCCGCCGGCACCGCTCTTCTTCGACGCCGGGCCGCGCCCGCCGGAAGCCGGCTCGTCGTCGAGCCGCAGACTCAGGCCGATGCGCTGACGTTCCACGTCGACGTCGATCACCTTGACCCGCACAACTTGTCCGGAACGAACCACCTCGTGCGGATCGGACACGAACCGGTCCGACATCGCGGAGACGTGGACGAGACCGTCCTGGTGCACGCCGACGTCGACGAACGCACCGAACGCGGCCACGTTGGTGACGACGCCTTCGAGAACCATGCCCGCACGCAGGTCGGCGACCTTCTCCACCCCGGCGGCGAACGTGGCGGTGGCGAATGCCGGACGGGGATCCCGTCCGGGCTTCTCGAGTTCGGCGAGAATGTCGGTGACCGTGGGAATGCCGAACCGGTCGTCGGCGAACTCCTCCGGACGTAGTGTGCGCAGTGCGCGGGAGTCGCCGATCAGCTCGGTGATCGCCAGGCCCGAGCGGTCCAGGATGCGCCGGACCACCGGATAGGACTCCGGGTGGACGCCCGACGAGTCCAGTGGGTCGTCGCCGTCGCGGATCCGCAGGAATCCGGCGCATTGCTGGAAAGCCTTGGGACCCAGCCGGGCGACGTCACGCAGGCCGGCACGACTGCGGAACGGTCCGGCCTTGTCCCGGTGCGCGACGATCGCCGCCGCGAGCGTCGGGGTCACACCGGACACCCGGGAGAGCAACGGAACCGAGGCCGTGTTCAGATCGACGCCGACCGCGTTCACCGCATCCTCGACCACCGCATCCAGACTGCGCGCCAGTGTGCCGGGGGTGACGTCGTGCTGATACTGACCGACACCGATCGACTTGGGGTCGATCTTGACCAGCTCCGCGAGCGGATCCTGGAGCCGCCGGGCGATGGAGACGGCGCCGCGCAACGACACGTCGAGCTGCGGGAGTTCCCGCGATGCATACTCCGACGCCGAGTACACCGACGCCCCGGCCTCACTCACGATCGCCTTGGCCGGCGCACGCTCCCCGGAAGCGCGGATGTCGTTGACCAGTTCCGTTGCCAGAGCGTCGGTCTCACGCGACGCTGTGCCATTGCCGATGGCCACCAGGTCGACCCCGTGACGGGCGACGAGCGCCGCCAGTGTCGCCTTGGCCTGATCCCACTGCTTCTGCGGCTGATGAGGGTAGATCGCGCACGTGTCGAGCACCTTGCCGGTGCCGTCGACGACGGCGACCTTGACGCCGGTACGGAAGCCGGGATCGAGACCCAGGGTGGGACATGTGCCGGCCGGCGCCGCGAGCAGCAGGTCCTTCAGATTCGTGGCGAACACCCCGACCGCGTCGGCCTCGGCCCGCTGGCGCAGCCGGACCCGTGCCTCGATGGACGCCGAGACCATCAGCTTTGTCCGCCAGGCCCAGCGCGCGGTGGTCACCAGCCACGTCGTACCCGGCCCCGGGCGCGACGCGTCGATGCCGAGCGTGGCCGACACCATCGCCTCGTAGGGTTCGTCCTCGCCGCCGTCGAGCGAGAGGGTCAGCGCCTCCTCCTTCTCGCCCCGGAGCACGGCGAGCACCCGGTGTGAGGGCATCGAGTCGAGCGGTTCGGAGAACTCGAAGTAGTCGCGGAACTTCTGCGCCGCGGCCGATGTCGACGCAGCCTCCGATCGGGCGGCGGTGCGCATCGACCCGTCGGTCCAGAACTTCTCGCGGATCGCGCCGACCAGCTCGGCGTCCTCCGAAGCGCGTTCGATGAGGATCTGCCGCGCGCCGTCGAGCGCCGCGGCGGAATCGGCGACGTCGGCGGTGACGAACTCCCCTGCCGCATCGTCCGGGACCAGTGAGGGATCGGCAAGCAGACGGTCCGCGAGCGGTTCCAGGCCCGCCTCGCGGGCGATCTGGGCCTTGGTGCGCCGCTTGGGTTTGTACGGGAGGTAGATGTCCTCGACGCGAGCCTTGGTCTCGGCCGCGAGCAGGGCCGCCTTCAGATCGTCGGTCAGCTTGCCCTGCTCCTCGATCGACGCGATGACCGCGTCGCGTCGCTCGTCGAGCTCACGGAGGTACCGCAGGCGTTCGTCGAGGGTGCGCAGTTGGGCGTCGTCGAGGCTTCCGGTCACCTCTTTCCGGTAGCGCGCGATGAACGGCACGGTGGAGCCGTCGTCGAGCAGCCGCACGGCGGCGGCGACCTGCTCCTCGCCGACGGACAACTCTTCGGCGATTCGCGTGTTCACGGACTTCACGGATGAGCTCGGATTCACTCGGAGGACCCTACCGAAGGAAACCGACACCTCGGCGCAGGCGGTTCCGACGAACGCCACCTTTCGATGCCGATTTGTGCCGAACAGCGCGGCCGTGCGGTCCGGTGGCGATAATCGATCTGCAATTGTCGATCCGCAATTCCGGACACCGAGGGGCGCTCACCATGACCGATGTCGATGTGATGATCGCCGGCGCAGGACCGATCGGGCTGACGGCCGCGATCGAGTTGCGGCGGCGCGGCGTACGGGTGCGGATCGTCGACCCGCTCGAGGAGCCGCCTCAGTACGCCAAGGCGGTGGGCGTGCAACCGAGGACCCTGGAGATCTTCGAGGGCATGGGGGTGTTGCGGGAGATCCTCGATGCCGGCGTCGAGATGCGCGGTCAGATCATCTTCGTCCACGGGGCCGAGGTCGGCCGTATCGATCTCGAGGTACCCGCCGACATCCCGTTCCGCTTCCATTGCATCCCGCAATACGAGACCGAGAGGGTGTTACGCGAACGCCTCACCGAACTCGACACGACGATCGAACGCGGCACCCGACTCGCCGGATTCGAGCAGAACGAGAATGGCGTGACGGTCACCCTCGAAGGTCCGGAAGGCACCGAGACGGCCCACGTCGGATATGTCGTGGGAGCCGACGGAGCCCACAGCACGGTGCGCAAAACGCTCGGACTGAGCTTCGAAGGTGCCGCCTTCGAGGAGCAGTACATGCTCGGCGACGTGGTGGTCGACTGGTCGCAACCCCGCGGATACAGCATCCGTTCGATGCACCAGTCAGACGGGACCACCGACGATCTCCTGGTCTGTATCCCGCTGCCGGGGAACGGACGGTATCGGATGTCCATGCTGGTGCCCGAGGAACTGGCCGCCGCCCCGCCGTCGTCCGGCGACGGTGTCGCACACGGCTTCGGGGGCAACCGCGCTCCGGAGCTGTCCCACATCCAGGCGGTCGTCGACCGGCTGTCGCCCGAGCCGGCCACGGTGTCCGGCCTCCGCTGGTCGTCGGTCTTCCGGATCAGCCATCGGATCGTCGACGCCTATTCGCGCGGAAGGGTGTTCGTCGCCGGGGACGCGGCCCACATCCACCCGCCGACCGGTGCCCAGAGAATGAACACAGGGATTCAGGATGCCCACAACCTCGCATGGAAGATCGCCCTGGCGGTCGACGGAATCGCAGCCGACGGATTGCTCGCGAGCTATGACGCCGAACGACGTCCAGTCGGCGAAGAGGTGGTCGGCCGGACGGTCAAGAGTGCTCGCGAGGGGATCGGAGCGGACTCCTCGGATCCCGATTTCATCACCCGCCGTGAGGCCCAACTGCTGATCAGCTACGCCGACAGTCCGATCGTCACCGGGACCGACGCCGGACCGGGACCCCGTCCCGGCGAGCGCGCCCCCGACGCCACCGGCCTGATCCGCGAGGCACTCAACTTCCCCATCAGGTTGTTCTCCCTCCTGGACCGCAAGGGTCACACCGCGCTGATCTATGCAGACGATGCGGCCGGAGCCGGTGACATCGCGGCGCTCGAATCACTGGCCGCAGAGGCGGTGTCCGCTGCCCGGGGCCGACTGCACACCTATGTGATCGAGTCACCGGAGGCGCAGGTGGGCAGCGTGGGACTCCCCCTCATCCGCGATGCGGCAGGCACATTCGCGCAGCAGTATCGGCCGGCAGGTTCCTCGGTCTTCATCTTGCGACCGGATGGCTATCTCGGCTATCGCGGCCCGTTGGCCGATATCGAGTCGATGCGCAAACACCTCGCATCGACGTTCGCCTGACGTGAGCCTCATTCAGGCCGGCGACCATCCGAGGGCGGGCCCCAGCGCGGACGCCATGTCGGCGATGATCTGGGCGTAATCATTCGCCTCGAAGGAGAACGGCAGAGCGAACGTCACCTCGGTCGCGCGCCGAAAACCTTCGTGGGCGTATAGTTTCGCTGCCAACTCGTCGGACGGACCGACCAGGTCCGGGGAGAACATCATGCCGCGCGGTCCCTGGGGCCCGGCGGTGCGCGGCAGGCGTGACTCCGCATACTTCTCGTACCTGCGGACCTGTTCGGCGGTAGCGGAGTCGGTCGGGATCACGACGAGTCCTTGCGACACCCTGGCACGCCCGGGGTCAGGGTGATGGGCACGATAGGCGTCGATGTGCTCGGCCTGGATCGAGGCGAAATCGCGCGAGGCGGTGCCTTCGATACTGACCACCGACGACGTCAGATAGTTCAGCCCCTGCTGTCCGGCCCAGATCGCCGACGCGAGTCCGCCGCCGTACCAGACGCGGTCGGCGAGTCCGGGCGAATATGGCTGCACGCGAGTTGAATACGTCTCGATGCCGATCGTTCCCTCGAACGAGCTCACCGGGTTGCCGCGCAGGTTGTCGAGGAGACGGACGACCCGGTTCTTCGAGAAGTCCTCGAGATCGTGGGTCTGCGGGTACAGCGCATGGCGGTAGTCGTCGTAGCGCATGGGCGTGCCGACCGAGACCCCGGGATTCAGCCGGCCTCCGGAGAGCACGTCGACGGTGGCAAGGTCCTCGGCGAGGCGGAACGGATTCTCCAGTCCGAGCGGGATGACCGCGGTACCCAGTTCGATCCGGGAGGTCCGGACGGCAGCCGCCGCGAGCATCGCGACCGGCGATGAGATCCCGAACTGCAGATGGCGATCCCGCAACCAGACACTGTCGAACCCGAGGTCCTCCGCGCGCTCGATCACCGACAGCGTCTCGAGGTGTCCGGGACGGGGATCCGCCCCATCGAACCGACCGATGGTCAGGAAACCCAATTTGTGAAGGGGCTCGCCTGGACGTGGCACATGACCTCCCGGGGACCGGCGTGTGAACCGGCGTGTGGACAGGGGCCAGTATGACATCCGGAAAGCCGGGAGGCCGCGCGCCACCGAACAGGCTTGCAGCCGCCCGGTTCTCGCCGATCGTGTCCTGAATTTCATCGAGCGTGCCCAGCGAGGGCACGCTCGATGAAATTCAGGACACGATCGGCGATGGTTCGGGTTCGCGCTCGGGCCGGCGGGCGGAAGGTCGCCGGTCCACGTCGGCCCAGAACGAACGGATCGCGCCGACGGTGGCCCCCGGACGTTCGAGCGCCGGGATCACTCGCGCACCGGAGACGGTGATTTCAACGGCATCGACCATCGTGGCCGCGACGGCTCGCGCCTCCTCCGGTGTCCACTCGCCGCGGTCGTCGGTCGTGACGAACGCGACCGGTGCCGCGATTCGACCCGCGGCCCATCCGAGGTCGGTGCGATTGAGGATCGCGGTCTCGACGGCGGCGATCATCGACCGCCCGGACGTGGACAGGGAATCGTGCAGGATGCCCATCGCCTCGACGTCCTCGCGTCGGGTCCGCTCGGTGAACAAGGTGTCCTCGATCGCCGAGAGCACGGGCCCGCGCGCTCCGAGGATCCGATACAACGGCAGCAGGAGGCGAACCTTGCGGCGTAGGGCGCGCTCGATGGGATGCGTGGGGGCGCTGATCGCGACCAGGTCGGAGATCATGTCGGGACGCGTCGCGGCGAGGTCGAGTCCCACGTGGCCGCCCCAGGCGTTGCCCACCCACTGGACACGGTCGTGGCCGGTTCGTCGGCGGATGTCGTCGACGACGTGTTCGGCTGCTCGCGCACACGCCGAGATGTCCGCAGGCCGTTCGAACGCGTCGCTCCGACCGGCCGACGGCGCATCGACGAGGAACAAGCGATGGTCGGCGGCCAGATCGGGCACGATCCGGTCCCAGCTGCGTGAGTCGACGAACATGCTGTGCCACAGGACGACCGGGGGGCCGTCGCCCACCTCCCGCACGGACAGTCGGCCGAGGTCGGTGGGTACGCGGAACTCGTGCATGGTCACTCCTCCGGGAAGACGATTCATTAACATTACACAGCGTAAAACGAATTATGTCTAGACTCAGTTCGTGGCACGGGCCTATTCCTCGCAACTGCGCGCCGACCGGGCGCGTGCCAATCGGGCGCTCGTGGTCACGACCGCCACCGAGCTCTTCTGTACCGACGGCTGGGTTCCGACGACGATGTCGGCGGTGGCGACTGCAGCCGGGTTGACCCGACAGACCGTCTATCAGCAGTTCGACGGCAAACTCGCGCTGCTCGACGCGTGTATCGACAACGCCCTGTCGGCAGGCCGAGGGGTGCGCGTCCGCGAACTACCCGAGTACCGGGCCATGGCCGACGGCGCCTTCGATCGCCGTCTCGCTGCCGGCGCGCACTGGTTGCGCGGGGCGCATGAGAGGTCGGCGGTCATCCAGCACGTGCTCGATCAGGCCGCGGTCACCGATCCAGAAGCCGCCGAACGACTCCGTCAGCGTGAGGCGAACCGCTGGGACGAGATCCGTTTCGCGGTGGGACTCGTCCTCGGGGCCGAACCGGCCGACCGCCTGGTTGACGAGATCTGGTCGTTGGCTGCCCGATCCGTCTGGCTGCGATTGGTGGGCGACCGCGGCTGGTCCGGATCCGAGTGGGAGGCATGGTTTGTCGCCCAGGCCCGCACGAGTATGCGCGACGGGACCGCCGGGCCCTGACGGCCTCGTCGCGACTCACGATGGCGTGTTGGTCAGGTCCCACACGGCCTCGTGCAGTGGATCCGGATTCGTGGCGATGTCACCGATGAACGCGCGACAACTCGAGGATCAGAAACAGGTTTGGTGGCGACGATGATCGACACGATCACCACCATTGGGTAATGCAGGGCGGGACGTTCCGCGCCATAGATGATGATCGTGCCGAGCACCATGGTGCTGGTCAGGTAGATGACCACCCACAGCGGCCACGGTGGGCCGACATCGTTCTGTGCGGTGAGCAGTCGGATCGTCCGGCCTGACCCAGCTTGTCCAGGTTGGCGATACTGGCTGTCAGCGTGGACTTCTCGAGGTCCGTGGCGGGTTGCACGTCGCGGCGGCCGGCCCGCAGTCGCATGAGAGCGGCGTCGGCCCGGACGGAACGGGTGTGGTCGGCGGCCCTGGCGTTGGCGTCTGCGGTGTTGATCTCACCCCACATGGCGGACACGATGAACCGATGAAGAAGGCGTAGACGAAGCCGACGAAACCATAGGTGAAGCGTGTGACGTCGTTGTGGGCGTCACCGGTCAGCGCGGGAAAGCCCTGCGCACACCTACGGTGTGTCGGCATGCTGTGGGGTGAGATCGGGCGATCCGGCGCTCTTCCGTGCCATGGCGGGAGTCCTTGGGTCCGGGACTGATCTCGGTGGTGGTATCGCCGCGGGGTCTCGCGTCACGCGCGATTCGAGACACCGAGGACGAACGGACGACGATGCGGCCGAGATCCGGACAACCGGACGCCTTGACACCCCACCGACCGGGGCAAGGGAACCGATCACGAGTCCGACCGACTCGCCCTGCCGCGGAGAGATTGCGCCAGTGCACACCATCACGGAGCCCGGCGAGCCCGGAACGCGCCGACGCGATGCACTCCACCGCCATCCGCACCGGCGACGTCACCGGGCAGTCGCGATGGCGGCGGTCGTCCCCACCGGCCTGATGTCGCTCGCCGCCCTCCCGGTGGCGGCCGCCGGGCCGGCGGCCGATCCCGCGCAAACGGGTTTCGCGATGCCCTTCGCGGGTGCGCCGGCATTCGCGCATCTGGCCCCGCCCAGTATCTCGATATTCTGTAGACTCATTGCAGAACTCGCACCTTTTGAGATACGACATTGATCAACGCACATTGAACTCATAATCTCTACTGTTCCGGTCATCTCATAATCTCATTAGCGTTGGACGTGGTGATCGTTATTTCGAGACTTTTGAGATACAATCACGTGCATGACATCCGATGCGACGACCGGGGCCGGCATGGCCCTGGGTTATGCGCGCGAGACCGCGGGGATGCATCCGCTGTCCCCGCAGATCGACGCCCTGACCGGCGCCGGGGTCGATCCGGCGCGGATCTACACCGATGCGGCCGACAATCCGGAATCGGTGTCGTCCACTCCCCCACGACAGGGACTGACCGCCTTGCTCGACTATGCACGTCCCGGCGACACCACTGTCGTCGTCGGGATCGACCGTCTCGGGCGGAACGCGCCGGAGGTCCTCGCCACTGCGCGTGAACTGTCCGGGCGACGGATCGGACTGCGTTCTCTCCGCGAGGGTCTCGACACCGACGACCCGGCGGGAGCGATGATCGTCGGGGTTCTCGCATCCCTTGCCGAACTCGACGCGGAGATCGAGGGGCAACGACGGTCGACCGCGAGGCCACGCACGGACTCCACGTCCACCGTCGGACGGCCGCGGGCCCTCGACGACGATCAGATCGACGTGGCCGAGCGCATGCGTGCCGCCGGCCAACCCGTTCCGTCGATCGCCGCTGCGCTCGGTGTGAGTCGCGCGACGCTGTACCGCACCTTGGCCGAAAGGCGTTCGGTCCGTTGACCACCATCGATCCAGACCTTCCCGAGCTCGACATCGTCACGCCGCACGGCGTCGTCACCCGCCTCCCGACGTCCTTCCCGATCTACGACGCCGAGTTGGACGCACACCTCGACCCCGATCTGTTCCAGCAGGGCTTCACCGACGCGCTCACGAGCCTGGAGGAGATGCCGTCGTCGTGGGCCCGGCACCACGCGTCGACGATCATGGCGTGCCCTCCCGACCCGGACGACGACGAGCCGAGTTACACACGCGGGTACCGCGCCGCGCTGTACGGGCATCTACGGCACGGTCGGGACTGAGCGCCCCGGCTGCCACGCCGGATACAACCGGACAAGCGTCAGTGGGTCACCGCCGGTCGTACGTCAGCACACGCACGCCAGCCGGCAGCGCGGTCTCGTCCACCGGAGTGAACAAGGCCGGTGTGAACGGCCCGGCGAAGAGCGGGATACCGTCCCCGATGACGGCCGGATTGACCTTCAGGATCAGCCGGTCGATCTCGGGAAGCAGCGCGTGGGCCAGCGTGCCGCCACCCACCAACCAGATGTCGAGGCCGTCGTCGCTCTTGAGTTCGCGCACCCGTTCACAGGGATCTGCGCGAACCAGTTCGATTGCGGCAGAAGGCACCTGGTCCAACGTTCGAGAGACGACGAGATGCCGTAGGTGGGTATACGCGTCGTCCATTCCGGCGGCCAGCCCCACCTCGTAGGAAGCACGTCCTTCCACCACGGTGTCGAACACGATCCCGGGACCGTCGATGCCGAGGGCCTGACGGGCCGGTGCCGGTAGCGTCTCGGGATGGTTGTCGACGATGAACCGGACCACGTCGTCGGTGACGGGGAAGAATTCGTTTCCTGAAGGATCGCCGCCGTCGGGCCCGGCGATGAAACCGTCGAGGGTCGTGGCCACGTAGTAGACGAGTTTGCGCACGACGTCATCCTGACACGGGCGGAGCACCGCGTCGGAGTGCCACCGTGGGAGAACCGAAGGCCCTGACCTGAATGCACCCCAGCAGAGGAGCGCGATGGGCCACGCGGTGATGTACGGCGCGGTATCGGTCGACGGGTTCATCGCGGATGACGACGACCAGCCCGGTCCCTTGTTCGACTGGTTGCTGAGCGGCGACGTGCCACTCGACGAGAGCGGCGCGTTGACGGTGTCGTAGGCGTCCCAGGACTACACCCGCCCGTACTGGGATCGGATCGGGGTCACCGTCGTCGGCCGCCACGTCTTCGATCTGACGGACGGATGGGATGGGGTGCCGCCGGGCGGCGTCGATCACGTGGTCGTCGTGACACACCGACCGGCACGGCTGGATTGGGACCCGTCGATGCCATTTCACTTCGTCGGCAGCGTCGACGAGGCAATGACCACAGCACAGGCGCTCGCGGGTGATCGCCTCGTCGAGGTCGCCGCCGGAGACGTCGGTGGCCAGGTGTTCGCGGCGGGTCTGATCGACGAGGTGCGTATGGATGTGGTGCCCGTGATGTTCGGGTCTGGCAAGCGCTACTTCGGATCGGCTGGGGGACAACATCTGCTGGACGACCCCGACGAGGTGATCCGGGGTGATCGCGTGCTGCATCTGCGCTATCGGGTGCGCCGATGAGCGGACGACCGCCGCCTGCGTGCCAGTGAGCTATTACTGAATGTGTCCAACTGTGATCAGGCGACATCGCGGGTAGGTCGACTCCACAGCGGGTGCTCATCGGATGGCAAGCCCACCTTCTCGGATGCAAGGTAACAGTCGCTAGCAAAATCGTCCCCTTGTCGGCGCCAACTGATAATGTCCCTCTGCTCACATGCAGATACGAAGATCTCGGTGGCCAAGGTCGAGCTCGTGTACTGCACCGGTGATCCGTCGATGGTGATGTGGCCGTCGATGAGGTCCGCGAGGTGCTCGTGTGCCGTGGAACCGAAGCGCAGTGGGGTCGAGTTCATCGTCGCATTTCCGCGCGCAGCCGCTCCCAGTTCCCGGACGCGATCGCCTCGCGTGCGGCGATCGGGAGCGCTGACGTCTCCAGAAAGGCTCGGGCGCCGGACTGCGAGGCTGGCTCGAAGGGATAATCTGTGGCGAAGAGGATCCGGTCGGTGCCGATTACCTCGGTTGCCCAGGCGAGGTACCGGCTGCTGAGCATTCCGCTCGGGGTCACATATAGGTGGGTGCGTGCGTACTCGGTCAGTGACCGCTGCAGACCCGCGATTTCGGCGAGGTGCTGGACTCGCTCCAGGTAGAACAGCACGAGCTCACCCCAGTGCCCGATCACGAGCTGCAAGTGAGGGTGTCGGTCGAAGACGCCGCCGAACACCATGCGCAGGAACTGCAACCCGGAGTCGTAGTGCCATCCGATGCCGTGGGTGGCAAGTCCGGCCGAGACCGCGGAATCGAATCCGGAGTAATACGCCTCCCGCACCGAGCGAGGCGGCGATTGCGGATGCAGGTGCAACGGTACGTTCAGAGCTTCGGCGGCGGACCAGATGGGCTCCAGAGCAGGATCATCCAGGCTGATCTCGCCTGTGCGCCCGTAGAGCATTGCGCCGTCCAGTCCAAGCTCTCGGACCGCTCGCTCCAGCTCCGCCGCGGCCTTGACTGGCGATCCGGTGGCGAGCGCTGCCAGCCCCTGGAAGTGCGTCGGGTCGCCGCGGACCATGTCGGCGATGCGTTCGTTCGTTGAGCTCTGCAGTGCGAGGGCATCGACGACGGGGAGGTTTTGTAGCCCAGGTGTCGTAAGAGAGAGCACCTGGACGTCGACACCTGATGCGGCCATCGCAGCCCGTCGAACGTCGCCTGTGTCCAGAAGCCTGCGCGCAGTTTCTCCCTGTTTGGCCGGCTGATACGCCAGATCGCGATCCGAGGATGCGAGCCGGGACCACGCGTTCAGCAGTTCAGCCGTTGCAACGTGCTCCTCGAGGGCGATGACGCGCATCAGGTGTCCAAGAGGGTGGGGGTGAAGATGTCATCGCTGGTGAGCAGCGTTCGGGACAGGCCTTGCTCGTGGTGATAACGCAGGAAGGTGTCGACGGCCTTGCGATTGCGTTCGACACCGTACGGCCACCAGTCCTCACCCAGCACGCGCCGGTTTTCCTCGAACAAGGCACTGAACCACGGAGTGATGACACCCATGTGCTGCTTCGACGCTTGGTCGCGGTAATAGTCCTGAAGCCGATCCTTGTCGGTGCAGTAGGCGTCATAGAGCGCGCGCGCGACCTCGGGATGCTCAGCGACGATCTCACGGCGAATCGCGACCACATGCATCATCGGGTGGACGCCGGTGCGGTGGTAGTAATCGCGCTCTACGCTCGGATAGTCGGGGAAGAGACGCCGGATCGTCGTCGATCCGTTCAGCAACGCCTTCGGAACGTCGACCGACAGAAGCGCGTCGATCTCTCCCGACTCCAGCATGTCCGCCAGGGTGGCATCCTCTGGCGCATGCCGAACATCGACGCCGTCCGGCACTGGCTGGGGAATCCAGTCGAATGATGGGATCGGGAAGTCCGTGCCCCCGATCACCCATCGGCACTGCTCCGGCGTCACGCCGTACTCGTCCGCGAGGATGCCCTTCATCCACACGCCCGGATCATGGCCCCACAGCGCAAACTCCCCGATCGTCTTCCCAGCGAGGTCCTCGGGGCGCCCGATGCCGCTGCGCTCGGACACAAACAAGGCCTCGTGCCGGAAATTGCGGTTCGGGAAGATCGGCAATGCGACCAACGGCGACTCCGGGGTGTCCCAACTCCGCAAGAAGTACGTGAACCCGTACTCCGCGACATCCAGCTCGCCGCCGGCCATCTGCTCGAACACATCCGAGATCAACGCCGACGACACGAACGTCGGCTGGACACCGTCGATAGGGATCTTTCCATCGAACAACGCCCGAGTGTGCTCGTAGCGGTAACCCCCGATGCGTAGTGGCAGCTCATTCATCTCAGTGCCCTCTCATTCCGCGAATGTTCATTCACCAAAGAGCCTGAGCGCGTCTCCCGCCGATGTCAAGGCGAACGTCCGTTCACCTATGAGAAGATGGGGTTGAGGAGGAACGGATGCCAAGACTCACCGACGAACGCAGGGCCGCCCGGCGCGCACAGATCGTCGCGGCCGCGCGCCGATGCTTCTCGCGGGATGGGTTCCACCAGAGCTCCATGCCGGATATCGCCGCCGAAGCGGGCGTCTCGATCGGCGCTCCGTACCGCTACTTCTCCAGCAAGGAAGAGATCATCCTCGAGATCGCGGGAGACGCTTTCCACGTGATTTTCCAGCCGTTGGAGCGCGCCGTCGAGCAGGGAGAAGCTCTCGCGGTCTCGGACCTGATCCGCGCCGCGGTCTCGCGCGCCGGCGACACGGTGAGCGTCGATGCCGCAGGAGACGCGGTTCCCATCGAAGAGCTACTGCGCTGCGCGGTACAGGCTTGGGCCGAGTTGTTGCGCAATGAGACATTGCGAAGCCGAGCCGAGCAAGGCTTCGAAGCCATGCGCGGTCGGATGATCGAAGCGCTACGCCGCGGACAAGAGCAAGGAAACGTGGCCAACAGCATTGACCTTGAACAAACCACGCGGGTTGTCATGGCCCTTCTCCACGGCTTCGTGCTGCAACGCACGGCGTTTGGCCTCGACGATCCTCACGGGTTCCTCGACGGGATGGCGTCCATGCTCGACGAAATTGCTGTCGTCCGGCACTGATGCCCACGCCCGTGACGGTGAAGAAGGCGGCGAGGGCGCAGCGGGTGGACGATCGAGACGCCGGAAGTGCATCTACCGTCCTTGGGGACCGAGACGGGTCCGGGTCGGGCTGCCCGTCAACGGACTTCCCGACCTCCGACCCAGACGCCGCGGATGTTCTGTGTATCGAGGATGTTTCGAGTGGGATCTCCGTCGACGAGCAGCAGATCGGCACGGAGGCCCTCGCGGATTCTGCCTCGGTCGGAGAGGCGGAAGGTGTCGGCGGCAGCAGCGGTGGCGGTCAGCAGCGCCTCCGCCGGGGAGAGGCCAGCGTCGACAAGGAGGGCAAGTTCTTCGTGCATCCCCGCTCCATGCTCAATGGTATTCGGGGCTGCCGGATCACTGTTGGCATCGGTGCCGGCAAGGATGGCCACGCCGGCGGCGTGAAGTTCGACCACCGACGCGATTGCGTTGGCATAGCGGATGCTCTTCGGTTTCACGGGTAGCGGGAAACGTTCGACGAGTTTCTTCATCATGATCAGGGTCGGTGACACGGCAATGACCCGCTCCGCGAGATCGGCAGCCAGTGCGCTCGTGATCTGGTCGGTGACGGGGGTATGGGTGAGCACGTCAGCGCCGGAACGAGCCGCGATACCGAAACTATTGACCGAGGTGGCGTGCACGCACACGAGAAGGCCTGCTCGATGTGCCTCTCCCACGATCGCCGTCACCGTTGTCTCATCCAGCGGATCCGGCTGGAAAAAGAGCCGCTTGTCCTCGAGCACGACTTTGATGTAATCGACTCCGTCTGCGACGCGCTCAGCAACGAACCGGGCAGCGTCACCCGGACCTGACACCGCACTCGACGGGGGGTAGCCCATCTTGCGAACAGCTGTCCCCCTTGGCGCGCAGGCGACAGCGCCGGCACTGAGGAGGGAAGCCACTCCGCCCTCGTCGCGGAGTGCGCGCGTCATCGACCAGTCCGGCGTTCCCATGTCGAGCGCCGTGGTCACCCCCCACCTGCCGTAGGCGAGCAACTGCTGCTTCGAACTCACATGCACATGTGTGTCGATGAGACCAGGGAGGAGTACGCCGCCCTCCGACGCGTCATTCGCGCTCCCGCCGCCGAACGAGACGATCCGCCCGTCCGCAATGAAGACATCGGTCGGCGGCCCGAGCACACCATCGTCGAATACACGCACGTTGCGGATGGCCATCTCATCCATTGACGCTCCTCCACGTGCTTCCATCCACCAGCGATCTACTTTCATCAAAGGTATCGAAAAAGGCCTACGGTACACCGGCTGCCATGCACCGAGCCGCAACACCGACGGGCTCACCCGCGAGCGCGCTCTCACTAACCTGGGAGCCAGGTATATGGCTGCCCAGGCCACCTTTGGTCGGGAGACATTCACTTGAGCAACAACTCATCTGTTCATTCGGAAGCAACATGACCGTTCAACGGGGCCGAGCAACCCGCAGTCGGCGCACAGACAGCGGCTGTGTCCATTGCGCCAGGTCAGCTACCCATGGTCGGCCACGTGTGGCCGCTGCTCAGTGCGGCGAAGGGATGACATACAGCCCATCAATCGACAGGCGCACCATGCGGCGACTGAAATCCGCCTGTCTGGCCCCGGAACGCACGGGTGAGCCACTGCAACGCGCCGGCCGCCTACCCGGCCGTCCATCACACCTCGCCCGGGGCGTTACGCCAAGCCGCCGGCCAGGCCGACGACGCCGAACGCGTGCATTTGTGTGGGCCTGCACCGGCTACCGCACGCGTCGCAGGGCCGGCTGCTTCGGTGATCGAGACTCTGACGAGAGGCTCTGACCCGCCTTTGGTCGCACTCAGTCCTGATGCTCGATGAGTGCGGCGACCACTTTGGCGGTGCGGCTTCCCGCCTCCGGGTGGAAGAGAAGGAGTTCGAGGCCACCGTTGCCGGTGTAGGCGAACTTCTCGGTGAGGAGTCGGAGCGGCCCTGCGGTGGGGTGGTTGATGGTGACGACTCCGCCGGTGGCGGTATGGACGTCGTGGCGCGCCCAGAGCCGCCGGAAGTCATCGCTGTTAACAGTGAGCTCGCCGACGAGCTGGTGGAAGCGATCGTCCGAGATACCGGTGCGGGTCTGCGCACGAAGATGCGCGATCGCCGCCGCAGCGGACCGCTGCCAGTCGGGGTTGCTGCGACGCGCCTCAGGATCGAGGAACTCCCAGCGGATCCGGTTGAGGCCCGGACGCATGCCGGCCGAGAGCGCTTGTGCGGCGGCGTTCGCGGCGAGCACGTCGCAGTAGCGATTCAGGATCATCGCCGGGATGCTGAGCGTCCGCAGCAGCTGATCGAGTCCGTGCGGCACCGGCCCCTCCGCTGACCCGACGCTCGAAGTCTGGGTGCGACCCGCGAGCCCCATGAGGTACTCGGTGCTCTCCGCATCGAGATGCAGGACACGTGCGAGCGCCGTGACGACCTGTGGCGAGGGCGTGCGGTCTCGGCCCCGTTCGAGGCGCGCGTAGTACTCGGCGCTGATCCCGGCGAGCATCGCAACCTCCTCACGGCGCAGACCAGGGACACGGCGCACCCCGCCACCCGTCAGGCCCGCCTCCTGCGGGGTGACCAGTTCGCGGCGGGCACGAAGGAAGTCGCCGAGTGCGTTGTCCATACCTCCCACGGTAGATCGTGTGGGGTCGTCGTCAGGGGCCCCGTTTTTACCAGGGATAATCCCGGTCTGCCGCGCGCGCCCACGTGCGCCTGACGATGCTTTCATGACAGAGCGCACTTGGTTCATCACGGGTATCAACAGCGGCTTCGGCCGGCAGCTGAGCGAGCAGATCCTCGCCGGCGGGGGGCGGGTCGCCGGCACGGTCCGCAGGGCCGGGTCGGTCGACGACCTCAAGGGCCAGTACGGCGACGCGCTGTGGGTCGGTTACGCCGACGTGACCGATGCCGCGCAGATCCGCTCGGTCGTGGACGCGGCGTTCGCTGCCCTCGGGCCCATCGACGCGGTGGTCGCGAACGCCGGCTACGGCCTGTTCGGGGCAGCCGAGGAGTTCACGGACACGCAGGTGGAGCAGCAGATCTCCACGAACCTGCTCGGATCGATCTGGACCGTGCGGGCGGCGCTGCCGCATCTGCGCGCACAGGCCGGCGGCCGGATCATCCAGTTCTCCTCAGTCGCCGGCCTGATCGCGAACGCCGGAGGGTCGATCTACCACGCCAGCAAGTGGGGCGTGGAAGGCTTCGCCGAGGCGCTCGCTGAGGAGGTCGCCCCGTTCGGCATCGAGGTCACGATTGTCGCGCCTGGCGGCGCCCGGACCTCGTTCGCGCACGGCAGCCTGCAGCTGGCCGAACCGATGACCGCCTACGACG
This sequence comes from Gordonia sp. ABSL11-1, assembly GCF_030315685.1. Classification (GTDB taxonomy): domain Bacteria; phylum Actinomycetota; class Actinomycetes; order Mycobacteriales; family Mycobacteriaceae; genus Gordonia. The sequence goes on along the minus strand of NZ_JASXSI010000012.1, from coordinate 32,728 downwards.
GCACCCCTGCCTCGTTCCTGCGGGTCCTCAAGGACGGAAACATCCCGATCATCGGCGACCCCGCGAAGATGGCCGCCACAGTGATCGCGACCCTCGACCAGGATCCGGCACCGCTGCGCCTGGTGCTCGGCAGCGACTCCTATGCGGGGATCGTCTCGCAGCTGCAGGAACGCCTCGCGCAGATCCTGCCGCAGCAGGACAGCGCCGCGCGCACGGACGCCGATGACTGAGGCGGGCGCCCCCGCCGCTCGGATCGACTATGTCCGGCCGGAGACGGCGGACCCACGGATCGCCGAGACCATGCGACAGCTGCCGCCGCTGAAGGTCTACGGACTGATGGCCGCCTCACCCGGGACGTTCCTCCAGTGGAACCGGGTGGGGCAGGCGATGTGGTCTATGACCTCTCGATCCCCGCAGCGCTGCGCGGACTCGTGATCCTGCAAGTCGGCACGCTCGTGCAGCGCTACGAGTGGGACCAGCACGTCCCGCTCTCGCGGCACTTCGGCGTCAGCGAGGAGCAGATCGCCAGCATCGCGGGCGGCGATCGGGTCTCCGCGTTCAGTCCTGCGGAGTCCGCGGCGCTGTCCTTCGTCATCGACTTCGTCCGCGACGGCGAGGTCGACGATGAGGATTTCGCCCGGCTGGCTTCCACCTTCAACGAGCGACAGATCGTGGAGATCGCGATGGTGGCGACCCAGTACCTGGCCCTCGGCCGGGTCATGACCGCCGTGCGGATCGAGGCAGACGAGCCAACCGGTCCCGCCGGTCCCGCCGGTCCCGCCGTCAGCACCGCCGCGACGCGACGTTCGGCGCCGAGCGGCACCGCAGACCTCTAACCGCCGGAATGGGCCGGCAAGAACGGAGAGAAAGAAAATGAGTGACACCCTAGAGACAGCTGTCTCCTCTCGGACCCCGGTGATCGGGGAAGAGCGGATGCTCATCGACGGCCAGCTGGTCGCCGCCGCATCCGGCAACACCTCCCCGAACATCAACCCGGCGACCGAGGAAGTGCTCGGGGTCACCGCCAACGCGGGCATCGAGGATGCCGACCGGGCGATCGCCGCAGCGCGGAGCGCATTCGACGGGACCGACTGGGCGACCGATCATGCCTTCCGCCGGCGCTGCATCGAGCAACTCGGGGACGCGATCCTCGCGGCCGCCGACGAGCTCCGCCGCATCGACACGGCTGAGATCGGGTTCCCGGTCCCCAGCCTGCGCGGCACCTTCGACCCGCACCTGCCACGGGTCCGCGAGATGGCCGAGCTGGCCGAGCTGGCCGAGCTGGCCGAGCTGGCCGAGACCTACGAGTACGAGCAGCCGCTGCCCGATGGTGTCGGAATCCTCCAGCGTGAGGGCATCGGCGTCGTCGCGGCGATCATGACCTTGAACTGCGGCTTCATGCTGTGGACCACCAAGGTCATCCCCGCTCTCGCGGCCAGCAACACGGTCGTCGTGCGCGCGGCGCCGGAGGCACCGTGGGGTCGATCCTGATCGGCCGGCTCATCGCCGAGCACACCGACATCCCGGCCAGCGTCGTCAACGTTGTCACCTCCAGTAACCGGTCCGCCAGCGTGCAGCTCAGCGAGGACCCGCGCGTCGACATGGTCACCCTCACCGGCTCCACCCAGGTCGGGCGGCAGATCATGGCGCAGCCTCCGACACCATCAAGAAAGGGCTGCTCGAGCTCGGTGGCAAGTCGGCGAACATCGTGCTGCCCGACGGCGACCGGAAGGCCGCAATCACCGCCTCGGCCGCGCTGTCGTGCATGGTCGCCGGCGAGGCCTGCGGGCTGCCCAGCCGGATCCTCCTGCCCCGCGAGCACTATGAGGAAGGCGTCCAGTTCGCCGCCGAGCTGTTCAACGCGGTCAAGCCCGGCGATCCGCTCGATCCAGACTGCGGACAGGGACCGCAGATCTCCGCAGCCCAGCGCGATCGGATCCTGGCGATGATCGAGCAGGCGAAGAAGGACGGCGCCCGCGTCGTCGCCGGAGGCGGCAAGCCCACCCTCGAACGCGGCTTCTACGTGCAGCCGACCATCATCGCCGACGTCGACCCCGACTACGCTATCGCGCAGGACGAGGTCTTCGGTCCCGTGCTCGCCGTCATCCCCTACGACGACGAGGACGACGCCATCCATCAGCGGGCACTTTCGTGCCCGCCCATGGGCAGTTTTTCATGTCCGCCGACAAGCCCGCAGATCGAGCGTTGGGTGAGCACGTCGAAAGGCAAGATCCGCGCTGACAAGGCTCACGAGAAACTCGTTGCGCTCGGTTTCACCGGCACTGAACGTAGCACTCGGCGTGCGGTCGCGGAAGTCAAAGCCCAATGGCGACTGGGCAATACGCGGGTGCACCGCCCGTGGGTGAGTGGACCGGGATTGTGGCTGCAGTACGACTTCGGCGACGGGCGATGGCGATGGAAGGAGGCGCAGGACGGCGCCCGAGCGGACCTACCTTGCCGGACACGAGCAGTGCAAGGCGCTCGGCCGATCACCGCTTCCGGGCGGGCATCGCATCTTCGCCCCGGTGAGTGCGCGGTTCGCGTCCTCGACGCCGCAGGACCCCGGCTCCCGGAAGGCTGAGCCGCTCCCGCGGGCGCAGCCCAAGCCCATCCCGCCGGTCGGTGTGAAGATCTCCACCGAGTTCGTCATCGCGATCGGCGACCGCTGGGCGCGGGGGCTTGACCCGACCTCCACCGGGGAGACCTACGGGTACGGGCTCAAGCTCCGCGTGCTGCCCGCGCTCGGGCACCTGCCGGTCACGCAGATCACCGCCGGGGTCATCGACCGCACGATCGACGCCTTGGAAGAAGCGGCACGGGGACTCGACGATCAAGAACTCCATCGCCCCGCTCGCGCGCGTGCTCGATGAAGCGGTCCGCGATGGGCTCATCCCGATCAACCCGGCCAAGAACCGCGCCAAGCGCAGCCTGAACCGCAACGCCTTCCGAATCCAGCCTGCCGAGCAGGCATCGCCGCGCGCACGCCATCCCCGATATGGGCACCTTGACGAAGCTCGCGGACGCCTGCGGCAGAATCGACCAGTCCTACTCGGACTTGTGATGCTCGCCGCGCTCCTGGCAGCGCGATCCTCCGAGGTCTCCGGACTCCAGACCGGAGACGTGCGCTTCGACAAGAACCCCGTCGTCATCGCCCGGCAGACCTACCCCGGCAAGGGCGGTCTCATCACCAAGCAGACCAAGGGCCGCAAGGAGCGCCGAATCTTCGACAAGCTACGACCGATCCTTGATCGCCTCACCGAGGGCAAGGAGCCGGAGGACCACCTGCTCGTCGGGCCGAAAGGCGGGGCGCTCACCACCGCCACCGTGCGGGACGCGACGAACTGGGACCAGATCGCCGAGGATCTCGGACTACCCGATCTCACCCTGCACGGGCTCCGGCACACCGCCGCGAAGTGGATGGCCGACGCGGGCATCCCGTTGCACGTCCTCCAGGAACATCCTCGGCCACGCCTCCGTCGAAACCACCCGCGGCTACCTGCACCCCGACGACCGGCACCTCGCATCAGCCGCAGAGCAGGCGAACGCCTTCCTCGCCCGCTCGGCGAAGGCCGGGGGACTCGCCTCGCAGCAAGGCTCCACAGTCACTGTAGGTGTACGAGATCGCCCGTGCCGCCCCTCTGGTCCCCTTTTTGATCCCTTATCCACAAGATGGTGCCCTCGAGCACCTGAGACAGCCCGCCGCAGCCCCAGGAGACGCACGGGGTCCGCGGCGAGGGGACCAACAACAAACCGTCGCCAGACATGACGAAGCCCCGATGAAAACGGCTTCTCATCGGGGCTTTTCTGTCGGGCTGACAGGATTTGAACCTGTCCAGAATCTGGGCATTAAAACCGTCTCTGACCTGCCGTTTATCGCCCAATTATGCCCTGTACCAGGCGAACACCGAACGGACATAGGGGCACGTGAGCGGCACCGATGTAAGCTCACTGGGCACGTAGTGGGCACGAATCGGAGGCATGGGCATGGCAGGACAACGGTCGTTCGGGAGCATCCGCAAGTTGCCGAGCAAGAAGTTTCAAGCCCGCTACGTCGGCCCGGACCTCGCGCGCCATGCGGCACCGACCACCTTCACCGCGAAGATCGACGCCGAGGCGTGGCTCGCCGCCGAGCGGCGTCTCATCGAGCGCGACGAGTGGACCCCACCGACGACGCGTGCCGAGGAGAAGGTCACCGGAGGCCTCACCCTCAAGGCGTACGCGGAGAAGTGGCATGACGAGACGGTCAATCGGCACAAGCCCCGCACCCGAGCCCTCAATCGCGGGTATCTCGACAACGTCATCCTCCCCGGCCTGGGAGACCACCGGCTCAAGGCCCTCAAGGTCTCCGACATCCGCGAGTGGTTCGCGGGCTTGGAGGACTACCCGACGCGGAATGCCAACGCCTACAGCCTGTTACGGACAATCCTGAATCAGGCCGTTGATGACGAGATTCTCGATGCCAACCCGGCACGCATCAAGCGCGCCGCTGTGAAGCACCGTAAGAGCGAGCCCGTCGCACTCACCCCGGACGAGATCCGCGCATTGGCCGAGAAGATCACGCCGAGGTACAAGGCTCTCATCCTGCTCGGTGGTTTCAGCGGGCTGCGCTTCGGCGAACTCACCGCACTCCGGCGATCGGACATCGACATGAGCAAGGACGGCCTGGCCGTCACGGTCCGGCGCGCGGTGGTCCGCGTCGATGGGAAGTTCGTCACCGATCGGCCGAAGTCGCGCGCCGCGCTGCGGACCGTTCCCCTCCCCGAGGGACTGCGGCCCGCCATGGAGGAGCACCTCAAGACATACGTCACCGGCCGCGACGGTCTGGTGTTCACCACCACCAGCGGGGCCATAGTGTTCGCCGCGACGTTCCGGTACAGCTTCCAGCGCGCCGCCGAGGCGATCGGCAAGCAGGATCTCACCCCACACCATCTGCGACACTCTGCGGCCACCCTGTTCGCGCAGGCCGGTGCGACGCTCGCCGATCACATGGTGCTGATGGGCCACACCTCGGCGTCGATGTCAGCGCGGTACACACACAGCACCGAGAGCAGGACCCGCGGGCTGGTCCAGGGCCTCTGGAGTTAACCCTCCCCGTTAGCGTGTTGACGCGTGAAGTCAACACGGGCGCAACGGTTCTCGATGCGTCATGTTTGACTCGATCGGACGCGTCGGCTACCGTCGTGCTCATCGCTTTCCGCGATCGGGCTGGAAGACTCGGAGAAGACGAGGTTCACCGCAGCGCAGCGCCGTAAAATGGGCCAGGGCAATCCCTGGGACCACGGAGTGATTTCTACCTTCGTGATCTCAGGAGTTCTTATCGTGGCCTCTCGCAACTTCACCCCCGCGACCAAGCGGCGCAGTTTCTCGACCCCGACCACGCTCGCCGAGGAACTCGGCGTGTCCGATCGCACTGTCCGGCGGTGGATCGCCGAGGGTCGGCTCAAGGCAATCCGGCTCTCCGAGCGCGTCATCCGCATCGAGCCCGCCGAAGTCGAGCGGTTCCTCGCCGCTGCACAGACATCAGGGGGCATCGGCCCCGACGCCGCGTGACGCGGACACGAAACACCAACCCGAACAAGGTTTTTCGTCTTCCTACTCACAAAGGCATAACCGTGACAATCTCAGCTCTACTCATCATCGTGGCCGCGCTGGCCTACCCGGCCGGTTACGGCGTCGCCGTCCTGCTCCCCCACCGTCTGGCGGGTGGTCGCCGATGAGCGCCGGTAACCCGTATGCGGCCGACCTCATGCGGACGGTGTTCGGGTACTCCAAGATCACCCGGCATATCGCCACCGAGGCGCGTGACCGTCTGGTCTCCGAGTGGACGCTCCTCGGCGCGTCACTAGCTCGTGCTGCACTGGCGACCCCGTACAACTGGCGACTGCCCGCGATCGTGCAGGATGACGCGTCGCTCAACGCGATCTACGTCAACGCCGGTGCCTCCGGGTCCGGCAAGGGTGCGAACAAGGCGGAGATCTTCACCTGGCCCGACACCAGCGTGTTTGAACTCGGCGATGGAGAGCAGCGGCTCGCGGACATATTCGTTCCGATCACGGTGGCATCCGGTGAGGGCATCGCCGCGCTGTTCACCGAGAACCGATCGGTTCCCGGCATCGACGGCAAGGGCAAGATCACCGTCCCGGTTCGTATCCGGCAGGCCGCATGGATCGACTTCGATGAGGTTGACCAGCTCGCCGCGATCGGCAGTCGGCAGGGAGCGACGCTGACCGCCGAACTGCGCAAGGGCTGGAGCAGTGCCGCGGTCGGCACGTACACCAAGGTGAAGGTCAACCAGGTTACCGTCCCCGCACATTCCTATCGTCTGGTGACCACGGTGGCGGCCCAACCCCTCCGATGCGCTCCTCTGCTCGCCGAGGAGGCCGGAGGAACTCTCCAGCGCATGTTGTGGCTCTCCGCCGACACCCCGGACCTGGAGGACCCCGGCGAAGATCCCGACAGCAAGCCTCTCGGTGTCGTGCTCCCCGACTTCGGCCGCGGAATCGCTTCACCCGGCGACAACGGCCCCGTCCACTACTTCGACGTTGCGCCGGAGGTACGCGCCGAGATCCGCGCCGATCGCATCGCGGGCAGGTGGAAGGGCACCGAGGACGCACACCGGAATCTGGTGAAACTCAAGGCGGCAGCCGCGTGCGCGGTGCTCCATGGCTCGACGCAGATCACGGCGGAAACGTGGACATGGGCCGAGTCGCTCATGACGCACTCGACGCGGGTACGCGCGTCGGTTCGTGCCGAGCTGGCCAAGGCCGAGCAGGAGGCGAGTAATCAGCGCGCGATCTCGCGGACCATCGCCTCGGTGGCGTCCGATTCGCTGCGGGAGACGATGCCGGAGACGCTCGCCGACAGGATCACCAAGCGCCTGCGGGAGCCGGAGAACGTCGGGAAGGCCTTCACCGCCAACAGTCTGCGCAAGGCATTCATCCGCGCCACCCAGGCCTCGCTTGCTCCCAGGGTTGTGGAGGTGCTCCTGGAGCGCGGCGTCATCACCGAAGCCGGGACCTCACAACGGGGGACGCCGGTGTACCGGACCGGGGACATCGGGGACGGGGACGGGGCCTCCTCATGAATCTGTATACGCGTGGGCTCATTGTTTCCTCCCCACCTGGGGTTTTACCGATACGGCATCGGCAGATTCTCCGATTCACGCGTCCCCCACCGTCCCCGGTCCCCGATGTCCCCGGTCCCCGCACACCACCAACCCAACCCGAGGAGCGACATCCGTTGATCGACAAACAGATGGAGTCCACCACCGTGAACGCACAACGGGCGGCCATGAAGGTCGCCGCCAACCTGGCATCGGGAACCGTGCCCCGAGAGTCATCCCGATCTGCGCTGACCGACCAGCTCGGCGTCGAGAAGCCCCGCCGACGACGCGGCCGGTCCGCCGAGTCGAGGGCACTCGCCGAGCAGGTGCTCGACCGATGAGCACACCGGCACGAATCCCCGGCGTCGATATGCGTCTGCGGCATCGGGGAGATCCAGCAGCCGAGGAGGTGCTCACCCTTCGGGAGTGGTGCCTGGAGCTGGCCGACATGTTGGACGACTGGCTCGACGGCCGCGAGCGCTTGCGACAGCAGCAGGCGGAACAACGCGAGGCAGCAGAACACCGCGCACAGACCGAACACCTACGACACCGGAGGCAACACCCGTGACCACACAACAACCCCGACGACTCGACACCGACGACATGAGGGACGCACTCGCGTACATGCGCGCGACCGTCCTCGGCGACACCGCCGGCCGAATGGCGATCGCCCAGAACTGCGACGCACCGAGGATGCTCGACTGCCTAACCGCGTACGCGCTCGGGCTCGCCGAGCAGGCCGTCGAGGGTGGACCACTCGCCTGGCTCGACATGCTCACACTGAACGTCGGCGCGCTCGACAGACTGATCGACGCCGCACGTGAGCACCGGCTCGATGAGGACGGTGACTGATGCCTCCCCGACCCTGCACCGTCTGCGGTGAGCCCCACCATGGAGCGGGCAGGTGTCCTGACTGCGCACGTGCAGCAGACGCACGACGACCGAGGGCATCCGCGACCTCGCGCGGGTACAACGCACGCTGGGAACGTCTCAGCGCCAAAGCACGCCGACTCCAGCCGTTCTGCACCGACTGCGGCACCCGCGATGACCTCACGTGCGACCACTCGCCGGAGGCATGGGACCGGATCGCCCGCGGGCTGGCTGTCAGGCTCCGCGATGTCGATGTTGTGTGCCGAGGGTGCAACGCGCGCCGCGGGGCCGCGAGAGGACCGCTCAGCCCCCAGGGGAGGCACCCGCTCGCCGACCCCTCCCGGACTCCGCCGGTTAGCCGCGGAACGCGTCACACACCGCTGAACAGCGATGACCGACGCGGGTCTCACATTGTGGGACACTCAGACCAGGAGGTGGAAGCGTGAAGGCAGGTCCCAAGGGTGCAGTAGACCCGACACCGCTACCGTTCCGGTCCCGTAAGAAGGGATCGGAACGGTTCGCGGCGTGGGCGGCCAAGTTCATCAAGGTCCCCAAGGGCACCAACGTTAAGAAGCCTCTGAGACTGCGGGACTGGCAGCTCGCCTTGATCGGCAGCGTGGAAGATGCCGCGCACCAGCCGCGCACCGCCGGGTGGATGCTTCCGCGTGGGCAGGGCAAGTCCACGCTGGTCGCCGCGTACGGGCTCTATCGGTTCTTCACCGATGGAGAGGGTGCCGTGGTGTGCGTTGTCGCCGTCGATGAGCGGCAGGCCGGAATCGTGTTCGGCATCGCGCGGCGCATGGTCGAGTTGGATGAGGAACTTTCCGACCGGGTCCAGGTGTTCAAGGACAAGCTCTACAACCCGACAACCGACTCCTATTTCCACTGCCTCCCTGCCGAGCCTAAACGGCTTGAGGGACTTGACTATTCGTTCGCCATTCTCGATGAGGGTGGCGTGGTGAGTCGAGACTCCTACGAGGTGTTAACCCTGGCGCAGGGCAAGCGGGAGCGGTCCACCTTGTGCGTGATCGGGACGCCGGGGCCGGACCCCCACGACAACGTACTCGCCGATCTCCGGCAGTACGCGGCCGAACACCCCGAAGATCTGTCGATGGTGTGGCGGGAGCATTCCGCCGACGCGTTCATTGACCACCCGGTGGACTGCCGACATTGCTGGGGACTGGCGAATCCGGCGTTGGGCGACTTTCTCCATGAGGACGCGCTCGCCGCATTGCTGCCACCCAAGACCCGCGAGAGTACGTTCCGGCGTGCCCGGTTGTGTCAGTTCGCATCCGAGAGCGACGGGGAGTTCCTGCCCCGCGGCGTGTGGGACGGCCTGGCGACCGGCGTCGGCGTCCCGGACGGCGTCGAGGTGGTCATCGCGCTCGACGGATCGTTCTCTGACGACACCACCGCGATCCTGGTCGGCACCGTGAGTCAAGAACCTCATTTCGATGTCGTGGCTACCTGGGAGCGTCCGACCGGCGATGAGTCCTACCGAATACCCGTCGCCGAGGTCGAGCAGTCCATCCGGGACGCGTGCAGGCGGTGGCGAGTGGTCGAGATCATCGCCGACCCGTTCCGCTGGACCCGCACATTGCAGGCATTGGAGGCGGAGTCCCTGCCGATCTGCGAGTTCCCGCACTCGCCGAGCAGGCTCACCGCGGCGACAGGTGATCTCTACAGCGCGGCGACGAACGGGCGGATGAGTCACTCGGGAGATCCCCGACTGGCTGCGCACGTTGCTGCGGCCGTGATCCAGGAGGACGGCCGCGGTATGCGGTTGGCCAAAGCCTCCCGGCGTCGGAATGCCCGCAAGATCGACCTCGCCGCGTGTCTGGTCATGGCCCATAGCCGCGCTACCTGGCGCGCAACACGGAAACCGAAGCGTCGCCGTGTCAGATCGTTTGCAGCATAAGGAGATACACCAGTGACCGAAGTCAGCAACATCGAACTCGACCGCGCGCTCGACGTACGCGCCGCGCGGCTACACCTGCTCTCGCAGTATTACGCGGGCGAGCAGCTGCTCGCGTTCCTGTCGCCCGACGCCAAGAAGGCGATCGGGCAGCGGTTCGACCGGATCGCCACCAACCTCCCCCGGCTGGCCGTGTCGGCGATCGCCGAGCGGCTGCGGGTCACCGGGTTCATCGACGCCGAGGGCAAGCGGGACACCGCGCTCTGGGAGGCGTGGACGCGCTCGGATCTCGACCAGACCTCGCCAGCAGGGCACCGGGAGGCCCTGGCGATCGGTGAGGCGGCCGTCATCGTCTGGGCGAACACTGCCGGTAAGGCGGTGGCGACCGTCGAGAGCGGCCGACAGGTTGCCGTATACCGCGATGCTGGCAACGGGGAGACCGTCGCTGCGGTGAAGCGGTGGCAGGATCTCGCGCCGGACGGCACCGAGAAGCAAACGCGTTGGGTGGTGTATCGCCCGGACCGCATCGAGCACCTGATCGGCGACGGTGCCAGCATCACCGGCGCGAAGATCACTCAGGTGATCGACAATCCGCTCCTCGCGGTCCCCGTCGTCGCGCTGACGAATGCCGACCGCCCGCTCGACACGTTCGGTGTCTCCGAGTTCACGGACTTGATCCCGATTGTCGATGCCCTGAACAAGATCTCGGCCGACATGCTGACGGCATCGGAGTACGGCGCACGTCCCCGCCGATGGGCGACGGGCCTGGAGCTGGAGGAGCAGCCGAAGATCGGCGACAACGGGGAGCCTGTGCTCGATGAGGACGGTGACCCCGTGATGGAGGTGGTCAATCCGATCTCGGAGACCTCCCGACTCATGGTGAATGAGGCCGCTGACGGCAAGTTCGGCCAGCTCCCAGGCGCGGATCTCACCGGGTATGACACCGCGGTCCGGGTCCTGCTCCAGCAGGCGAGCGCAGTCTCGGGCCTGCCAGGGCATTACCTCGGGATCAACTCGACCGTCCCGGCGTCTGCGGACGCGATCCGGGCCGCTGAGGCAGCTCTCACGGCACGTGCAGAGGCACGGCAAGCGGTGTTTGGCCGCACGTGGGAGCAGGTCGCTCGATTGATCCTGGCCGTCGAGCGCGGCGGAGAGGTGGCCGACTACTCGCCGCGCGTGCAGTGGGCGGACCCTTCGACGCGCTCGGCGGCCGCCGAGGCGGACGCGGTGGTCAAGCTCCATGGAGCCGGAATCATCACGACGACCGAAGCCCGTACGCGATTGGGCATCGACAACCCGGAGCAGGGACCGACATCGGCCCCGACCACACCGGCCGCCGGTCCGACACCGGCAGATGACACCACCAGCTCGACCCCGGAGGCAGCAGCGTGACCGACGACGACAAGACCCAGCAGGACCCCACCGACGAGGCTCCCGAGGCATCGGAGACCACCAGCACCCAGAGCCCCGCCGACGCCGAAACCGGCCAGCAAGGCACAGAATCCGGGGACCAATCACCCCAGGGTGGCCTCGAAACTCCGGCAGCGGGCGACTCAGCGGCCAACAATTCCGAGGCATTGGGAGACACTGACGGCGCAACGGACACAACGGAATCCGGCGACACCGACACGTTCTCACGCGAGTACGTGCAGGAACTCCGACAGGAGTCGGCCGGATACCGGACCCGCGTCCGCGATCTGGAACAGCAGCTCCACCGGCTCCAGGTCGAGCAGACCGGCGCGCTCGCCGATCCGGCCGACCTGCCGTTCGACGCTGCACACCTGGAGTCCCCCGAAGCGCTCCAGGCCGCGATCGGCGCGTTGCTCGCCGACAAGCCACACCTCAAAGCGCGCCGAATTGTCGGAGATGTCGGGCAAGGTAATAGGGGCTCCGCACCCGCGGAGGTCAACCTACTCGGTATGTTGCAGGGCCGAGTCTGACAAATGGAGAAAACCGTGGCAGAGACCGACGACATCGACGAACTCTACGAGGCGGCTCGAAAGCACATCTTGGCGCGAATGCCGGAGAGCGGCATTGCGGCCGCACTCAAGGACTACGCCGAGGCGTACGCCCTACTATCGAGCAACCCACCGCACAAGGGCACCGGCGGGAAGGTCTACTGAACATGGTGGGCGAGAACATCAATCCCGACTACGAAGAGGCCAGCAACAACCAGATCCTGGACGAATTGCGGCAGATCAACGAGAACCTCAACGGTCTGTACACCTTGCTGCACGACAACATCGTGCTGCCTATCGACAGCAACCACGCCAAGCTCATGAAGCAGCTCGACAAAATCGAGGATCGACTCGGGTCCATCGAGGGCAACACCATGTGACCTCATCGTTGCCGACACCGGGCCTCATCTCATATAGTGGGATGAGGCCCGGTGCCGTTTCTGCTCGACCGCTAAGTGAGCCAGGTGCTCCAATCGCGTGAATCCCGTTCATTCACTTCACCATTGGAGAATCCCGTGGCAACTGAAACCACTACCGCCAATCCGACTCTGCTCCAGGAGCAGGTCGCCAGCCTCCTGGTCCAGCCCTTGGAGGCCCAGTCCGTCGTACTGGCCAGCTCGCCGAAGATCTTCGACACCTCCAGCCCGCTGCGCATCCCCCGGCTCACCTCCGGCGCATCGGTCGGCTTCGTCGCCGAGGGTGCCCAGATCCCCGAGGGCGACGTGTCGTTCGATGAGGTCAAGCTCCTGCCCTCGGATCTCAAGTCGCTCAAGGTCATCGTTCGGTTCACCAACGAGCTGATCCGGCAGAGCGTGATCGGCCTGGACGCCGTGCTCAAGACGCGTCTGGTGACCGATGTCGCCAACGCGCTCGACACTGCGCTCCTGTCGGGCACCGGGGCCACCAAGACCATCAAGGGCATCGTCAATCAGGCGGGAGTCCAGACCGGCGTGCTCGACGCCGACAACCCGGACAGCTACCTGGACGCGATCGCCAAGGCGCACGCGGCCGAGGTCACGCCCAACCGCTGGTTCATCAACAGCCAGGATTTCATCGCGCTGCGCAAGGCGAAGGACTCGCAGGGCCGCTAGCTCCTGGAGACCGACCTCACCGCCGATGCCGTCTATCGACTGTTCGGCATCCAGGTGACGCCGACCAACAAGCTGGCATTGGGCAAGGCGATCCTGCTCGACACCAACCAGGTGGCGATCGCCCGCGATCTCGCACCCTCGGTCACCCTGCTCCCCGAGCTGTACGCGGCGACCGACGAGACCGCGATCCGCGTCGTCGCGCGGTTCGATCTCGGGCTCCTGCACCCCGAAGGTGTCGTCGTCCTCACTGCGGCCTGACGGTCCCAACAATCGTGGTCCGGGGCTTGGGTTTCGTCACGGTTTCCCAAGCCCCGGGCCGCTTCACCAGGAGGCCGACATGGCAGTAGAACCAATGGATCTCGTTAAGTGGCTCGGGCAGCCGACCACCGACATCGACCTCATGGCCCAGGCTGGCCAGGCGATCACCATGGCGTCGGCCATGTGCGACGCCTACACCCGCGGGCAGCACGTCAAGGCCGATGGATCGACACGTCCCGGCGTCGATGCCGTGGTCCAGATGTCGGCAGCGCGGATGCTCGCCAACCCCGAAGGTCTGCGATACTCGACCGGCGTCGTGACGTTCAATCAGGCATTCGAGGGCTTCACGCTCGCCGAGCGCATCGTCCTGGACCGCTACCGCAAGAAGGCAGCCTGACGTGCCCAGGTTGCCACTCAAGGACAGCGTCACCCTCAAGATCGGCGGAGGCCGGGATGAGAACGATGACCCGATCCCGGCGCAGAACATCCCGATCCGCGCATCGGTCACGCCAATCTCCGGCGACCAGCAAGCCCAGCGTGGCCGATCGACCACGCTCACGACGTACCGGCTCACCGTGACAGATCCGCGCATCGAGCAGGTGACCACCGTCATCTGGCGAGCGCAGACGTACACGCTGGAAGGGCGAGCGATGCCCTACCGCATCGGCAGCGGCAACACCCCGCACCACTACGAGGTGATGATGTCGCTCGGGTCTGGCTGAGATACTGGAGCCATAACCGAATAAGCGGAGGCCGGAAGGTTACCGCACCACGCTGACAGAGGCCCCAGGTCCGAAGATCCGGGGCCTCTGTCATGTGCTGATTGGGCACGTAGTGGGCACGGTGACCCTGATCCAGCACATAAGTACTGGTCACAACGTCGGGCTGACAGGATTTGAACCTGCGACCACTTGACCCCCAGTCAAGTGCGCTACCAAACTGCGCCACAGCCCGTTGCCCCGTTGCCGGGGCGTTGATGAGCGTAGCCGACGAGCGCCCATTCGAACCAATCGCCTGGTCAGAACGGTCTACACGACGACGACGCCGCGGCGGTCAGGTCGTGGTCGAGCGACCCTTGACCCACATCCAGCCCGCGGTGATCAGGATGGCACCCACGATCGAACCGATGATCCCGCTGGGCCGGAAATCCAGCCCGTCACCGGCGAGCAGGCTGATGAGCAGACCGCCGACGAACGAGCCGACGAGCCCCGCGACGATCGCCAGGCCCCAGTCGATTCCCTTGGCACCTCGACCGAGGACCAGTTGCGCGCCTGCGCCGATCAGCATTCCGAACAGGATGATTCCGATGATGAGCACGGGTGGAAGTATCGCACGCCCGCCGACTCAGATCGCGTACCCCTCAGCGTTTGCGGCGTTGCTCGCGCTTGTCGCGCACACGGACGTTGACCCGCACCGGTGAGCCGTCGAAGTTGAACTCCTCGCGGAGTCGGCGTTCCAGGAACCGGCGGTACCCGGCCTCCAGGAATCCCGTCGTGAACAGCACGAAGGTCGGGGGTCGGGTCGCCGCCTGGGTGGCGAACATGACCCGCGGCTGTCGTCCTCCCCGTAGCGGTGGCGGCGTGGCCGCGATGACCTCTTTGAGCCAGTTGTTGAGGCGGCCCGTGGCGACTCGCTTGTCCCAGGACGCCAACGCACCATCGAGGGCGGGCACCAACTTCTGCACCGAACGGCCGGTGCTCGCCGAGATGTTGACCCGTCGTGCCCACGGCACACGGGCCAGCTCGCGATCGATCTCCTTGTCGAGCTGATACCGGCGGTCCTCGTCGACCAGGTCCCACTTGTTGAAGGCGATGACCAGCGCGCGACCACTCTCGATGATCATCGACAGCACCCGCAGGTCCTGCTCGGTGATCGGCTCGGACGCGTCGATGAGCAGGATCGCGACCTCGGCCGCGTCGAGGGCGGCGCGTGTCCGCAGCGACGCGTAGTACTCGTGACCGCTCGCGGTCCGGACCTTGCGTCGCAACCCGGCCGTGTCCACGAACTGCCAGGCCTTCCCACCGAGTTCGATGAGCTCGTCGACCGGGTCGACCGTCGTCCCGGCGACGTTGTCGACCACCGAACGCTCCGAGCCCGCCAGTTTGTTCAACAGTGAGCTCTTGCCGACATTCGGCTTGCCCACCAGCGCAACCCGTCGCGGTCCACCCATCGCCGGCGCCTCACGCGGCGTCTCCGGCAGCGCGGCGAGGATGACGTCGAGCAGGTCGCCGGCACCACGACCGTGCGCCGCCGACACCGGCTGGGGTTCGCCGAGTCCCAGCGACCACAGTGTGGCGGCCTCGGCCTCGGCCCGTTCGCTGTCGATCTTGTTGGCGGCCAAGATGACCGGCGTCTTCGATCGGCGTAGCACCCGCGCCACGGCCTCGTCGGTCGCGGTGGCACCGACGGTGGCGTCGACGACCAGCACGATCGCGTCCGCCGTTCGCATCGCCAGTTCCGCCTGCGCCGCGACGGCCTGCTGCAGCCCCTTCGCATCCGGCTCCCAGCCGCCGGTGTCGACGACGGTGAATCGTTGTCCCGACCAGCTCGCCGCGTAGGAGACGCGATCGCGGGTCACCCCGGGGATGTCCTCGACGACCGCTTCGCGGCGGCCCAGGATGCGGTTGACGAGAGTCGACTTGCCGACGTTGGGGCGGCCCACGATCGCGACCACCGGTACCGGCGTCGCATCGACCGGTTGCCCGTCGACATCGACATCGACCAGTTCCCAATCGGTTTCGTCCGACCATGTCCCGTCACCTGGCAAGGCGAGGTCGTCCCCGGGCGAGCCGGGAAGGTTCTGCTCGGTCACGACTGCACTCCGATCCGGTCGCGCACGAGACCGCCGAGGGTGTCGACGACCTCGTCGAGGGTGAGGTCACTGGTGTCGACGAGGACGGCGTCGTCGGCGGGCCGAAGTGGCGACACCGCCCGTGTCGAGTCCAGATGATCACGACGATTGACATCCGCGAGCACCGCGGCGACGTCGCCGGCGCGGCCGGCGGCGACGTTCTGCCGGTGACGTCGCATCGCACGTGCCTCCGGTGTCGCGGTGAGGTAGATCTTCAGATCAGCGTCCGGGAACACGACCGTGCCGATGTCGCGGCCCTCCACCACGACGAAGGCACCCTGTGCCTCGCGGCGTTGCACCGCAACGAGTTTGGTACGCACCGCAGACACCGCGGAGACCGCGGACACCGCTGTGGTCACCGCGTCGGTGCGGATCTCGGCGGAGACATCCGTGCCGTCGAGATAGATCGTCGATCCGCCGCCCGCGACGTCGAGGTTGATGTCGGCGCGGTCGACCACGTCGCTGATCGCCGAGGGATCATCCAGGGACACATCGGCATTCAGCACCGCCAACGTCGCCGCCCGATACATGGCACCGGTGTCGAGGAATTGTGCGCCGACCCGGTCGGCGAGGATCTTCGACACCGTCGACTTGCCGGTGCCGGCGGGGCCGTCGATGGCGATGACGCGGGTAGCCGCGCTCACAGCCCGACCGCCTTGTACAGCTCACCGATCTCGTTGCGGTTGAGGACCCGCAGGCTGCCCGGTCGTTGCTCACCGAGCGCGACGGCACCGACATGGGTCCGTACGAGGGCGGTCACCGGGAACCCGACTTCCTCCATCATGCGGCGCACGATCCGGTTGCGTCCTTCGTGCAGCGTGATTCGAACCAGCGACTGCCCTTCGTACACCGACACGGCGGTGAAGGAATCCACCGCGACCGGGCCGTCCTCGAGTTCGACACCGGCGCGCAGGGTGCGCCCCAGCGAGCGCGGGATCTCGCCACGCAACGTCGCCATGTACGTCTTGGGGACCTCGTAGGACGGGTGCATCAGTCGATGTGCCAACTCACCGTCGTTGGTCAGCAGGAGCAGGCCCTCGGTGTCTGCGTCGAGGCGTCCGACGTGGAACAGTCGCTGTCCCGCCATCACCCGCTCGGCGACGATGTCACCCACGCACGGGCGGCCCTGGTCGTCGGACATGGTCGACTGCCAGCCCTTGGGTTTGTTGAGGGCGAGGTACTGCTTGCTCTCGTCGATGATGACCCGGGCACCGTCGACACGGATGATCGCGGTGTCGGGGTTGATGCGCAGCCCCTGCTCGGTGACGATCTCACCGTCGACGTCGACCCGGCCCGCCGCGATCAGCTCTTCGGCGCCACGCCGCGAGGCGACACCGGCGGCGGCCAGCACCTTCTGCAGGCGGACACCGTCGGCGACATAGGTGGCACCGGAGTCGCCGAGGTCACCGTCGGGCACCTGATGTCGTGCGAGTTTGGCGTTGTTGAGGCGGACCTTGCCCGACGTGACGTCCGGCTTCGACGATCCCTTGCGGTGCGGCTTCCTCGTCGAGCCCACCTGCGGGGTGGCCCGGCCCTTGCCGGCGTTCTTTCCGGTTCCGCCCTTGCCCGCCCCTGACTTGCCGGCCGGCTTCTTGCCGGAGGATTGTCGAGCAGAGGGACTCTGTGACGATGCGTTCTTGCCGGTCTTCTGCACGCGCGACGACTTCTTGCGCGGGCCCGGTGTGCCGTCTCGGCTAGCGGATGCCATGGTGATCAGTCCTGTGTGTCGTTGTCCGGGACGGGTACCGACGTATCGTCGGCGGCCGATCCTGATGAATCGTTCTCTGTCGAGTCTGACCGGTGACGGTCGAGTTTGGCGAATCGCGGGTCGGACGACAGTTCCTCGTCGAGATCGTCGATGACGTCCACATCGGGCAACAACGGTGCCAGGTCCGGCAATTCCGAGAGTGACGCGAGTCCCAGTCGTTCGAGGAAGAGTTCCGTGGTCGCGTACATCGTGGCGGTGGTCTGCGGGTCGGTCCCGACCTCGTTGATCAGGCCGCGCGCGACGAGGGTGCGCATCACGCCGTCGACGTTGACGCCACGGATCGCGCTGACACGTGCCCGGGAGACGGGCTGTCGATAGGCGATGACCGCGAGGGTCTCCAGCGCGGCGCGGGTGAGCTTGGAACGCGCGCCGTCCAGGAGGAGTCGCTCGACGTACGGCGCGAACTCGGCGCGGGTGTAGTACCGCCAACCATCGCCGGCGAACCGGAGGTCCATGCCGCTGTTGGTGGCGGTGAGCTCATCGGACATTCGCGCAAGCATCGTGCGGACACGCGCCACGTCCTGTTCGACCGCGGTGGCGAGCTCGGCCGCCGTGACAGGTGTGTCGACCACCAGGAGTACGGCCTCGAGCGCAGACCGCAGCCGGTCGTCGTCCAGGGCCAGCTCGTCGTCGACATCGACCTCCAGGATCCCCTGTCCCGGCGCTGTGTCCTCGTCGAATCCCGGCCCGCTCGCCGCGTTCCCGGTGTCCTCGGTCATCCGTAGTCCTCCGCCTTGTCCATCGTCAGTTCGTCGACGTCCCGGTCGCCGGTCCAGATCACCTGGAGGTCGCCGAGCGCCTCCGGTTGTTCGAAGGCGACGGCACGCTCACGGAACAGCTCCAGGAGTCCGAGGAAGCTGCCCACCACCTCGAGTCCGCTCTCGCATCCGGCGACGAGATCGTGGAACGTGAGCCAGGTACCCGGACTGAGTGTCAGCAGCTCCGCAATCCGACGCGCCTGCGCCGGTACCGACACCGAGTGGACGTCGTGCAGGTGGTCGAGGCCGACGCTGGGTATCGGCCGCGGCGTCATCGCCGATGCAGCGACCTGCGCGAATCGATCGGCATCGACGCCCAGGGTCACTTCGGGCAACAGATCCTCGAACTGCTTCTCGAGCGACACCGCGCGCGGATAGCGTTGCAGCGCAGCCGCTTCGAGCTCTCCGAAAAGTGCAGCGACCTGCTTGTAGGCGCGGTACTGCAGCAGGCGGGCGAACAGCAGGTCCCGCGCCTCGAGCAGCGCGAGATCCTCCGGATCATCGACCTCGCCGGACGGGAGGAGCCGGGCGGCCTTGAGGTCCAGCAGCGTGGCGGCCACCACCAGGAACTCGGTGGTCTGTTCCAGCCCCATCTCCGCGCCCATCTCGCGCGTGTAGGCGATGAAATCGTCGGTGACCTCGTGCAGGGCCACCTCGGTGACGTCGAGACGGTGCTGGCTGATCAGGTTGAGCAGGAGGTCGAACGGTCCCTCGAAGTTCCGCAACCTGACCTGGAAACCGGTGGGCTTCTCCTCTGCCTCGGCCTCCCCCACCGCTGATTCGGCAGCCTCTGTGCCCACGTCCGGGTCGGCCACCTCGGGGTCGGCCACCTCGGGCCCGGGTGCGTCCGAGTCGGTCACGCCCGCCTCGGCGAGCACACTCGCGTCGTCGGACTCGATCATGTGGAACGTGAATCGCGGGCGATGACCTCCCGCGCGAGCGCACGATAGGCCTTCGCGCCCGCCGACTTGGGTGCCCACGAGGTGATCGGTTCGCCGGCGACACTCGTCTCGGGGAACCGGACGGTCCGGCTGATGACGGTGTCGTAGACCGCGTCACCGAAGACCTCGACCACTCGTGCCATGACCTCACGCGAGTGCAGTGTGCGGGCGTCGAACATCGTGACGAGGATGCCGCCGAGGGTGAGCCTCGGGTTGAGTCGGTCGCGGACCTTGTCCACGGTGTCGGTGAGCAGCGCGAGCCCGCGGAGGCTGAAGTACTCGCACTCCATCGGGATCACCACGGTGTCGGCGCACGCCAGCGCGTTCACGGTGAGCAGTCCCAACGACGGCTGGCAGTCGATGAGCACGAAGTCGTAGCGGTCGAGCACCGGGTGCAGGGCCCGGTTCAGCGACTGTTCGCGGCCGACCTCGGTGACGAGCTGGATCTCGGCCGCGGACAGGTCGATGTTGCTGGGCAACAGGTCGAGACCCTCGACGCGGGTGCGCATGAGGACCTCGTCGGTCTCCACCTGTGGCGGGACGAGCAGGTTGTAGACCGTCTGCTCCAGATCGTGGTGAGGGACGCCCAGCCCCGCCGACAACGCACCCTGCGGGTCGAGGTCGACCAGCAGGACCCGTCTGCCGTACTCGGCGAGAGCGGCACCCAGGTTGATGGTCGAGGTGGTCTTCCCGACCCCGCCCTTCTGGTTGCACACGGCCACGACCGTCGCCGGACCGTGCCGGTCGAGTGGGGTGGGCTCGGGGATCTCGCGGTAGGGCCGGCCGGTCGGGCCGATCTCGTTCTCGGTGCCGCTGTCCTCGTCGACGTCGTGCGACGGCGTCACCGAGATCCGGTACTGGTCGTCGGCAGACCGCGGTGCCCCCGGGGTGCTCACGTGTCCGCCGCTCCCTTCTTCGCCGAATTGCTGGTCCCAGCGTAGTGCGTCGACGCCCTGATCCCGTGGCGCATCGCCGACGAAGAGACCGGGCAGATATGGATCGCCGATCACCGGGCGCGGGGATGGGCCGTGGCGTAGACCTCACGCATCGTGTTCACGGTGACGAGTGTGTACACCTGGGTGGTGGTCACCGACGCGTGGCCCAGCAGTTCTTGTACGACGCGGACGTCGGCACCACCGTCGAGCAGGTGCGTCGCGAAACTGTGGCGCAGGGTGTGCGGTGACACCGCCTTGTCCAGTCCGACGCGCTGCGCGGCGTCCACCAGCACCTGCCATGCACTCTGCCGGGACAGCCGTCCACCGCGGGCGTTGAGGAACAGCGCCGGGTTCGCACGGCTCGCCAGCGCGGGGCGTCCCCGCACGAGATACGCGTCGATGGCCTCGACGGCCGGGCCCCCGACCGGCACGACCCGCTCCTTGCCACCCTTTCCGGACAGCCGGACCGCGCGGGTGCCGGTGTCGATGTCGTCGACGTCGAGGGCGATGGCCTCCGAGATCCGCGCGCCGCAACTGTAGAGGAGTTCGAGCAGGGCCCGATCACGAAGCGCGCGTGGATGATCCGCAGCGCCGGCGGAGTCCAGGATCGCCAGGACCTCGTCGACGGGCAGCGACTTGGGCAGTCGCCGGGCCGGGCGCGGCGGACGGACCGCATGGGCGACGTCGACGTCGACGACACCCTCGGCCGAGGCGAATTTGTGAAAGCCGCGCACCGCCACCAGGGTCCGCGCGATCGAACTGTCCGCCAGGGGCGTCACGCCGGCCTCGGCGTCACCACGCCGCAGATCCACGAGGAACTCGCGGACGTCGTTCTCGGCGACCTCGGAGAGTCGGTCGATCCCCCGGGACGTCAGGTAGAGCCGATAGCGCTCGAGGTCACGACGATAGGAACTCACCGTGTTGGCCGCGGCTCCGCGCTCCACCGTGAGGTGATCCAGGTAGCGGTCCATGTGTTCGGCGGGATTCACCGCGGACACCGCCACCCCGGTCATCCGCGAGAGCGGCGGTCGCGCAAGGCGACCGGCTCGTCGGTCCAGGGCGCGTCGACTCCGCGCAGCGTGGTGCCGCGGGCGTCCGAGGTGGCCACGGCGAGGATGCCCGCGACGCTGGTCGCGTTGACGATCTCGCCGCTGAGCACTCGGTCGACCGCGTCATCGAGGGAGACCCACTCCACCGACATGTCGGCCTCCTCGTCGTGTCGCTCGGACGCGTCGAGCGCGTGCAGGCCCTCGGCGAGGTAGAGCCGCAACGCCTCGTCGGTGAAGCCCGGGGACAGCGCCAGGTCCACCAGCACCCGCCAGTCGTCGGCGGCCAGATCGACCTCTTCGGCGAGTTCACGGCGCGCGGCCTCGAGCGGGGACTCCCCCGGTCCGCCGTCGAGCAGTCCGGCGGGCAACTCCAGCAACCTGCGTCCGACCGGATGCCGGTACTGGCGGACCATCGCGATCCGGCCCGTCTCGTCGCGCGCGACGACGGCGACCGCACCGAAGTGTTCGACGACCTCACGCTCGGCGACCCGGCCGCCGGGCATGGCGACCTCGTCGACCCGCAACGTGAGAATCGCACCGTCGTAGACGGTCCGGGACTCGTGGACGTCGAACTCGTGACTGCCCGCGGCCTCGGGCGTGCTCTGCTCGTCTCCGGGATCCTGCGTTGCGCCGCTCAAGCTCCGCGTACCTCGGAGTCCTCGAGGACCACCTCGTCGCCGGTCACCGCGGGACGGTCGTAATCGCCGATATCGACCGGAAGGCGTTCGGCCGCCTTGTATTTCAGCGCCGCATCGATGAATGCGCGGAACAGCGGATGCGGTCGCGTCGGCCGGCTCTTGAGTTCCGGGTGGGCCTGGGTGGCCACCAGGAACGGATGAACCGATGCCGGGTACTCGACGAACTCCACGAGATGTCCGTCGGGTGAGGTGCCGGAGAACACCAGGCCGGACTCGGAGATCTTGTCCCGGTAGGAGTTGTTGACCTCGAAGCGATGCCGGTGCCGTTCCGACACATCGGTCGTCTCGTATGCGTTCGCGACGACGCTGCCGGGTCGGAGGATCGCGGGATACGCGCCGAGGCGCATGGTGCCGCCCAGATCGGCCTCGCCGGCGACGGCGTCGGCCTGATCGGCCATGGTCGAGATCACCGGGAACGGGGTGTCCGGATCGAACTCGGTGGAACTCGCCCCGTCCAGACCCGCGGCACGGGCCGCCTCGATGACGACGCACTGCAACCCCAGGCACAGGCCGAGCAGCGGAACACCGCGCTTGCGCGCGTAGTTGATCGCGCCGACCTTGCCCTCGATGCCGCGGATGCCGAACCCGCCCGGGATCAGCACCGCGTGGACATCACCGAGTGCGGCTTGCGCACCTTCGGGGGTCGCACATTCGTCGGACGGCACCCATTTGATCTCGGTGCGGGCCTTCCATGCGAAACCGCCCGCCCGGATCGCCTCGGTCACCGACAGGTAGGCGTCGGGCAGATCCACGTACTTGCCCACGAGCGCCACAGTCACGGTCTCCCGTGGATCGTGGACGCGCTTGAGCAGCTCACCCCACTCGGTCCAGTCCACGTCGCGGAACGGCAGCCCCAGCTTGCGGACCACGTACGCGTCGAGCTGCTCGTGATGCAGCACCTTCGGGATGTCGTAGATCGACGGGGCGTCGGGAGTCGAGATGACGCCCTCGATGTCGACGTCGCACATCAATGCGATCTTCTTCTTCAGGCCCTCGGGCACCTCGCGGTCGCAACGCAGGATCAGCGCGTCCGGCTGGATGCCGACGTTGCGCAGGGCCGCGACCGAGTGCTGGGTCGGCTTGGTCTTGAGCTCCCCGGACGGGGCGAGATACGGGACCAGCGACACGTGCAGGAAGAACACGTTGTCCCGACCGACGTCGTGGCGGATCTGACGGGCTGCCTCGATGAAAGGTTGCGACTCGATGTCGCCGACGGTGCCCCCGATCTCGGTGATCACCACGTCGGGTGCCTCGCCGTCGGCCCCGGGCTCACGCATGGCGAGAACGCGCGCCTTGAGCTCGTCGGTGATGTGCGGGATCACCTGGACGGTCTCTCCGAGGTACTCACCTCGGCGCTCCTTGGCGATGACCGTCGAATACACCTGCCCGGTGGTCACATTGGCCGACTGCGACAGATTGCGGTCCAGGAACCGCTCGTAATGCCCCACGTCGAGGTCTGTCTCGGCCCCGTCCTCGGTGACGAAGACCTCGCCGTGCTGGAAGGGATTCATCGTGCCCGGATCCACGTTGAGATACGGATCGAGTTTCTGCATCGTGACCCGCAGGCCACGCGAGGTGAGAAGTTGTCCGAGACTCGATGCCGTCAGTCCCTTTCCCAGGGACGACGCGACACCGCCCGTCACGAAGATGTGTTTGGTGTCCGTGTGCACACGAAGTGGTCGCAAAATGCGTCTCCCGTCGGCCGATTCAGGCCAGAAAACCCTGATTACCTACGGGACTCCAGGGTAACACCTCGGGGGACGAACCACTGCCGCCACACCGGCGGCGTGCCGTACGCCACGTACGGGCACTCACGCCGCCGGGCCGGGCTCCCCGCCGACAGTGATCGCGCGGGCACCCGGTCCGGTGCCGTACGCGCCGGTCTTGCCGTCGGACTCCTGCGCGAGGACCAAGACCGTCGTGATCCGACCGGTCTGCTGATCCACGTTGTCGACGGTCGAGACCGCGTTGCCGAGTGACGGGTCGGAACGGACGACCGCGATCGGGGATCCGCCTGTCGCCGAGCCCGTGCGACCGACGAGCGCGCCGCCCTGACCACGCGCCGCCATGGCCGCCGCCATCCGGCCGACGAGTTGGCCCTGGGCACCGGCGTCGCCGGGGAGTGCATCGCCACCGACCACGACGACCAGATCGGCCTCGGACACCGCGTTGTCGGCGTACTGGATGAATCCGCCCTCACGCAGCGCCTGCAGACCGAGTCGGGTGTCACCGGCCGTGGCGCCCGACTGGCCGTCGCGATGGAGGGCGAGCGCACCGACGAGATCGCCGATGCGGCCACCCGAGTCGGTGAGTTCGGCCCGCAGCGTCGTGCCCGGCGGAATGGTCTGGTCGACGATCGTGCGCAACTGTTCGGCGTTCTGGTCCCGCACCAGCGCGTCGGTGAGGGCGATCTGACCGGAGAACCGCGCGCCGGCGGACGAGATCGACTCCTTCACCGCGTCGACGTCGGGATCTGCGGCGTCCGGGGTGGTGACGACCAGGACCGACTGCCCCTTCAGCGTGCCGTCGATCAGTCGCGGCGCTACGGCCGCTCCGAAACTGTTGGCCGCGTTGACCTGCTCGTTGAGTTCGTCGCGCTGCTTCTCGAGGTCGCCGAGACGGTCCCTGGAGGATCCGGTGAGCGAGTTGACCTGATCACCGATGAACCCGGACCCGAGGAACAGACCGACCGCGAGGGCCAGGAAGACCGCGACGAGCGAGATCGCGTGCTGCCGTGGAGAGATCATCGATCACCTGTTCCAGACGCCCTTGGCCCATTCGACGGCCTGGTGGTACTGCGCGACAGCCCAGTCGGTGACCTCCGGTCCCATGTTGGACAGCAGCACGGCCGCGATGACCGCGATGAGCGCGGCCAGGATCACGCAGGCGATCGCCGCCCCCGAGATCCGGCTGCGATACAGCGTGGCAACGGCTTTGGCGTCGACGAGCTTCGGTCCGACCTTCAGGCGGGTGAGGAAGGTCGACGGATTGCTCTCGCGACGAGACCTGTCGAAGAAGTCGTCGAGTGTTCCGCCGTATCCGACGGTGACGATGAGGTCGGCGCCGTGATAGTCGGCCAGCAGCAGGGCTAGGTCGGAGGCAGAACCGGCCGCAGGGAACGTCGTGGCGCCCACGCCCAGGTCCTGAATACGCGCCAGACCAGGGGCATGACCGTCGGTGTCGGCCGGGAGGACCAGCTGCGCACCGGATTTCAGCGTTGCAGTCTTCATGTCGTCCGGATCACCGACGATGAGCGCGGGCTTGTACCCCGCCTTGATGAGGGTGTCCGCGCCGGCACCCACACCGATGACCACCGGCGAGTACTCCTTGATGAACGGCTTCAATGCCCGCAGATCGGCCACGCGGTCGGGACCGTCACCGACGATGATCACATGACGACCGGCGAGATCGACGTCGACATCCGGCACACCCACGCCGTCGATCAGCAGCGGGGACTCACTGCGGATGAACTCGATCGTGTTGCCCGAGAACGCCTCCAGATGATCGACCAGGCCTGTCTTCGCCTCGATCATCATGTCCGCGATGTCGCGTTCCTCGAGTTCGGTCCCCAGCGCCAGCCTGCGTTCCCCGACGAAGAGCCGGTCGTTGTGGACGCGCAGCTTGGCGCCGTCCTTGACCCGCTTGAAGACCTCGTCGCCCACGTTGTCGAGCAGGACGATGCCCGACGCCACCAGCACCTCGGGTCCGAGGTTCGGGTACCGCCCGGAGATCGATGACGACGCATTGACGACGGCGACCACGTTGGCCGCAACCAGTGCGTCCGCGGTGACACGGTCGAGATCGATCTCGTCCAGGATGGCGATGTCGCCGGGGCCGACTCGGTCGAGGAGCCGGCGGGTGTTCTTGTCGATCCTGGCTATTCCGGTGACGCCAGGGAGTTCGTCAGTCGTACGGGCAAGCAGGGCGGGCATCTTCATGACGCCCATGATTGACGGATCGACGTTCCGATCCGTGGAGGCGCGCCGCAACATCCGCAACTTTTGTCACACGAGTAACACCAGCCGCAGCGCTTGGATGTGTCAGGTGGTCATGTCAGCGGCGCGGCGGCGCAGCGACAGACTTCTCGCTCTCCGCCGTCGCGAGCAGCTCTTCGGCGTGCGCGCGGCCGGTGTCGGAATCTCCCAGACCGGCGAGCATGCGGGCCAGTTCGGCCACCCGCTCGTCGCGATCGAGGGTTCGGACGGTACTGGTGTTCGGTCGGTTCTTCTTGGCACCGCCGGTGTTCTTGCCGATCACGAGATGGTTGTCGGCGAACGCCGCCACCTGCGGGAGGTGGGTGACCACGATGACCTGATGGGCGCGGGCGAGTCCGGCGAGCCGACGGCCGATCTCAACGGCCGCCCGGCCGCCGACACCCGCGTCGACCTCGTCGAAGACCATGATCGACCCGCTGGTCGGGGCGGCCAGCACGACCTCCATCGCGAGCATGACGCGCGACAGCTCACCCCCGGACGCCGATTTGGCGATGGGCAGCGCAGTGGCGCCCTTGTGGGCGAGAAGGGCGAACTCGACCCGATCGGCGCCGTCGGCCCCCGCATGTGCGTTGCGACCGTCGAGATCGATGGCCAGGCGGTCGTCGTCGGTGGCGGGATCCAGCCCGACCTCGACGGCGAGCAGAGCATCGCCCATCGCGAGGCCGGCGAGTTCGGCGGACACCTTTGTCGCCATGGACTTGGCCGCGGTGGCGCGTCGCTTGTGGAGCTTCGTCGCCTCCTCCTGCACCTTCTCCCGCGCGGCCGACGCCGCGTTCTCGAGTTCGGTGATCGATCGGTGCGGGTCATCGATCTCGGCCAGTCTCGACTCGGCAGAGGTGCGCCATGCGATGACACCGTCGATGTCGGGTGCGTACTTGCGGACGAGTGCCTTCAGCTCGGCCTGCCGGTTGAGCAACTTGTCGAGTTCCTCGGCGTCCGCAGGCAGATCGGCGAGAAATGACGTCAGTTCCTCGCCGACGTCGGTGACGACGGTCAGCGCCTCGGTCACGCGCGGCAGCAACTCGCGGAGCGTGTCGTCGGCGGTGGCCTCGAGGATGCTGCGTACCTGACCGAGACCTTCGACGACGGATGCGCCGTCGCCGATGACGATCTCGTGCGACTGGGCACCCGCGGTGCGGATCGTCTCGAGGTCCGAGAGCCGCCGGATGGTGGCGGAGAGTTCCGCGTCCTCGCCGGGAGCAGGGTCGACGGCAGCGATCTCGTCGATGCCGAAACGCAGACGGTCGGCTTCCTGTGCCAGTTCGCGATAGTTCGTCCGCCGCGCGTCGAGGTCATCGAGCACCGCCACCCATTCGTCGCGCGCAGCACGGTAGCTCGACAGCGCACCCGCGACCGACGACCCGGCGAACGTGTCCAGCGCGGCCCGCTGGTGCTCCGGCTTGAGGAGGCGCAGCTGATCGTTCTGCCCGTGGATGGTGAGCAGGTGGTTGGTGAGCCGACCCATCACCCCGACGGGCACGGAACGGCCACCGAGGTGGGCGCGAGATCGCCCGTCGGAGTTGACCGATCGGACCGCGATCATGGATCCGTCGTCGTCGACGTCGGCACCGGAGGCCTCGAGGATCTCCGCCACCACCGGATCCGAGATCGGGTCGTCGTCATCGGCCGTCCCGGACAGCCGGAACCGCCCCTCGACTGTGGCCTTGCTGTCGCCGGATCGCACCCGCGAGGCATCCGCTCGGGCACCGGAGAGCAGATGGAGACTCGTCACGATCATGGTCTTGCCGGCACCGGTCTCACCGGTCAGGACGGTGAAACCGGGATGGAATTGCGCCGAGGCCTGCTCGATGACACCCAGGCCCTCGATGGACAGTTCTTCGAGCACGTCAGGTAAGCCTCCCCCGCCAGCCTGTCACCGGTAGATCGAATTTGGTCACCAGACGAT
Organism: Gordonia sp. ABSL11-1; assembly: GCF_030315685.1. Lineage (GTDB taxonomy): Bacteria > Actinomycetota > Actinomycetes > Mycobacteriales > Mycobacteriaceae > Gordonia. The sequence goes on along the minus strand of NZ_JASXSI010000012.1, from coordinate 4,633 downwards.
CGGTGAACGGTTCGGAATCGATTCGCACCCAGCGCACCGATCGTTCACTTCGTACGACCTCCACGCGCGCTCCGGCCGGGACGTCGATCCGTCTGCGGCCGTCGCACAGTGCTACCGCCGCCCGACCGCCCTTGTCGATCTCCACGGCGATTCGCGACCGGGGGCTCGTCACGAGCGGGCGCGCGAACAGTGCGTGCGCGTTGCTCGGCACCACCAGAATCGCCTCGAGGTCCGGCCACATCACCGGCCCCCCGGCGGAGAACGCGTACGCGGTGGACCCTGTCGGGGTCGACACCAGCACACCGTCCGCACCGAACGCAGAGACAGGACGCCCGTCGACCTCGGTGACGAGTTCGAGGACGCCGTTGTTGGTCCGGTTGAGGATCGCGATCTCGTTCAGCGCCCAGCTCTGGATCGGGGTCTCGTCCGGCCGCGCCGGGTCGATCACCGACACGTCGAGAGTCATCCTCGGCTCGACCCGATAATCACGGTCGATGAGCTGACGCATCACCTCGTCGACACGGTTCGCTTCGGCCTCGGCCAGGAATCCGATGCGACCCAGGTTGATACCGAGCACCGGCACCTGGGCGGGATAGGCGAGTTCGGCGGCCCTCAGAAATGTCCCGTCGCCACCGAGGACGATGACGACCTCACATCCTTCGGCCGAGGCCGGCACGGCGGATGTCACCTCGACGGCGGCCCCGATGCTGCGCAGGTGTTCGGGATCGACGGGGTGGCTCTCGGGCCGCTGAGGATCCGCGACCAGGGTCTCGACGTGGGTGCCGTGTTCCTCGCGCACCTTGGTGTCGTGATCGACCACCCGGAGTCGGACGCCGACGGCCGCGCAATGGCGCGCGATCGCATCCATCGTTCGCGTGACGATCTCCCGGCCGGTGTGGGCGACCACCAAGAACTCCCGATGCCCCGCCCGATCGGCGACCGTGTCGTTGGCCACAGTGGTCCCTTCGTCTGTCAGCGGGGTCCGTTCTCGACGGCGTGGCCGATCATGTCGATCAGCCACGTGTCGTGCGTGGAGCCCCCGGTAGAGTCCGCCCGGACATCGACCCTATCCGGCGGCGGCGGGTTCGCGTCGGACTGGTCGTGCACAGGGGCGATGGCCTCGCGTTCCTTGCGCAGCCACAGGAAGTACTCGACGTTGCCCGACGGTCCGGGCAGCGGACTCGCAATGACTCCACGGGTGTCGAGCCCGAGCCGCGCGGCCGCACGGGCAACGGCCAGGACGGCGTCGGCCCGCTGTTGCGGATCACGCACGACCCCGCCGGATCCCACGCGGTCCTTGCCGACCTCGAACTGCGGTTTCACCATCGGGAGCAGGTCCCCGCCGATCCGGGTGCACGACGCCAGCGCGGGTAGGACGAGAGCCAACGAGATGAAGGACAGGTCGGCGACGACGAGGTCGACCGGGCCATCGATCTGATCGGGCGTCAGTCGCCGCACATTGGTGCGGTCGTGGACGCGGACGCGTGCGTCGGCCTGCAGTCGCCACACAAGCTGCCCGTACCCGACGTCGACGGCGACGACCTCTGCCGCCGCGTGTCGGAGCAGGACGTCGGTGAAGCCACCCGTCGACGCGCCCGCGTCGAGACACCGACGACCCGCGACCGAGAGTCCTTCCGGCACGAACGCATCCAGAGCTCCGAGCAGTTTGTGGGCGCCGCGTGACGCCCAGTCGTCACCGACGGTCTCGACAACGACGATCGGCGTGTCGCGGCCGACATTGGTGGCCGCTTTCGCTGCCACCACCCCGTTGACCTTGACCAGGCCCTCGGTGATGAGTGTGCGGGCCTGCTCCCGCGATCTCGCGAGGCCGCGACGGACGAGTTCGGCGTCGAGGCGCGCACGTGGAGCCACGTGTCAGCTGTCCGTCATCGCGGATCGACGTCCTCGAGAGCCGACGTCAGCACCTCATGAGCGCGCTCGAGGAGTTCGGTCTGGCGCGCCAGCGCGTCGAGATCGAAGGTGTCACCGGTGGACTGCCGGACCTCGTCTACCTGGCGGAGCAACTCGACGACGGCGTCGGTGACGGTGCCCGGGTCAGACTCACCGATGGTCGAATCCTGATGCGGTGTGGTCGGGTACGGCACCGGCGGATCCGAGTTCACCGATGCCTGGGGACCGGTGGTGGTCCGCGGCATCATGTTCGGACCGGGTCGCGGTGGACCCGGGACGGGCCCGCCGTCGCCGGGTCCGCGCTCACGGTTCGGCTCGTCGAGGTGGTCGGTCATGTTGGGCCCAACGCTAGCGCACACGCCCGACGCCGACCGACTCCAGCACGCCGCTGATCTCGGGATTCGCCCCGACCACCCGCAGCAGCGATGGATCGATCTGATCGTCGTCCATGGCCTGCCACACGGCAGCGGCGAGTGCCGGGACCAGAGACTCGGTACGACCATCGCCGTCGATGGTGGCGGTGTCCCCGTCGAACGACACATGCCAGTCCGGCTGAGCTGCGATCCGGACGGCATCCACGTCGTGGAAGAGTCCGGTGAGATCGCCCATGACGAAGGCCGGCCGTTGTTCGGGCGGCGCGATCAGCAGATCGGTCGCCGAGCTGACGCCGGTGAGTACGAGCGCGCTGTCGACTCCCACAGAGTGGGCGCCCTCGATGTCGGTGTCGAGCCGATCACCGACCACCAGCGGGCGGGACGCGTTGCTGCGGGCAATCGCATCGGCCATCAACGGCGCGGCCGGTTTGCCCGCCACCAGCGGCTGCTGGCCTGTCGCGTTGGCCACGGCAGCCACCATCGACCCGTTGCCGACGAGCTTGCCGCGCTCGGACGGGAGTGTCGCGTCGGTGTTGCACGCGATCCAGAGTGCACCCGCATTGATCGCGAGGGCCGCCTCGGACAGCTGTGCCCAGCCGGTCTCGGGTGAATGGCCCTGAATCACCGCGGCCGGGCGGTCGTCGGCGCTGCGCGTCACACCGATACCGACCTCGCGCACCTCCTGAGCGAGTCCGTCGGTTCCGATGACGAGAGCGCGAGAACCCGGGCTGAGGTGTTCGGCGAGCAGACGCGCAGCGGACTGTGCGCTCGTCACGACCTGGTCTGTGGTGGCGTCGAAACCGAGTTCGACGAGGTGCGTCACGACCTCCGCCGGTCGGCGGCTGGCGTTGTTGGTCACGAAATACCGTGCAGCCGTGGTCTTCTCGAGAGACTCGCGCGCGCCGGGCAGCGCCTTGTGGCCCGCGAAGACGGTGCCGTCGAGATCAAGCAGCAGCGCATCATAGCGGGAGGCGAGAGCGATGTCGGTGCTGACGGGGGTTTCCTGCTCCGACGGGGAATCCGCCGTCGGTACGGGCTCTGTGGATTTCACGATGGATTTCACGGAGCCCGGAGCAGCCACCGTATGCGTCGATTCAGGAGCGAGCGCAGCATCTGCCGGCTCTGGGGACTCGGGAGCGACCGATGGAGCCGGAGAGACAACCTCCTGAGCGACAACCTCATCGGACACCGTCGTCGGTGCAGACGACGTCACCGACGACGACTGCTCGGCAGCGCTCACGGCCACGGAGGTCTCGGCCGCACGATTGTCGGCTGCACGATTGTCGGCTGCGAGACTGTCGGTCACAGGATTGTCGTCGGCGTCAGTGGCGTCTCCGTCGACGGGACCCTCGGTCAATTCGACCAGTTTGAGCTCGGCGTCCGTGACGTCGTCGACGTCGGCGGATGCGGCGTTCATGAACCAGGTCATCGCGTCGTCGGTACGGCCGGCAGCCTGCAGTGCAGATGCGTACGCATAGTAGAGGCGCGCGGGGCCGGTGCCGCTTTGACCGGGTTTGAGGTCCGCGGCCTGCAGGGTCACGACAGCCTTCTCCGGTTCGCCGAGATCGATCCGTGCGCCCGACTCGACGATGCGCATCTCGGTGGCTTCTTCACCGGTGAGAGCTCGGCCGTCGTCGCTCCGCGCGATCTCGATGGCCCGCTCGGGACGGCCGAGTCCACGTTCGGAATCCGCGATGAGCGGAAGTAGCGCGGTGTTGCCGGTGATACGACGTGCGGCCCGGAGCTCGGAGACGGCCTCCTGCCACTCGCCGGCGTTGTAGGCGGCGATACCCATGGTCTCGCGAACGAGACCTACGCGACCTGCTCGGCGACGCGCAGCCCGCGCATGCTCGAGAGCAAGCCCGGGATCCTCTTCGAGCAGTCGCGTCACCATCACCAGATGTCGGGCCACGTTCTCGGCGTTCGCCTTGTCCAGCGTCAGCAGATCACGACGGACGTCGGTGTCGAGATCGGACGCAGCGACGTCGATCGGCAACGCGGGCTCGTCCGGACGGCCCGCAGAACCTGTACCCCGCGATGGCCGTGCGCCGCCTGCCGATCGATCCGACCGCGGACCGCCGTCACGGCGGAATCCACCGTCCCGGCCACGTCCGCCATCGCGGCGCGGCGCGCCGTCACGTCGCGGGCCACCGTCGCGGCGGGGCGCGCCATCACGTCGCGGGTTGCGGTCACGGTCGTTCATAACAGCCAATCTATGCCTGGAGCGGGAAGGTCGTCAGCAAATGATTCCACGAGGAGTTCAACAGTGCACGAACTGCTTTCGTGCACTCGTCCCGGGAAATGCCAACGGCCCTGTATCCGATCGAAATCGAATACAGGGCCGTTGG
>NZ_JASXSI010000119.1 GCF_030315685.1 Gordonia sp. ABSL11-1 | reverse complement strand
ACAGAAGGATCGAATGTAGACACCACAAACACTACAAACAAAATCTACAAATAAAGATGCTCGCATCCACTATGCACTTCTCAAACAACACACACCCACACGCGGCCACTTCTCGAGTCCCCATCACAGGGACCGTCAGCGAGGCAACCCGCCATCTGGGCAGAGACAACATCGTGTGCTCTCTCAGAACCCCGATAGTGTGCTGATGACACGCCGGCCTCGCGACCGGCGACGACTACTCACAACCGGAATCGGTTGCTGCACAGCCTGTCT
>NZ_JASXSI010000118.1 GCF_030315685.1 Gordonia sp. ABSL11-1 | reverse complement strand
CAAGAAGGATCGAATGTAGACACCACAAACACTACAAACAAAATCTACAAATAAAGATGCTCGCATCCACTATGCACTTCTCAAACAACACACACCGACCACCCGCTCGCTCCTCCACGCCTCATCACAAGACGCATCAGCAGAACTGCGCAACAGTCGGCCCAGAAGAAACGTGTGTTCCCTCAGAACCCCGATAGTGTGTTGGCGACCGCCGGCACCTCGCGGTACCTGCGACACGAACCGGGCTCTCATGTGAGAACCGTCGTCGTGCTCTTC
>NZ_JASXSI010000117.1 GCF_030315685.1 Gordonia sp. ABSL11-1 | reverse complement strand
GATCGACCATCACGCCGCGGTGCTGACCAGTGCGCTCGAACGGTTGCGTGTGGCGAAGGATCACGGGCGTAGTACCCGAGAGTTGTTGATTGTCATGGGGTTCGCGCCCGCCGTCGCCCAACGACTCATCCGCATCGCCGGATCACTCGCCACTCTGCCCACGGTGGCCGCCCATGCGGCTGATGGGGTGATCTCCGGTGAGCATGCCGACGCCATCGTCCGCGGCGTCGAGCACATCGGGAAGAGATCACCGGAACCGATCGACGACGCCCAACGTCT
>NZ_JASXSI010000116.1 GCF_030315685.1 Gordonia sp. ABSL11-1 | reverse complement strand
CGCACCCTGACCATCGACAACCTGCCCACCGCCGCCTGACCGATTCCTGACACCACCATCTACCGACCACCAACCCCGCACCCGGCCACGCCGGGACCGCATCCGTACCTTGACAACTCCACAGTGTGAAAGCGGCGGGCCCGACCCGCTGACCGAGAAGAACTGCATTCAGCAGCACCTTCTCGGTCAGCGGTGTCGGCAACAGACACCTGAAATGTCTGTCCTCCGCCGGAACGCCCCGCCGTCTCACGTCGCAACCGTCGTTGACGCCCGCTGAACCCGACCACTA
>NZ_JASXSI010000115.1 GCF_030315685.1 Gordonia sp. ABSL11-1 | reverse complement strand
CACGCAGCTTTCCACCGCAGATCGAACATGGCCGCATCAGCAGCTTCGCGATCAGACAAGCCGTACAGCGACTGCAACACAATCACTGTCGCCATCTGATCTGGCGGGATCGACGGCCGGCCCTGACCGCTGGGAAACAGTTCGGCGAACATCTCCGCCGGAAACAACCGTGCCCGATGTTCAGCCAAAAACGCGAACACCGACCCCTCGGCGAGCAGATGCCCCACCAACGATCCGACGTCGAGAAACTCGCCCTGCCGATCAGCCTCACCCTGCATGCCCACCAGGATCCCAGCCGACCAG
>NZ_JASXSI010000114.1 GCF_030315685.1 Gordonia sp. ABSL11-1 | reverse complement strand
CTAGGACTACCCGTCATCCCCCATCAGTCTCGGCAAGTCCCTGGCACGTGTCGGCGTGTGGGCAAGATGTTGGCTGCGTGACCACGTTGACCGTGAGGTCTGAGTCGGTCAACCGCATCCGACCAGATGCCCATCACAAGAGTTAGGTAGACCTAAGCGTGCCAGTCTCAACACTCGGCTGCAAGGCTGTCTCAACACCGGTGTTGGACCCAGAAGGCCAGTCTCAACATCAGTCGATAGCAGCAGGCGCGCACAACACGGCCAGCCATAGACGTCCGCTTCACGCGAGCTCGTGACCTTTGA
>NZ_JASXSI010000113.1 GCF_030315685.1 Gordonia sp. ABSL11-1 | reverse complement strand
CAACCATGTGACAGATCTTCTCGGACAACACTTCTCCGGCGCCACCCCCGCCGACATCCTCGATCGTGCCCGCACCCTGGGCAACGTCCTCGCCGACGACACCGGCGGGTTGCCGGCCGCTGAAGACCGCACCATCAACACCCTCACGAAGAACAAGACCACCGACGGGCGCCTGCACGTCGAGGCCGACCTCGACGTCGACGTCGGCGAAAAATTCCAGGCCGCGATGGAACACTACGGTGCACCCCGGCCCGAACCCGACGGCTCCCCCGATGCCCGATCCACCGAACGACGCCTCGCCGACGCCCTCGAAGTTGTG
>NZ_JASXSI010000112.1 GCF_030315685.1 Gordonia sp. ABSL11-1 | reverse complement strand
AAACCATGTGACAGATCTTCTCGGACAACACTTCTCCGGCGCCACCCCCGCCGAGATCGTCGACCGCGCCCGCACCCTGGGCAACGTCCTCGCCGACGACACCGACTGCGGCGTGCCGGCCGCTGAGGACCGCACCATCAACACCCTCGCCAAGAGTAAGACCACTGACGGGCGCCTGCGCGTCGAGGCCGACCTCGACGTCGACGTCGGGGAGAAGTTCCAGGCCGCGATGGAACGCTACGGCGCACCCCGGCCTGAACCCGACGGCTCCCCCGATGCCCGATCCACCGAACGACGCCTGGCCGAGGCACTCGAGACCATC
>NZ_JASXSI010000111.1 GCF_030315685.1 Gordonia sp. ABSL11-1 | reverse complement strand
ATCCCAGTCGATCCGCGGTTTCCCGGTCTGGGTGTAGCCGGCGCCGGTCAGCGCCTCGAGTCGGGTGGCCCGTGCGGCGACGACAGCGTCGGCGCCGTCGACGTCGCGGGCCACCCGCCGGATCGCTGCGATCAGTTGGGTGACGGTGTCCTGGCGGGCCACGGCGTCATCGAGGACCGTCGAGTCCAGGGCCCGACGATGTTTACCGGCCAGCACCCCGGTCTCGACGATCACCTCACGAACCTTCTCAAAAATCAGGTGCGGGCGATCACTGGCCGCCAACCTGCGCCGCCAATAGGTCAACGTGGACGGATGAAACCCTTTGGTACCCAACGTGAAACCA
>NZ_JASXSI010000110.1 GCF_030315685.1 Gordonia sp. ABSL11-1 | reverse complement strand
GTCCCAGTCGATCCGCGGTTTCCCGGTCTGGGTGTAGCCGGCGCCGGTCAGCGCCTCGAGTCGGGTGGCCCGTGCGGCGACGACAGCGTCGGCGCCGTCGACATCGCGGGCCACCCGCCGGATCGCTGCGATCAGTTGGGTGACGGTGTCCTGGCGGGCCACCGCATCATCAAGGACCGTCGAGTCCAGGGCCCGACGATGTTTACCGGCCAGCACCCCGGTCTCGACGATCACCTCACGAACCTTCTCAAAAATCAGGTGCGGGCGGTCGCTGGCCGCCAACCTGCGCCGCCAATAGGTCAACGTGGACGGATGAAACCCTTTGGTACCCAGCGTGAAACCG
>NZ_JASXSI010000011.1 GCF_030315685.1 Gordonia sp. ABSL11-1 | reverse complement strand
TAAATCTCGTGAACTGCGAGCTCGGCTTCTGATCAGATCAGAAGCCCATGCCGCCCATCTCGTCGCCACCCGGCATCGCCGGAGCCGGGTTCTTCTCCGGCTTGTCGGCGACGACGGCCTCGGTGGTGAGGAACAGAGCCGCGATCGATGCTGCGTTCTGCAGCGCCGAACGGGTGACCTTCACCGGGTCGTTGATGCCGGCCTCCAGCAGGTCCTCGTAGACGCCGGTGGCGGCGTTGAGGCCGGTGCCCAGCTTCGAGTTGAGGATCTTGTCGGCGACGACACCGGGCTCGAGGCCCGCGTTGATCGCGATCTGCTTGGCCGGGGCCGAGAGCGCCACCTTCACGATGTTGGCGCCGGTGGCCTCGTCACCGTCGAGCGAGAGCCCGTCGATGGCCGGCTCGGACTGCAGCAGGGCCACGCCACCGCCGGCGACGATACCCTCCTCGACGGCAGCCTTCGCGTTGCGGACGGCGTCCTCGATGCGGTGCTTGCGCTCCTTGAGCTCGACCTCGGTGGCCGCGCCCGCCTTGATGACCGCAACACCGCCGGCCAGCTTGGCCAGACGCTCCTGCAGCTTCTCACGATCGTAGTCGGAGTCGCTGTTCTCGATCTCGCTGCGGATCTGTGCGACGCGACCGGCGATCGCGTCGGCGTCACCGGAACCGTCGACGATGGTGGTCTCGTCCTTGGTCACGACGACCTTGCGGGCGGTACCGAGGAGCTCGACGCCTGCGCTCTCGAGCGAGAGACCGACCTCTTCGCTGATGACCTCGCCACCGGTGAGGATGGCGATGTCGGCCAGCATGGCCTTGCGACGGTCACCGAAGCCCGGAGCCTTGACGGCGACGGACTTGAAGGTGCCACGGATCTTGTTGACGACCAGGGTCGACAGCGCCTCGCCCTCCACGTCCTCGGCGATGATCAGCAGCGGCTTGCCGGCCTGGATGACCTTCTCCAGCAGCGGCAGCAGATCCTTGACGGTCGAGACCTTGCCCGACACGAGCAGGATGTACGGATCCTCGAGGACGGCTTCCTGACGATCGGCGTCGGTCACGAAGTAGCCCGAGATGTAGCCCTTGTCGAAGCGCATGCCCTCGGTGAGCTCCAGCTGCAGCCCGAAGGTCTGAGCCTCCTCGACCGTGATGACGCCTTCCTTGCCGACCTTGTCCATCGCCTCGGCGATGAGCTCACCGATGGACGGGTCGCCGGCCGAGATGCCCGCGGTGGCAGCGATCTGTTCCTTGGTCTCGACCTCCTTGGCGCTCTTCAGAAGGGCCTCGGTGACGGCCTCGACGGCCTTCTCGATGCCGCGCTTCAGACCCAGCGGGTTGGCGCCGGCAGCGACGTTGCGCAGACCCTCGCGGACGAGAGCCTGGGCCAGGACGGTTGCGGTGGTGGTGCCGTCGCCCGCGACGTCGTCGGTCTTCTTGGCGACCTCCTTGACGAGCTCGGCACCGATCTTCTCGTACGGGTCCTCCAGCTCGATCTCCTTGGCGATGGACACACCATCGTTGGTGATCGTGGGAGCGCCCCACTTCTTCTCCAGGACGACGTTGCGACCCTTGGGGCCCAACGTGACCTTGACTGCGTCGGCGAGGCTGTTCAGGCCCCGCTCGAGGCCGCGGCGGGCCTCTTCGTCGAACGCGATTTGCTTGGCCATGGGTAAGTGATCCTCCGATAGGGGGTGACACCAGGTATCGATGGCCGGAACTCGGTGCCCGCGACGGACGACCGGTGTGTCATTCGGTACCGGTCTCACCGTCCCGACCTGGCACTCACGGCTCGCGAGTGCCAAACACCGTTTTAGCACTCGGCCAGGGCGAGTGCAAGGTCGGGCGGTGCCCCGGGCCGCGGCCGACCGACCCGACGACCGCTGCCCGCCGCACGCATTCCCCGCGCCCCGGAATCCGCGCGTCCGGGTCGGAACACGCATCCGTCATTCACGGTGCCGACATCACGCCGCCAACGAGTAGGCCGGTGCCCGATTCAGGCGATAGGGTCGCCCCGTGGAGATCCTGCTGATCGTCATCGTGGCGCTGCTTCTCATCATCGCGGTCGTGGTCGTGTTCAACTTCCTGGGCAACCGCAAGCTGCGGCAGGCGGAGGAGGACGCGCTCCGCCATCGCGCGTACCGTCCCGGCGATCCGTTCTCCACCGCCGACGACGACGCGGTCCGTGGCGATCCCCGACAGCTCGAGCCCGGCGACCTGGTCGAGCTGCGCGGTGAGACGTTCGCGGTCCGCGGGACGCTGCGGCTGACCCAGGGCGGATATGTGTGGACCGAGAACTTCCTCGACACCGGGACCGGCCGCAAGGCGTGGATCTCGGTCGAGGACGACCCCGATCTCGAGGTCGTCCTGTGGCACGAGCTGCCCGGGGTCACCCTGACCCCGGGCCCGCAGTCACTCGAGCTCGACGGCCGACGCTATTCGTCCGACGAGTCCGGTGGCGCCGACTACACGTCGGCCGGGACCACCGGCCTCGCTCCGCGCGCATCGATGCGCTATCACGACTACGAGGCCGGCGACGAACGACTCTCCTTCGAGGACTTCGGTTCCGGATGGGAGTGCGCCCGCGGCGAGGTCATCGAACGCAGCGAGTACCGCATCTATCCGACCGACCCCACCCCGGGACAGTGACCGCCGCGACGCGCCTGCAGGTCCCGTACGCGGACACGAGCGCACGCCAACTGGCGTTCTCACTGACCGCGGATCTACAGGAACCCCTCGCCCGGTGCGATCACCGCCGCGACGGGCTCACCGTGTCCCTGCGGCTGTTGGGGGCGAGTCACCAGGTCGTCGTCGAGCTCGGTCCCGAGGGCACCGCGCCCGCGGACCGCGCCCGCTGGTGTGAGACCGTCGCCTGTCTGCCCGGCGCCGACGACCCGCTGCCGTCGTCGGTCGCCGACGGGCCCTACCTGTTCACCTCCTCCGTCGGCACCTGTCGTCTCGACGAGATGGCCGGCGTCGTCGCCGACGTCACCGCCCGTGGCGATCGGCATCTCGCCGCCGGGAAGCCCGCGGTGCTCGGCCACTTTCCCGGGCGACCGCTCGCGATGACCGCCGTTCTGGCCACCGCCGACGACGACGTCATCTCGTGGGACACCTGGCACACCTACCCGCAGACCGCGGAGCTCGTGATCACCTCGTCGGTGATCCGGCGTCGTGCGGAGGCCGACGCATGACCCAGCCGCCCCCGCCACCCCCACCTCCCCCACCGGGCGGTTACGGCCCACCGGCCGGCTTCGGCAACGATCCGCAGCGTCCCGATCCCCGTCGCGGACTGCACCGCACCCGCAACATCATCATCGGCGTCATCGCGGTCGTCGCCCTGCTCGCCATCGTCGGCTCCTGCTCGGTGAAGGCGTTCCGCGGCATGTCCGGCGACGGCAGCAGCGCACGGAACTACATCACGTCGCACTATCAGCGCGACACCGGCAGCGACGAGGGTGACGTCGACGCCTATGTCGCCCAGGGATCGCCGTCAGACGTCGCTGCGCAACTGAGCGACGTCGAGCGCCCCACCGATCAACGCGACGGCGACACCTCGAGCAGCGCCAACGTCGCCGGCAGCCATTTCCTGCAGTACCCGGACTATCTGATCGGACTGTTCCCGCTGGCGGCCGGCGCCACCAAGGTGATGCTCAGCCGCGATTACGAGTCCGGCTACCGGCACTATCACCCGTACGTCGGCGGATTCTGGGTGCCGACACCGGGTTACGGCGGATCGGGCAGCAGCTACCGCGGAGGGGGCAGCGGTGGCGGTGGAAAGTAGTCGGTCCCCGTCACCAGTTCACACGGGCATCACCTACACAGGAACCACTCACACGGGAGAGACACTGTGATCCGAGACATATTCGAGAATGCTTACGCAGCAGGCGCATACAGCCTCGCGGGGGTCGTCCTGATGGCAATCTCCTTCCTCGTCCTCGACCTGCTCACACCGGGAAAGCTGCGCCAGCACCTGTGGGCGGACCGCAATCGCAACGCCGGCATCCTGGTCGCGTCGAACCTGGCGGGGATCGCGATCATCGTGACGGCCGCCATCGTCGCCAGCGACGGTCGCCTCGTCGAGGGACTGACCTACACGGCGGTCTACACGATCATCGGCATCGCGGTGATGGCGGTGACGTTCGCGCTCATCGATGTGGCGACTCCCGGTCGGCTGGGAGAACTGATGTTGCATCCGGAACCCCATCCGGCGGTGTGGGTCCAGTCGGTCGCGCACGTCGGTGTCTCGTTGATCGTCGCCGCCGCGATCCTGTGATCCGGCGGCCGTCGCCTCCCCCGCGCCCGTCATGGTGAGCCGACCCGACACCGCAGCAGCTCTCCGACCGGACGAGGCGCCCGAATCCCGGTCACGACTGTCCCGCGCCGCCTTGCTCGCGGTCGTGTTCGTCTGCGCCGCCTGTGGTCTCGTCTACGAGCTGGCGTTGGTGTCACTGGGCTCGTTCCTGATCGGCAACACGGCGACGCAGGCGTCGATCGTGCTGGCCGTGATGGTGTTCGCCATGGGCATCGGATCGTTGGCGGCCAAACCACTGCAGGCACAGGCGGTCACCGCGTTCGCGGCGATCGAGTTGTTGCTCGCGCTCGTCGGCGGGTTGTCGGTGATGGGCTTGTACGCCGCGTTCGCGTACCTGTCGCTCTACACGCCGGGTCTCGTCGTCGTGGCGTTCGTACTCGGTCTGCTCATCGGTGCCGAGATCCCGTTGCTGATGGTGCTGTTGCAGCGTATCCGCCGTCAGGATGCGGGGACCGCGGTCGCCGACATGTTCGCGGTCGACTACATCGGCGCACTCGTGGGTGGTCTCTGCTTCCCGTTCCTGTTGCTGCCGTTGTTCGGTCAGCTCGAGGGCGCCCTGATCGTGGGGCTCGTCAACGCGGCCGCCGGGTGCTTCCTGGTCTTCGTGGTGTTCCGCCATGACCTGAGCCGCGCGCGGCTGGCGACGCTCGGCGTGTGCGCGGTCGCGGTCGTCGGGGTGCTCGTCGCAGGGTTGATCCTGGCCGGCCGATTCGAGGTCACCGCACGCCAGGCCCTGTTCCGCGACCCGATCGTGGCGGCCGAACGGACGCCCTACCAGGACATCGTGATCACCGAACGTCGCACGCCGCTCGGACCGGACACCCGGCTGTTCCTGAACGGGGATCTGCAGTTCTCGTCGATCGACGAGTACCGCTATCACGAATCGTTGGTGCACCCGGTGATGTCCGGAGATCGGGAGCGCGTGTTGATCCTCGGGGGCGGCGACGGGCTGGCGTTGCGTGAGGCGCTCACCTACCCGGACGTGGAATCGGCGACGCTGGTCGAGCTGGACCCGGAAATGATCCGACTCGCCCGTGAGGACGCCCGGCTGACCCGCCTCAACGGAAGATCGATGTCGGATCCGCGGAGCACGGTCGTGGCCGCCGACGCCTTCTCCTGGCTGCGGGAGAACCGGGACACCTTCGACGCGATCATCGTCGACATGCCAGACCCGGACGAATCCGCCACGGCGAAGCTGTATTCCACGGAGTTCTATTCGCTGGTGGCCGCACACCTGGCCCCCGGTGGGCGGATGGTGGTGCAGGCCGGGTCGCCCTACTTCGCACCGAAGTCGTTCTGGTGCATCGGATCGACGCTGGCAGCCGCGAGGCTGCAGACCGTGCCGTACCACGTCGACGTTCCGTCGTTCGGCGATTGGGGCTACTTTCTCGCCTCCGGGAGCGCGTCGGAGGAAACCACGAGACCGCAACTGCGGCTGGATCTTCCACACCCGATGCGATTTCTGAACGACGGCGAGCTGGCAGCGGCCGCGGTGTTCCCGGCCGATCGGACCCCGCTCGATCTGCCGCCGTCGACCCTCATGGACCCACGCATCCTGCGGTACGCGCAGTCGGAGTGGGCCGCCTACTGAGATGCGGTGGTTCGCAATCCCGCGAGACCCTCCAGGAAGTCCCACAGTTCCCGCTCACGGTCGGGGTCATAGGATTCGTCCGACGACGCCACCACACGGGTGCGGTCGACGTAGGACCCGGACGCCGTCCGCGTGTGTCCGAGCACCACATCGGCCAATTTCTTGCCGGCCGTGGGTATCCGATCGATCGTCGGTGAGATGGCGACCGCCGGGAGCAGCCAGCGGCCCACGAGTCGATCGCGCAATCCGGCCGCTCTGACCAGACCGGTTCCCGGGACGAACGACGGGTTGTAGGCGACGATGTCGACCCCCTCGGGCAACCGACGCGCCCATTCGTGAACGAGGTGGATGGCGGCCAGTTTGCTGGTCGAGTAGGCACGCCGTCCGGCGCGCACGGTGCCGGGCTCGTCGAACGCACGCGGACGGGACAGCACCGATGGTGACGACCAGCGTGGGGCGGGCACCATGCCGAGGTTGTGCCGGAGATCGCCGAAGTGGGTGTCGCTCACCGTGATCACGATTCGGGCGGGTGATGACAGGCGGTCGAGCAGACCCCTGAGGAGCAGATGATTCGCGACGACATTCACCGCGAACGTGCTCTCGAGCCCGTCGACTGTCTCGTGCAGGGCGTCGACGAACTGCAGTCCGGCGTTGCCGACGATGCCCACCAGCGGCGGGAGCGAGCCGTCGTCGAGTTGACGGGTGACCTCGTGGACCGCGGCCTGAATACTGTCGATGTCCGCGAGATCGGTGGCGATCGGCGTGGATCGTCCGATCCCCGAATCCAGCTGCGGGGCATCAGTTCCGGGCACACCTGGGCGCGACATCACCACGAGGTGCAGATCCGGGTCCGCACGGAGCATCTCGTGTGCGGCGGCGCGTCCGATACCTCCGGTCGCGCCGGTCATCACGATGGTGTGCATGGCCCCTCCTAGTTGAGTTGACGTCGTCAACTCAGTCAACCCATTCGAGTGGACAATGTCAACTGATAGGTTGTCGGGATGGTGACCCGAGCGGAGAGTGCCGCGCAGACGCGGCAGGCGTTGCTCGAGTCGGCCGTCGTCCTCCTCGACCACGGGGGTCCCGAGGCCGTCACCCTGCGGGAGGTCGGCGCAGGCGCAGGAGTCTCGCGGTCAGCCGCATATCGCCATTTCGTCGACAAGGACGCCCTGTTGACCGCGGTGGCGACCGACGCCTGGGCCGCCGTCGCGGTCGGCCTCGACGCCATCACCGGCGATGATTCGCTGTCACCGGAACGGGCCCTTCGTACGGCTCTCGGCGCGTTGTCCGACCTCGGCCACAGCCGGCCACACCTGTACCGGCTGATGTTCGCGCAGAAGGCCGACGATTCGGCATCCGTCGCCGAGGCGGCCGGACGCGCCCAGGACATGTTCCTGGAACTCGTCGGCAGACTCGCCGGCGACGAGCACGCCCGCCCCTACGCCGGTGTGTTGATGGCGGCCGCCCACGGCGCGACCGACCTCGACCTCACCGGGCACCTGCCGCGCGAGAAGTGGAACGCCGACCGGCATCAACTCATCGACCTGGTTGTCGGAATGATCCCGAACCGGTCGGACCCTCCGTGAGCATGGGATCGTGGAATACATGTCCGGTCAGTTGGCGGTCGCGCTGGTGGTGGTGGGCGTCCTCGTCGTCGTCGCCACTGTGGTACTGATCCGGACACGTCGGGTCGTCACCACGCCCACCGAGCGGGCCGTGCACTTCGCCCTGCAGACGGCGTCGCAGGCCGCCCGGTCGCTTCGGTCGGGCCTCTCGGCCGGCTCCGCGCGCGACGCACTCCCCCACCTTCGCGCGCTGACGAGGGCCGAGGCACTCGCGCTGTACGACTCCGCAGGGGTGCTCCTGGCGAACGAACCCGCCGACGACACGACCCCTGCGACCCTGTGGGACGCGGCGCTCACCACCGCCTCCGCCGACGCCGCGGCCACCGCCGAATCCGCTCAGCGACGAGTCCTCGTCAACGACCCGTGCGGCCCGGAATCGCCAGTGCGCACCCTGATCGCCCAGCCCCTGGTCGCCGACGACACGAGTGTCGGCGTCCTCGTCGTCGCGACCACGCACCGACCCGGCCCAGGCATGTTGGGAGCGGTCGGTGAGGTGGCGCGCTACGTGTCGAGTCAGATCGAGCTGGCCGATCTCGAGGCGTCCCGGGCCCGTCTCGACCGTGCCGAGGTCCTGGCGCTACGCGCGCAGATCAGCCCGCACTTCATCTACAACGCGCTCAACACGATCGCCTCGTTCGTGCGGACCGATCCCGACCGAGCGCGCGAACTGATCCTCGACTTCGCCGACTTCACCCGCTATTCGTTCCGCGCCGCAGGCGAATACACCGTGCTCGCCGACGAGCTCCGTAACATCGATCGCTATCTGACCCTCGAACGCGCCCGGTTCGGTCCCGCCCTGAACGTCCGGTTGCAGGTCGCGCCGGAAGTGCTCAACGTCGTCGTGCCGTTCCTGGCGCTGCAACCGCTGGTCGAGAACGCGGTCCGCCACGGTCTCGCCGGCAAGGGCGGCGGGACGATCACCGTCATCGCCCGCGATGAGGGCACCGACTGCGTGATCACCGTCGAGGACGACGGCGTGGGCATGGACCCGGAGCTGCTGCGCTCCGGCGACATCGACGCCCTCACGCCCGGTGACAACGGCACCGGCAGCGAGTCCGACGGCGCCCACGTGGGCCTCACGAATGTGGACCATCGGCTGCGCGCGGCATTCGGCAACGATTACGGTCTAGTGGTCGATACGGGCGTCGACGCGGGCACCCGTGTCGGTATGCGGGTACCCAAGTTCCGCGCCGGTATCCGCGCCTGAGCGGTCGCACGAGATGGCAGGAGGAGGAGGGCGGATGGCGCTGGTGGTCCTCGCCGTCGACGACGAACCCCCCGCTCTCGACGAACTCGCCTATCTCCTGGACAGGCAGGCCGACGTCGCCGAGGTGCACACCGCCGGCGACGCCACCAATGCGCTGCGGGAACTGAACGAGCGCCGGATCGACGCGATCTTCCTCGACATCAACATGCCCGGACTGTCCGGGCTCGAACTCGCCGGCGTCCTCACGCGCTACGCCGAGCCACCCGCCGTGGTGTTCGTGACCGCGCACGAGGGCAAGGCGGTCGACGCGTTCGAGGTGGGTGCGGTCGACTATCTGTTGAAGCCGCTGCGCGAAGAGCGCCTCGCTCAGGCGATCTCGCGGGTCATCGCCGCCGGCGAGGGTTCTCCGCGGCCCCCGGAGATGACAGCGCAGCGGCCGGCCGGTGGTGGCGACGAGGTCATCCCGGTCGAGCTGTCGGGGGTCACCTCCCTCGTCCGGCGCGACAGCATCTCGTGGGTCGAGGCGGTCGGTGACTACGCCCGCCTGCACTCGGCGACCGGGTCACATCTGGTGCGGATCCCGTTGTCCACGCTGGCCGCCCGGTGGCAGGATCACGGATTCCACCGTGTCCACCGGTCCTATCTGGTGGCCCTGCCGATGGTGACCGGACTGCGGACGAGCGGGTCGTCGACCCTCGTCTGCGTTCGCGCCAACGGTGCCTCCGAGACCGTCGAACTCCCCGTCAGCCGACGCCAGCTGCGCGAACTGAAGGACCGTCTCGTCCGCGACCCGATGCGTGAGCTGAAGGCCACCACGGAAGACGCGTCCCAACGGTGACAGGGCAACAGCGGTGACAGGGCAACAGCGGTGACAGGGCAACAGCCGCAACGGGAACGGGTCGTCCTCTCCCGACGGCAGGGTGCGCGGACGGTGCGCACCCGCGTCGAGGTGCAGGAGCAGACCGAGGTCGGCGATGCGCTGGTCCGAGGGCTGATGCGGGCCCAACTCGGCCTCGCCCTGCGACTCGCTGCGACGGTGGTCGCGATCATCGTCGCGATCCCCGTCGTCGGGACCATCTTCCCGTGGCTCACCACCGTGAGCGTGCTCGGCCTCCGGTTGAACTGGCTCGTCCTCGCACTGGCCCTCTACCCGCTGCTGTACGTGACCGGGCGACTCTACGTCCGGTTCGCCGAGCAGGCCGAACGTGACTTCCTCGGCGTCGTCGACGACGACACCGAGCCACCGGAGCGGGGCACACACGGCGGGGACACACCGTGAGGCGGGCACGCCGGTGACGACCGGCGTCGACGCACTCACCGCGGCGGCACTGGCACTGGCGGCCATCGCGACGGTCGCCGTCGGCGCCTACGGCGGCCGGCTGTCCCGCACGACGTCGGACTTCCTCGTGGCGTCGCGCAGCGTCGGATCGCGCTGGAATGCGGCCGCCATCTCCGGCGAATACCTCTCCGCGGCTTCCTTTCTCGGCGTCGCCGGCCTGGTAGCGAAGTACGGCGCAGACGCGCTCTGGTACCCGGTCGGGTTCACCGCCGGCTACCTCGGGTTGCTGCTGTTCGTCGCCGCCCCGCTGCGCCGGTCCGGGGCATACACCGTGCCCGACTTCGCCGAGTTCCGACTCAACTCACCGACCGCCCGGCTCGCGGCGATGACGGTGGTCGTCGTCGTGTGCGTGCTGTATCTCATCCCGCAGTTCCAGGGCGCCGGCCTGACCCTGCACATCCTGCTCGGCGCCCCGGTCTGGATCGGGGTCGTCGCGGTCGGGGCCATCGTCATCGTGAACGTCGTCGGCGGCGGCATGCGGTCGATCACGTTCGTCCAGGCGTTTCAGTACTGGCTGAAACTGACTGCGATCGCGATCCCCGCCCTGGTGTTGCTGGGCGTGTTCGCCACCGACCGTTCGGCTCTCGGCGAGCCGGCACCGCCCCGCGTCGACGCCGCGACGACCGTCGACATCACCACCGACGTCACCGTCACCGTCGTCGAGACGACTGGACTGACCGTGACCGGGGTCCTCGACGGACGCACCGTCGACGGCGCGCCGATCCCGTCGACCGGCCCCCACGTCCTGGGTGCCGGCACGATCGTGCACCTCGACGCCGGCGCGGCGACCCCGGTCGTCGAGGGTGCACCGACGACGGGTTCGGACTGGATCGCCTCCGGCGGTGGTCTCGGCGGGCGCCACCCCCTGTTCGAGGTGCTGTCGCTGATCGTCGCGACCTTCCTTGGCACCATGGGACTACCGCATGTGCTGGTGCGCTTCTACACCAACCCCGACGGACGTTCGGCACGGCGGACCGCCCTCGCCGTCATCGCGCTGCTGTCGTTGTTCTACCTGTTCCCCACGGTCCTCGGCGTCTTCGCCCGCCTCTACGTCCCGCAGCTGCTCATCACCGGGACCTCGGACGCCGCGGTGCTGCTGCTGCCCAGCGCCGCCGTCGGTGGGATTCCCGGCCAGATCCTGGCAGCTCTGGTCGCGGCCGGTGCGATCGCGGCGTTCCTGGCGACGTCGTCGGGCCTGCTCGTCAGTGTCGCGGGAGCGTTGTCGACGGATGTGCTGCGCGGGCGGGTGCGCGATTTCCGCCTCGCCGCGGTCATCGGCGGTCTCATCCCGATCGGGTTGTCGTTGGCCGCGACCTCGCTCGAGTTGTCGAGGACGGTCGGACTGGTGTTCGCCGTGGCCGCATCCACCTTGTGTCCACTGCTGGTGCTGGGCATCTGGTGGCGGGGGCTGACGGCGCCGGGTGCGGTCGCCGGATTGCTCGTCGGCGGCCTGTCGTCGGGGGTGGCGACGAGCCTCGCGATCGCCGGCGTCGTCGACAACGACGCATTGGGCGGGTGGCCTGCGGTGATCATCGGTTACCCGGCGGCGGTCACCGTGCCGTTGGCGTTCGCCACGATGATCCTGGTCAGCCTGGCCACCCGCGGACGCCTACCCGGCGACTTGTCGCGGACGTTCGCGCGGATGCATGTGCCGGAGCGGCTCGGCATGGGCATCGAGCGGCTGCCCAGCGACTGAGGCGTTCACCGGGTGACCGTTCGTCGGCCACGACCGACCGCCCGGCGCACAGTCGACCGGCTTCGGCGTGTGACCTGCGCCACCACATTCTCCTGTGACGTGCACCTCAATACGCTCAGCGCCAAAGAGGCATCACATCATTGATGGAGGTAGTCGTGTCCACGATCGAACAACCGCCCGGCTCGGCGCCGCACCCGCCGACGGGTGAGCAGTTTCTCGAGGTGCAGGCGAGCCCGGAGTTCCAGGACCTCCGGCGGACGCTGCGCAAGTTCGTCTTCCCGATGACCGCGTTCTTCCTGCTCTGGTACGCGCTCTACGTGTTGCTCGGCGCATTCGCGCACGACTTCATGGCCACCGAGGTCTGGGGGAACATCAACGTCGGCCTGATCCTCGGCCTGCTGCAGTTCGTCTCCACATTCGTCATCACCGGCCTCTACGTCCGGTTCGCCAACCGTGAGCTCGATCCGCGCGCATCGAAGATCCGTGAAGAGATGGAAGGGGAGGCGTGACCATGTCCTTCCAGCAGACCACCGACCACTCCTACGTCCTCGCCGCCGCGGTCGGCAATCCGGCGGCCAACATCGCCATCTTCGCGGCGTTCGTCGCGGTCACGATGTACGTGGTGATCAGGGCCAGCAAGAACAACAAGTCCGCCGCCGACTTCTTCACCGGCGGTCGCGGCTTCTCCGGACCGCAGAACGGCATCGCGATCGCCGGCGATTACCTGTCCGCGGCCAGCTTCCTCGGCATCGCGGGCGCGATCGCCGTCTACGGCTACGACGGCTTCCTCTACTCGATCGGATTCCTGGTCGCCTGGCTGGTCGCGCTGCTGCTCGTCGCCGAGCTGCTGCGTAACACCGGCAAGTTCACCATGGCCGACGTGCTCAGCTTCCGGTTGCGGCAACGACCGGTGCGTCTGGCCGCCGCCATCTCCACCCTCGCGGTGTCGCTGTTCTACCTGCTGGCGCAGATGGCCGGCGCGGGTGGACTCGTCGCACTCCTGCTCGACATCGAAGGCCGTGTCGGACAGTCGATCGTGATCGCCGTCGTCGGCGCGTTGATGATCGCCTACGTCCTCATCGGCGGCATGAAGGGCACCACCTGGGTGCAGATCATCAAGGCCGTGCTGCTCATCGCGGGCGCGGCGATCATGACCGTCATCGTGCTGGCCAAGTTCGGCATGAACCTGTCGAGCATCCTCGGTTCTGCGCAGGACGCGATCTCCGGCTCGACCGACGAGAAGATCGCCGCTCGTGACGTTCTCGCGCCCGGGGCACAGTACGGTGGGTCGCTGGAATCGCAGATCAACTTCGTCTCGCTGGCCATCGCACTGGTCCTCGGCACCGCCGGTCTGCCGCACGTGCTGATGCGCTTCTACACCGTCCCGACGGCGAAAGAGGCCCGGAAGTCGGTGGTCTGGGCGATCGCGCTGATCGGCGCCTTTTACCTGTTCACCCTGGTCCTCGGCTACGGCGCCGCGGCCCTCGTCGGACCCGACAAGATCATGGCGGCGGCCGGCAAGCAGAACTCGGCGGCTCCGCTGCTGGCGTTCGAACTCGGCGGCGTGGTACTCCTCGGCGTCATATCGGCGGTGGCGTTCGCGACCATCCTCGCCGTCGTCGCCGGGCTCGCCATCACCGCATCCGCGTCGTTCGCGCACGACATCTATGGCAGTGTCATCAAGCGCGGCAGGGCAAGTGAGGCCGATCAGGTCAAGGTGTCGCGCTACACCGTCGTCGTGCTCGGCGTCATGGGCATCATCCTCGGCATCCTCGCGAACGGTCAGAACATCGCCTTCCTGGTGGCGCTGGCGTTCGCGATCGCCGCGGCGGCCAACCTGCCGACCATCGTGTATTCGCTGTACTGGAAGCGGTTCAACACCCGCGGTGCACTGTGGAGCATCTACGGTGGCCTGATCTCGACGATCGTGCTGATCATCTTCTCCCCCGCCGTGTCCGGCTCGGAGACCGCGATGATCCCCGGCGCCGACTTCGCGTGGTTCCCGCTGGCCAATCCCGGCATCGTGTCCATCCCGATCGGCTTCATCCTCGGCATCGTCGGCACGCTGACGTCGCCGCGGGACAACGGGACCCCGGAGCGCAACGCCGAGATGGAGGTCCGCTCCCTCACCGGTGTAGGTGCGGAAAAGGCTGTGTCGCACTAGAGCTGCGCGCGGCGCCGTCAGACAGGTTGCCCTTTGGTCCGGATCCCGGACCAAAGGGCAACCTCTGTCGCGTCAGCGCTCCCGAACCACCTGATCCTGGATGCGCGCGAACGGCCGTGCGGCCTCCAGCTCGAATGCCAACTCCAGCAGGGTGCGTTCGCGGCCGAGGTCGGCCGAGAAGTGGAGCCCGAGGGGCAGGCCGTCAAAGGTGCGGGCGAGTGGCAGGCTGATCGCCGGTGTGCCCGTCGCGTTGTTGGCCGGCGTGAACGCCACATAGTGGACGAGTCGCTCGAAGATCTCGTCGAAATCCCCTCCGGGATCGAGGTATCCGATCTTGGGGGTCGTGTGCGCCAGGGTCGGGGTGAGCACGAGGTCGTGGCCGTCGAACACGGTGCGGAACCTCGCCGTCGAACGCTTCAGTCCGATGATCGTCGACGGGGTGCGCCAGAACGTCCGCAGGTAGCGGCGCGACAACCCGATGGTGAACGGATCGAGGGCATCACGGTCGAAGTCCTTGCCCACCAGCACCCACCCGAGGCGATGCATCGAGCACGCCAACATCGACCAGTAGTCGACGAACTGCCGGACGAACGCCTCGTCGAGCGGGATCGGGATCCTCTCGACGTCATGGCCGAGCTCGGTGAGCAGATCCGCGACCGACGCGAGGGCCGCCGACGTCTCGGCGTCGATCGGCTGACCGGTGACGGTCGTGTCGACGAGGCCGATGCGGAGGCGGCGCTTCCCCGGCCCCTCGACGAGGCCGACGCGCGGCAGACCCTCCGGGGCGCGGAACGTCTCCGCGTCGGAGATGAAATGCGCTGTGTCACGGACGGTTCGACTGAGAACTCCGTTGGAGATGATGTCGACCGGCAGGACCTGACCGGTGGGCGACGGAGCGACACGTCCGCGCGTGGGCTTGAGACCGACCAGCCCACACGCGGCCGCCGGGATCCGGATCGAGCCGCCGCCGTCGTTCCCGTGGGCGACAGCCAGGGCACCGGCGGCCACGAGCGCCGCGGAACCTCCCGACGACGCACCAGAGGAGTAGTCGGTGTCCCACGGGTTGCGCGTCGGATCGCGGTCGACGAACTCGGTGGTCGCGGTCAGCCCGAACGCGGGCAGGGTGGACGCGCCGACGATGTTGACGCCGGTGGAGAGGAACTGCTCGGTGAACGGCTCGTTGCCCTTCGCGGGCAGATCCGGCATCGCGGCCGACCCGTTGCCCACCGGCAGACCCTCGAACAGCGTGTTGTTCTTGATGATCGACGGCACGCCGGCGAAGGACCCCGCACCGAAGTCGGCGTCGGCCGCGCGGCTGCGCGCTCGTTCCCGGTCGTCGACGGCGACCGCATTCACCTGCGGGTTGACGGCGTCGATCCGTGCGATCGCGGCCTGCACCGCCTCGGTCGCGGAGAACTCACCGGCGCGGATCGCGGCCGCGATCCCCACCCCGTCGAGGTCACCGAGGACGTCGTCACCGAACGCATGGACGTACTTCATGCGCCGAGGTTAGCCTGCTCGACTGCTCCGATCGGTCATGCGCATGACATCGGAGACCAGGGCGTGGGCATAGGTGTCGTCGAGGGCGAGCCCGAAGACCGCATGGTGATAGAGCGGCGCGATGACGTGATCGAGGATCTGTCGGACGGTCGGCGCATCCCGCCCACGGTCGGCGGCCCGACCGACCATCTCCTCGGCCTGCTCCCGGCGGATCTCCCAGCACGGACATTCCTCGACGACGTCATTGCGGGCGAACACCATGGCGCGCAGATAGGCGCGCCGCTTCGGACGGCCGATGTCGGCAGCGATGATCCGCGACCACTCGGCGAGGTCGTCGGCGAGTTCACCGGTGTCGGGCAGTGACTCCCCTTGTGTCAGCGCTGCGACCGCCACCTCGCCGAGGAGTTGCTCGATAGTGCCCCACCGGCGGTAGATGCTCGTCGGGTTCACCCCGGCGACCTCGGCGACCTCGGGAATCGTCATCGTGTCGCGCTGGCCGGCACCCACCAGCTGTCCGACCGCCGCATACACGGCCGACTGCACCCGTGCGCTGCGACCACCCGGGCGCTTCGCGCCGGGGGAATGAACGCTCGCTGACGCGGTTGAACCACTCATGCCGACCATTATTGCAAATCCGTTTGCTTTAGTGTCCGAACCTCCGATACGTTCAATCTAACGCAAATGGCTTTGCTTTAGGAGATGAGATGACTCGGTTGCATCCGCACCGCGCGTTCTGGGTGATCACGGCGACGTTCGTGATGGTCCTCTTCGCCTCCGCCGCCCCCTCGCCCCTCTACCCCGTGTACCAGCAGCTCTGGGGCTTCTCGGCGTTCACGCTCACCGCCGTCTTCGCGATCTACGTCGCGACGATGCTGGTCAGCCTGTTGACCGTCGGCTCGCTCTCCGACCACATCGGACGACGACCGGTGCTCGCCATCGCGCTTGTCCTGCTGATCGTGAGCATGGTGCTGTTCGTGTCGGCCGACGACGTCGGCCTCCTGATGGCGGCCCGCGCGCTGCAGGGGCTGGCCACCGGCGCCGCGATGGGCACGCTCACCGCCACCGTCGTCGACCTGCAGCCGACCCCCCGGCTGGGTTCCGCGATCACGGGCGCCGCGCCGGCGATCGGCCTGGCCGGGGGTGTCGCCGTCGCCGGACTGTTCGTCGAGTACGCCCCGGCCCCGCGGTTCCTGGTATACGAGGTCATCCTGGCGCTGTTCGCGGTCCTGCTGATCGCACTGCTGCTGGTCCCGGAAACCTCCGATCGCATCGGATTCACCTCCCGACGACACCTCTTCGCGACCCTCGCCCCGCAGGTGCGACTGCCCGCGCAGGTGCGGCGGGTGTTCCTGGCGGCCGTGCCCGCACTCGTCGCGACCTGGTCGTTGGGCGGCCTGTACCTGTCGCTCGGCTCCTCGGTCGTCGCCCGCGTGTTCGGCGTCGACAACCACGCCGAGGCCGGCGTCCTGCTGTTCGTGTTCTTCGCGTCGGCCGCGATCACCTCGCTGCTCATCACCGGGCGGTCGGCGGCAACCAAACTCGCGTTCGGGTACCCGGCCCTCGCCGGAGGTGCGGTCATCTCGCTCGCCGGGGTACTCGGCGAGACGCTGCCGCTCTACATCGCCGGCTCGGTCATCGCCGGCGCCGGCTTCGCGGCGACCTTCCTGGGCGCGCTCGACAGCATCAGCGCCGCCACACCCCCGCAGCAGCGCGGCCAGGTGTTCTCGTCGGTGTTCGTCGCGAGCTACCTCGCATTCAGCCTGCCCGCCGTCGTGGCCGGAATCATCGTGTCCCACATCGGTTTGCGGGAGACGGTCGTCGGCTATGTGGCCTACGTGCTGGTGCTGGCGGTGGTCGGCGCGCTCACGAACGCACGGCTTCGACGGCGGTCGGCGAGAAGTACGGGCCCGGCGACGGCCGTCCCGGCGGAATCGGCGGAATCGGAGTGCGCGATCCCGGCGCCGCGCTGACCCGACCGGACATCGCCGGCCGACGGCGGCATCAGACCGATGGCGCGTCGACTCGTGCGCCGACGATACGCGCGGCCATCTCCGCCTGGAACGCACCGATCCGTTCTGGCGTCAGCGCGCCCGACTCCCGGTACCAGCGAGCGACGTCGACTCCCATCGAGAGCAGCAGGGTCGTGGTCGCCTGAGGGTCGTCGACGTCGAAGGCTCCTCCGGTGATGCCCGCGTCGACGATCGTGCCGACACGACGGGCGACCTCTCTGCGCATCACCCCAATGGCCTCGCGGTGCTCCGCCGAGAGGGAGTCCAACTCGTAGTTGACCACCCTCGACCAGACGTGATCACGGGCGTGATGCGCGGCGAGCGCGCCGATCACCGCCCGCAGCCGTGTGGCGGGTGGTTGCGCGGGGTCGTCTGCGTCGTCGATCAGCGTCAGGAACGACCGGTGCCCGGCGTCGGAGAGCTCGTAGAGCACCTCCTCCTTGGACCGGAAGTGCACATACACCGCCGCCGGACTCATCTGCGCCCCGGTCGCGATGTCGCGTGTGGTCGTCGCGTCGAATCCTTTGGTCGCGAACGCCTCCACCGCGGCCCGCAGCAACCGGGAGCGCGCGGCGGCCGCACGAGGCGGCGGTTCCACGACTGGCATCGCGCCGGCCTCCGTTTCCGCTGGACCTGATGACTCCGCCTCTGATACCCCGCCATCGATGACATTGACATGCCCCGCCGGCAGCGGCATAGTGCACGGTATCACTAAGCAAGCGCTTAGTCAGCGGATGCATCACTCGGCCCCGCCATGTGTCGCGTCTGCGCCCCGCGTTCCCCTGACCAGGAGTAGGACAGAACTCATGCAGCTGACATTCAGTCCAGAAGAAGAGGCGTTCCGCGATGAGCTGCGGGTAATCTTCGCGAAGGTCCCCGAGGACCTCCGTCGTCGCTCCGAAGCCGGCAAGCTGAACTACCCCGAGGACCTGATCACCACCACGCGCATCCTCAACGAGCACGGTGTCGCCACGCCGGGCTGGCCCGTCGAGGCGGGTGGCCGCGACTGGACCGCCATCCAGAGCCACATCTATCGCGAGGAGATGAGCCTGATGCACGTCCCGGACATGCTGCCGTTCAACGTCGGCATGATCGGTCCGGTCATCGCGCAGTTCGGTTCGCCGGAGATGAAGGAACGGTTCCTGGCCAAGACCGCCAACCTCGACATCTGGTGGTGCCAAGGCTTCTCCGAGCCCGAGGCGGGTTCGGATCTGGCGTCGCTCAAGACCCGCGCGGTCCGCGACGGTGATCATTACGTCGTCAACGGCCAGAAGACGTGGACCACGCTCGGCCAGTTCGCCGACTGGATCTTCTGCCTCGTGCGTACCGATCCCGACGTCAAGAAGCAGGCCGGCATCAGCATGCTGCTGTTCCCGATGGACACGCCGGGCGTGGAGCTGCGGCCGATTCAGCTCATCGACGGCAGCTTCGAGGTCAACGAGGTCTTCTTCAACGACGTCCGCGTGCCGGTCGAGAATCTCGTCGGCAAGGAGAACGAGGGCTGGACGCAGGCCAAGTTCCTGCTGGGCAACGAGCGCAGCGGCATCGCCCGCGTCGGCTACACCAAGACCAAGCTCGCCAAGGCGAAAGAGCTTGCCCGCCAGACCACGACCGCATCCGGCGGCACCCTCCTGGGCGACCCGCTGTTCGCGGCCCGTCTGGCCGAGCTGGAGAACGATCTGCTCGCCCTCGAGTTGACCCAGCTGCGGGTCGCCGCGTCGTCGGCGGACGGCAAGCCGAACCCGGCGTCGTCGCTGCTCAAGCTGCGCGGTAGCCAGTTGCAGCAGGACGCCATGGAATTGCTCGCCGACATCGCGGGCCCCGATTCGCTGCCGGTCGCCGGTCTCGATGCGTCCGCCGCCAACGGCACCGCCGACGTCGCGTCGCCCGAGTGGGCACAGCTGTCCGCGCCGACCTACCTCAACTACCGCAAGGTGAGTATCTACGGCGGATCGTCGGAGGTTCAGCGCCAGATCATCGACAAGGCCGTGCTGGGTCTCTGAGACACCCACCGCCTCAACTCTTTTCACGACTCACGAGAACCTGGGAACCTGTCATGGATTTCGAGCTTTCCGACGAACAGACGATGCTGCGCGACACCGTGCGCGAAGTACTGACCCGTAAGTACGACGTCGAGACGTTGCGCGCGGTCACCGACACCGAACTCGGCTGGGACAAAGGGGTGTGGAAGTCGTTGGCCGACATCGGCATCCTCGGCCTCACCTTCCCCGAGGACGACGGCGGCATGGGTGCCGGACCGGTGGAGTTCACCAGCGTGATGACCGAGATCGGTCGTTCGCTCGCGCCCGAGCCCTACCTGGACTCGGCCCTCGTGCCGGGGTCACTCGTCGGTGCCACCGCCGATGACGCCACCCGCGCCGAGATCCTCGGCGGTCTCGCCTCGGGCGAGATCCTGGCCGCCTTCGCCCACCTCGAGGCCGGCGACCGCTGGCCGGGCGCCAAGGTCGCCACCACCGCCACCGACGACAAGCTCAACGGCACCAAGGTCCTTGTCGGACATGGCGACTGCGCAGACAAGCTGGTCGTGTCGGCACGCACCGACGACGGTGTCGGCCTGTTCCTGACCGACGCGAACGCCGACGGTGTCACGCGTACCCCGTACCGCACCCACGACCGCCGTCGTGGTGCGCAGATCGAGTTCTCCGACGCGGCGGCCACCCGCCTCGGCAGTGGCGATGCCTCCGAGGTCATCGCCAACGCCGAGGTCGGCATCCAGACCGCGCTGTGCGCCGAGGCAGTCGGCGCGATGGAACGCGCCTTGGACCTCACCGTCGATTACCTGAAGACGCGCAAGCAGTTCGGCGTCACACTGTCGCAGTTCCAGACACTCACCCAGCGCGCCGCGGACATGTACACCCAGCTGGAGCTGGCACGCAGCATGAGCCTGTACGCCACCACGGCGCTGGCCGACGGCGGCTGCGATCCGATCATCGCGTCACGGGCCAAGCTGCAGATCTGCCGGTCCGGACGCCTCATCGGCCAGGAGGCCATCCAGATGCACGGTGGCATCGGCATGACCGCGGAGTATCCGGTCGGCCATTACGTCAGCCGGCTGACGGCGATCAGCCACACCCTCGGCGACGCGCAGGATCACGTCGCGAAAATCGCTGCGTCCATCAACGACTGGGACATGATCACCGTCGGGTGATCCTGTCACGGAGAACTGGTCGCTCAGCCCTGACGCAGACCCCACTCCTGCGCCAGGAGCTGATGCGACCGTTTCCGGTCCTCGAAATCATGTGTGACGCTGGTGATCACGAGTTCGTCGGCGCCGGTCACCCGGGCGAGTGTCTCGAGACGCTCGGCCACGGTGGCCGGTGACCCGACGAACTGGGTGCGCACCCGGTCGTCGACGATCCGCCGCTGCTGCTCCGTCAGCGGCTGTGCCGTCGCCGGGTCCTGATACTCGGATGCGCCGTGGCCGCTGCGGATGTCGTAC
Source organism: Gordonia sp. ABSL11-1 (assembly GCF_030315685.1). Taxonomy (GTDB): domain Bacteria; phylum Actinomycetota; class Actinomycetes; order Mycobacteriales; family Mycobacteriaceae; genus Gordonia. Next base: position 155,664 of record NZ_JASXSI010000011.1, on the reverse strand, counting down.
ACCCAATGCCCGTAGGTGGAGGCGAGATGGGCCGCGGTCGCATCGTCGTCGGCCACCACCACGTCGGCGGACACCACCACATACGGCTGCGTCAGGCTCGGCTTGCCTCCGCTCGCTCCCGGCGCCGACGACGGCCGGAACGCGGACCGGTAGGCCTCGACCGCCTCGAGCACCGTCGACGGGCTGACGTGATAGTTCGCGACGAACGGCAGACCGTTCGCACCGGCGACCGCCGCGCTCTGACCTTTGCTGCTGCCGAAGATCCACACCTCGATGTCGGCGTCCTCGCCCGGGACCGCGCGCACGTCGAGGTCGTCGATCTCGTAACGCCCGGCCAGTAGATCGATCACGTCATCGACGGCGTCGGCGAAATCCTGATGCTGTGCACCCTCGAACTCGAGAGCCCGGGTCATGGTCGCGAGCCGCGGTGACCCCAACAGCTGCTCCATCGGGAAGGGTTCCGGGATCAGCAGCCCGTCCACCCACTGCTCCGGTCGCGGTTCGGTGACGCGACGGCCGGACGCGACGGCCGACAACGCCTCGGCCCGACGCTGACCCGACCGCCCGAGACCGAGATCGAGACGCCCCGGAAACAGGGCGTCGACCGTGCCGAAGGCCTCGACGACCGACGCGGGACGATGATGGCCCAGCTGTACGGCGGCGCTGCCCACACGGATGTGCTCGGTGGCCGCGGCGACCAGCGCGATGAGGGTCGGCGTCGAGGAGCTCGCGACGGCGACGAAATGATGTTCGGCGAGCCAGTAGCGGCGGTAGCCCCACCCCTCGGCGGCGCGGGCCAGGTCGACCGCCCGGCGGATCGCCTCGGTCGCCGACGACCCCTGCGTGACCGGCGCCAGGTCGAGCACCGACAGTGGAATGCGAGACGTCACGATCCACTCCCACAACGGCATTCGGGCCCAGGACACAGGTCGGTGGCGTACTCGGCCTCGGGCGCGAGCCCGGCGACCGCCCGCAGCAGGTACCGGTGCTGGGTGTCGAGCACCCGGATCAGCCATGCCATGGCCACACTCCTGAGGTCGGGTCGGTTTCGGTCGGGTCGGCCGCGGTCGGGTCTACGGTGTCGCGGTGCCGACGGGACGGCGATGCGGCAAACACCCATTACGGCGGATTCCGGGGCCGATGGCGAGGGTTGTGCTCACACTGATCGAGACTGTCCGGATCGGGGTGCCTCCGGACGCCTCGCGCGTTGACGCAGGCATGACCACTTCCGGCAGTCCACATCTGGCCGTCGCGCTCAGCGGGGCGGGCTGGCATCCGCTCGCCTGGCGTGAACCCGGCGCCAGACCGGCCGACCTGACCCGGCCGGCCTATTGGGCGGGCATCGTCGGCGACGCCGATCGTGCCGGCATCGACCTCGTCACGATCGCCGATGGCTTCCGCCGCCGCCCACCCACCACCGACGGCATCGACCGGCCCATCTCCGATCTCGTGGCGGGGCGGCTCGACTCGGTGCTCATCGCCTCCCGCGTGGCGCCGACGACGACCCGCGTCGGGGTGCTGCCGACGCTGATCGCCACCCACACCGAACCGTTCCACGCCGCCAAGGCGATCGCGACCCTCGATTTCGTCGGACGTGGCCGCGCCGGCGCGGTCGTCGACATCGCGGCCACCGACATCGATGCCCGACTCTTCGGCCGCCGCACCCTGCCCGCCGACCCCAGGCAGCGCGATACCGAGTTGTTCTCGGAGGCAACCGAATACGTCGAGGTCCTGCGACGCCTGTGGGATTCGTGGGAGGATGGCGCGGAGATACGCGACGTCACCACCGGGAGGTTCATCGACCGGGACAAGCTGCACTACATCGACTTCGAGGGACGGTTCTTCTCCGTGCGCGGGCCATCGATCACCCCGCGTCCGCCGCAGGGACAACCGGTCGTCGCGGCGTCGGCGCACGGCTCCGACGGTGCCGTCGACCTCGTCGGGGCCGCCGCCGACATCGGATTCGTCGCCGCCCACGATCGCGCGTCCACCTCGCATGCCGCCGCCGCCATCCGCGACGCCGCGCAGCGCGCGGGCCGAGCGCACCAGGCCGTGCAGGTGTTCGTCGATCTGCTCGTGTACCTCGACGACACCGAGACCGCCGCCGCCGGTCGTCGCGCGCGCCTGGATGATCGGCTCGGCGCCCCGTACACCGGCGACACCTCCGTGTTCGCCGGCACACCGGCATCACTTGCCGAGAAGATCGTCGATCTCACCGACCCGTCGACGGGCGCGGCCGGAGTCCGTCTGCGGCCGGCGACGATTCCGCACGACCTGTACCAGATCACCACCGCGCTGGTGCCGGAACTGCAGCGACGCAACGCCTTCCGAGACAACGACGAACCGTCGACGCTGCGCGCACGTCTCGGCCTGGCGCCCGCGGCGAATCGATACGCCCACGCCACGCAGACCGTAGGAGCACCCCGATGACCAAACCCGTCCACCTCGCAGCGCACTTCCCGGGCGTCAACAACACCACCGTGTGGAGTGATCCGCAGGCCGGCAGCCACATCGAGTTCGACTCGTTCACGCGATTCGCGCAGACCGCCGAGCGCGGCCTCTTCGACTTCCTCTTCCTCGCCGAGGGACTGCGGCTGCGCGAACAACACGGCGAGATCTACGATCTCGACGTCGTCGGCCGACCGGACACGTTCACCATCCTGGCCGCCATCGCCGCGGTGACCGACCGGCTCGGACTCGCCGGCACCATCAACTCCACGTTCAACGAACCCGTCGAGGTCGCCCGGCAGTTCGCCTCGCTCGATCACCTCTCCGACGGACGTGCCGCCTGGAATGTGGTGACGTCATGGGACGCGTTCACCGGGGAGAACTTCCGACGCGGCGGCTATCTGCCGGAGGATCAGCGCTATCAGCGGGCCCGCCAGTTCCTGGAGACGGCGATCGAGCTGTGGGACTCATGGCGCGACGACGACATCCTCGCCGACCGGGTCTCCGGTCGGTTCCTGCGTCGCGACGACGCCGGGGCCTTCGACCACGTCGACGACCAGTTCGCGATCTCCGGGCACTTCTCGGTGCCCCGCAGTCCGCAGGGGCGTCCGGTCATCTTCCAGGCCGGCGATTCGGAGGAGGGCCGCGAGTTCGCCGCCGCCCGCGCCGACGCCATCTTCTCGCGACACGCCACCCTCGACGCGGGCCGGGCGTTCTACGCCGATGTCAAGGGTCGGCTGTCCGCACACGGTCGTCGTCCGGAGGACCTGCTGATCCTGCCGGCGGCGACCTTCGTGCTCGGTGACACCGACGCCGAGGCCGCCGATCTCGCCCACGAGGTGCGGCTGGCCCAGGTCAGCGGGCAGACCGCGATCAAGTTCCTCGAGCAACTGTGGAATCGCGATCTGTCCGATCACGATCCGGACGGACCACTGCCGGAGATCGATCCGCTGCCGGGCGAGAACACGGTGGCCCGAGGGCGCGCGAGTGTGCGCATCCATCGCGACCCGCGCGACGTGGCCCGCGAGTGGCGTGCGATCGCCGAGGCGAAGGGCCTGTCCACGCGCGAGTTGATCATCGAGGTCACCGGGCGGCAGTCGTTCGTCGGCGCCGCCGAGACGGTCGCCCGTGAGATCAACGAACTGGTCCAGGCCGACGCCAGTGACGGATTCATCCTCGTCCCGCACATCACTCCGGGCGGACTCGACCGATTCGTCGACGAGGTCGTGCCGGTGCTGCAGGATCTCGGCGTCTACCGCAGCGAGTACCCGGGGACGACGCTGCGGGAGAACCTGGGACTCGGCGCGCCACGTCCGGCAAACGCCGCGGCGAGCACGGTCTGATCGCTACTGTTTCTCCTGACAGCCGGCGGCCGACACGCCTCGCCGCGCCACGGACGGGAGAAGCTCGATGGACCTTCTGCGTGACAACATCGGCGCTGCCGCCGCGTACAGCGGCGTCGGTGTGCTGCTGCTCGTCGTCGGGTTCCTCGCACTCGACCTGGTGACGCCGGGCCGCCTGCGGAACCTGATCTGGCTCGACCACAACCGGAACGCGGTGATGCTCGCGACCGCGCAGGTGATCGGACTGTCGATCGTGCTCGTCGCCGGCATCCGTGACTCCCTGACGCTCGAACTCTGGCGCGGCATCGTCTACACGATCGCCTACGTGGTGCTGGCGATCGCGGTGATGATGTGGTCGTTCGTGCTGATCGACTGGCTGACCCCCGGCAAGCTGGGCACTCTGCTGCTCGACGACGACGAGCATCCCGCCGGATGGATCTGCGGCGCGGTCTTCATCGGGGTGGGCGCCGTCATCGGCGCGGCGCTCGGCCTCTGACGTCGCCTCTGACGTCGGGAAGGTCCCCACTCCCACTGTTGACGGTCAGACAACAAGCCGCTTAGGGTCGTCAGCTAGCAGTTTCGACCTGCTGTTTCGGCACCGCTGTTACGACCGTCTGAGGGGAATCACCATGGCCGCGCCACTGATCGAGGAATCCGTCGAGATCAACGCCTCTGCCGAGGACGTCTGGGCGGTGATCTCCGACCTGCAGCGCATGGGCGAGTGGAGCCCGCAGTGCAAGAAGATGGTCATCCGCGGCGGGCCGGTCGGCCTCGGCACCCGCACCCTCAACATCAACCGTCGCGGCCCGCTCGTGTGGCCGACGACGTCGAAGGTGATCCGGTTCGCGCCGAACCAGGAGCTGGCGTTCCGCGTCGCCGAGAACCGCACCGTGTGGAGCTACACCCTCGAGCCGGCCGGGGCGGGCGTGAAGGTGACCGAGCGTCGTGAGGTCGCCGACGGCACCACGAAGGTGTCGTCGTTCCTCGTCGACAAGATGATGGGCGGGACCACGAACTTCGAGGCCGAACTCAAACTCGGCATGGCCGAGACCCTCGCCGAGATCAAGCGGGCCGCGGAGAAGACGGGGTCGTCGGCGGCCTGATCTCGATACGCGGCCTGATCTCGATACACCCGGATCGCTCCGCTCGCGCGGGCACTCGATCAGCGGATAGCGGGATCAGCGGGGCGGCCTCACGTCTGATCCGATAGCTTGCGCATGAGCGCCGGCACGTCGGCGAGGGAGTCGACGATGTGGTCGGGTACCGGCCCGAACTCGTCGCGCTGCAGGGCATCGAGCGCTTCCTCACGGAACTTGCCGGTCTTCACCAGCACCCCGATGAGTGCCGCGGCCTGCGCACCGAGCACGTCGTTGTGCATGTCGTCGCCGACCATGACGACCTGCGTCGGCTCGAGCTGCATGAGGTCGACGGCGGCACGGAAGCCCAGCGGGGACGGCTTGCCGATCGCACGGATCTTGCGGTCGGCGGCCTTCTCCAGGCCCTCGAGATACACACCCGTGTCGATGCTGAGGCCCACCGCCGTCGACCACGTCATCGACCGATGCATCGCGATGACCGGGGTGCCGCGCACCATCAGTTCGAGGACCTGAGACAGCGCGCGATGATCGAAGACCGGTCCGGCACCCCCGAGCACCACGACCTCGGCACGGGCCGGGTCGTCGGTGAGCTCGACGCCGGTCATGTCCTCGGCGATCGGCCCCTCGTTGAGCACCCACACGCACTTCCCCGGGTGATTCGCGGTCAGGTACTCCGCCGTGAGTTTGGCGGCGGTGAGGATCTCGTCCGGGGCGACGTCGAAGCCGCAGTCGTTGAGCGCCTCGGCGATCTCCCCGCGCGATCGGGAGGTCGTGTTGGTCAGGAACATCCGCGGATATCCCAGATCCTCCAGCTCGGCGACCGCCTCCACGGCCCCGGGCAGCGCCTTCCACGAGGTGACCATCACCCCGTCGATGTCGAGCAGCAACCCCAGCGGCATGGGAGAAAATCTAGTCCCGTCGGCGGCGGCCCGCACGGTGCGTGGAGGCCGATGGCATGCTGAGCGGATGCGATCGGTGTCAGATCACCAGGACGTAGTCGCCGCTCTGTTCTCCGCACCGGAGCCCGAGCGGATATCGGCGGCCGACGCGCTCGGGCGTGTCACCACGACCGAGATCGTCGCGCCCATCGGTCTCCCCGGTTTCGACAATTCGGCGATGGACGGGTACGCGATCCGCGCCGCCGACATCGCTTCGGCCGGAGAGGATTCGCCGGTGCGGCTGCCGGTCGCGCAGGACATCCCCGCCGGGCGGACCGACCACCTCACGCTGGCCCCCGGCACCGCACACCGGATCATGACCGGCGCACCGCTGCCCGACGGCGCGGACGCCGTCATCCCGGTCGAGCGGACCGATGCCGCCGTCGACGTGGTCACGATCCTCGGTTCGGTCCCGGCCGGACGACACATCCGGTCCGCCGGATCCGACATCGAGCCGGATCAGCCGGCGATCCCCGCGGGTACCCGGCTCGGCGCCCCCCAGATCGGATTCCTGGCCGCCCTCGGGATCACCGAGGTCGACGTCACGCGCCGACCGCGCGTGGTGGTGCTGTCCACCGGCTCCGAGCTCGTCACGCCCGGGACACCGCTGGAGTTCGGCCAGATCTACGAGTCGAACGGTCCGATGCTGACCGCTGCCGCCACCGAGGCCGGCGCCGACGCCACGCATCTGCACTACGTCACCGACGACGTCGACGCGTTCCGCGCACGGCTCGACGAGATCAGCGACGACGCCGACCTGATCATCACCTCCGGCGGCGTGAGCGCGGGTGCGTTCGAGGTCGTCAAGGATGTGCTGGGCGACGCGGGTCCGGGGGACGTGCAGTTCGTGAAGGTGGCGATGCAGCCGGGGATGCCGCAGGGATGTGGGCACTACATCGGCCCGAGCGGTCGTCGTGTGCCGATCATCACGTTGCCGGGCAATCCGGTCAGCTCGCTGGTGTCGTTCGAGGTGTTCATCCGACCGCCGTTGCGCGCCGCGATCGGACTGCCGCCGCGGCGTCCGCGCGTGACCGCGAGGCTGGACGCCGACGTCCGCTCCCCCGCAGGCAAACGCCAATTCCTGCGCGGCGTCCTGCGGGAGACCGACGACGGCCCGGCCGTCGACCCGATCGGACCGCCTGCCTCGCACCACCTGCGCTATCTGTCGCGCGCCGACAGCCTCATCGACATCGACGCGGATGCGGAGTCGGTCCCCGCGGGGTCCCTCGTCGAGGTGATCACGCTCTAAGCTGGCGAGTGTGCCGGCAGACGCCGGCACTCGGACACAGCAACAGGAGGTCGATGGTGGCCAGGCGCCCGCGTCCCGACGGAACGCGCAGCGGAGCAGGTCATCTCATCGACCTGGCACGCGAGACCATCCCACCTGTCCACCGGGCGGGCCTGCCGTTCGTCGCGGCTCCCGCCACCGTCGCACTGCTCGGCCGCCGTCATCGGTGGATCGCTCGTCCGGCCGCGCTCACCGCGGGGGCGTGCGCCGCGTTCTTCCGGCATCCCACACGCGTCCCGCCGACGACGACCGGCGCGGTCGTCGCACCCGCCGACGGCACGATCGCACTCGTCGACGAGGCGGTCCCGCCGCCCGAGGCAGGCCTGGGCGATGCGATCCGACCCCGGGTGTCGACCTTCCTGTCGATCTTCGACGTGCACGTCCAGCGGGTGCCCATCACCGGGTCGGTGATCGCGGTGACCCACACGCCCGGGAAGTTCGTCTCCGCCGACCTCGCCGAGGCCAGCTCGGTCAACGAACGCACCACGATGACGCTGCGCTGCCCTGTCGATTCCGACGGCACGGACGCGCCGACGACCCACGACGTCGCGGTGGTGCAGATCGCCGGTCTGATCGCGCGGCGCATCGTCTGCGAACCGGTCGTCGGCGACGAGGTGAGCGTCGGCGAGACCTACGGGTTGATCCGATTCGGCTCCCGTGTGGACGTCTACCTCCCGGTCGGGACGGTCCCGCAGGTCCGCGCCGGCCAACGGGCCGTCGGTGCCGAAACCGTCTTCGCAACCCTCGGCTGATCGATGACCACTCCCCGCCGATCCGAACGGTCGACGTCGCACCGCACCCCGACCACCCATCCCACGCGCCGACCACGCAGCACGAACGCGCCCCGACCGGCGACCCGGCCGTCCCCCGACCGCGCCCGCTTCTCCAAGCAGGCCGCCGCGGGACGTCTGTTCGTGCCGTCGGCGCTGACGATCCTCGCCATCTGCGCCGGTCTCACCGCGGTCCGGGTCGCGGGCACCGGCGACATCAGCGCGGCGATGGGATTGGTCGTCGCGGCCGCGCTGCTCGACGGCATCGACGGACGCGTCGCCCGCATGATGGGGGCGACCACCCGAATGGGCGCCGAGATCGACTCGCTGGCCGATGCCATCAACTTCGGCGTGGTGCCCGCCCTCATCGTCTATCTGCACCTCATGTCCGATCAGGACCTCGGATGGATGCTCGCACTCATCTACTGCTGCGCCATCGTGCTGCGACTCGCCCGCTTCAACACCCTGCTCGACGACGACGGCGCACCCGGCTACACACGGGACTTCTTCGTCGGCGTGCCCGCGCCGGCCGCGGCGATCATCGCGCTGCTGCCGATCGGGCTGTCCCAGCAGTTCGGCGACGGCTGGTGGACGTCGGTACCGGTCGTCGGCGGCTGGCTGGTGTTCGTCGCGCTGCTCGCGGTGAGCCGTGTGCCCACCGCATCCCTGAAGACCGCGTCCGTGCCGCCCCGCGCGCTGGCCGGCCTGCTCATCATCGTCGCGATCGGCGCCGCTCTGCTGTTGACCTTTCCCTACGTCCTGATGATGATCGCGATCGGCGGCTACCTGCTGCACATCCCGTTCGCGTGGCGGAACAAGCGGTGGGTCGCCGAGCGTCCCGAGCACTGGGAGGACCATCCGTCGGAGCGGCGGGCGCAGCGCCGCGCGATCAACCGCTCGCAACCGCGTCGTCGGCGGCTCGCCACCGCGGCCAAGTCGCAGGCCCGACTCGGTCTGCGTCGGCCGACGGGGATATCGGCCCCCGCCGAGTCACCTGTCGAACAGCCCGCCGACGTACTGCCGGCCGACGTACTGCCGGCCGCCGACCTGCCGGCCGCCGACCTGCCGTCCGACGTACCGGCCGATCCGCAGACCGAGGAGACCAGCTGATGACCGGGCCGATCCAGTTGGCGCTGACCGCACGGGTGAACCCGTCGGCGGCCGAGCCGCGGCGCGGGATCGTCCGAGTCCACTCGGAGGTGCTGGCGGCGCTGGGACTGCGCGAGTGGGATGCGGTCTCGATCACCGGTGCCCGCGTGACCGCCGCGGTGGTGGCCGAGGCCGGCCCGGACACCCCGACCGGTACCGCCCTGCTCGACGACATCACATTCTCGAACGCCGGCGTGCGGGAGAACGCGTCGGTGGTGCTCGCGCCGTGCGAGGTGCACGGCGCGGCGCGGGTCACCGTGTCGGGGTCCGCGCTGGCCACCGCGTCCGTCGACGAGCCGACGCTCCGGCGCGCCCTGCTCGGCAAGGTGCTGTCGGTCGGCGACGCGGTGTCGCTGCTGCCCCGGGATCTCGGTCCCGAACTGGCCGCCGGAGATGCCACCCGCGCACTCGCCGTCTCTGTCGGCATCACCTGGACCAATGAACTGTTGACGGTCAGCGCGACCGAACCCGCGGGCCCGGTCAGCGTGCAGACCAACACGGCGGTCCTGTGGGCCGACGCGAACGGTCACGGCGTCACGCCGCGCGCTCGCCGGCCGGCGGTCACGCCGAAGCCGTCACTGCCGCCCACCTCGGCGGCGATGGGGTTCGCCGCGGCCGAGCCGTCCGGGCCGACATCGGGGCAATCCTTGTCGGCGTCGGCCCGACCGGCCGAGGCGCCGGGCGTCACGGCGAGCGCGTCGTCGGCAGTGGCCGTCCGACCGGTGTCGACGCTGGTGGGTGTCGACGCTCAGGTCGCCAAGCTGACCGAGTGGCTGTCCATCACCCTCGACGAACCCGAGGTGCTGCGCCGACTGGGCGCGACGCCGCGGCTCGGGGTCCTCGTCACCGGGCCCGCCGGGGGCGGCAAGGCGACGCTCGTGCGGTCGGTGTGCGCGGACCGTCCGCTCACCGTGATCGACGGGCCGACGGTCGGGGCGCTCGAGGCGGGCGCACGGCTCGGCGCCGTGTCGTCGGCGGTGACGGAACTGCGCCGCACCGGCGGCGTCCTGCTCATCACCGATGTCGACGCACTCCTATCGGCACCGCGCGAATCCGCTGCGCCGGAACCGGTGTCGGCACTGATCCTCGACGAACTGCGATCGGGCATCGCCGACGGCGCGATCGCCCTGATCGCGACGACCGCCGAGGCGGTGCGTCTCGACAGTCGGCTGCGCGATCCCGCCTTGTGCGACCGCGAACTGATCATCGGCCTGCCCGACGCCGCGACCCGGGCGCGCCTGCTGTCGGTGATCCTCACCGACGTCCCCACCGACGGACACCTCGACCTCGACGTGATCGCCTCACGCACACCGGGTTTCGTCGCAGGCGATCTCGCCGCACTGGCGCGGGAGGCCGCGCTGCGGGCCGCCGCGCGCCTCACCCGACGCACCGACGACGACTCCACCGGGGAGCGTCCGTCGCCGGGTCTGCGCACCGACGACCTCCTCGGTGCCCTCGAGGTGATCCGGCCGGTGTCGCGGATGGACTCACCGGAGGTGTCGCTCGGCTCCATCACGCTCGACGAGGTGGGCGACATGGTGGAGACCAAGCAGGCATTGACCGAGGCGGTGTTGTGGCCGCTGCAGCATCCCGACACGTTCACGCGGCTCGGCGTCGATCCTCCGCGCGGCGTGCTGCTGTTCGGTCCGCCCGGCTGTGGCAAGACGTTCGTCGTGCGTGCGCTCGCCGCGTCCGGCCAGTTGTCGGTGCACACGGTCAAGGGTGCCGAGCTGATGGACAAGTGGGTCGGGTCGTCGGAAAAGGCGGTACGTGACCTGTTCGACCGCGCGCGGGAGTCGGCGCCGTCGTTGATCTTCCTCGACGAGGTCGACGCCCTGGCCCCGCGCCGCGGACAGTCGAGCGACTCGGGTGTCGCCGACCGCGTGGTCGCATCCCTGTTGACCGAACTCGACGGCGTCGAACCGCTGCAGGACGTCGTCGTCCTCGGTGCGACCAACCGGCCCGACCTGATCGACCCGGCACTGCTGCGACCGGGACGTCTCGAGCGTCTCGTGTTCGTGCCGCCACCGGACGCCGACGCCCGCGCCGACATCCTGCAGACCGCATCACGCAACGTGCCCCTCGCCGACGACGTGGACCTGAACGAGCTGGCCGCCGACCTCGGCGGCTATTCCGCCGCCGATTGCTCAGCGCTCTTGCGGGAGGCGGCGTTGTCGGCGATGCGCCGCGACATCGATGCGGCCACCGTCGGCCCCGACGACATCGCCGAGGCCCGACGACGCGTCCGGCCGTCGCTGGACGCCGCACAGGTGGAGAATCTGCGGGCGTACGCGGAGCGCCGGCTCGACTGACCGTGAGCGAGGACGTCTCGCCGTGCTCGTGATCAGATGACGGCGAACGTAACGCTGACCGTTACGTTCGCCGTCATCTGCGGGGTGTCAGGCTCCGGTGCTCTGGCCGGACTGGGTCGACGATCCCGTTCCGGGTGCGGTCTGCCCGGGGGCCTGCCCCTGCTGACCGGGCATCTGGCCCTGTTGACCGGGCATCTGACCGTTCGCACCTCCCTGACCGCCCGGCGTCTGGCCGTTCGCACCTCCCTGACCGCCCGGCGTCTGGCCGTTCGCACCTCCCTGACCGCCCGGCGTCTGACCGTTCATACCGCTCTGACCGCCCTGCATCTGACCGTTCATCCCACCCGGCATGTTCATGCCGGGCCCCTGGGTCGTCGACGACGACGAGTCACCGACGACGTAGCCGGCACCGAAACCCAGCCCGGCGGCGACCACCGCCACGCCGATACCGCCGGCGATGACGGCGTTGCGCATCTTGTCCGACGCCGCGGACGCAGCCGTCGCCGCGGACGGGGTCGGCGGTTCGGCACCACGCGGGATCTGATCGGTCGGGTGGTCGGACGTGTTGTCGTGGGCGACGGTCGCCCCGGCGGGTGTGGACATCGCTGTCTCGCTTTCTGACGTGAACAAGTGAGATCCACGGTCCCGACGACGACTGACGACGACCTGCCGCGCGACTGTCAGTTGGCTGTGAGCCCTGCGTGACGGCCACTCGTTCCTCGCGACCTCCTCAGGGATCTGGGGGACGGTGGGTCGCTCGACCTGCGGTCCCTGAGGAATCCCGGAGCCTGCGGAGGGATGTCACGAAGGGACGTCAGCTCACGCTGACCTGATAGAACACCGACTGCCCGCCTCCGGCTGCGCCGGCGGCCGTGCCGACCTGCACCCAATAGGTGGTGCCACCCTTCTTCGCGGAGAGGATCACGACGCGCTGTCCGCCGTCGGAGCTGCGCGACGACTCGGTGAACCCGGCGTCGGTGAGCGTCGTCACAGCGGCGTCGAGGACGTTGCCCGCCTCCCGACTGCCCTGGACCGTCGCCGACCACCCGTCGGCGCGGGTGCCGTCGGCCGACAGCACGGCCCCCTCGACGAGCGGGACCTGCGCGGCGGGAAAGTCTTTCGGGAGTGCGGCACCGTCCTGGCGGTCCTCGTCACCGCCACCGCATCCGGCGAGCAGTGCGATCCCCGCGAGTACGGCCACGCAGAGCGTCGACAGCCTGACGAAGCGGTTCATGACCGCAACGGTAAGGTAGACACCGCGGGCGGTGCCCGTGACACCCCGCCCGAACTCCCGAAAGACGGTGTGCCCACTTGATCTCTGTGTTGGCTGCGCTCGCGCTCTGCGCGCTGCTCGCGCCCCCGGTGATCAGGTGGCTGGGAACCCGCGGATTCTACGTCCTGGCCCTGGCGCCCGCCGGCGCCCTCGTCTGGGTCATCGTCAACTGGCCGCAGGACGGGCAACCGCCGCTCGTCGAGACCGTCGAGTGGGTGCCGGTCCTGCAGATGGACATCGTCACGCGCTTCGACACGCTGAGCGCGATCCTGTCGGTGCTCATCCTCGGCGTCGGCTCGCTGGTCCTCTGCTACTGCGCCCACTACTTCGACGACGCGCGACCCCGTGTCGCCGTCTTCGGCGGTGAGATGATCGCCTTCGCCGCGGCCATGTTCGGTCTCGTCGTCAGCGACAACATGCTGGTCCTGTACGTGTTCTGGGAACTGACCACGGTGCTGTCGTTCATGCTGGTCGGCTTCTACGGCGTCCGCGCGACGGCCCGTCGCGCCGCCACCCAGGCGCTGCTGGTGACGACGGCCGGTGGTCTCGCGATGCTCGTCGGCATCATCATGCTGGGCGAACGATCCGGCACCTACCTGCTCTCGGAGATCATCTCGAACCCGCCGTCGTCGGGCGTCTACGTCGACTGCGCGGTCGTGCTGCTGCTGATCGGCGCGCTGAGCAAATCGGCGATCGTCCCGTTCCACTTCTGGCTTCCCGGTGCGATGGCCGCCCCCACCCCGGTCAGCGCGTACCTGCACGCCGCCGCGATGGTGAAGGCCGGCATCTACCTGATCGCACGTCTGGCACCGGCGTTCTCGACGACACCGAGCTGGCACATCGCCGTGGTGGTGCTGGGCATGATCACGATGGTGATCGGCGGCTGGCGTTCCCTGCGCGAACTCGACCTCAAATTGGTGCTGGCGTTCGGCACGGTGTCACAGCTCGGGTTCATGGCGGTGCTGGTGGGTATCGGCGACGCGAACGTCGCCATGGCCGGCATCACGATGCTCATCGCTCATGCCTTGTTCAAGGCGTGCCTGTTCATGGTCGTCGGCATCATCGACCACTCGACCGGTACCCGCGACATCCGCAAACTGGCCCGCCTGGGCGAGCGGCTCCCGGTGCTCGCGCTGGTCGCCGCGGTAGCGGGCGCGAGCATGGCCGGTCTGCCCTTCACCATCGGGTTCGTCGGCAAGGAGACCGCGTTCGGGTCGGTGTGGGACACCGGCGCCTACCCGCCGTGGCAGGCAGAGACCATCGACATCGTGCTGCTGGTCGGCTCGGTCATCACCTTCGCCTACACCTGCCGATTCCTGTGGGGTGCCTTCGGCCGCAAGGTCCGGTCGACCCCGAGCCCGGCGGTCGCGAAGATGCACCCGCCGCCGAAGCTGTTCCTCCTGTCGCCGGTGCTGCTGGCGATCGGCGGTGTCGCCGCCGGCTTCCTCAGCCCGCAGGTCGGCGACCTGTTCGAGCCGTACGCGGAGACCCTCCCGGCCTACGGCCACGAACTCGAGCACCTCGCGATGTGGCACGGATTCGGGCTGCCGGTGGTGTTCTCGGTCATCGTGATCGTCGCCGGCGCGATCCTGTTCCTGGTGATGCGGCAGCTGCGCGGACGGGTGTTCAAGTACCGCCCGGTCCTCAACGCCGACCGGATCTACGACGCGACACTGCGCGGCGCCGACACCCTCTCGCTGATGCTGACCCGCAACACCCAGCGCGGTTCGCTGCCGATCACCCAGGGCATCATCCTGTCGACGGCGATCATCGTGCCCCTCGCCGCACTCGCCTGGGGCTCGCGCGACCGGCTCGAGATCGCCGGGTTCGACACCGCGGTGCAACTCGTGATCGGCGGCATCATCGCCGTCGCCGCACTGGCCGCGGTCGTGCTGCGCAACCGTCTGGCCGCGACGCTCGTCGTCGGCTTGACCGGCTACGGCTCCGGCATGCTGTTCGCGCTCTACGGCGCCCCCGACCTCGCACTCACCCAGTTCCTGGTCGAGACGCTCACCCTGGTCATCTTCGTGCTCGTGCTGCGCAAGCTGCCGGCCGAACCGGAACCGCGTCACGCGACCGGCTTCAAACCGCTGCGCGCGCTGATCGGTCTCGCGTTCGGTGCGTCGCTGGTCCTCATCGGGCTCTTCGCCGCGGCCGCACGATCCGAGCAGCCGGTGCACGTCGACATCCCGGCCGCCGCCTACGAGTTCGGCCACGGCGCGAATGCCGTGAACGTGCTGCTGGTCGACATCCGCGCCTGGGACACCCTCGGCGAGGTGTCGGTCCTCATCGTCGCGGCGACGGGGGTGGCGTCGATGGTGTTCCGCAACCGCCGCTTCGGAGCCGCACCCCGGGTGGCCGACGCGGCACGTCTGCAGGAAGCCGCGCAGGGCGAGGACGTCGACGACCCGATCCCACCGGACCGCACCCGCTGGCTGCTGGGCAGCGACTTCCGCGACCCGCGGCATCGGTCGATGGTCCTCGAGGCGACCACCCGACTCATCTTCCCGACGATGGTCGTGCTGTCGGTCTACTTCTTCTACGCCGGGCACAACGCGCCGGGCGGCGGATTCGCCGGCGGCCTGACGATGGGCCTGGCGCTCGTGTTGCGCTACCTCGCGGGTGGCCGGTACGAACTCGGTGAGGCCCTGCCCATCGAGCCCGGACGCATCCTCGGCGCCGGCCTGGCAATCTCCAGCCTCACCGCCGTCACGTCGATGTTCCTCGGCGCGCCGGCGCTGTCGTCGGCGGTGTTCGAGGTGACGCTGCCGGTCCTCGGCGACGTCAAGCTGGTCACCGCCCTGTTCTTCGACCTCGGCATCTACCTGATCGTCGTCGGCCTGGTGCTCGACGTCCTGCGCAGCCTCGGCGCCCGCCTCGACGTCGAGGCGAGCAGCGTCGACAACACACCCGCGCCGGTGCGCACGACCGTCGGGGAGGTGCCGCGATGAGCATCAACCTCGGCCTGCTGATCGTCATCGGCATCACCGCCGCCTGCGGCGCCTACCTGCTCATGGAACGCAGCCTGATCCGCATGCTGTTCGGCCTGCTGCTGTGCGGCAACGCGATCAACCTGCTGATCCTGGTCGTCTCCGGCGGGATGGGCAATCCGCCGATCCTCGGCCGTGATTCCGCCGGGCGGGCTGCCGACGCCGATCCCCTCGCCCAGGCGATGATCCTGACCGCGATCGTGATCACCATGGGCGTCGCCGCGTTCGTGCTGTCGCTGGTGTATCGGCTGTTCGTGATCAACCGCGACGACGACGACCTCGACGACGACACCGAGGACGTCAAGATCCTGTCCGCATCGCTGGACACCGCGCCCGACCGCGACCGCACCGACGACCCGGTCACCCTCGCCGACACCGCTGCGGGCGACCTCTACGACGACGAGGGCAACCCGATCACACCGGAAGAATTCGTCAAGCGGCACGAGAAACTCATCGAGACCGACCTCATGCCGGAGGACTCCGACGTCATCGACGAGGTGGGCGACGAGGTGGGCGACGACGGCCGGGAAGCACTGGCCGACGGCGACGGTCCGGGGGCCGGCCGATGATCCCTCAGCCCTCCTGGGTGCCGGTGCTCATCACGCTGCCCACCCTCGTCCCCATGGTCGCCGCCGCGCTGTCATTGCTGGGCGGTCGCAGTCCACGCTTCCAGCGCGCCATCGCCGTCGGCGCGATCGCGGTCGCGTTCATCGCGTCGTGCATGTTGCTCTACCTGACCAACGAGCACGGCACGTTCGCCGTGGCCATCGGCGGCTGGGGCGACCGCGGGTTCCCGAACGGCCCGCTCGGCATCACCCTGGTCGTCGACCAGCTGGCCGCGCTGATGCTGGTGGTCTCCACGATCGTGCTGCTGTGCGTCGTCCTCTACGCGATCGGTCAGGGTATCCGCGACGGCACGTCGCAGCAGCCGGTGTCGATCTTCCTGCCGACCTATCTGATCCTGACCGCGGGCGTCTGCAACGCCTTCCTCGCCGGCGACCTGTTCAACCTGTACGTCTCGTTCGAGGTGTTGCTGGCCGCGAGCTTCGTGCTGCTCACGCTCGGTGCGAGTCCCGACCGGGTGCGCGCCGGTGCGTCATACGTGATGGTCTCGATGGTGTCGTCGTTGATCTTCCTGGCCGGCATCGCGTTCGCCTATGCGACGACCGGCACCCTCAACCTCGCCGAGATGGCCGCCCGACTCGATCACGTCCCCGACGGCACCCGCAACGCCCTGTACGCGGTGCTGCTCGTCGCGTTCGGCATCAAGGCCGCGGTGTTCCCGCTGTCGACGTGGCTGCCCGACTCGTATCCGACCGCACCCGCACCGGTCACCGCCGTGTTCGCCGGTTTGCTGACCAAGGTCGGTGTGTACGCGATCGTGCGTGCCCACACACTGCTCTTCCCCGGTGGGACGATGGACAACGTGCTGCTGATCGCCGGGCTGCTGACGATGCTCATCGGCATCTTCGGTGCGATCGCCCAGTCCGACATCAAACGTCTGCTGTCGTTCACCCTCGTCAGTCACATCGGTTACATGGTGTTCGGCATCGCGCTGTCGTCGAAGTTCGGGCTGTCGGCGGCGATCTACTACGTCGCGCACCACATCCTCGTGCAGACGACGCTGTTCCTCGTCGTCGGACTGATCGAACGGCAGGCCGGGTCGGCGTCACTACGACGGCTCGGCGGACTGATCGTGAGTCCGGTCCTCGCTGTGCTGTTCCTGATCCCCGCCCTGAACCTGGGCGGCATTCCACCGTTCTCCGGATTCATCGGCAAGGTGGCGCTCCTCGAGGCCGGCGTCCAGGACGGCTCGGTCCTCGCGTGGACTCTCGTCGCAGGTTCAGTCGTCACGAGCTTGCTGACCCTGTACGTCGTCGCCCGTGTGTGGACCAAGGGTTTCTGGCGTCCGCGCGCCGACGCACCCGAGGGTGACCTGGCCGACAGGGCCCCGTCCGCGCTGATCGACGAGAGCACCGACATCGCGTTCGACGACCGCGCCGACGTCGGCCGCATGCCGATCGGCATGGTCATCCCGACCGCCATCATGGTGGCCGCCGGCCTGGTGCTCACCCTGTGGGCAGGTCCGATCATCGGGTTCACCGACCGCGCCGCGACCGACATCACCGACCGCGGCATCTACATCGAAGCCGTCCTCGGAGGTGAGAGCCGGTGAAGGCACGCATCATCACCGCCTGGCGGGTCTCGCTGCTGTTCATCTTCTGGCACGTCGTCAGCGGCTACGTCTGGCTGCGCGACCACGTCCGCATCCCCCGATGGCTCGGCAGCGACTCCCGCGAGGTCGCCGTCCGACTGTGGACGCTCGCCTTCCTCACCGTCGTCTGGGTGTTGTTGTGGGGCACCATCTCCTGGGCCAACATCCTCGGCGGGCTCGTCCTCGCCGTCGCCATCGTGACCCTGCTGCCGCTGCCGCGGGTCCCGGTCGAGGGACGCATCCACCCGTTGACCGTGCTCCTGCTGCTCGCCCGGCTGATCGGCGACTTCTTCGTGTCCAGCGCGCAGGTGGCGTGGGCCGCTATCCGTCCGGGCCGTCCGCCGCTCGGCGCCGTCGTCCGCGTGCGGGTCACCATCAAGTCCGACCTGGTGCTCACGCTGGCCGTCGACTATCTGAATCTGGTGCCCGGCACGATGGTCCTGGAGATCGACCACCGTCGTCGCATGCTCTACATCCATGTCTTCGACGTGCGCAGCGAGAAGCGGGTGCGGGCCTTCTACAAGCAGGTCGCCTTCGTCGAGCGGTCGTTCATCAAGGCGTTCGAGCGCGACAGCGAATGGCATCCGAGCCCGTACCACGGCATTGA
Organism: Gordonia sp. ABSL11-1; assembly: GCF_030315685.1. GTDB lineage: Bacteria > Actinomycetota > Actinomycetes > Mycobacteriales > Mycobacteriaceae > Gordonia. The sequence goes on along the minus strand of NZ_JASXSI010000011.1, from coordinate 137,234 downwards.
CGAGGAGTATCACCGTGTGCGCCGCTCGGATCGGACCCACGGGGTGGCCGGTGCCACCGATCCGGCCGTGGAGGAGGTGGAACGATGACCTACGTCTGGACCGTCGTCAGCGCCATGCTGATGATCGCCGCCGTGCTCACGACGATCCGCGTGCTGCGCGGACCGACCAGCCTGGACCGGCTCGTCGCGCTCGACACGGTCATCGCGCTCTGCATGTGCGGACTCGCCGCGTGGGCGGCGTTCAGCCGTGACTCGACGGTCGTCCCGGCGATCGTCGCGCTGTCGCTGCTGAGTTTCGTGGGGTCGATCGCAATCGCACGTTTCCGCGTGAGGGATGACGAAGCATGATCGGCGACATCATCTCGTCCGTGCTGCTGATCCTCGGCGCGACCATGGCACTCACCACCGCGATCGGGATGCTCCGCTTCCCGGACACGTTGAGCCGCATGCACGCATCGACGAAGCCGCAGACCTTCGGGCTCCTGCTGATGCTCATCGGCGCGATGATCCGGCTCGGCGACAACGTCGACAACGGCATGCTGGTCCTCGCCGGCCTGTTCGCACTCATGACCGCGCCCGTCATCGCCCACCGCATCGGACGTCTCGTCTATCAGGAGCAACGCGCCCGCGACGGCCTGATGGACCGCGACGACATGGAATCCGGCACTCACGACTGACACCCGCGCTCCTCGAGGCGAGCGACGGAGGCCGAGTGGGTCACCTGAGCTCGTCGACCACCGAACTCACCACCGCACGGAGGTCGCCGGTCCGGCGGTAGACCTCGCGCTGGCGCTGGTAACTCGCTCCCGCAGAAGCGATGTCGGCGACCCGCGACAACTCGTCGACGCAGTTGAGGTCGCGGGCGATCGGTTCGAGCCGCTCCAGCAGGTCGGCGAGGTCGTCGATGACGAGGCGTTCGCGGCACTGGGCGTCGAGGATGACGATGGCGTCGAGTCCGTATCGCGCGGCACGCCACTTGTTCTCCTGCACCAGCCAGGGCGCCATCTGCGGCAGTTCCTCCCCGGCGGAGAACCGACGGTCGAGGTCGACGACGAGACAGTGGATGAACGCCACCAACGCCGACAACTCGGTGAGGTTGGTCAGCCCGTCGCACACCCGCACCTCGATGGTGCCCAGATGCGGTGACGGCCTGATGTCCCAACGGATCTCGTTGAGATGGTCGATGATGCCGGTGGTCTTCTGATCGGTGACGAACGATTCGAACTCGGCCCACGTGGCGAACTGGAACGGCAGCCCGGCCGTCGGCAACTGCTGGAACATCATCGCGCGGTTGCTGGCGTAGTTGGTGTCCTGGCCGGCCCACATCGGCGACGACGCCGACAACGCCAGCAGATGCGGGTAGTAGTTGAGCAACGAGCCGAGGATGGGCAGCACCTTGTCGCGGTGGCTGATCCCCACGTGCACATGCACACCCCAGATCAGCATCTGCCGACCCCACCACTGAGTGCGCTCGATCAGTTCGGCATAGCGATGGCCCTCGGTGAGCAGCTGTGTCGACCACTGCGCGAACGGGTGCGTGCCCGCCCCGTACAGGTCGACCCCGAGCTCCTCGGTGAGTCCGCGCACCGCATCGAGGGTCGCAGACAGATCCGCCATCGCCTCGGGGGTGTCCCGGCAGATCCCGGTGACGATCTCGACGGTGTTGCGCAGCAACTCCTTGTGGACCTTGTCGCGGCGGGCCGGCACATGTTCCGACACCAGTGCGAACAGGTCGGCCGCCGAGTTCGACAGATCACCGGTGACCTTGTCGGTCAGGGCGAATTCCCATTCGACACCCAGCGACGGGGTCGGCGAGCCGTCGAACTCGATCGGCTGGATCACGACCTACTCGTGCGCCTCGATGACGCCGCATGCCAGACGGCTGCCCGCGTCGCCGGTCTTCATCGTCTGCTCGTCGGGCGCCGGCGCGTAGCGCGTCGGGATGTTGGCGAAGTTGTCGGCCTTCTCGTGGATGACGATGGCCTTGCCGACGATCTGCTCGAGGTTGACCGCGTCGGTCGTGGTGACCGTCTCGCCGGTGCCGTCCTTCAGGACGTTGATCGACACCAGGTCACCGCTGGACGGGTGACTCGTGCGGCCGTCGACCTGCAGGTGGCTGCCGGCGCTGCTGAAGGCCTCGCTGCCGCCGGTCTGGCAGACGCCGTTCTGGTGGATGTGCATGCCGTGGAAGCCGGCGGGGATGCCGCTCTCGGCGTTGACCCGGACGTCGACCTTGACCGACGACCCGCTCGGCGTGAAGACGGCCTCGCCCACGGTCTTGCCGTCGTCGTCGATCAGGTTCGCGGTGGCGTTGCCCTTCGGCGACGACCCGATGCCGTCGGCGTCGTCGACCTCCCCCGGAGGTGCCTGGTTGCCGGTGACCACGGACGGTGTGGTGCCGGGGGCGTCGGTCGGCGGCTCGTCCGGCGTGCAGGCCGCCAGCGCACCGCCGACGATGCCGGCTGAGGCGAGCACGGCGAGCGTGCGACGGATTCGGATCGAACTGGCGGTCATGTCACTCCTTGTGATCATTCAACGGGCCGAGCTGGTGTCGGGTCGGGGAGCCCGGCGGTCGCCGGTGGCGGTGCGGTCATCGGGTGACCACGATGACGGGGATGCCGTCGGAGCACTGGGTGAACGAGGACGGGCGTGGGTCGACGCTGGCGTCGCCGAGCGCGGAGGCCACCTGGTCGGCGGCCGACTTCTGGCCCTCGTCGTAGAACACGGTGTTCTCGGTGACCGACGACGTGGTCAGGTTGCTGGGCTCGGCCGTCTGGAAACCCTTGGCCTTCAGCGAGTCGGTCACCTCGCCGGCCAGGCCGGAGACCGATCCGGCGTTGAAGACGCACAGTTCCGGGGTGTCCGCTGAGGCCGCCACCGACGACGAGGTGGCGCTGCTGGGCGCTGCCGCCGTCGTCGTCACCTGGGTCTGTGCCGCCTCGAGATCCTTCTCCGGATCGTCACCGCTGGTGGCGGCCGAATGCCAGCCCAGTCCCACGAAGACGATGGCGATCGCCAGCAACAGCATGGCTCCTGCCCGCAACGGCAGGCGACTCGGTTCGCGATCAGGATTCATCACCGAGAACCTTACTTGACTTCCGTCGGGCGGCCCGGCGTGGTCGGCGGTGCCGCGGGGGCCGCCGGATCAGGTGATCTCGAACCCGAGCCGACGGGCCGCACGGGCCTTCTGCCGCGACGCCCGCAGGCGACGCAGACGCTTGACCAGCATCGGATCCGCGGCGAGCGCCTCCGGGCGGTCGACGAGCGCGTTGAGAACCTGGTAGTAGCGGGTGGCCGACAGTCCGAAGAGTTCTTTGATCGCCTCTTCCTTGGCGCCGGCGTATTTCCACCACTGCCGCTCGAACGACAGGATGTCGTGTTCGCGGCGGGACAGGCCGTCGGCCCCGACCTCGTGGGGGTCGGCGGCGTTCGTCGTCGGCTCGGCGGAATCGTTGGTGGATGTGGGTTGATCGCCCTGCTTCTGGCTTCGCGCAGCTGCGCCGTCCATCTCGCTCCCTCAAGATCGCCTCGTGCACATCACACCGCCGCATCGTCGGCGCCCCACCCCGGTCCACTGGGCCGGTTCAGATCAACGTCACCGAACCGGTTGATTCAGGTCGCCGAACAAATCACAGCAATGTGGTTCGGTGATCATCTAACCACGATCGGCGAGCCGGTTCGCGGTGTGACTCGCCACGAGTGAACGGTCTCTGTGAGCCCGTCGGTAATCTGTCCCGCATGGCAATTCTCCCGATCTGCATCATCGGTGAACCGGTGCTGCACCACCCGACGGAACTCGTCGAACTCGACGCCGACCGCCGTCCGGCCGCGGACCTCGTGACCCTTCTCGACGACATGTACCAGACGATGGACGCCGCCCATGGTGTCGGACTGGCCGCCAACCAGGTCGGGGTGAGCAAACGGATGTTCGTCTACGACTGCCCCGACGGCGAACGGGCCGCGGTCGTCCGCCGCCGCGGCGAGGTGATCAACCCGGTGCTGGAGACATCCGAGATCCCGGAGACCATGCCCGATCCCGACGACAACGACGAGGGTTGCCTGTCCGTGCCGGGCGAGCAGTTCCCCACCGGCCGCGCCGACTGGGCGCGGGTCACCGGCGTCGACCGCAACGGCGAGGAGATCGTCGTCGAGGGCACCGGATTCTTCGCCCGGATGCTGCAGCACGAGGTCGGCCACCTCGACGGTTACCTCTACGTCGACGTGCTGGTCGGGCGCAATGCCCGGGCCGCGAAGAAGGCCGTCAAGCGGCAGGGCTGGGGTGTGCCCGGCCTGACGTGGACGCCCGGCACGGTCTCGGACCCGTTCGGTCACGACGACGAAGACGACGACGACTGACACCGCCACCATGACACGCAGTGGCAGCGCGGGCGGTTCCGGGGTCGGCGGTTCCGGGGCCGAGGGCACGGACCCGCTCGTCGGCGACCGCATCGTCGTCCGGTACCGCCTGGGTGATGCCACCCCCGACGACTGGCGCGGCGATCCGGCTGCGGCGCTGTCCGATGTGACCGGGATCCTGCGCGACGACGGCGATCCGCTCGTCGTCGAGCGTGACGGCGCCCCGGAGTCGATCCCGCGCTCGGCGGTCACGTCGGTGCGGCTGTTGTCACGGTTCACGGTGCGTAACTCCGAGATCCGGTCGGCCGAGGTCGCCGCCGCGGCCGCGTGGCCGGGCGTCGAGTCGGCGATGTTGTCGGGGTGGTTGCTGCGCGCCGGCAACGGGTTCACCCGACGCGCCAACTCCGCGGTGCCGATCGAGTTCGGTGCCGGCACCGACGCGACGACACTCACCGCGATGCGCGACTGGTACGCCGCCCGCGGGCTCCCGGCCCTCGTCGTCGTCGCCGACCGGCTGATCCCCGCCGGACAGATCGACGGCATCGACCGAAGCGGCGACGTCCAATTCCTGACCCGCGACATCGCCGACTTCCCTGTGCGGGCGAGGTCCGACGCCGTCCGGCTCGACGACGCCCCGGACGCGGCGTGGCTGCGCGCCTACCGCGGTGACGATGTCGACCTCGATGCCGCCGCTGCGGTCGTCGGGGCGTCACGGGGTCCGATGACGGTGGCCACCCTCGGCGACGACACGCCGATCTCCATCGGCCGGGCGACGGTCACCGAATCCGCCGACGGCACACCGTGGTTGGGGATCACCGCACTCTGGACCGTGTCCGGTCATCGCCGTCGGGGTCTCGCATCGGACGTCATGTCGAGCCTCGTCGCGTGGGGCGCCGACCACGGCGCGCAGCGGATCTACGTGCAGGTCGAGGCCGACAACCGCGTCGCCGGGACATGGTATCGGGCATCGGGTTTCGGTCTGCACCACAGCTATCGGTACGTGGAGGTGTGATGGCCGACGGCACGGCCCGCACCCGGCGACAGGCGATCGTGTCCGCGGTCGCCGTGGTCGTCGTCGCGGTCGTCGCCGGGGTCGTCGCCGGGGTCGTCTGGCTTCTCGGCGAGGACTCCGGCACCGACACCGGTGATGCGGCCCACGCATCCGCAGCGTCGTCGACCACCGTGGCCCCCGGCCCTGCGGCCTCCACCCGAGCGGCGGCACCGAACTCGTCCTCGACCGCCGCCGTACCCGCCCACGTCCGCACGACGTTGGCCCTGATCGACGCGGGCGATTGGCCGGCCGCGGCGCACGCGCCGGGTACACGCGGCGGCACCGTCTTTCGCAACAACGAGCGCAACCTCCCGGTCACCGGCTCCGATGGCCGCCGTGTCTCCTACCGGGAGTGGGATGTCAACGCGAAGGAGCCGGGGCGCAGTCGTGATGCCGAACGGATCGTCACCGGCAGCGACGGAACCGCCTGGTACACCGACGATCACTACCGTACCTTCGTCCGGATCCGAGGACCGAACCGATGAGCAGACCCGAGCACACGCCCATTCCACTCTCCGAGTTCATCTCGGCTGCAGGTCGATTCGGCCCCGTCGCCGGCGTCCTCGCCGGACCGCGCCTGTCCTGGGTGCCGCAGAACCTGGTCGTCCGTTCCGTCGACGCCGATCGGATGGGCACCCTCGGCGACCTGTTCGACGAGTTCGCGCGGGCGTGGGGATTCCCGGATCACTTCGGGCACAACAAGGACGCTTTCGACGACTGCATGCGCGACCTCGACGCGACCGTCCCGACCGACGTGGCACCCCCGACCGCCTACCTGACGATCATCGAGGACTCCGCCCGGCTCCTGCGCGCCGAGCCCGACGAATTGTCCTGGTTCGCCGAGTCCCTCGGGTTCTATCGCGATCACTACCGCGACGTCGCCGATCCACCGGCCGCCTTCGCGCTGCTGTTGCTGACCCCGCCCACCCTTGCGCGACGGGTCGAGACGCGTTGGCACGACGCCGGTTCGCCCGTCGCCCGGATCGAGAGCTGACATGCGCATCGCCACCTGGAACGTGAACTCCATCCGCGCACGGTCCGAGGCCGTCGTCGGCTGGATGGAACGGTCCGACATCGACGTCCTCGCCATGCAGGAGACCAAATGCCGCGACGACGAGTTCCCGCTGATGAGCTTCCTCGCCGCCGGCTACGACGTGGCCCATGTCGGCACCGGCGGCTTCAACGGTGTGGCGATCGCCTCCCGCGTCGGACTCGATGAGGTGGAGATCGGGTTCGAGGGTCAGCCGACCTACAGCAGCGGCGACGTCACCCCCGCCCAGGAGGCCCGCGCGATCTCCGCACGCTGCGACGGGGTGCGGGTGTGGAGCCTGTACGTGCCGAACGGCCGCGCCCTTGACGACCCGCACTACCGCTACAAACTCGACTGGCTGCGGCAACTCCGCGACATGGGCGCCCTCTGGCTGGCGCACGACCCGGCCTCGCAGGTCGTCCTCGCGGGTGACTGGAACGTCGTCCCGACCGACGACGACGTCTGGGACCCCGCGGTGTTCGACGGCAAGACCCATGTGTCCGAGCCCGAACGTGCTGCGCTGCAATCGATCCGTGATGCCGGTTTCCGCGATTCCGCGCTGCCCTACACCGACGGCTACACCTTCTGGGATTACACGCAGCTGCGGTTTCCGCGCAACGAGGGGATGCGCATCGACTTCCTGCTGTGTTCGCCGGCTTTCGACGACCGGGTCCGGACCGCCTTCGTCGACCGGGAGGCCCGCAAGGGCAAGGGCGCGAGTGACCACGCACCGGTCGTCGTGGAGGTGTGACGACTTTGCGAGACCTGGAACTAGATGACGGAGTATCCGAGTCGTCTTGCGGCGCCGGCGATCCGGACGGCGAGATCAGGGTGCGTCAGAGGTAAGGACAGCTCCGGCCGATCCGGCATCGCGCTCCCAGCTGGAGTGAACAGTGCCAGGCAGGGCGCGCCGGCGAAGCGACTGTTGTAGCGCAAGCCGTCGATGTCGGGGTGGGCCTCGACGATGTGTCGGGCCCAACGTTGGCTGGTGTGGTGCTGCCCGGTCGACAGGGCGTAGGTGCCACCTACGCGGGTGGCCCAGGCTCCTTTGCTGTCGATGGCAACGTCGATCACGGTGACCGGGCGGGCGAACGACAGTCCGGTCAGGTAAGGCCGATCGCGGTCGCGATCGATTGTCCGGTCGGTCTGGAAGGCCTCGGCGAGTGCGCCATCCGGGGTCGACGCCCCGTACCAGACACCACGGCCGACGGGATCCTCGCCAGCAGGAAGATGATGGGGATCGAACCGCAGAACCGGCCCGTAGGTGCGGAGCGCATTCCACGCGAGTACGTGGGCGCCGAGTGTGCGGTGGACCCGCCACCACACCTCGCCGACATCGATGACGCGCACTTCTTCGTCGCGAATGCCCAGCGCCCGCAATGCTTCCGGCTCTGGCGGATCGGGCAACATCGGAGTGGAAGCCATCAGGCGGCCCAATCACCGACCTCGAGCAGGCGAAGTACCGGCTCCACGGGTTGTCTGCCGCGCAACCATTCGCGCACCGCCTGCGGCTGCCCAGCGATCTGCAACTCCGGCTGAGGGGACTCGAGGAAGCCGGCAACAGAGAGAGGGTGCAGTCCTCGTGTCAGGAGGTGCGGAAACACCTTGTCCAGCCCACGGACCTGTGCGAACTCGCTGACTTCACGGCCAGATGGGTCTGTCCGATGGATCAGTTCGAACTGCAGAACCGGGAACACCCACGACCCGCCATCGTCGATCGCCCACAATGTATGCGCGAGACGAAGTTGACGTACACGCGAATCAGATACGCCGAGCCCGGCCGCCACCTCGGCGGCAGGGTAGGCGGTGCTGTAGAGCCGCGCCATCCGCGCCGTCGTGCTGGCTGCGACCTCTGCGCGATCATCCGGATCTTCGGTGAATCCCGCGTCATCGAGCAGGCGGGCCTCCGCGTCGGTCAATCGTGCCGCCCAAGACCGATGCACCGGCAAAGTCCGCAACGCATGCACGAGCTCATCGCGCCCGAAACCGAACCGGTCCCGGATCAAGCGATCGAGGTCTTCATCGAGGTCCGACACTGACCCACCTCCTATTAACGGCAACTCTACCATGTCTACTACCGTTAGCATCGCAGGTCCACGGGCCGACGCCGGTGTCGCGGACCTTCGGTCTTAGGTTAGGCTGCACGCATGACTCGTGCGCTCCGCGTTCTGTTCCTGTCGATCGCCACGCTCGTGATCGCGACCCTGGCCATCAGCGGGTGCAGTTCCCCCGACGAAGCGGAGAACGACGGCGCACCGATCCAGGTCAATACGTCGAAGGGGTCGGTGACGATCAACGGCACCCCGAAGCGGATCGTCGCGCTCGGCGCGCAGTGGATCGACGTGACCTTGGCCTTCGGTGTCACCCCGGTCGCCTACCTCGACAACATCCAGGTGCTGACCGGCAACCCGTCGCCGTGGTCGAGAGAGGGGCTGAAGGACTCGACCCCGATCAGCACCGAGGACATCGTCGGGCAGGTCGCGAAGGCGAAGCCGGATCTCATCCTCGCAACGTCGTACATGGCCGACGGCCAGCCGGAGGTCTACGACAGCGTCTCCAAGCTCGCCCCCACCATCCCCGGCATCACCGGCAAGCAGATCGACCCCTGGCAGGACATGGTGACGTTCCTGGGTACCGTGCTGCGCCAGCCGGACAAGGCCAAGGAGATCACGGCAGGGGTCGACGGGAAGATCAACGCCACCAAGGATCGCCTGCCCGGCCTCAACGGCAAGACCTACACGATGGCCTACATGTACTCGGCGGACCAGATCCAGGTGCTGGGCGACCCCGACGACGGTGCGACCTACCTCTTCCGGTCGCTGGGCATGAACATCGCGCCGGCGCTGGTGGCCGAGTTCCGCAAGAACGGTCAGCCGCGGTTCCCGATCTCCACGGAGAACGTGCCGTTGCTGAACTCCGATCTGCTCGTGATCACCGCGAACACCGATCAGCTGATGTCGTCGCTGGAGAAGCTACCCGGCTACCGGAACCTGAGATCGGTGCGCACCGGGGCCGTGAGCCGGATGTCGGTGGCCGAGATCGGCGGTCTCAACGAGCCGACACCGCTGTCCATCCCGTATCTGCTGGACAAGATGAACCCCGCGCTCGAGCAGGCGTCGCGCTGATCGCATGTCGATGACCCCCGTGCCGATGATCCCGTGCCGATGACCACCGCCCGATGACCTCGACAGTGCAGTTCACCTACGCCCTCACCGAGGGGGCTCGGTTCCTCCTCGGCGGCGGCGGGGTCGCGGTCGTGCTCCCGGCCAAACAGCGGCTCGACGGACTCGACCGCAGGCAGGTCGCCTTCCTGCGTCGGCTCAACAGCGGTCCCGTCGAGATCGACGACGCGGACACGACCATCGCCGCGTTGCGCGATCGGCTGGTCGACGCCGGCGCGATCGCCATGACCGCAACCCTCGGCGACCGTGAGCTGTACTCCATCAGGCCCTTTCGCCGACCACCCGTTCGTTCCGACGACGTCCCGACCGATGTCCGGGTCTCCCGGTTCACCGTCATCCGGCGTACCGGCGACGACGTCGTGGCCGAGAATCCGCGGGCATGGTGCGACATCGCGGTGCGCGACCCGGGCGTGCTCACCGTCCTGACCGGGCTCGACGACGGCCCGGACACGCTCGCGCCAGCCGCCCGGGAACGGTTGCTCGCGGATCTCGTGTGGTCGGGTCACGCCGTCGTCGGCGATGACGAGGACGAGCGCTTCGCGACCCGGAGTTGGAGCCCGCACGAGCTCTGGTTCCACCGGCGCAGCACCGTCGGCGACCGTGGTACGAGTTGGGCTGCATTCGGGCCGACCCGATGGGCCGACGGGTCGTTCGAACCCGTTCCCGCCCGGCGGGATTCGTACCCGGGTGAGCCCACGCCCCTACCCACCCCCGATCTGGACGCGCTGCGCACCGACGATCGGCCACTCACCGCCGTCGTCGAGGACCGCACGTCGGTACGCGACTTCGACGACGACCATCCCGTCACCGCCGAGCAGCTCGGCGAACTGCTCTACCGGTGCGCCCGCACCCGGCGTGTCCGGACCATCAACGCCGACCGCGCGGTGCCCGAGGAACTCCCGTCACGACCGTTCCCGTCCGGCGGGTCACTCTACGAACTCGAGATCTATCCGGTCATCCGCATCGCCGACGGTGTGGAATCCGGTATGTATCACTATGATTCGTATGATCATGCGCTCAGGCCGGTCGCACCCTACGACGATCCCGCGGTCACCCGCCTGATCGCGCCGGCAGCACTCACCCTGACCGACGGCCGACTCCCCCAGGTCCTGTTCGTCCTCGCCGCGCGCGCCGGCCGCATCATGTGGACCTACGAGCAGATGCCGTACGCCGTCATCCTCAAACACGTCGGCGTGCTGACCCAGACGCTGTACCTGACCGCCACCGCGATGGGTCTGGGCGGTGTCGCGCAAGGCTACGGTGACACCGCCGCCTTCGCCGCCGCGACCGGCACCGACGAACTCCTCGAATGCAACGTCGGGAGCTTCGTCGTCGGAACGCCGCGACGGTGACCTCGGCGGCGCAACCGGGGTACGACGCGCTCGCCGAGTTGTACGACGAGACGTTCCCCACGGCATACGGATCGGCGTGGGAGCGACACGCCGTCGCGGCGTTCGCCGACGAGGTGCACACCCTGGGCGCCGGCGGCACTGTACTCGACGTTGGTTGCGGGACAGGACATGTCATGGCCGATCTCGGCACGTTCGGCCTGGCGGTGATCGGGATCGATCCGAGTCACGAGATGTTGCGGATCGCCCGCGGCCATCATCCCGACCTGCGGTTCGTCGCCGACGATGCGCACCTGAACTCTCCCGAGCTCACGGACGTCACAATCTCCGCAATCCTGGCCCGTTTCAGCCTGATTCACGTCCCGCCCGACGAGGTATCCGTGATCCTGCGGGAATGGGCGACCCGGATGGCACCCGGTTCGGTGGTCAGCATCGCCACCCAGAGCACCGACGGAGATGCGATCGCGGAGTTCGACCACGTGGTCGCACGGGCGTGGCGCTGGCCGGCTGATCGGTTGTCGGCGACGCTGGCCGACGCCGGGTTCGACGAGATGTGGCGGATCGCAAGCCGTCCGGATGGTCAGCACCGGTTTCCGGCGGTGGTGGTGACGGCGCGTCGCGCACACTGGGGATGATGCCCGCGACGGATTATCCGAGTGCACCCGCGATCGCATCTGCGACACGGTCCACAGCACCGCGTGCTGCGCGGCTGATCCGTGTCAGTGAGATGTAGCCGTGGACCAGGCCACCTTCACGCATCAGTCGGGTCGGAACGCCCGCCGCGGCCAACCGCTGGGCGTACGCGATCGCCTCATCACGCAGCGGGTCGAATCCGGCAACCGTGATGAGCGTCGGAGGTGCTCCGGACAGATCGTCGGCGTGTAGTGGGGACACGCGTGGGTCCCATTCTGGATGGCCCTCGGGTAAATACAGCCCCGACAGCCAGGCGATCTGCTTCGCTGTCAGCGCCGGGTTGTCCGCGAACTCGGTGCGGGACGAATGGGTGCCGACGGCGTCGACCACCGGGTACATCAGCACCTGCATCAGTGGACGACGCTCTTCGCCGGCCAGGTCATTGGCCAGTACCGCACAGAGATTCGCCCCCGCGCTGTCGCCGAGCAGAATGATCCGTTGCGGATCGATCCCCCACTCGGATGCGTGCTCGACCGCGAATCGCCATGCCTCGGCCGCATCGTCGACCGGACCGGGGAACCGCGCCTCCGGCGCCAGCCGATACTCGACCGACAACACGGCGACACCGGCTCGGTCGGCGATGAGACGCACCGGGGCGTCGTACCCCGCTCGGCTGCCCAACACGAATCCTCCGCCGTGCAGGAACACGACCAGTCCGTCGGACCGCCTGGCCGGACGATACAGACTCGCGCGGATCCCGCTCGGGAGAGCGATGTCGGCGACGTCCATCGCCGGAGCATCGTCGGCGAAGACTCGGCAGTCGTTGTCCATCGACGCGCGCGCCTCGGCCAGCGTGCCATCGCTGAAATCCGGTCCGGCCGCTGCCGCTTTCATGAGCAGCGCGATCTCCGGCGCCATGGCGTCTCTGTCGGAGTTGACCACCGGCGGCACAACCCGCCGCAGAATCGCGTCGGGCACCCGCCCGATGGCCGTGAACAGCGTGCGCTGCATCCACTCTGCGGCCGTCAGCGTGCCGGCGATCTCCACCGTGGTCGGCCGATCGATGACCGTCACCGTCCTGCGCCTTCCACTGTGGCACGGCCGCTGTCGAACTCACGATCGAGGCGAGAACTGAATTCAAGGGCATCGGTGACCACACTGCCGCGAAACATCTTCCGGTCCTCGATGAACACGTTCTTGATCTGCCACGGCATCTCGTCGCCCTGGCGGGGCAGGGCGTGCTTGGCGCGCAGCATGTAGCCCGCGTCGAGGTCGATGATCGGCGCAGTGCCGGTGCCGTCAGGGGCAACGGCTGTCGCGGTGTCGTACCCGCGAGCGTCCATGTGGCGCAGCAGTTCGATGAAGCTCTTGCCGAGGAGACCGATCTTCAGCGTCCAGGACGACTTGGTGTAGCCGACTGCCATCACCCAGTTCGGGACGCCGGAGAGCATCATCCCGCGATACACGACAGAGGTGGAGAGGTCGACGGGGCGTCCGTCGACGGTGATGTCGACCCCACCGAACAGACGCATGTTCAGGCCGGTCGCGGTGACGATCACGTCGGCCTCGAGCTTCTCGCCGGTGGACGGCGCGGAGGTGTGATCGATCTCGACCGCTGCGGTAGAGCGCGACTGTACTGTCGCGCAGGTATTCCGCGATACCGAACCGCCGCAGGCAACCTCGCCTATTCACCGATCGCATTACACGCCCCAGCGAGGTTCGACCACTCCTGCTGTTGGGACCCTGCTTCGGGTCGAGGCGTTCGCAGACGTTCACCATGAACAAGGCCGTCGTCGAGGGGGTGCCGACACCCAGCCACGTCGCACTCTGCAGCTCACGCAGGCGTTGCCGAGCTTGAGGCCCCGAGGCGGCCGATCCCCTACACGCCCCGAGATACAACACCTCAAGCGCGAGTACTCAGCGCCGGCCCGCCCAGCGGACCTCGACGTGGTACCCGCGGTGCTGTATGCGCCTGCCCTATCGGCTCGACACGATGTGTATCCGGGTTGCCATTGCGGGTCGCCTCTCGTCGCGATCTCGCTCTGATCGATCTTGTCGGTGCCATGTCGTAGTGTTGTCACCAGCAGGAAAGAAGAAGACGTAGCGCGCCCCGTGTCCATCTGCCGGCCCGTGCACAGAACACCTGAGACACCTGAGTCCTGCTGTCCTGTTCTGTCATTCGGGGGGCCGCCATGTCATCGACCACATCACTGATCGCCATCGGCGACACTCTACGCGCCGTCCACCTCGACCACGAGTCCATGACCGGGCAGAGCGCCTTCGAGGAGATGCGCACCCTGTATCAGATCCGGAATCTCATCGACCATCATGCCGCGCAACTGACCGGCACACTCGACCGACTGCGGGTGGCGAAAGATCACGGACGCACCACGCGAGAGTTGTTGATCGTCATGGGCTTTGCCCCGTCCGTCGCCCAACGCTACGTCCGTGTCGCCGGTGCGCTCGCACTGCTCCCCACCTTGACGGCGCATGCCGTCGACGGCGTCATCTCGAGTGAACATTCCGACGCCATCGTCCGCGGGATCGAGCACATCGGGAAAAGATCACCGGAACCGATCGACGACGCCGTGCGTCTGAGTAGTGTGACAGATCTTCTCGGACAGCACTTCTCCGGTGCCACCCCCGCCGAGATCAGCGACCGCGCCCGCACCCTGGGCAACCTGATCGCCGACGACACCGACGGCGGCGTGCCCGCCGCCGAAGACCGCACCGTCAACACACTCACCAAGAACAAGACCACCGACGGGCGGCTCCGTGTCGAGGCCGATCTGGACGCCGAGGTCGGCGAGAAATTCCAGGCTGCGATGGAACGCTACGGCACACCCAGGACCGAACCTGACGGGTCGGCTGACGCGCGTTCCACTGAACGACGCCTCGCCGACGCCTTGGAAACCCTTCTGGATATTGCCGCCGGGGGAGGCAACGACGTGAGCATGACACCGAGAACGCATGTACTACTGACCATTCCCGCCGACGCGCCATCCTTGACATCACTGGAGTTCATGGGATCGGTCACCCGCGCCACGATGAATCGACTGGCCTGCGACCCGACGATCACACCTTTGCTCGTCGACGGCGAGACCGTCCCGCTCGACGTGGGCCGCGACAAACGCCTGTTCACCCCGGCTCAACGCAAAGCCCTCTACATCCGCGACAGGTGCTGCATCAAGTGTGGTGCGCCCGCCGAACGGTGCCATGCCCACCACATCGACCACTGGAGCGAGGGTGGTGACACCTGCCTGGACAACGGCTGCCTGCTCTGCCCGTCGTGTCACGCCGATGTCCACCACAACGGCTGGCAGGTGTTCATCGGCGCCGACAAACACGCCTGGCTGACACCGCCGGCCACCGTCGACCCCGAGCAACGAGCGTTACCCAGTTACAGCAGACGCACACTCACCCTCGACGCCGTCGCCGCCTGACCCCATAACCGACTCTCCACCGACCACAATCCCGCACCCGGCCACGCCGGGACCGCATCTGTACCTTGACAACTCCACAGTGTGAAAGCGGCAGGCCCGACACCGCTGACCGAGAAGGCGACATTCAGCAGCGCCCTTCTCGGTCAGCGATGTCGGCAACCACATCCGGATCGTCGGCCATCCACCGGAACGCTCCACCGTCTCGTGTCACAACCGCCCGACTCGTCCGATAGTGCAACCGACGGCTCCACCTCCAGCTCGGTATCCTGATTCCTGCTCGTAGCGAGCGAGTCGTCGGCCTCGGCGTATCGTTCCGGCAGGGAGCCCCCAGATCACGTTTCGCCGAACTCAGATACCGCGTGCAAGCCGACAACGGACCGGTCTACTCCTCGAGGGCTCCCGCCAGCGCGACCACCGACCGCTCCCACATCGCCGTCAGCTTGCCGACCTCGTCGGCGGTCAGCACGGTGTCGCCATAGCGCCAATTGGCCACGAGCTGGGGGCCGTCCTCAGTCGCCCGGACTACCGCGACGACGTCGAGCGCGTAACGCAACGGCAGATCGGGTTCCGGGTCCGTCGGCAGATGCTCGTTGACGTCGAGATCAGTGATGGGCCCCCACGGTTGCCACTGCGTGTCCGGTGTGTGCAGATCGAACCGACCGAGATAGTTGAACTCGATGTGCGGCATCGGCACCTGCAACTCCGGAATTCGGGAAAGATACTTGAGGACACCGAAATCCACTCCACCGGTCGGGATCTCCGCGACCTGGCGGGCAACCTCGTCCAACAGCTTCCGCCCGACGGCCGGTGCGGCGAGCACGTCGTCGGCACCGACCGACCTCCCCACACCGAGGCGCATCGGGAAGACACTGGTGAACCAGCCCAGCGTCCGCGACGTGTCGACGCCGGGACCGGCCAGATGGTCCTCACGGCCGTGGCCCTCGAGCGCGATGTAGGCACCGCCCGTCGCGTCCTGGCCTCGGCGCACCCGCCAGCCGGCGACAGTAAGGGTGAGCGCGGCGAGAAGGAACTCGCGCACGCCGACAGTGCGGTCGGCAGCTTTCAGGATCGTCGCGGTGACCTCGGTGTCGGTGGTGGTGACCGCTGATCGCAGTGAGGACCAGGTGTCCGTGGTGGGATCGACCTGCCGGGTTCCGACGGCCGGATCAGGTCCGGCAACCTGAGCGGTCCAATAGTCCTGCTGTGCCAGCACATCCGGATTCTCGGCGCGTCCCTCGACGAACCGGCACCACGCGCGGTAGTCGGTGTGCTCTTCCGGGAGGGCGGGGACCGTCTGCGAGCCATCGACCATCTCGAGGGTCGAGCCTGCCCGCGCGAGGTCTGCAAAGAGCACCTGCCAGCTGACCGCGTCAACCGCGAGGTGGTGGATGGCCAGCAGCAGGATATCGGCCGAGTCGCCCGCGGAGTCGTTGCGGCGCATACGCACTGCCGACACCATGCGGCCCGCGTCGGGGTCGATGCGGTCGTTTGCCTCCCGCGCGGCAGCGGTGACGCTGTCCGCGAGGTCCTCGGCGTCACGGACGATCAGCACCGACGCGGCGTCGACCGTGCCGCGGTCCCGGGTGATCAACCCGTCCTCGGTGACGATCGAGCGGAGCATGTCGTGGGCGTCGATCGTGGCCTGCAGAACCGCGATCAGCCCGTCGTCGGACACATCGGCCGGTAGCGCGAACAGCACGGTCTGGGTGAATCGACGGTGGTTGCCGTACTCGTACAGCCACTCGACGACCGGTAGCGCGGGTACGAGACCTGCCCCGGCCGAGAAGGATTCGTCCTCCTCGGCGTTGTCGATCGCGTCCGCGAGGTCGAGCACCGTCGGGTACGACAGCACCATCCGAGGTGTGACGGTGAGGTCGTGGCCGCGCAGCGCATTCACGGCTGCCATGGCGACGATGCTGTCGAGTCCGAGGTCGAAGAAGTCCTCGTCCGGACCCGGTGCGGTCCCGAGCACGTCGGCGATCACGCCGGCGACGATCGTCGCCGTCGGTGTGAGGTCGACGTCGTTGCCGGTGGCGCGGGCCTGCAGTGCAGCGGCGGCCGATTCCGCGAGGACGATCGCGTCCACCTTGCCGTTGCTGTTCATCGGGAGCACCGTCACGCCGACGACCCGCGACGGCACCATGTGCGCAGGAAGCGCCTTCGCGACGTGGGCGCGAACAGCGCGGGCGTCGACGTCATCTCCGGCGGCGAACCCGACCAGTGCCGGTCCGGCGGCCCGGTCGACGACGACGACAGCGGCCGCCGTCACACCGTCGGCGCGTCGGATCGCGGCCTCCACCTCACCGGTCTCGATGCGGTATCCGCGGATCTTCACCTGATCGTCGCTGCGGCCGACGAACAGGATGTTCCCGGCCGCGTTACGACGCACCAGGTCTCCGGTGCGGTACATCCGCGCGCGTGGGCGGAACGGGTCGGCGACGAATCGTGTGCTCGTCATCGCCTGCTTGCGTTGGTAGCCACGGGTGACCTGGGCGCCCGACAGGTACAGCTCGCCGGCGACACCGGTCGGTGTCGGGCGGAGTCGGGAATCGAGGACGTAGGCGCTCATCCGGTCGGTCGGCGTACCGATGGTGGGCGATGCCGAATCCGCGACCCGCGCGACGACCGCCTCGACGGTGGCCTCGGTGGGGCCGTAGCAGTTGTGGACGACGGTGTCCGGCAACGCCGACAGCTGCCGCCACAGGGCAGGACCGATCGCCTCCCCACCCAGGGCCAGCACCGACAGGTGCCCTCCGGCCGGGGCCGCGTCGTCCGCGGCAGCGTCGCCGACGAGACCGGCCGCGGCCAGCTGTCCGAACATGGACGGAGTGGTGTCGATCATGTCGATCGCGTGCCGAGCCAGACCTGCCACGAGCCGGCCGGCGTCGCGCATCTCGTCCTCGCCGAACAGGTGGATCGCGTGGCCGTAGAGCAGACCCGCCAGCGGTTGCCACGAGGCGTCGAAGCTGAACGTCCACGCGTGTGCGATCCGCAGCGGACGGCCGAGCCGGGCATGTGCGGGGGCGAGCATGTGGTCGCGGTGGTCGCGGCAGTAGCTCATCAGCGCGGCGTGTGTTCCGATGACGCCCTTGGGTTCTCCGGTCGATCCCGACGTGAAAATCAGATAGGCGGCGCTCGCGGGTCTGATCGCCGGTTCGGCGGTCAGAGCAGGCGACGCCGCTCGCGCGGCGATACGGTTGGCCGTCTCCGGGTCATCCGGGACGACGACCACGTCGTCGGCGAATCGATCAGCATGTGCCCGGTCGGTGACCACCACGGCGGCACCGGATTGGTCGAGGAGATTTGTGATCCGGGCATCGGGGAAGGCCAGGTCGATCGGCACATACGCCCCGCCCGCGAGCATCGTCGCGAGGATGGCGATCACCGACCCGGTCGACCTCGGCAGTGCGACGGCGACAACGGTTTCGGGTCCTGTCCCGTGGTCGCGCAACTCGGCGGAGAGTTGGCTCGCGAGGCCCCAGAGCTCGCCGTAGGTGATCGTTTCGTCGTCGGTCACCAGCGCGGGTGCCGTCGGGGTGCGCTCGCACTGCCGGGCGAAGGCGTCGACGACGGTCTCGGGCAGGTCGACGGGTGCGTCATGGTCGGTCTGCTCGAGCGCGGCGCGTTCGGCGGGCAGCAGCACGTCGAGGTGATCCACGTCGACATCTGCGGCGTCGGGCAGATCACGCAGCACCGCCAGGATGCGTTCCGCGACGTCGGCGGCGTCGATCTCGCCGAGCGCCTCGTCGATCGACTCGGTGATCACGATCAGCTCACCGTCGAGCAGGTAGGCGACCACTGTCAGCGGATAGTGCGCGAGGCTCTCCATGGCGAGCGGCAGGAACCGGGTGCCGTCGGCCGCGCTGACGGGTTCGGTCGCCGCGCCGATGGGCGCGTTCTCGAAGATGAACAGGGTGTCGAAGAGCGTGCCGTGTCCGGTCGACCGCTGGATCTCCGACAGGCCGAGATGCCCCTGGTCGCGCATCGTCGCCGAGTCCCGTTGCAGCCCAGCGCACACCGCGGCGACGGTCATCGGTCGCCCATCGTCGGGACCGGACAGCCGGACCCGTGAGGGCACCGTGTTGATGAAGAGGCCGATCATCTCGTCGGCCCCGGCGAGTCCCTGGGGACGTCCCGAGATGGTGGTGCCGAAGACGACGTCGGTCCGGTCGGTGAGTCGGGACAGCACCACGGCCCACGCGAACTGGGTCACCGTGTTGACGGTGAGGCCCGCCGACCGCGCCCACGACACCAGTCGTTCGGTGTCCGCGACAGAAAGGCGATGCCGGGTCCGGACGGGTTCGGAGACCGGCACCGTGGGTGCCGCGAGCATCAGCGGTTCGACGCCGTCGAGATGCTCCCGCCATGCTGCGCGGGCCGCCTCGCCGTCCTGGGCGGCGAGCCAGGCGATGTAGTTGCGGTACGGGCGAATCGGCGGCAGCGACGCCGCGCAGCCGTCGGCCGAGTAGATCGCGAGCAGTTCACCGAAGAACAGGGCGACCGCCCAGCCGTCCATCAGGATGTGGTGGGCGGTGACCAACAGCCGGCGGCGGTCGCCGGGCAGGTCGACCAGTTTCACCCGCAGCAGTGGGCCGTCTCGCAGGTCGAACCGGAGGGCGCGCTCTGCGACGGCGAGTGAGTCGAACTCCGCTGCGCTCGCAGCGATCTCCTGCCAGGGAACGACGACGTGGCTCGGCACGATCTGTACGGGTGCCGGTAGATCCTTGTCCCACAGCGACACCCGCAGGTTCGGGTGCCTGTCGACGATCGCGTCCACGCTGCGATGAAGGCGTTCGATGTCGAGCGGACCGGTGATCTCGACGACGAACTGCATCGAGTAGACGTCGAGTCCCTCGCCGGACATCTCCGAGAGCGTGAACAGGCCCTGCTGTAGTGGGCTGAGGGCGAGAACGTCCTCGATCTCCGAAACGTCGCTCACCGCTGCGACTTCCAGGCGCTACCCAGCGATTGCAGCATGTCGTCGCTCAACCCGGAGGCGCTCATCGGGGCGGCATCGACGGGTGGTTCGGTGCCCGGTTGATCGTCTCCCGCGGTCACGGCTCCGCCCTCGTCGACCGCGGCCGCCAGCTCGGCGATCGAGTAGTGGTCGAAGATCTGCTGCGGGGCCAGTGGCAGTCCCTCGGCCGCGGCGCGCGCCGACCATTGGATGGAGATCACGCTGTCGCCGCCGACGGCGAAGAAGTTGTCGTCCCGGCCGAGGCCGTCGACGCCCAACAGGTCGGTGAGGATCGCGATCAGCCGCTCCTCGGTGGGGGTCTGTGCGCCGCCCCCGGCGGTCGCGGCCATCGCCAGGACCGCCGGCGCCGGTTCCTGTTCGGTGAACGGATCGGTCAGTCGCGATCCTGGTGCCAGCGCCGAGAGGGTCTCCCCCAGTGCGGAGCCGGCGCCCGGTCCGGTGACGACCCATTCCCGGACCGACGCGAGATCTGTTGTCCCGGTGTGGGGCAACGCGGCCAGTGTCCGCGGACCGGCGTGCACCCGGCGCGGGTGCTCGGCGGCGATCAGCGCTGCGAGCGTGGTCGGGTCGTCGTGGTGGCGGTCGGCGGTGAGTACACCCGGGATCGCGGGCAGGTCGATGGTCTCGACGACGGTGTCGGCGCCGTCGGCGAATCCGGTGAGCACGGCGACGAACGCCGCGGCGATGCCGTCGACGGATTCCTGGTCGTAGAGGTCGGCGCTGCCGACCACGCGGCCGTCGAAGCCGCCGTCCGCGGTCACGGTGAGGATGACGTTCAGATCGAGGAACGACGTGTCCTGCGCGACCGGGAGCATGGTGACCGAGGTGAGCGCGTCGGCGTCCAGCGGCCGTCCGATTGCGTTGGCGTCCCGGTCACGGAAATGGATCATGCTCTGGAACAGTGGGTTCCGCGAGCGTGTCCGTCGGGGATTGAGGGCCTCGACGAGCCGTTCGATCGGCACGTCCTGATGAGCGAACGCGTCGAGGACGACGTCACGCGTCCGCCGGATCAGCGTGCGCACGGTCGGCGACCCGTCGGTCCGGGTGCGCAGGGCGACCATGTTCGCGAACAGACCGACGAGTGTCTCCGTGCCGGGGTCGAGGCGGCCTGCCGCCGGTGTACCGATCGCGATGTCGTCGCCTCCGCCGAGCCTGCTCAGCAGGCCGGAGAGTGCGGCTGTGACCGTCATGAACTCGGTGGCGCCGCACTCGTCGGACACGGACCGCAGGCGCCTGCGCACCGACGCGGGCACGGTGAGGTCGGCGAGGACGCCGTCCTTGGTGAGTACCTGGGGGCGTGGGCGATCCGCGGCGACGGTGATCTCGTCCGGCTGGCCGGCCAGGGTTGTACGCCAGTGCTCGACCTGTGCTCGCCCGAAGTCCGCATCGGAGGATCCGTCGGATCCCGGCCGGATCGATTCCGCGCCGACCGGGAACACACGATGCTGCCACAGCGCGTAATCGGTGTATGTCAGTTCCGGCGCGGGCAGTTCCGGCACGATGCCGACGGCGCGGGACCGGTAGGCGGCGATCAGGTCGTCGAGGAGCACGTCGGTGGACCAGTGGTCGATCACCATGTGGTGCACGACGAGTGAGAGGACGTTGTGGGTGTCGGCCACGCGGAACAGCCGGGCGCGGACGAGCGGTGCCACGGACAGGTCGAACACGTGCTCGCGGGCCTCCGCCAGTGCGGCGTCCGTCTCGTCGGCGGCCACCGCGGTCACCGTCAGATCGACGTCGACGTCGTCGTGGACGACCGCGACCGGAAGACCGTCCCGTTCGACGAAGGTGGTGCGCAACGATTCGTGGCGTCGGATCACATCGCCGATCCCCGCACGCAGCGCATCGAGGTCGAGCGGTCCGTCGAGGCGGAACGCGAGCGGGATGTTGCCGGCGACGCCGGGACCCTCGAACCGATGCTGGAACCACATCGCCAACTGCGAGAACGACAGTGGGATCGGATCGGACCGATCGACGTGGGTCAGCGGCGGCCGGCCCGTCGACGGCGCGTCGGCCGCGGGTGCCGGCTCGACGACGGTGAGGCCGGCGAACCCACCGTCGTCGCCCGCCAGATCACCCAGGTCGTCCAGATCGCCGAGTTCGTCCAGGTCGATGCCGAACTCGTCGACGACGGCCGCATTGACCGCCGCGGCGAGCTGCTCGACGGTCGGGTTGTCCAGGGGCAGGCGGACATCCACGTCGATACCGAACTCGGTGGTCAAGGTGGTGACCAGTCGCGCGGCGAGCAGGGAGTGTCCTCCGAGGTCGAAGAACGAGGACCCTGCGGTGATGTCGTCGCGTCCGAACAGCCCGGCGAAGACGCCCGCGATCCGCTTCTCGGTGGGTGTCCGCGGGGCGCGGTCGTCTGCCGCCGACGTCGACAGGATGGGCAGTGCCTCACGATCGAGCTTGCCGTGGGTGGTCAGCGGCACCTCGTCGATCATCGCGATCGCCGACGGCACCATGTGCCCGGGCAGGGTGGTGCGGGCGAAGCGCAGGACCTCGTCGAGGTCGATCGCCGCGCCGGCGTGATCCTCGGGGATGACGTAGGCGACCAGTCGCGCACCGGCGTCGTCGGCCTCGACCAGGACGAGAGCGTGTGCGACGTCGGGGTGTTCGGCGAGTCCGGCCTCCACCTCGCCGAGTTCGATCCGGTAGCCGCGGACCTTCACCTGTTCGTCTGCCCGGCCGACGAACTCGAGCTGACCGTCGTCGTTGCGGCGCGCGAGGTCGCCGGTGCGGTAGATGCGCCCGCCCGGCACGAACGGGTCGGCGACGAACCGGGTCGCGGTCAGCGGCGGTCGGCCGAGGTAGCCGCGCGCGAGTTGTGGCCCGCCCAGGTAGATCTCGCCGACCACGCCGTCGGGGACGAGGTGGAGGCCGGGGTCGAGCAGGTAGCTGGTGACGTTGGTGTTCGGGGTGCCGATCGGGACGATCGAATTGCCCTGCGGGGCATCGATCGGGTAGTGGGTGGCGGCGACGACGGCCTCGGTCGGGCCGTAGTTGTTCGACAGCGCTGCGTCGAAGGTCGCGGTGAAGGAGTCGGCGACCTCGCCCGAGAAGGCCTCGCCACCGACCGGGACGGTCCGCAGCATGGTCCACTGCTTGACCTCGGGGACCATGAGCAGCGTGGCGAGCAGGGTCGGCACCATGTGCATCACGGTGACCCGCTGCTGCACCAGCAGGTCCGCCATGTAGGCGATGTCCTGTACCGCTGCGGGTTTCGGTACGACGAGGGTCGCGCCGACGGACAGTGTGCAGAAGATCTCGAACATGGAGGCGTCGAAGCTCACCGACGACGTCTGTACGAGGCGATCGTCGGGGCCGAGTACCTCGCCGGCCCCGAACCCGATGAGGTGATCGGCGATCGCGTTGTGCGCCACCGCGACACCTTTGGGAGTGCCGGTAGATCCGGACGTGTAGATGATGTACGCGAGGTTGTCCGGCCGCAGCGGCGCGAGCCGGTCGGCGTCGGTCGGCGCGTCGGGCTCCAGGTCGGCCGCCTCGCCTTCCGCGGCGGACAGCGCATCCGCGTCGAGCACGAGGAGCGGATCGGCGTCGGCGATGAGGAAGTCGGTGCGGTCGGCCGGGTAGTCCGGGTCGATCGGCAGATAGGCGGCACCGGCCTTGAGGACGGCCAGCGCGGCGACGACGAATCCGACCGAGGCGGCCATCCGCAGACCGACGAGCGTCTCAGGACCGATGCCGGATCGGATCATCCAGTGCGCGAGACTGTTCGAGCGTTCGTCGAGCTCCCGGTAGGTGAGGGTCGCGTCGTCGGACACGACTGCCTCGTGGTCGGGGCGTGAGCCGACGGCCGCGGCGAACAGGTCGACGACGGTCGCGTCGGTCACGTCCGCCCGCCGACCGGTGGATGCGGCGAGGACACGATCGTGAGCCGACGGCGTCAGCAGGCCGAGATCGCGCACCGGACGGTCCGGTTCCGCGGTCGCGGCTCGGAGCAGGTGGAGATGAGCCTCGACGATCCCGTCCGCGACGTCGGCACCGAAGAGCGCCGTGTCGTATTCGAGTTCGATGTACGGTTCGACGTCCGATGCGGGACCTCCGACGACGGTGAACTCCAAGGGCAGTTGACCGTTGGGGGTACCGAGGTCGTCGAGGTGACTCGCGCCGATCCCGTCGAGGGCGAATCCGTCGGCGCTGCTGCGGGCACTGAGGCTGACCGACACGATGCGGCCGAGGCCGTCGGTCCCGCTGCCCCGCTCCGGGTTCAGTGCCCCCACCACGACGTCGACCGGTGCGTTCTGGTGACTGATGGCCGTGACGATCCGCTCACCTGCGGCCGCCACCAGTTGGTCAAAGGTGTCGGAGGCGGACAGACGCGTGCGCGGGAGGACCGTGTTGCCGAAGTAGCCGATGAGCTCCGCGGCGTCGGCCGGGCGATGTGTGACCGGAACGGCCACGGTGAAATCGGTGGCGCCGGTGAGTCGGTGGACGAGCAGGTCGACGATCGCAGCGTGGATGGTGAAGGGACTCACCGAGAGTCGTCGCGAGGCGGCGTCGACGGCCGCCGTCAGATCGGCCGGGACCTCGCGACGCAGCCGTGCGCTGATCCGCGGTCCGGTGGCCGGGCGCCGCGACGTCGGCAACCCGAGCGGTTCCGGGATGGGCGTGAGCTCGTCACGCCAGAACGCCAGGTCGTCGGCGACAGTGTCGTCCGTGGCTGACGGGATGTCGACGTACTGTCCTGGCAGAGTGGGGAGTTCGGCCCCGGCGTCGTCGTTGTAGCGGCGGTTGATCTCGCCGAACAGCACGGCCCAGGACTCGTCGTCCCAGGCGATGTGATGGACGGTGAGCATCAGGACATGGGCGTCGTCGGCGACGCGGACGAGCAGCAGGCGCAGCGGGAGGTGGGTGGTCAGGTCGAACGGGGTCCCGAACTCGCGTCGTGCGAGCACTTGGAGGCGTCGATCGCGGCTGCGAGGCGCGAGGTCACTGATGTCGAGGTCTCGCCAGTCGATGTGGCCGGTCGCGTGGTGTCGCGCCCGCGGCTCACCGGTGGGGTCGAGTTCGTAAGTGGTGCGCAGGATCTCGTGACGGGCGACGACGGCCTCGAACGCCGACCGCAGACGGTCGGGTGCCAGCGGTCCGTCGAGTCGGTAGGCGACGCCGACGTTGAGGGTGGTGTCCTGCGGGTCGCGATGTGAGACGAACCAGAGGCGCCTCTGTGCCGGTGAGAGATCGCTCGTCGCGCCGTCCGGTCGGGTGATCGGGCGGGGCGCCTCGGCGGTGGCCGAGCGGGCGAGCCCACCCGCCTCGAGGCGCTGCCGGAGCAGCTCTTTCTTCCGCCGCGTCAGCTCGTCAGACATGGGTGCCAGTCTACAGAGGTAAACCTAACCAACCCACGTCGGTCAGAGGCTGCAGGGGATCTGCGCGTAGGACCCGATGTCGCAGATGGAACGGTTGGACAGCTTCCACTGGCCGTCCTTCCAGACCCAGTACACCGGCATCCGGGCCGGCTGGTAGCCGGGCGACCGGAGTTCGAGGGTGGCCTTGGCGGTGTTGCCGTTGACGCTGACCGGGCCGACGACGCGATAGGTGAAGCCGAGCGGCTTGAAGCGCTGGAGCAGCAGCACGATCGGCTGCGCCTGGGTGGCGGCGCGCTGGCCGCCCTCGAGCCGCTGCCCCTTCTGCGCTGTCGAACCGCCACCGACGAGTGAGTTCAGATCACCCTGCAGCTGTCCGACGGTCGGTGTCGGTCGCGACGTCGGGGTCTGCGTCTGCTGCTGGGTCTGCTGAGTCTGCTGGGGTGCGGCCGGGACCTCGGGCGCGGGTTGGGGTGCGGCCCCGGGTGCGAGTCCGCCCCCGGAGGCTCCGCCGGCCGGGAGATCCGCGCTGCTGCCCTCGCCGGGGGGCCCGGCCGGTTCGCCGACTGCCGGAGCGCCGGGGGCCGTTGCCCGCGGTGCGGCCTGCGGTGCGCCGGCCTGTGGGACCTGACTCTGCGCCGATCCGAGGTTCACCACGGTCGGTTGGGTGTTCGACGACGCGTTGTTGTCGCGCCCGATGTCGGAGAGCAGCAGACCGACGACGCCGATGGTCACGACGAGTGCGGAGATGATGGCCGAGATGCCGCCGGCCATGAGTACGGTCGGCCAGCTGACCCCATCGCCGCCGCGAGTGGCGCGCTGGTCACCGCGGGTGGGCTCGCTGTCGTCGGACTCCGGCGTCGACGCGGAGTAGGCGCGCGATCCGATCGGACCGGTGTCGGTGTCGTCATAGTCAGGCGACATGATGGGCTCCCCTTAGTCGGCGACAGCGCTTGATCGTCGGCTCCCCCCGAGAGCCGGGTGCACTGTCATTTAGTGTGACCTTACTTGATCGGATGGTGTGGCCGTCACCCCATCATCTCGACGACCTCGCGCAACGTCGCGCCACCGAGGATCGCCTCGATCGGAAGGTCCTGGTCGAGGACGGTCTTGACGCGTTTGCGCAAGTCCAGCGTCTGCAGGGAGTCGAGTCCGAGTGCGACGAGCGGAAGGTCCGGGTCGAGATCGACCTGGGCCGGGTCGAGACCCATCGTCAGCGCGAGCTCGGATCGCAGCAGATCTGCGACGGATGTCGTCGGTCGGGGCGAGGCCGAACCCGCGGCATCTCCTGCCCCCGCCGCGGTGGACACGGAACTGGCCGGCCCGGCATCTGCGTACAACGTCGCCGTGACCTCCGCGGGCGGCGCCGGGGCGGCCGTGACGACTGCGGGGTGAGGGTCGTCCGGGATGTCGGCGAGCAGGCGCTGGGAACCGAGCAGGGCGAGCACGTCGCGCAGCTCGGCGAAGTCCGCCGACACCACGATGCTGTCCGCCGACAGATCGCTCAACCCCACCGTCAGCGCCGACGACGGTGTCATCGGCACGACCCCGGCGCCCTGCACCCGCGCGACACCGGCGTCGTCGAGTGGCCCCTGCACCCGCCAGAGGCCCCACTGGATGGAGGCCGCCCGGGTTCCGTCGGCCCGGAGTTCGGCCGCGATGACGTCGAGCATCCGGTTGCCGAGCGCGTAGAGCGCCTGGTCGCGCCCGCCCAGCGTCGCCGCCAGCGACGAACAGAGCAGCACGCGGACGTCGTCGGCGGTCGGGATCGCCGCGAGCACCGACCGCAGACCGGTCACTTTGGCCCGCACCGCGTCGTCGAGGTCGGCGCGGGTGATGTCACCGGCGGGTGCCGCGACGTAGTTGACGGCGGCATGCAGTACGAGGGTCACCGGCTCGGGCAGCGCAGCGGCGAGGCCGGCGAGTGCGCCCTCGTCGCCGATGTCGCAGCGCGCCACCTCGACGACGGTGTCGTGCCGTCGGCGCAGCGCCTCGATGCGGCGGGTGACGTCGGCGGTGCCGCCGGAGCGGCTGACCAGGGTGATCCGTCCGGCGCCCGACGCGGCCAGGTGGTCGGCGAACTCGAGTCCGAGTTTGCCGGTGCCGCCGGTGATGAGGACATGGGTCAGATCCGGTGCCGCCTCCCGACCGATATCGCCGCCGACGTCGCCACCGGCCGCCTCGCCGGAGTCGGCCTGCTCGAGCCGCTTGACGTACAGCGCACCGTCGCGCACCGCGAGCTCGGGCTCGTCGGCGACGTGCACAGCGGTGACCACGTCGGCGCCGGGATCGCCCTCGGACGCGGGATCCAGGTCGAGATGCCGGAACCGCACGGACGGATGGTCGGCGGCCGCGCAGCGCAGCGCCGAGGTGAGCGCGGCATGCACGAGGTCCGGCGTCGGGTCCGCGCCGACGACCCGCTCACCACCGACGGTCACCCACCAGAACTGCGCGGGGATCGGATCGAGTCCGCCACGCCATCGTCCGTCGACGAGGATGTCGGCCAGATGCTCCTGCGCACCATCGGGTTTCGTTCCCGAGGGCCCCATCAGCAGGACCGCGGCGTCGGCCTCCACGGGCTGATCACCCGCGCCGACGACGACCGCCGAGGTACCCTGATGCTGCGCTGCCGCCTCGATCTCGCGCGCCAGGTCGGCGCACTGTCCGGTCGGGTCGAGGACCGCGATCCGCCTCGGCGGCAACAGACTCCGACGCTTGCACGGTCGCCACGTCTCGACCAGCCGATGCACCGCGTTCCCGGCCTGTCGTGCCGCCCAGCCCGGGGCGTTGACCTCGTCGTCGCGGCCCGCCTCACGATCGGCCCACAGATGGACCCGACGCATGACGGTGTTGGGGAACCCTCTCAGTGGCGCTTCGGGTATGCCGACCGCGGTGTCGGCGGGTAGTAGTGCGTCCCAGCGGAATCCGCTGTCGGCGACCGCCACGGCGGCGACGTTGCGGGTGAACTCCTCGAGCCCGGCGGCATCGCGTCGGGACGTGCCGATCACCGGGCGCGCGGCGAGGCCGGCCTCGTCGACGTCGGAGAGGGTCTCCCCCATGGCCAGCAGGAGCGTCGGATGTTCGGACATCTCGATGAAGAAGTCCGCGCGATGGCTGACGACGGCGTCGGCCATCGCCTTGTCGAAGCGGACCCGGTTGCGCAGATTCCAGAACCAGTAGTCGCCCAACGACATCGTCTCGTCGACAGCACCGCCCAGGGTGGCACCGATGCACGGCATCGTCCCCGCGAGCATCGACTCGTTCTCCAGGTAGGTGCCCAGCGCGTCGAGGAACGCCGGTTGGTATTCGCTGACGATGCTGGTGTGCGCCGGGTACTCGACGCGGATCTCCTTGGCGAACGTGCCCTGCGCACTCAGCGTGTCCACCATGCCGAGGACGGCCTCGCGCTTGCCCGAGATGCACAGGATGTGGGCCGAGTTGACCACGGACAGCTGCGCCCATCCCGAGTTCCGCGCGAGCATGTCCTCGCACTCGTCGACGTCGATCCCGACGACGGCCATCGTGTGCCCGCGCGGCGACAACTCGTGGACGAGACGCGCACGGATGGTGACGATGGTCAGCGCGTCGGACAGGGTCATCGCGCCGCTGCGATAGGCGGCCGCGATCTCGCCCTGCGAATGTCCCACGGTCAGTGCGGGGGTGGCGCCCGCCGCATCCCACATCGCGGTGAGACCCGCCATCTGCATGAACAGTGCCGGCTGAACGGTCCGGACGTCGGTCGCGGACGGATCATCGGCATCGAGTTCGCCCAGCACGTAGTCGCGGGGGGACGCGCCGAACAGCCGCATCGACTGCACGTGGCACGCGTCGACCTCGCGTCGATAGTGTTCGGACAACCGGTAATACGAGGCCCCCATCCCGGGACGCTGACTGCCCTGGCCCGGGTAGGTGTAGGCGATCCGGCGGGGTGTGGCCGCGCCGGCTCCCCGCACGACGTCGGGGTGCACGCGCCCCGCGGCGAGGGCGTCGAGCGCGTCGGCGAGCTGGGCGTGGTCGACGGCGGTGACAAGCGCGCGGTGGCGGCGGGCCGGTCGGGTCCGCAGGAGATGCGCACCGACGCGGGCCGGGTCGACCTCAGGGTGCGCGCGCACCCAGTCCCTGATCGCGGCCGCTTCTTCGACGACGAGTTCGGCGGTGTCCGAGGAGATCAGGATCGGGACACGTCCGTCGGGAAGACGGGGCCCGGACGTCGAAGCGGCGGCGTCGGGGATGGTGCCGGCGTGGTCAGACATGGGCGACCTCGCTCCCTGCGCTGTCATTGAGTGCTGCATCGAGTGCTGCACTGTCACCGACTGTTGCGCCGGCGTCGACGGGCATGCCGATGATGGCGTGGGCGTTGGTCCCCGACACACCGAAACTCGACACCGCCGCGTACCGGTGCCCACCTCGCGGGGCCCACGCGCGACGCTCGGTGGACAGGCGCAGTGCGCCACGGCCCCAGTCGAGTCGGTCGGTCGGGTCGTCGGCGAACAGGCTGGGTACCGTGACCCCGTTGGCCCCGCAGAGCAGAACCTTGATCAGGCCCATGATCCCGGCGGCCGCCTGGGCATGTCCCGCATTGGATTTCACCGATCCGAGCAGAACCGGGTCGTCGGCGGGCCGCGACGCCCCGTAGGTGTTCTGCAGCGCCTCGAGCTCCATCGGGTCGCCGAGCGGGGTGCCGGTCCCGTGTCCCTCGACGACATCGACATCCGCCGGGCAGATCCCGGCGGCGGCGATGGTGCGTTCCACGAGTCGCTGCTGGGCCGCCGCGCTCGGCACGACAATCGGTGCCCCCCGCCCGTTGTGGTTGACGCGGCTGGCGAGAACGGTTCCGAGGATGCGGTGGCCGAGTCGCCGGGCCCGACCCTCGGGTTCGACGACGACCACGCCCGCGCCCTCACCCCAGAGGGTGCCCGTCGCCGACGCACTGTAGGACCGCAGGTGCCCGTCGGTGGCGAGTCCGTTGTTCTTGGCGAACTCGACGAATGCGGCCGGCGATCCCATGACGCAGACCCCACCGGCCAGCGCCCATTCGCAGTCGCCGGACCGGATGGCGGCCGCGGCGAGATGCAGTGCGGTCAGCGATGATGCGCATGCGGTGTCCACGGTCATCGACGGCCCGATCAGGCCCAGGGAGTGCGAGATCCGTCCGGCGACGGCCCCCAGGGCGGTACCGGCGATCCGATGCCCGGAGTACTCGTTGACGGCGGCCGCGCGCGGACCGTACTCGGCGATCGATGCCCCCATGTACACGCCGACCTCCTCGTCGCCGAGGGACGCGGGATTGATGCCCGCGTTCTCCAGGGCGCGCCAGGCCACCCGCATCGCGACCCGCTGCTGAGGGTCCATCGCGACCGCCTCTCGCGGACTGATCCCGAAGAACAAGGGGTCGAACTCGGCGGCACCACGCAGGAATCCGCCCGCGTCCGGCACCGATCCCCAGCCCTCGAGCCCACCGAGCGCGAGCACCTGGTCGACCGGCCAATCACGGTCGCGGGGAAAGGATTCGATCAGTTCCACGCCGTCGGCGAGGGCGGCGAAGTAGTCCTCGGGCGTCTCGATGCCGCCGGGCGCCTCCACGGCCATCCCGGCGATCACCACGGACTCGACACCGGGAGTCATCGGTGCACCTGATCCGTGCGCCCGGCATCGCGCGCCTCGGTGAGCACCTCGAGGATCTCCGGTCCGCTCTCGTGCAGGTAGAAGTGTCCGCCGTCGAACACGCTCACCGTGACGTCCTCGGCGTGTGCCGACCAGGTGTGCAGATCGTGCGGTTTGATGACCGGGTCGTCGGCGCCGCCGATGACCGTGATGGGCGTGGCGATGCGGACGTCCGGCGCGCAGCGGTAGCCGTCGAACGCCTGGTAGTCGGCGCGCAACACCGGCAGCGCCATCCGCATCACCGCCTCGCTGCCCATCACACCGGTGCCGGTTCCGTCGAGAACCGAGAGGTGAGCCATCAGGCCCTCGTCGTCGGTCGGATGCGGCGGTAGATCGGCCACCCGGCTCGGTGCGGTCGCGGCGGAGACGACGAGCCCGGTGAGGGGCACCGACCGGTCCTCGGCCCGCCGGACGAACTCGAAGCCGACGAGCGCGCCGAGGCTGTGGCCGAACACCGTGAGCGGTGCGGTCGTGGCGTCCGGTCGGCTCACGTAGTGACGCACGGCCTCGTCGGCGAGGTCGCCCAGGTCGCCGGCCGCAGTCTCACGCATCCGGTCCTGACGCCCCGGATACTGCATGATCAGCACGGTGAACTGTCTGCTGAACACCTCCGAGAGCGCGCGGTAGGCCGAGGCACCGCTGCCGGCATGCGGGAAGACGAGCAGCGGAGGAAGGTCCGGGCGTAGCGGCTGGTGGAACTGTCGGAGCGCACCGAGTGCGGGTCGGGTCGGGCTGTCCTGCTTCTGCGTCATGTCGTCGTCTCCGGGAGTGGGCTGGGGTGACCGGGGCATGGGTTAGCCTGGCGTGAGGCCATCATCGAGACCGAACCCATCATTGAGACCGAACGGAGTGCTCCGGCATGGATTCCGCCGACACAGCGTCGAGCGATCAGTACGAGATCGGTCGTGAGATCACCGACGTCCCAGCCGAAGTCGCGGCGGCGGGACCACCGGTGGTGCCGGCTGCGGTCGGACGCTTCGCGGTGCGTGCGGTCGACCCGGACCGAGACCCCGCGATGCTGGTGTCGTGGTTCGCCCGGCCACATCTGGCGCAGACCTGGGAGCAGGAGTGGCCGGAGGAGCGGTGGCGTGCCGACGCGGCGCACCGACTGTCCGGCGACTACTCGCGTCCGCTCATCGTGTCCCTCGACGGCACCGACGTCGCCTACATCGAGCTGTACCGCCCGGCGCGCGACGAGATCGCCCGACTCTATCCGGTGGACCCGCACGACATGGGCCTGCACGTCGCGACCGCGGACCCTGCGATGACCGGCAAAGGCGTGATGTCGGGATTCATGGCCGATCTCGCCACCGCGGTGTTCGATGCCGAACCACGATGTCGCCGTGTGGTTCTCGAGCCGGATGCGCGCAATGCACGGATGCGCCGGGCGCTGCTCAAGCGTGGGTGGACCGACGTGGGTGAGTTCGATGTCCGCCCGGACCGTCGGATCGCGCTGCACATCCTGGGGCGTACCGCCGAGGATGTCCCGCACGGACTCTGAGCGGCGCATCAGCCGGCCTCTCCGACGGAGTTCGTCGCTCGGCTGTCGCGGCGCCGACGGGTCGAGATCCGCAAGATGCGGTTCGACAGCTCGCCGAGACAGCTGAGGTTCGGGAACCCCGGACCCTGCGCGAAACCGGCGAGGTTGGGCAGGAACAACGTCGGCGTCAACCCGGTGACCGCGAGATCGTGTCCGATCACCGATTCGACGCGTTCGAGTGTCGGCGGCCAGCCGAGGGTGAGTTCGAGGAGATCCGCGGCGTCGTCGGTGAACAGGTCCAGGAACCACAGCGGCTGGCCACCGGTCGCGTCGACGACCAGGTCGAATGTGTGTGTCGCGGAGGGCCGCCCCGGATTGTGCAAGGTGACCGCGATCATCTCACCGGCCCGGCGCGCGGCCACCACGCGACCCTGCAGGTGGTGAATTCGATTGTCACCCAGCAGGTTCTCCTGCACCCGGACGGAGAACACGCCGCGGTCGGTGCGACGGATCACCTCGCGGCGTTCGTCCGGGGAGATGTTGGCCCAGCCGGTCGGATCGCTGAACATGGCGTTCTCGAAGTAACTCTCGCCGCGCGTGTAGATGGTGGCGCCCGGCGAGATGACCGACACCGTCATGACCTCGTGGCGGGCGAGTTCGTCGAGCGCTGAACCGGCGGTCTCTCCACCACCGATCACCGCCGCACGCGAGGCGACCGGGAGGTCACGGCGGGACACACGATCCCAGAAGGACGCGATGGACAGCACGCGTTCGTCGTCGAGCAACGCCGTCTCGCTGGCGCCCGGCCCGGTGATCATCAGTGCGTCTCCGACGATCTCGCTGCTCGTGCCGTCGGTGGCGACGACGTCGAGACTCCAGGTCTCGTCGTCCGTGGACACCGCACGGACCGTGCCGTTCACGACGTCGAGATCGATGCGGGTCGCCACCCACTGCAGATAGCGCGCCCACACGTGATGGTGCGGATTGGGTCGGCCGCGGTCGATCCATTCGGCATAGGTCTGGTGCTCGACGAGGAAGGACATCCAGCTGTAGTCCAGCATGCGGCGGGAGATCTCGGCGTTGAGGTCACCGCCGGCCGCGTCCTTGCCTCCCCGTCCCGCGAACGCCGAGCGGTACGGGAAACCGATGTCCTTCTCCGGGCTGGTCCCGAGCCGGTGGCGGCCATCGGTCCATCCGCCGATCGACTGCCAGTTGGCACCGACGGCGTGGGCCTCGATCACCCTCACGTGCGGCGCCGGCATCCCGAGGTCGCGGCACACCTTCGCCTTGGCCGCCACCGCAAGGGCTTTCGGGCCGGCGCCGATGATCAGGAGGGTGCCGGTCGGCGGTGCGGTCATCCGAGTGACTCCGACAGTTGCTCGTCGTCCATGGCCGCGACCTCCAGATAGAGTGCGGCCACCTGGTCGAGCCGTCCCGGCCGCTCGTCGGCGGCGTCGATCCGGCGGGCGAGATCGCGCACGGTTCGCGCGGCGAAGATGTCGACGACACCGACCTGCGGCGCGTCGAGCCATTCGCGCACGCGGGCGACCACGGTGGTGGCGAGCACGGAATCCCCACCGACCGCGAAGAAGTCGTCGGTCACGCCGAGGTGTCTCTCGTCGGCGCGCAGCACGTCCGCGACGATGGACAGCAGCGCCCGTTCGAGGTCGCCGTCGGGCTCGACCCGCCGACTTCCGGGGTGGTCGTCCGAGCCGGAGGCGGCCACCATCCGGGCGATCTCCGTGCGATCGAGCTTGCCGTTGGAGGTCAGCGGGAGATGGTCGACGACCTCGAGCCGGGAGGGGATCATGTATCCGGGCAACAGGTCTCGGAGGTCGTCGAGAAGGCGGTCCGCCGTCGGGGCGGCCTGCCGGCCCGTGGCTGATTCACCGGTGGCGACGACCGCGGCGAGTGCGCGCGGGCCGCCGGGTGTGCCGGTCAGGGTCGCCACGGCGTGACGGACCCCGCCCACCGCACGCAGTGCGCCCTCGACCTCGCCGAGTTCGACGCGGAAGCCGCGCACCTTGACCTGGTGGTCGGCGCGGCCGAGGAACTCGATGGTGCCGTCCGGCCAGTAGCGCGCCAGGTCACCGGTGCGGTACCAGCGACGCCCCTCCCGTTCGACGAAGCGTTCGGCCGTGCGATCGGGGTCGTTGCGGTAGCCGTGTGCTACGCCGGCTCCTCCCACCCACAACTCCCCGGTCACCCAGTCGGGCCGGTCCCGATCCGACGAATCCACCACGCGGCATTCGACGTTGCGCAGCGGGGTGCCGAACGGGACGGACGTCCAGTGGGCGGGCGGATCGACGACCTCGCACACGGTGCCGTGGATGGCGAACTCGGTGGCTCCGCCGAGGCCGGCGAACCGGGCGGCGGGCGCGAGCGCATGCAGCCGGCGCGGCAGGTCGACGCCCACCCAGTCGCCACCGAGCAGCACCGCGCGCAGTGAGTCCAGGCGGGCCCCATCGCCGGTCGCGTGCGCGGACTCGGCGACGGTCAGCAGCATGTCGAGGGCGCTCGGGACGCAGGTGAGCACCGATGCACCGTGCCGGGCCAGCAGGTCGAGCCAGGCGGAGGGATCGCGAGCGTCGTCGGCGGCCACCGCGATCACCGCACCGCCGGCACTGAAGATGCCGAAGATGTCGTAGACCGAGATGTCGAACTCCAGCGCCGCGACGGTGAGTGTCCGGTCGGCAGGGCCGACGCCGAACCGGTCGTTGATGTCGTCGATGGTGTTCATGGCCGCCCGGTGGGAGACCTCGACTCCCTTCGGGGTCCCGGTCGAGCCGGATGTGAAGAGGATGTAGGCGATCGACTCGCGCGGCGGCAGCACGGCTTCGGTGAACGAGGTGCGGTGGTCGAGCGCGCTCGCGAGGTCGAGTCCGGCGACGCCGTCCGGCAGCTCGTCGAGGGCACGCCCCTCGCCCAGGACGACCCGGATATCGCCGGTGTCGAGGATCATGGCCCGCCGTCGCGGTGGATGATCGTGCGCGATGGGCACCCAGATGGCACCGGTCGCCACGACGCCGAGGGTCGCCACGACCTGATCCGGTCCCTTGGGCAGCGAGACGGCGACCGCATCCCCGGGCAGGACACCGGCCGACCGGAGCGCCCCCGCGACGGTCAGCGCGCGGCGCGCGAGTTCGCCGTAGGTCAGCTCGCCGTCGCGCCAGATCAGTGCTGTGCGTTCGGGTTCGGAGATGGCGCGGGAGAAGAACTCCTGGTGCAACACGCGTTCACTGGTGGGCCCGGCGGTGTCGTTGACCCGCTGTCGTACCGCGTGCTGATCCGCCGGCAGCGACGGTGCGGAGGTCGCCATCCATCCGGCGTCGCCGGTGCGCAGGCGCTCGATGGCCGCGACGTAGTGGGCGAACATCGCGTCCACCACTCCGTCCGGGAACACCGCCTCGCGCACATCCCAGTTCAGGAGCAGCCCGCCGCGGACCTCGGTCACCTGGGCGTCGAGCATCACCTGCGGCCCCTGCGAGACGATCCAGGACGGATCGCCGAGTCGCTCGAGCACATTCTCGGAGAACAGCTCTCCCAATCCGAGTGCGCTGGTGTAGACGACCGGGGCGAGCACCTGCTCCCCGCGGGCACGTCCGAGGTCGCGGAGCACCTCGAGTGCGCCGTACGCGGAGTGGGAGCCGTTCTCGTGCATCGTCTTCTGCATCGACCGGGTCAGGCCGAGCACCGAGTCGGCATGCCGGGTGTCGACGTCGATGAGGATCGACGAGCTGAAGTCGCCGGACACCCGGTCGATGTCGGGATGCACGGGCTCCCGATGGAAGAGGGGCACGTTGAGCAGGAAGCGGTCGTCGGCCGACCACGCTCCGAGTGTCGAGGCGAACACTGCCGCCAGCGCGATGGCCGGGGTGACGCCACGCTCGTGGGCCGCCGCCAGCAGCTCCTCCTTGGCGTCGGCGTCGAGCCAGTAATGGTGCCGGACAACGCGGTTCGCGTCGTCGGCGCGCAGGTCCGGTCGCGTCGGCAGCGCAGGGCCGGCGGGCAGGTCGTCAAGACGCCCGGCCCACCAGTCGCGATCGCGGTCGTGAGCCGGGTCCGGGTCCTCGGCACGCCGCTGCAGGTAGTCGCGATAGGTGACGTCGAGACGGTCGAGCTCGTCGCCGTCGTAGAGGGCGACGAGATCGGCCAGCAGCATGCGGTAGCTCATCGCATCGGCGACCAGCATGTCGACGTCGACGTGGAGCCGGTGTCGCCCCGCCGGCAGCAGGCTCAGCGTGATGTCGATGACCTGCCCCGACGCGACATCCATCTTCTGATGGCTGGTGCGATCGCGGGTGGCGTCGAGAGCACGGTCTGCGTCGTCGGCGGTCCGGTCACGCAGATCCTGGACCGAGAACGGGTCGCGTGCCGGGCGCGCGAGGATCTGCTGGGTGCCGTCGGGCAGGAACCGCGCCCGCAGCATCGGGTGCCGGGCGACGAGCGCGGTCACCGCCGCATGGAGACGGTCGGGTTCGAGTCCCGCGCCGTCGAACTCGACGTAGAGGTGCGCGGCAACGTTCCCGAGGTCGGCGGCGTCGGTCCGGCCGATCCAGTAGGCGTGCTGCATCGGGGCCAGCGGGAACGGGTCGTCGGCGGCGGGTGTGGTGTGTGTCGAGGCGTCGACGGGTGCCGGGGTGTCGTGCTCTGGGGCTGCGGACTCTGGGGCTGCGGACTCGGGAGTGGCGGACTCGGGAGTGGCGGACTCACCGGCGTCGGACTCACGCGGGTCGCTCGGCGAGGCAACGGCCGGCGCGGTCGCCGCGAGCATCGTCGCCCACGCGTCCACTGTCGGCGAGGCGGCCAGCTGAGCGAAGTTGAGCCGATGACCGCGCTTGCGCCAGCCGCCGGCGATCTTCATCATGCGGATCGAGTCGAGGCCGAGTTCGATGAGGTCGGCGTCCTCACCGATCTCGTCGGCGTCGACACCGAGGGCCGATGCGATGGCCTGCCGGACCTCGTGTTCGGCGTTCATCGATGCGGACTCCTCTCTGTCTCTGGTCTCTGACGCTGTGGTCTCTGACGCTGTGGTCTCTGACGCTGTGGTCTCTGATGCTCTGTCGGGATGGCGGGCGGGGATGCGGTCGGCGGTCACGACCCGCGCCGGCGCATCACGTGGGGCGCCACGCTGGCCAGCTTCTCGCAGGTCTCCTCGAACTCGCGGTCGGGGTCGGACTGCCCGACGACCCCCGCACCGGCGCGCAGCCACGCCCCGTCGTCGGAGTCGAAGATCGTGCGGAGCGCCAGGGTGGCCTCGAGTTCGCCCGCAGAGGTGGCGGTCACCACGGCCCCGGAGTACAGCCCGCGGCGGTCCGGTTCCAGACGGTAGATGGCGTCGAGCGCGGCCGCCTTCGGAATGCCGGACGCGGTGATCGACGGAAAGAGGACGGTCAGCGCCTGCCACGGGCCCGCGTCAGGCCGCAGTTCACCGCGCACCGTCGACGCCAGGTGCTGGACGCTGCCACGCTCCCGGATCACCATGAACTCACTCACCGCGGTCGTGCCCGGCAACGAGACCGACTCGATCTCGTCGAAGCACGCCCGCACCGACATCGCGTGCTCGGCGATCTCCTTGGCGTCGCTGAGCAGCTCGACGGCCGCCGCGGCGTCGAGTTCCGCCGACCGTCCGAGTGCGCGTGTGCCGGCCAGTGGCTCGGTCACGACGGTGCCGTCGATGTCGACGGCGACGACGAGCTCGGGACTGAACCCGGCCGCCGACAGCCCGCCGAGCCTCAGGAGGTAGGACCGTGCGGGATTGTTCTCGAGACGTCCACGTGCATAGGTGGCGGGCAGGTCGACGGCGAACGGGATGTCGACGCGGCGGGACATGATGACCTTCTGGTAGCGCCCCGCGGCGATCTCGCCGACGGCCCGCGCGACCCGACCGCGATAGTCGTCCGGATCGGTCCGGATCTCGATCGGCGAGGGTTCCGTGTCCGGGGTGGTCGACGACGCCAGGTCCTGCAGTCGCTGCGCGACGTCCGGGCCCGCGGTTCCGGTGTCGATGCCGTCGGCGTCCACGGTCGCCTCGAACTCGGGGATGATCAGGTGGGCGAGGATCGTGTCGTCGGCGACGCGATCGGCGAGGTCGTGATGCGGCGCGCAGTAGTCGAAACCGACCCAGCCGTACACCCGCCACTCCGGTGAGGACAGTGCGGCCAGCGCATCGGCGAGAGCGTCGGACGGGTCTCCGCTCCACGGGCGCGTGGTTCGCGTGCCGTCGGCGTCGGTGACCTCCACCGTCTGGGCGGTGAGCACGATGCGTGCCGCGACACCTGCAGCAAACACCCATCGACCAGCACGTTCGTAGACGACGTACTCGGCGACCCCGCCTGAGTCCGCCCACGCCGCGCAGATCTGCGCCGGATGACCGGTGATGTCACCGGATCTGTGGCGATCCCCGGTGGGGGTCGAGTCGACGGTCAACGACATGACCCGGACCTCCTTGTGGTTCGACCAGAGGACAACACCTCGGGCAGGAATGCCTTAGGCCAGGCTAATCTACCGGCGCGGAGTAGCACAGAACACCTGTTGTGACTTAGGTTGCCCTAACGGCCCATGTGTTTGAATACATCCATGAGTGACGTCGTCGACGACCTCGCCGAGGGCTTCCGCCCACATCCGGCCGACGCCGCCGCGAGGTACCGGGACGCCGGCATCTTCGCCGAGGCCCCGCTGTGGCACCTTCTCGAGCGGGCCGCGACGCGACGACCCGACGCTCCGGGGCTGACCGACGCGTCCATCGACGGGCCGACGACCCTCACGTTCGCCGAACTGCACGATCGGGTGAGACGTCGGGCGGCCGGTTTCGTCGCCGCCGGTCTCGTCCCGGGCAGCCGGGTGATCCTGCAGCAACACAATTCCGCGGAGTTCGTGATCACCTTCTTCGGCCTGTTACGAGCCGGGATCGTCCCGGTGATGACGCTGCCCGCCCACCGCATCGCCGAGATCGCGCATCTGGCCGCAGGGTCGGGCGCCGTCGCCTACGTCACCGAGGACGGTCGGCGCGGTTACGACCATCGTGAGTTGGCCGCCGAGTTGCAGTCGCGGATTGCGGAGGTGCGCAGCGTCTTCGTCGCCGGTGACCCCGGGACACATCAGCCGCTGCCCGACGCGGATCCGGCGGAGACCGGACTCCCTGCCGCCACCGACACCGACCCGGACACGCCGGCGCTGTTCCTCATCTCGGGTGGCACGACCGGCCTGCCGAAACTCATCGCGCGTACCCACAACGACTACGCCTTCAACGCACGACGGTCGGCCGAGATCGCCGGGTTCACCGCCGACGACACCTACCTCGTCGCGCTGCCCGGTGCCCACAACTTTCCCCTGTGCTGCCCGGGCATGCTCGGCATCATGTGGGCCAGCGGGCACACGATCGTGACCGATGACCCCAGCCCCGACAACACCTTCGACCTCATCGAGCAGCATCGGATCACCGCCACCGCGCTTGTACCCGCCCTCGCCCAGGTATGGTGCGCCGCAACCGAATGGGAACCCGCCGACATCTCATCGCTGCGGCTGCTGCAGGTCGGTGGCGCCAAACTCGCCGAACCCGATGCGGTCGCCCTCGATGCCGCGCTCGGGGACGTCGTGCAGCAGGTGTTCGGCATGGCCGAGGGCCTGATCTGCTACACCCGCCTCGACGACCCGCGCGATCTGGTCCACCGGGTACAGGGGGCACCGATGTCGGAGTACGACGAGGTCCGTGTCGTCGACGAGGACGGCGACGACGTCCCCGATGGCGTCGACGGCGAGCTACTCGTCCGCGGCCCGTACACGATCCGCGGGTATTACCGCGCCGACGACCACAACGCGCGATCGTTCACCCCGGACGGCTTCTACCGGTCCGGTGACCGCGTCCGCCGGCTGCCGTCGGGGCATCTGGCCGTCACCGGGCGCATCAAGGACACCATCGTGCGTGCCGGCGAGAACGTCGCCGCCGACGACGTCGAGGAGAATCTCCTGGCGCATCCGTCGATCCGCGCGGCCGCCGTGATCGGACTACCGGATGACTCACTGGGAGAACGGATCTGCGCAGCGGTGGTGTTGTCGCACGAGCATCCGCGCGACGAGGAACTCGCGCTGCCGCAGGTACGCGCCTTCCTCACCGACCGAGGGTTGGCGTCGTTCAAACTGCCCGACTCGCTCGTGGTGGTTCCCGGACTACCCGTCACCGCCGTCGGCAAGATCGACAAGGCGGCGCTGCGGGAGTCGTTGGGCTGACGCCCCTTTCACGCCGATCGTGCCCAGTTTCTCGTCGATCGGGTCCAGAATCGCGCCGACCGGGTCCAGTTCTTCACCGATCGTGTCCTACGACGCCGCGCATCGCGGTCAGGATTGGCTGGCCGCTGCCAGTGCGGGCCTCATCTGCTCGAAGGCGTACGGAATCGAGTTGGGTGACGGCTCATTCACTCCGTTGATCTGTACGGTCGACATCATCGCCACAGCACCGGTTCTCACCGAGCGGAGATTCCGGTACCCGGGCAGAGCCTCCATGCGCTCCTGCAGAGCGGGTGTCTGCGCTGCCATCACCAACAGATCGGAGCTGAGCATCGGGATGTTCTCGGTACTGACCTGAAAGCGGGGCTGTCCCGCCCGCGACGACTGTCGGATCAATTGCGGCGCCATGGTCAGGCCCAACGATGTGAAGAGCTTCGCAGCACCGTCCGATGCATCGCCGAGAACCGAGATCTGGTCCGATCCATACAGATAGGCGAACGAGTAGGTCTTGCCACGCAGTCCGGGGAACTCGGTGGTGATCTCGTGGACTTTCGCCGTCACCCCGGCGATGATCTCCGTGGCCTTGTCCGGCTGATGCAGGATGGTGCCCATCAGGGTGACCATGTCCTCCCACGGATCGACCTGCTGGCCGCTGATCTTGTCGATGGTCGGCGCGAGCTTGGACAGATTCTCGAAGCTGCCCGACATCGACGCGAATCCGGGAGCCAGGATCAGGTCGGGTTCGAGTGCGGCAACGGCGCCGACGACATCCCCTTCGAGCTCGATCGGAGTCGAGTCCGCCAGTCGGTCCCCGAACCACGGCGGCGCGCTGCCCGTCTGCTGCTTCAGCGAGTCGTAGTAGCCGACGGGGACGACCCCGAACGAGAGCGCGACATCAGTCCATTGACCGCCGAGCGTCACGATCCGCTTCGGTGTGCCGTCGACGGTCACCTGTCGGCCGTCGGGGAGGTTGATCTGCACCGGAGCGGTGAACTGCTCGTCTGTCGACGAGCACGCTACACCCGTGAGCACGACGGCCGCCACGAGGAGCAACGCCGTGAGCGATCTGCGAACGGATCCGGTCACCTCACTCCACCTCATGTCCGGATGCCGATTCACACCGAGCACGGGATCAATGCATACGCGGCGACATCGCAGACGCTCCGATCGGAAAGCTTCCACTTGTTCCCGCTCCACACCCAGGTGAGCTGGCGATACCGCGATCCATTGCCGACCAGTGACATCTGCAGGGTCGCGCTGAGACTGGTTCCGTTCAGCCGTACCGGGCCGATCATCTGATACGTGAACCCGGCGCCGCTCACCCGCAGCATCTGCGCAACCTGGTCGATGGACCTGAGTCCTCGTTCGCCACTCTGCAGTTCGTTCGCGCGGGCGGCTCGCGCAGCTCCGGTGTTCATGATCAGCTTGATCTTCGTGTTGAGCTGACCGGGCGTCAGCGCGGCGGGAGAGGATGCCGCGGGAGCGGGCTGAGCCGGGCCTGCCGTCGGCGGTACGGGAGCAGCCCCGCCCTGCGGCGCTTCGGCAGGCGGGGCCGCAGAGGTACCAGCGCCGGCTCCGCCGTCACTTTCCGGAACCTGCTCGCCCGCGGGCGCCTGGCCTGCGGGAGGGGCATCCTGCGCAGGAGCGGCATTCCCCGGCACGACAACGTTCGGGGCCGCACCGGCAGGAGTTGCCGGCCCGGCGGCTCCGAGGTTGACAACCGTCGGGGTCTGCGCGCCGGAAGCTTCGCCTGCTCGTTGGTCGGCGACCAGAATCCCCACCACGCCGATGCTGACGATGAGCGCAGACACGATGGCCGCGACTCCTGCCGACGCCAGGATCGTCGCGATGCTCACACCCGAGGCTGACGCGCGACCGTCGTCGTTCGCGTCGTAGTCGAACTCCGCCACTGTGCCGTATCCCCTCTCCGGGAGTACAGCCCCCGAGCCCCACGATGAAGGACAGGCTAACCTAGCTGCGTCATCAGGCCAATCCTCCGATCAGACGATCTCCACTCGGATTCACTGCACCTTCGCCGCCGCAGTGGCGAGCATCGGGGTGAGCCGTTGGAGAGCGAACCGCAACGACTCGGGCGTACCCGCCGACATCGCCTGCATGATCGGGTCGGTCTCGGCGAGTTCGATGGCCCGACCGTCCCGGGTGACCGGCAGCGAGTTGATGAGGTTGTCGTTCTGCAACTGCGACAACGGCATATCGATCGGCGCGACGACCGCGACCTGGCCGTCGAGCGCCGACACCTTCTCCACCGGCACCGCCGCGAACAAGCCCTGCGCCTGCAACTGCGCGACGGGCAGACCTATCCGAGTGCGATTTGCGAGCAGCCGGTCTTCGCCCGACCGTGTCCCGGATTCCGCCGATCGTGCCCAGCTTTTCGCCGACTGTGCCCAGCGCCAGACCTGACGCGCCGACCGAGCGGGCACGTCGGCGCGTCAGAACACGATCGACGAAAAAGTGGGCACGATCAGCGAGATTCTGGGCACGGTCAGCGAACGTGGGTTCGATCTGCGCGTGGGCCAAGCCGTACGGGACCGACCGGATCGCCTCAGGACTCGGGGCCGTTGGCGCGCCAATACGCCTGGGCCTTCACGGCCGTCTTGCCGAGTTTGTAGTCGTTCTTGAACGACGCCGACACCGCGCGGGTCGCCTTCATGTCGAGGGCCACCCATCCGAAGTGGCCGGTGGCGTCGAAAGCGGCGTCCTTGACGGCGTCGACGATCGCATCGCCGTCGCTTCCCCGGTGAATCCAGTTGATGGTGTCCTGGTCCCGAAGGCGGAGCGGGAGCGTCTTGTCCGACTCGTGGGTGTACTCGAACCACACCGTCGCCGGAGCCGACGGATTGGCCGACGCCGAGATGGCGTCGAGCAGCGAGTTGATCGCCGGGAGGGCGGCCGGATCGCCGGCGATGAGCCACCCCGCGGGTGCCGGCTCGGGGATCGCGAACTTCGATCCCATGAACGTGGCTCCGATGGTGTCCCCGGGCTCGGCCGCGAGGGCCCATCGGGCGGCGGCACCGTCGTGGATGGCGAACTCGATGGAGAACGAATCCGTCGCCCGGACCGGGTCGACCAGTGTGTAGCCGCGCTGATGCATCTTGCCGTGCTTGTTCTCGAACCAGATGCGCACCCACATCGTGGGGTGGACCGGGCGGTCGGCGAGCAAACCGCCGCCGGTGAATCCCAGCCGGATGTACTCGTCGGTGACCTGTTCGTTGCTCGTGACCGTCAACTCGTAGTCATCGGCTCCGAGCAGTTTGAGGACGGCTCCCTGCCATCCGCGCGACTTGGATTTCGTCTCGACCATGTCCGGACGGACCTTCCCCTCGAGTGCAGCAACGATCGCCAGCTTAGCCTACGCTAACTTCACGCCGCGTCCCTCGGACGGACGATCACGCCGGTGCGAGCGCCACGATCCCGGGATGCGCGTCGAGGTACGACTTGGTGAACGAGCACACCGGGCGCAGCCGCGCCCCCTGCTCCCGCACATAGCCGATCGCACCCACCATCAACCGGGTTCCGAGTCCGTGACCCGTGTACTCGTCGTACAGCACGGTGTGCAGGATCGTGACGGTCGGGCGACCCTCGACGACCTCGGTGCTGTAACCGAGCACTCCGACGAGGTCGCCGGCGACCCACAACTCGAAGCGTTCCCGGTCGGTGTTGTGGACCACCTGGGCTATCTGCTGCAGGATCGCCTGCGCAGACTGCGGTGGCCGCCGTCGATTCTTCCTCTGCACGATCCCCTCCTGCGGACACGCTGCACTGACCGCCGCTGCCCGGACTCCCCTT
Source organism: Gordonia sp. ABSL11-1 (assembly GCF_030315685.1). Classification (GTDB taxonomy): domain Bacteria; phylum Actinomycetota; class Actinomycetes; order Mycobacteriales; family Mycobacteriaceae; genus Gordonia. Next base: position 92,708 of record NZ_JASXSI010000011.1, on the reverse strand, counting down.
CCCGACGACGACGAGGACCTCTTGTGATCCGGGTCACAGGCTACCCTACGTTGCCGTAGGTCACGCGAAACCGACGCATATTTTTCGCACGGCGAACAAGGTCTCGAGGCCGACGACGCGCTAGGGTGTTCACTGGTCCGGTAACAGCCTCCGGGCCCGACAAATACACAACGCGGGGGCTCCCACGATGACCGGGGGCTGAGATGGCGACAGGCGGTCGCCGACCGCCTGAACCTGTCCGGATAATGCCGGCGTAGGGAGCCCTCATGGGAACATCTGTATCCACATCTGCGTCCACACCCACCGTTGTCGATCTCGCTGCGTCGATCCTCACGACGGGCCCGATCGAGGGCAGCGCGAAGCACTACCGCGAGATCGACCACCTGCGCGTGCCGCAGCGACGGATCTCGCTGACCAACGGTGAGCACCTCGACGTCTACGACACCTCGGGCCCCTACACCGATGCGAGCGCGACTGTCGACGTCGAACGAGGTCTGGCGCCCACCCGCGACTCGTGGCACCGGCCCGACCCGGTCGACGGCGCCGCCACACAGCTGGCATGGGCACGTGCGGGAATCGTCACCGACGAGATGCGGTTCATCGCGGCCCGCGAGGACGTCGACGTCGACCTCGTCCTCGCCGAGGTCGCCTCGGGCCGGGCGGTGATCCCCGCCAATCATCGCCACCCCGAATGCGAACCGATGATCATCGGCAAGCGGTTCGCGGTGAAGGTCAACGCCAACATCGGCAACTCGGCGGTGACGAGCTCCATCGCCGAGGAGGTGGAGAAGATGGTGTGGGCCACCCGGTGGGGTGCCGACACGATCATGGATCTGTCCACCGGCAAGGACATCCACATGACCCGCGAGTGGATCCTGCGCAACTCGCCGGTGCCGGTCGGCACGGTGCCGATCTATCAGGCGCTCGAGAAGGTCAACGGCGATCCGACGAAGCTGACCTGGGAGATCTACCGCGACACCGTGATCGAACAGGCGGAGCAGGGCGTCGACTACATGACCGTGCACGCCGGCGTCCTGCTGCGGTACGTGCCGCTGACCGCGCGCCGGGTCACCGGCATCGTGTCGCGCGGCGGATCGATCATGGCCGCATGGTGTCTGGCCCATCACGAGGAGTCGTTCCTCTACACACATTTCGACGACCTGTGCGAGATCTTCGCCCGCTACGACATCACCTTCTCCCTCGGCGACGGCCTGCGCCCGGGCTCGATCGCCGACGCCAACGACGAGGCCCAGTTCGCCGAGCTGCGCACCCTGGGCGAGTTGACGACGAAAGCGAAATCGCATGGCGTGCAGGTGATGATCGAGGGACCGGGCCACGTCCCGATGCACAAGATCGCGGAGAACGTACGCCTCGAGGAGGAACTGTGCGAGGAGGCACCGTTCTACACCCTCGGCCCTCTGGCCACCGACATCGCTCCCGCCTACGACCACATCACCTCGGCGATCGGTGCCGCGATGATCGCCCAGGCAGGCACCGCCATGCTGTGCTACGTGACTCCGAAAGAGCATCTGGGCCTGCCCAACCGCGACGACGTGAAGGTCGGCGTCATCACCTACAAGATCGCCGCGCACTCGGCCGACCTCGCCAAGGGACATCCGCGCGCGCAGGAACGTGACGACGCATTGAGCAAGGCGCGCTTCGAGTTCCGCTGGACCGACCAGTTCAACCTGGCCCTGGACCCCGACACGGCTCGCGAGTACCACGACGAGACGCTTCCGGCCGAACCCGCCAAGACCGCACATTTCTGTTCGATGTGCGGGCCGAAATTCTGCTCGATGCGCATCTCGGCAGACGTCCGCGCCTACGCCGAGGAGAACAACCTGGTGACCGCCGAGGACATCGACCGTAAGATCGCCGAGGAGATGGCCGCCAAGTCGGCCGAGTTCACCGAGGCCGGCGGCCGCGTCTATCTGCCGCTCGAGGCGGCCGGAACACCATGACCGATCCCGGACCGGACGATCTCCGATTGCCCACGGCCGCACCGGGGATCACGCCGACGCGCGTCCTGACCATCGCCGGATCGGACTCCGGCGGCGGCGCCGGCATCCAGGCCGATCTGCGGACGTTCGCCCTGCTGGGTCTGCACGGCTGTGTCGCGGTCACCGCGGTGACCGTGCAGAACTCGTTGGGTGTGCAGGGTTTTCAGGAGATCGCCCCGGAGACGGTCGCCGCCCAGATGCACAGCGTTGTACCCGACATCGGTGTCGCCGCAGCCAAGACCGGGATGCTGGCGTCGGGCCCCATCATCGAGGCCGTCGCCGAGGCATGCAGCGAGCTCGGCATCGGTCGCGACGCCGACGTGCCGCTCGTCGTCGACCCCGTGTGTGCGTCGATGCACGGTGATCCGCTGCTGGCCACCGAGTCGCTGGACACGTTGCGGTCGCGTCTGATCCCGCTCGCGACGGTGGTGACGCCGAACCTGGACGAGGTCCGGCTCATCACCGGGATCGATGTGGTCGACGCGGCGTCGCAACGGTCCGCGGCACATGCCCTGCACGATCTCGGCGCGCGCTGGGCGCTGGTGAAGGGCGGTCATCTGCGGTCGTCGGATCACAGCCCGGATCTGCTGTTCGACGGCCACGATTTCCGCCAGTTCGATCATCGGAGGATCGACACCGGCCACGACCACGGAGCAGGCGACACACTGGCCGCGGCGACGACCTGCGCGCTGGCCCATGGGTATTCCGTACCCGACGCTGTGGGCTTCGCCAAGCGGTGGGTGACCCGTGGCCTGCAGTCGGCCTATCCGCTCGGTGCGGGCCACGGCCCGGTCAATCCGCTGTGGCGCGTCTCGGAGGGCTGATCGCTGGTCGGTCCCCTGCTTGACCGCACGTCGAACGCATGACCGTCACCGCTGACGTAGGGATGACCGGACCATCCAGTTGCCCACTGCCCAGTGGTGATGCTCATGTCGGCCGCGATCACTTCTGCCACCCGATGTCCTCGACGGGCCCGATGTAGAACTGGCCCGCACCGTAGTTGGCGAGTTTCTCCTTGACCGCCACCATCGACGGCCCGTTGAACAGTGGGAGATCCGAGTACTGGGCGAAGGCCTGTCGCTCCACCTTGTTGCCGGCGGCGATCTGGGCGGCCGGTTCGGGAATGGCAGCGACCCGGGCGATCTCGGCGTCGAGTTCCGGTGATCCCGCTCCCGCCTTGTTCAGCTGCGAACCCTCGCACCATGTCTGGCACAGATAGGCCATGCCGAACGGATCGCTGGACGAGAAGCCGATCAGGAACAGGTCGAATTCCTTGTTCACCACGACCTTCGAGAAGTCCGACGCAGGGCGCAGGGCGATGACGACATCAACGCCGACCTGCTTGAGGATCGCCTGGAACGCACGGGCCAGGTTCTGGCTGGCGGCGGCGTCGGAGAGGATCGGGAGCGTCACGGACAGGCGTCGACCGTCCTTGACGCGGGTGCCGTCGTCGCCGACCACCCATCCGGCCTCGTCGAGGATCGCGCGGGCCCGGTCGGGGTCGTAGCCGATGACACCGTCGAGGTTGTCTTCGTAGCCGGGCTGGAACGAGTACATCTGCAACGATCCCGGCAGTGGCTCGGAGTAGTTCAGGCCGGTGAACCGGATGCGCGCCAGGGTGCTGCGGTCGACGCCGAACAACAGTCCTTCGCGGACGCGGCGATCGGCGAGGATCGGGGTGTCGAGGTTGACCACGAGCAGCGACTGCTGCGGCGACGCGGCGGTGCGGATGTCGACGCCGCCCATGGTGATCACCTGAGCGCGGGAGTCCTTGCTCGCCACGCCGATGGCGTCGAGCTCGCCGTTGCGGAACGCGTTGATCGCGGCCTGATCCTCCATCTGTCGGAACACCCGCCGATCCAGCTTTCCGGGCTTGCCCCACCACTTCGGGTTCCGGGTGAACACGACCACGCCGGTGTTCGGGTCGTAGCTGTTCACCGTGTACGGCCCGGCTCCCCACTCCGGATGCGGGTTCTGCAGGTAGGTCGTGTTGTACAGGTCCGCGGTCGACACCTTCGGGTGCAACAGCAGATTGAACAGCCCGTCGGGCCACGCCCAGACACCCCGGAACCGGACGACGGCCTGCCGGTCGTCGACACCCCGCGTCACCGACTCGATCTGGTCGTAGCCGTCGGTGGCACCCACAATGTAGTCCGGATCCGTTCCGCTGCTGGTGCGCCAGGTGTTGACGAACGCCCGGTAGTCGATCGGTGTGCCGTCGTTGAAGTACGCCTTCGGGTTGATCGTGTAGGTGACGACGGTCTTGCCGTCGACGAGTTCCTTGCGTACGTCCGTGAGGTAGTCGCGGTTGAACGAGTAGGTGCCGTCCGGCGCGAAGTACGCCAATGTCGGGTTGTACCACCGCCACATCAGCAGGGTGTAGGCCGAACCGTCGGCGTGGAAGGTGTTCCACTGCGGGGACACCTCGGGGACAGCGGTCGTGAGGCTCCCACCGTCGCGGAGGTTCTCGCGCGGCTGCGGATTGAGGTCCGCACCGCTCGTGGAGATCGCGGAGTCATCCAGCGCCACACCGCAACCGGCGGTGCCGGCGACTCCGAGGACCGCAGCCGCGACCAGTACGATCAGTCGGCGCACGATCGGGTATCTCATCTGTCCACCTCCGCCGACACCGGCATGCGATCGGTGAAATGGCAGGCCGCGCCATGCCCGGGTGCGGTTTCGCGGACGGCGGGCACCTCGGACCGACACCGATCGCGGTCCGCGTCCGGCAGCGTCAGATGCAGCGGACATCGTCCGGCGAACGCACATCCGGCGATCTCCTCCGACGGACTGGGCAGTTCGCCGCGGAGCACGATCGGCGATCGTGCGCGCTCGGCGCGGGGATCCGGGATCGGGACCGCCGACAGCAGCGCCTGCGTGTACGGATGCGCCGGACTCTCGAACACCTGTGCGGTGGAACCGAATTCGACGAATCTCCCGAGGTACATGACCGCCACCTGGTCGGCCATGTGCCGGATCACCGACAGATCGTGCGCGACGACGAGATAGGAGACGTCGCCGTCGGCCTGCAGGCGCCGAATGAGGTTGACGATGTCGGCCTGCACGGAGACGTCGAGCGCCGACAACGGCTCGTCGAGGATGATGAGCCGGGGGTCGGTGCCCAGGGCCCGCGCAATCGCCAGGCGTTGTCGTTGCCCGCCGGAGAAGGCCGACGGGTAGCGGTCGGCGTGAGCCGGGTCGAGTCCGACGCGACGCAGCAGCCCGGCCACCCGAGTGTCGGTGTCCGCCCGCGACAGGCCCAGCGCCCGTAAGGGTTCGGCCACGATGTCGAACGCGGTGAACCGCGGATCGAGCGCTTCGGACGGATCCTGGAACACGATGGACATGTCTCGGCGCAACACCCGCGCCGCACGGCGCGACAGCGACGACGGATCGGTGCCCGACAATCGGACCACCCCGGCGGGCTGGGCGAAATCCATCACCTCGAGCAGTGCCGTCGACTTGCCGCTACCCGATTCGCCGACGATGGCGAAGGTCTCGCCGCGTCGGATGCCGAACGAGATGCCGTCGACGGCCCGCACCGTCCCGACGCGGCGCCGCAGCAGTCCCCTGGTGAGCGGGAACTCCTTGCGCAAACCGGTGACCTCGAGCAGCATCTCGTCCGTCGGGTCCGACGGCGGGGTGTGTGCCGGGAGCCCGGGATCGTCGAAGACCGGCCGGCCGTCGATGGTGCCGTCGGCGGCGATCTCCCCGACCCGGATGCAGGCGGCGGCGTGGGCAGTGGCGTGGGCGGCGCCGGGTGCACTGTCGGGTGCCACCGCGGTCAGCGGCGGCTCCCCGTGATGGCAGTCGTCGACGGCGATCGGGCACCGCGGCGCGAACTGGCAGGCGTCGGGCGGGTCGATCAGGACCGGCGGGCTGCCCGGTATCGGGGTGAGGGACTCGGTGACCCGGTCGACCCGCGGCATCGCCCCGAGCAGGCCGATCGTGTACGGCATCCGCGGCTCGGAGAACAGCGGATCCACCGCCGCCCGTTCGACGGCGCGTCCGCCGTACATGACGATGACGTCGTCGGCGGTACCGGCGACCACACCGAGGTCGTGGGTGATGAGCACCATCGCGGCACCGGTCTCGGCCCGGGCCGTCGCGAGCAGGTCGAGGATCTGCGCCTGGATGGTCACGTCGAGGGCCGTGGTCGGTTCGTCGGCGATGATCACCGCCGGATCGTTGGCGATGGCCATCGCGATCATCACGCGCTGACGCATCCCGCCGGACAGCTCGTGCGGGAACGAGGTCGACCGGCGGATGGGGTCGGGGATGCCGACGAGGTCGAGCAATTCGATTGCACGCTCGGTCGCGGCCCGGCGCCCGATGTCCTGATGGGCCTGCAGCGCCTCGACGATCTGCGCGCCGACCGTGAACACCGGCGTCAGCGACGACAACGGATCCTGGAAGATCATCGAGATCTCCCGCCCGCGCACCGCCGACATCTCCTTGTCGCCGAGCCCGATCAGCTCGCGGTCGCTCACCGTCACCGACCCCCGAACCTCTGCGGACGCCGGCAACAGACCCAGAACGGCCAACGCCGACACCGACTTCCCCGACCCCGACTCGCCGACGATCGCCAGTGTCGTGGCCGGGGCGACGTCGAAGGAGAGGCCGCGCACGGCCTCGACCCGACCGGCCTCCGAGCCGAACGCCACGTGCAGATCCCGCACCGACAGCACCGGGGCGTCCGTCTCCGTGCTCATGCCCGTGCCCCCGAGCCCGAGGTCGGGTCGAGGGCGTCGCGCAGGCCGTCCGCGATCAGCGCCATCGACACGGTCAGCAGGGTCAGCACCGCGGCCGGGAAGTAGAACAGCCACGGCGAGGCGAACAGGGCACCCGCGCCCGACTGCAGCAACGCGCCCAGGGTGACGTCGGGGATCTGCACGCCCAGGCCGAGGAACGACAGCCCGGTCTCGGCGAGAACGGTCGCGACGACACCGAGGGCGAAGTTGATGACGAGCAGCGATGCCAGGTTGGGGAGTATGTGGCGGGCCACGATGGTCAACGGCGGCTCCCCGAGATACCGTGCGGCCGCGACATAGTCGCGCTCCCGGATGGACTGGGCCATCGAGTGGATGATGCGCGCCAACATCATCCAGCCGGTCACGGTGAAGACGACGATGAGCCAGCGCCAGTCGCCGCCGGTCTTGTTGGAGATGAGCGCGATGATCAGGAAGGTCGGGATCACCAGCAGCAGATAGATGACACCGAGGATGGCGCGCTGCACCCACCCGCCGAAGTAGGCGGCGAACGCTCCGACGAACGCGGCGATGATGGTCGTCCCGATCGACACGGTGAGAGCGATGACGAGGGACCGCTGCAGACCGTGGACGACCTGCGCGTAGAGGTCGTTGCCCGCGTCGTTGGTGCCGAACCAGTGTCCCGACGACGGTGGGAAACCGATCGCGAGGAAGTCGGTGTCGGTGTACGACCACGGCGTCAGGAAACCGCCGAACACCGCGAACAGCACGAGCAGGACGAAGATGACCAGGCCGGCGAGCGCGGTGCGGTTACGGGCGAATCGTCGGGCGATCAGCAGGATACGGCCGGACCGCCCGCGGGCGATCGGAGTCTCGAGGCTGTCCTCGACGGGGCCGACGCCGTCGGCGAGCAGTCCGCCGGTCTCCCCCATGACGGGTGCGGTCGCCGTCGGGTCGTGATGGCCGCGACGACGCGCGGTCTCGGCGCGCGGCGGTTCCTCGCGATTCGGTTCGGGCGGCATCATCACCATTGCGGTCTCACCACTGTCGTTCTCACCACTGTCGTTCTCACCACTGTCGTCTCACTCTCAGGTCACCCGCACGCGCGGATCGAGATACACGACGGCGAGATCGGCGAGGATCGCGCCGACCGCGGTCGCGACGGCACCGAACGCGGCGACCGCGACGACCCCGTACACGTCGTTCGTGTTGATGGAGGTGACGAAATACCGGCCCATGCCCTCCCATCCGAAGATGGTCTCGGTGATGACGGCGCCGGTGAAGACCGCCGGGATGGCGAAGGCGATACCGACGGCGACCGGGATGATCGCGGTGCGCAGCGCGTGCCTGCGGACCGCGACGCCGCGGGTGAGCCCCTTGGCCCGTGCCGTGCGCACGTAGTCGGCGTCGATCGTGTCGAGCAGCAGCGAGCGCTGCATCAGATGCAGGCCCGCGTACTGCACGACGACCAGCGTGATCGTCGGCAGGATCAGGTGTTTGAGCCGATCGAGCAGGACCGGGAAGAAGCCATGGACATCGATGCTCGACGATCCGGCGACGAACACGACGGTATGACCGACCTGCTGGTTGATCGCGATACCCAGCAGGACGACGGCGAGGCCGGCCACGGCGACCGGCACGTTGATCATCACGATGGAGACGAACTGCCACGCGCGGTCGGCGAGCCGGTAGTGGCGAAGCGCGGTGTAGACGCCGAGGGCGATCCCGAGGAGGGTGGCCAGCACCGTGGCGGCCGTGAGGAGCTGGACCGACGACCACAGGCGGAAGGCGACCTGGCCGTTGACACTGGTCCCGACCGGCGTCGAACCCCAATCCCAGTGCAGCAGAATGTCGGTCAGCCACGTCCACCACCGCTCCAGGACGGGCGTCTTGTCGTTGAGGTTGTAGGTGCTCAGGGTGTTGTCGACGACCTCGGCCGGTAGCGGGGGCTTGCGCTCGGCGTAGTTCGAGCGCGGATCGAGGAACCAGGTGGCCAGGAAGAAAGCGAAGTTCGTGGCGATGACGACAAGGACCGCCCACGAGGCGATGCGCTTGCACAGGTAACCGATCACCTACGACCTCTGCTGGGTGGGCTGGGGAGTTGGGCTGGGGGCTGGTCTGGCGTGAGCGTCATTGTGTCAGCGAGCGGGCGTATTCGCCGGGTTTGGCGCGACCCGGGTGTGAGACCGCCATAATTCGGGGCATGGCCTGGAACTACCTGATGGACATGGACGGCGTGCTCGTCAGCGAGGAGCACCTGATCCCCGGCGCGGATGCGTTCCTCGCCGAACTACGCGACAACGAGATCCCGTTCATCGTGCTGACGAACAACTCGATCCGCACACCGCGGGATCTCCGCGCCCGCCTGTTACGCACCGGCCTCGACATCCCGGAGGCCGCGATCTGGACGTCGGCGCTGGCCACGGCGCGGTTCCTCGATTCGCAGCGGCCCGGCGGGTCGGCCTACGTGGTCGGCGAATCCGGGCTGACCACGGCCCTACACGACATCGGCTACGTGATCACCGATTCTGAGCCGGACTACGTGGTGCTCGGCGAGACGCGCACCTACTCGTTCGAGGCCATCACGACGGCCATCCGGCTGGTCGAGCGGGGCGCCCGGTTCATCGCGACCAACCCGGACGCGACCGGTCCGTCGGCGAGCGGTTCGCTGCCGGCGACCGGCGCGGTCGCCGCACTCATCACCCGGGCCACCGGCCGCGAGCCGTACTACGTGGGCAAGCCGAATCCGCTGATGATGCGGTCGGCGATCCGCCAGATCGGCGCCCACTCGGAGACGACCCTGATGATCGGTGACCGCATGGACACCGACGTCATCTCCGGCATGGAGGCCGGCCTGCAGACGATCCTCGTACTGTCCGGCATCTCCACACCGACCTCGGTCGAGCTGTACCCCTACCGGCCCACCCGCGTCATCGGTTCGGTCGCTGATCTCGTCGGCCACACTGCCGATCCCTTCGCAACATAACTGCCATACCCGCACCACGGCGGCCGCGAGAACTGCCTTACGCCAGGGCCTTCGCCTTCAGCGAGTCGTACTCCTCCTGCGTGATGGTGCCCGCGTCGAGAAGGGACTTGGCGTCGGCGATCTGTTCGGCGGGGCTCTTCGTGGCGACCGACTGGATGTAGCTGTCGGTGGCGGCCTTGGCCTCCTTCGCCGCCGCCTGCTGGCGCTCCGCCATGCCGCGGCCCTTCGCGAGCAGGTACACGATCGACGTCAGGTACGGGAAGATCACCAGGAAGATGACCCACGCGGCCTTCTGCCAACCGGACGCCTTGTGGTCGCGGAACAGGTCGGTGATGATGAACCACAGGACGATCAGGTACGCGACGAACGCGAAGATGACGATCGTGTACCAGATGAAGTCCCAGAACGAATCCCACATGGGAGTGCTCTCCTTGATCTGTCATGACGCCGACGGTCTTCAGCGCGCGTTCAGCTTATGACAGCACCTGATGTTCAGCAGGGATTGGCTACATTTGCTCCTATGGAGTTGGGTCTTGACACGTTCGGCGACGTCACCGTCGACGACACCGGCATCCCGCTGACAGCGGCACAGACCATCCGCAACGTTCTCGCCCAGGCCGTGCTCGCCGATGAGGTGGGGGTCGATTTCCTCGGCGTCGGTGAACATCACCGCGATGACTACGCGGTCTCGGCGCCCGAGGTGATCCTGGCCGCGGTCGCCGCGCGGACCAGTCGGATGCGGTTGGGTTCGGCGGTGACGGTGCTGAGTTCGGACGACCCGATCCGTGTGTTCGAACGCTTCTCCACGGTCGACGCGCTGTCGAACGGGCGGGCCGAGGTGATCCTGGGGCGTGGCTCGTTCACGGAGTCGTTCCCGCTCTTCGGCTTCGACCTGTCCGAGTACGAGGAGCTGTTCACCGACAAGCTGTCGTTGTTCGCGGCGTTGCGCTCCGGGCAGCCGGTCACGTGGTCGGGTTCCACACGGGGCCCGCTGACCGAGCAGTCGGTGTTCCCACAACTCGCCGAGCCGCCGTTGCCGACCTGGATCGCGGTCGGCGGCAGCCCCGAGTCGGTGATCCGGTCGGCGTCCTGCGGCCTTCCGTTGATGCTGGCCATCATCGGCGGCGATCCACTGCGGTTCGCCCCGTACGTCGACCTGTATCGGCGGGCCCTGACCGAACTCGATCAGCCGACGGATCTGCCGGTGGGCGTGCACTCCCCCGGCCACGTCGCCGACACCGACGAGCAGGCGCGCGAGGAGTTGTGGCCCCACTACCGCGTCTACGTCGAACGGATCGGGCGCGAGCGCGGCTGGCCGCCGCCGACACGCATCGAATTCGATCGGTCGACAGGGCCGTCGGGGTCGCTGTACGTCGGATCGCCGGAGACAGTCGCCATCAAGATCGCCGCGACGTCGAAAGCGTTGGGCCTGAGCCGCTTCGACATGAAGTACTCGCACGGCACGCTGCCGCACGACAAACTCATGCGCAGTATCGAACTCTATGGCACCCAGGTGATCCCACGCGTGGCCGAACTGCTCGCCGATTGACCCGCGTGGTCACCGCCGGGCGAGCGTCAGCAGGAAGTCGCCGGCGTCGTCGGTCCAGGTGTGGGTCACGTCGAGCCCCGCGGTCGCGAGCTCGTCGGCCAATGTCGCGCGGTCGAATTTGGTGCTGATCTCGGTGAGCACCTCGGTTCCGGCCGCCAGCTCCCAGCGACGGTCGAGGATCGGGATGTCGACGACGACGTCGCGTCGCGCGCGCAGCCACATCTCGATGCGGTGACGCTTCGGATTCCACCGGGCGACGTGATCGAAATCGTCGGCGTACAGACCCCGCGTGTCGAGACCGGTCCGCAGCACCTCGATCATGTTGCGGTTGAAATCGGCGGTCACCCCGGCCTTGTCGTTGTAGGCGGCGACGAGCCGGCCGGTGTCCTTGATCAGGTCGGCGCCGAGCAGGAAGTAGTCGCCCGGGTCGAGGGCTCCGGCGATGGTGTGCAAGAAGGCCGCTCGCGCCTCGTCGTCGAAGTTGCCGATGGTGCCGCCCAAGAACACCGCGACACGTGGCCCCGAGGAGGGCGGCACAATGAGATCGGCGCTCGTGAAGTCGCCGGCCACCGGGACGATGTCGATGCCCGGAAAGTCGACCCGCAACGTGGCCGCCGACGACTCGAGGGTCTCTGTGCTCACATCGAGCGGGACGTAGCGAAACGTCCGGCCCTCGTGATCGGCACGCTCGGCGAACGCGGAGAGCAGCAGGCGGGTCTTGGTCGACGTGCCCGACCCGAGTTCGACCATCGTCGACGCCTCGGTCACGGCCGCGATCTCCGCACTGCGTGCCTCGAGGATCTCGGTCTCCCGCCGCGTCGGGTAGTACTCGGGCAGCCGGGTGATCTCGTCGAACAATCTGCTGCCGCGCTCGTCGTAGAGCCACTTCGTCGGCAGGGTCGGCGGATCGGCCCACAGGCCCGCGACGACGTCGGCGGCCAGCGGGTCCTCGATACCGGTGATCACCGGGCCAACCGCAGTCCGGAGAACGCCCAGCGCGCCGAGGCCGGGAAGAAATTGCGGTAGGTCGCCCGCTCGTGACCACGCGGCGTCACCGCGCTCGCGCCGCGCAGCACATGCTGATCGGACATGAACTTGCCGTTGTACTCACCGACGGCGCCGTTGGCGGGGACGAACCCCGGATATGGCAGGTAGGCACTGGCCGTCCACTGCCACGTGTCGCCGATCATGGTGCTGCCGGCGCGGCCCGGATGACATCGGGCCGGATCGAGCAGTTGCCCCCGCGTCGACGACCCGGTGACAGCGGCCGTCTCCCACTCGAATTCGGTGGGGAGACGAACTCCCGCCCACCGTGCGTACGCGTCGGCCTCGTAGAACGAGACGTGCAGGACGGGCTCGTCGAGGACGAGCCGGCGACGTCCCGACAGCGTGAACGTGGTCCACTCCCCGTCGACCTGCTGCCAGTACCCCGGCGCCTGCCAGCCCGTCTCGCGGATGTGGGCCCACCCGTCGGACAGCCAGAACTCGGGACGCCGGTAGCCGTCGTCGGCGATGAACTCCAGCCACTCGGCGTTGGTGACCGCGCGCTCGGCGATCTCGAAGTCCTCCAGGAACACCCGATGCCGCGGACCCTCGTTGTCGTAGGAAAAACCGCTGCCGCTCCCGGCGCCGAACTGACCTGGCCCGCTCGCTCCGCTCCCGGCGCCGAACTGACCTGGCCCGCTCGCTCCGCTCCCGGCGCCGAACTGACCCGGCCCGCTCGCTCCGCTCCCGGCGCCGATTTCTTTCACCCCACCTGCCACCGACCGCCAGGTCAGTGGATCAGGCGTACCGGACTCGTCGGCGACCCGCTCGACGTACACCGGGGCGAACGCGTGGGTGGAGAACAGGTGCTTGAGGTCCATGAGCAGCAGCTCCTGGTGCTGCTGCTCGTGGTGGCAACCGAGTTCGACGAGGGCGAGCACGTCGTCGTCGAGGGCGCCGCGCTCGAGGACGTCGACCATCGCGTTGTCCACGTACTCGCGGTAGTGGCCGACATCGGCGACGCCCGGTCGGGTCACCAGCCCGCGCTCGGGGCGCGGATGCCGCGCTCCGACCGCCTCGTAGTAGCTGTTGAAGAGATATCGGAAGGACTCGTCGTAGACGACGTACGAGGGATCGTTGCGGAGGATGAACTCCTCGAAGAACCACGTGACATGCGCCCGATGCCATTTCACCGGGCTCGCGTCGGTCATCGACTGCGGGGTCTGGTCCTCGGCGGACAGGCTCGCCGTCAGGGCGTCGGTCAGTCCGCGGACCGCGAGGAACCTGTCGGCCTGCGACCTCGACTCGGACACCGCCGGAACGGATGTCTCCGCTGGAACGGATGTGTGAGTAACGGATGGGGTGATGCTGGGCTTGGTGATGCTCACCGGTACCTCCCGGTTCCTGTGGACCGGCTCGTGCTGAACCGGCAGATGGACGGGCAACCCTCGGCTCCATCGTTCCCACGGCCGTCACCGCTGTCAACGAATATCCGGGTCGAGACACTCGCGGTCATCGCATCACATGCCACCGACAAGAACCGCTCATCGCGGTTTCATCGTCAATGCATGGTTGACGCGAACTGTGCGTCAACCTATGGTTGACGCATGCCGAAACCCGTCATCATGGAGAACATCCGTCTCGACGACCTGATCGCCGCCATCCGCAAGGTGCACGACGACCCGCTCGAACAGCTCTCCGACGCCGTGGTCGCCGGTCAGCATCTCGGCGAGATCGCCGATCACCTCATCGGCCATTTCGTCGATCAGGCTCGTCGCGCGGGCGCCTCCTGGACCGAGATCGGCACCAGCATGGGCGTCAGCAAGCAGGCCGCGCAGAAGCGCTTCGTGACGCCGACTCCCGATACGTCGCTCGCGGACGAGTCGAATCCGTTCGGGCGCTTCACACCTCGGGCCCGCAACGTCGTCGCGGAAGCCAACAATCTGGCGATCGCCGAGCATGCCGCGTCGGTCACACCGGAACATCTCGCCCGGGGCCTGTCCGTCGCGCCCGAATCGGTCGCGGACCTCACGCTGCGAGCCCAGGGCGTCGAGCTGGCCGTGCTGGCGGAGGCCTGCACCGTGCCGGCCGGCGACCCCGAGGAGACCGGAAGCCGAAAGTCGCTGGTGCCCTTCGATGACCGGTCGAAGTCCGTACTCGAGAAGACCGTGACCACCGCTGTCGACATGGGCCACAACTACGTGGGCACCGAACACCTTCTGCTGGCGCTGTTCGCCGATCCCGCACTCGCGGCGGTACTGGAATCCCTCGGTGTCCGTGCCGATGCGGCACGGACATTCATCCTCGAGACCCTCGATCAGTTCACGCAGAGGTGATTCAGTCGTTCTCGGCTGCCTCTTCGGACTCCTCGACCTCGTCGACGTCGATGTAGTGCACCGCGGCCTCTTCGGCGGAGGCGCCCGCGCCGTCGATGCCGGCGTCGGTGGCGACCTGTTCCTGCTCGTCGTCGATGCCGGTCCCCTCGTCGGGGGCGATCAACCTTCCGGCACGTCCGTTGCCCGCCTGATCGGCGTCGTCGTAGTCGGCGTCGCGGTCGGATGCGTGTGACCGCCAGTCCTTTCGGTTGTCGGCGTCGATGTCGTCGAGCGGATCGGACGCGCCGACGTCGGGCTCCTCCTCGGAGAGACGCTCATCGAGGGTCTCGCCCTCGCGCTGCTCCTGGGCGGTCAGTCCGCGCTGCGCACCGCTCGGTCGGTGGTCCGGCGGAGAGTAGCCCTCGTCGAGCACGTCGTCGACACCACGATCGTCGAGCGTGTCCTCGGGTTGGAGCTGATCGTCGTCGTCGAGACTGTACTCGCCGTCAGAGCCTTCGGAGATGCTGCCGATGTCGTCACTCACGATGTTCACGATGCCAGTCCTGCCGAGGCGGATCCACCCGACGGTGTGACCTGCCTCACCCGACATGACCGCCCCGAGGTGATTTCGTCATTCTTTGACACGACGCGTCGACAGAAACACTGTTGACCTGCCCGCTGTGGCCGTATCCTCCCAGCCATGACCACACCGCCCGATCCTCACAATCCCGGCACGCCGGACGATCCGAACGCCGGTGGTACCCCGCCGCCGTCCTATCCGCCGCCGGGGTCGTACCCGCCGCCGGAGTCCACTCCGCCACAGGGTGGTGGCAGCTATCCCCCGCCGGGTTCCTACCCTCCCCCGGGCTCGCCTCCTCCCGGTACTCCCCCTCCCGGATCTCCCCCGCCGCCTCCCGGTGGCGGCTACGGTCAGCCCGGTCAGCCGGGACCCGGTTACGGCCAGCCCGGCGGTGACCCCGGATACGGTCAGCCCGCAGGTGGTTACGGCCAACCGGCCGGTGGCTACGGTCAACCGGCAGGTGGCTACGGCTCTCCCGGCGCCCCGGGTGCACCCGGGAACTACGGCACCGCGGCATTCGGCGCGCCGCCTCCCGCACAGTTCTCCATCGGCGAGGCCATCAGCTACGGCTGGAACCGCTACAAGGAGAACGCCGTCTCCTGGATCGTCATCATCCTGATCTCCCTCGTCGTCTCCGGCCTGATCGGCTGGCTGAACAACGTCTCGTCGGACTACGGCCGGATCTTCTGGATCAGCGCACTGTTCGGCATCATCTCGACCATCGTCGGCTACATCTTCCAGGGGGCGTACGCACGTGGCGCACTGGACGAGACCAGCGGCGCCAAGCCGTCGATCGGCCGGTTCTTCGAGGTCAACATCGGTGCCGTCATCATCACCGCATTTCTGGTCGGTCTCGGCACCGCGATCGGTCTGATCCTGCTGATCATCCCGGGCATCGTCTTCGCGTTTCTCGCGTACTGGTCGCTGACCTTCGTCGTCGACCGGGACCTCGACCCGATCGCCGGCATCAAGGCCAGCTTCTCGGTGATCAGCAAGAACGCCGGACCGCTGTTCCTGTTGGCGCTAGCGGTCATCGGCCTCAACATCGTCGGCGCGATCCTGTGCCTCGTCGGCCTGCTGGTCACCCTGCCGGTCACGATGATCGCGACGAACTACGCCTACCGGTACTTCACCGGTGGGCTGATCGCACCGATCGGCGCACCCGGTGGCGTCGCACCGCCGCCGTATCCGCCGAACCCCCAGTACTGAGGTCCAGCGCTCCGGCGCTGCCGCAGTACTGATCCGCTGACACGACTCGGCCGCCACCTCGAAAGGGGTGGCGGCCGAGTCGTTTCCGAGGAAATCACCCGCTCGACGCCGGAGTCGACGACAATCAGGTCATGCTCGACGAGATGCAGGAGGAGGCGCAGACGTACCTGTCGGCCGGTGAGTTCTCGCACGCCCTCGCCGAGTTCTCCGTCCTCCGTGAGATCCGGTCGCGCCGCGAGGGACCGTACTCGCTGATGTACCTGTCGAATCTGCACGACTGCGTGCGATGCATGTCCCACCTCGAGTTATGGGCGGATTCGACGCCGCTGTGCCGCGAACTGCACGGAAAGTACCTGCGAACCCACGGTCCGGCGCAGTCCGACACCGTCGACGTCGCCAAACACTGGGCGTGGGCCCTGGTGCATCTGCACGACTATCCGCCGGCGGTCCGGCTCTACCTGACCACCGCGGATGCACTGTGGGACGACGATCAGCAGCAGGCGCGCCGCCTGCTCGCCGCGGCCGTCGCCCACCGCGCGGAAGCCGACCCGCGCACGATGATCGACGGTGACCCCGGGCCCATCGATCGTGCGCGGCTCCTGCACGGCCAAGACGTGCTCGTGACGATCAACGCCCTCATCGACGTGATCGCCGACGACACCGACACCGCACGGGCCTCGGTGACGTTCGACGGTCTCGCGATCGCCTGATCGGCGTCGGCGCCTCAGACCGGCTGGTCGACCTTCTTCGGCAATGTGAACAGCGTGACGACGCTGACCACGATCAGCATGATCGCCGCGACCCACAGGAATGTCGCGAGCGCGAGGCCGGGGATGAAGAGCATGACGATGCCGGCGACGATCGCCACGACCCCGGACAGCACCAGCAGCCACCGCGGCGTGTGCAGCGAACCCGCGACCGCATGCGACAGGTCGGCGACGCCCTGGAAGATCCAGCCGACGCCGATGAAGATGGCCAGGAAGAGCAGCGACTCCTCCGGATTGAAGAGGGCGATGATCCCGGCGATCAGGATGAGGGCGCCGATGAGTCCGAGCACGAACCGCCAGCCGCCGGACAGCAGCGACGACGCGAAGGACGTGTAGAGACGGAACAATCCCGCGACGATCAGCGAGATGCCGAAGAGGACGCCGATCACGAACAGGGTCGCGGCCGGCCACACGAGCGCGATGATGCCCAGGACGATTCCGACGATGGAGGTCACGATCATCATCGAACGGACCGCGGCCACCAGTTCGTCGGGAATCTGGCGTGCGTAATCTGCAATTGTCATGGACGAAGGTTATTACGACCGAGGGGGACACATGTCGTCGATCGCCTTTTTCTCGCGGGACGACGACCGCCTGATCCCGACGCGGTTCGCGGCCAGTCTCTGGGCCCCGGGAACGCTGAACGGACCGGCTGTCTGCGCCGTCGCCGCCCGGGCCGCCGAGGAGGAGTTCAGCGCGACCGGTTTCCGGCCCGCCCGCTTCACGATCGACCTGTTCAAGGTCGCCCGAGACGCCCCGACGAGCACGCGGGCGCGCCTGATCCGCGACGGCGGCCGCATCAAGGTCGTTGAGGTGGATGTCCTCCAATCAGACGACGATTCGGCTCCGGTCACGGTCGCCCGCAGCACCACCGTGTTCGTGAAGGAGAGCGACAACCCACCGGGTGAGCGATGGTCGCGCCCCGCCGAGTCGATCCGGTTCCGCCCACCGGACTCCGATCCCGACGACCACTACCCGTGGTACGGCGCGGCCGGCCCGGACGGCGAGATCACCTGGAGTCAGGACATGGGCTCCCATCAGGACGGCCGGCGCAAGTGGCTGTGGACGCGCGCGGTGTCGACGGTCGCCGGAGAGGAACCGTCGCCGTTCGAACGGGCCGCCATCAGCGGGGAGTCGACGAGCCTGGTGTGCAACTGGGGCAGCGCCGGGATCGCGTTCATCAACTGCGATCTCACGGTCGCGCTGTCGCGTCTGCCGGTCGGGTCACGGATCGGTGTCGAGGCGGCCGCCCACGTCGAGGTCGACGGCATCTCGACGAGCACGACCAACCTGTACGACCTGGACGGACAGTTCGGCGTGGGCATGGTGACCGGGGTGAACAACGCTGCGGCCACGATCGACTTCACTGCGGTCGACACCGGAGGCCGATACACCGAGGCATGAGGGAGCGACCTGGGGAAGCGCCGCGCAGGACGGGACTCGCGAACCTGAACGATCGTCTCACGTCACGCACCAATCACCGTGGGGTCTTGATAGGGTCACGCGCATGACGCGGCGCAACCGACGGTGGGGTATGGCGATGGCGGTCACCGCGCTCGCCACCGCCCTCACCGCTGGACTGGCAACCCCGACGGCCGACGCGGCACCCGTGGCGGCCGGAAACGGCACCATCGTCGCGCGCCTGACCGGACCGGGGTCGATCAACGACACCATCGGCCGATACAACATCGTCGGCACCGACCTCGGCGTCCTGTGGGACAACGGGCACGGCGAGATCATGGCCGCCTTCGGCGACACCCAGTCGTTCAACGGCTGGTCCCTGCTCTACGGCGAACTCTGGTACTGGCGTTCCAACGTGCTGCTGCGCAGCCGCGACCGCAACCTCGCCGACGGCATGACGTTCACCGGGCACGCGGGCCCGCCCGGGCACGCCAAGCGGCTGCTGAAGCCGAACCTGCGTCGCGAGATCACCATCATCCCGACCGCCGGGGTCGCGGCGAATGGCAAGCAGTACATGAACGTGATGTCGGTGAAACACTGGGGACAGCCCGGTGTCTGGTACACGAACTGGTCCGGTCTCGCCGCGTCGACCGACAACGGGCAGAACTGGCGGGCCGTCAACGCCTTCCGGCCCAACGGCGGCGGCAACGCGAAGTTCCAGATGGCCGCCTACCTGAAGGTCGGGCACACCGTCTACACCTACGGAACGTCCGACGGCCGTTGGGGTGCTGTCTATCTCGCCCGTGTCGACGAGAGGGACATCGAGCATCTCGGCAAGTACGAGTACTTCTCCTACGGACGGTGGGTGCGCAACAATCCGGACTCGGCCACCCCGGTGATGGGCTCGCCGACCGGCGAGCTGTCGGTCGCGTGGAACGACTACCTCGGCAAGTACATCTCCCTCGGCACCAAGGATTCGGGCGTGGTGCTGCGGACCGCCGACAATCCGTGGGGTCCATGGACTTCCGGTGAGGTCGTCGTCCCGGCGAACAACCCCTACTCGGGCTACGCGCCCTTCATCCACCCCTGGTCGAAGGGCAACAACGTCTACTTCACCTACTCGATCTACACCGGCTATCAGGTCTACCTGATGCGCCTGCCGCTGCGTCGACCCGAGTAGAGGCCCCGGAGAGAGGACGCCGGGAACTCCGATGGACGCCACGAACGACCGGCACGGGCCGGGCGAACCCCGACAGGGTGCGCCCGGCCCGTTCTGATCATCGTGGGACGATCACTGTCCGAGCATCCTTCTCATCTCGTCGATCTCGGCCTGCTGGGCCTTTCTCACCTGTTCCGCCAGGGCGCGTGACGGCCCGTCGATCCCGGAGGCGAGTTCGTCGTCGGCCATCTCGACCGCACCCTGGTGATGGCGGATCATCCCCTCGAGCCACAGTCGATCGAACTCCGCACCTCGCGCGGCCGTCAATGCGGACATGTCCGATTCGCTCATCATGCCCGACATGTCATGTCCCTCATGACCGCCGGCGGCGTGACCACCGCCGGCGGCGTCGATCCCCCACCCGGACAGACGAGCGGTCATCTCGTCGATCTCGGGTTGCTGGGCGTCCGCGATCCGGGTCGCGAGCTCGAGCAGCGCGGGGTCGGTGCTGCGTCCTCGGACGAGACCGGCCATCTCGACCGCCTGCTCATGATGCGGGATCATCATCTGGTTGAAGGTGACGTCGGCGGCGTTGTGGGTCGCCGACTCCGATGACGATGTCGGGGCGGCCGAATGCGCGCCGCCGTGCTCCATCGAAGCCGACGGTGTCGTCGGCTCGTCGTCGGAGGTCGAGCACCCGGCGAACAGAGCCGCAGCCGTCGACGCGGAGATGGTGGCGTACAAGAACTTCTGTCGATTCTTCACAAGTGATCCTTCGGGAAGGCACTGCTCGAGAACGCAGTGCTGCAGAACCGCTCTGCCGGTGTGGCAGGCGGGTATGGCGTCGGCCGGGCACCGACCGTGCGCTCAGGGCACGTGGGTCCGGTAGACGTCCATCAGCAGCGGATCACCTGGAGTTGCAGATGGGTCGGCATCGCCCACGGTGGTGGACGGCCGGCCCGCAGTGTGCGCAGGACACGGATCGACCGCAGCAGCGGCGGGATGGGAAATCCCCAGGCCAGAACCAGGATGCCGAGGATGACGACGGCGGGCTCGCCGGCCCGGATGAAGACGCACGCGTGGTCGTGTGGGTCGCAGTCGCCGGCGCCGCCGATCGTGTCGCGATCGTCGAGGGACTGGTGGGCGGAGTGCATCGTCGACTGGCCGTGCGACCCGCCGATCTCCTGACCGGTCGCCTCGTGCCCGGTGGCGCAGTGTGCGATCACCGAGTGCATCACGAGGATCGCCATGGCGAGCGCCATGATGAGTCCGGCGCCCGCGACGCCACGCATCAGCGGGCGCACACGGGACGAGGACATGACGACGAGACTACCGACCGGGTGCGGGCACTTCCGTGTCCGGTTCGGGCGCTTCGCGTCCGGCGCCTTCCCTCTGCGCGCTTTCCCTCTGCGCGCCTTCCCTCTGCGCGCCTTCCCTCTGCGCGCCTTCCCTCTGCGCGCCTTCCCTCTGCGCGCCTTCCCTCTGCGTGATCTCCCTCTGTGCGCGCCGCCGTTCCGCACGTGGTGTCAACCAGCGCTTGTCGACGATGCTCGCGACCAGGATGACGAAGGCCGCGAGCCCCCAGCCGAGGATGATGTCGAAGACATAGTGTTCGGCCGTGTAGACGAGGGTGAACGCCATCGCGAGCGCGTACCCCATGAACAGTGTCTTCCCCAACGCCTTCACCCGCGGCCACATGAACAGGGCCAGCAACATCGTCAGGCCCGCGTGCAGGGACGGGATCGCCGCCACCAGATTGGCCTTGCCCTGCCCGACCTCCACGAGTGTCGACGCCGCGTGGATGTTGAGGAAGTTCCAGCCGCGCGCGGAGATCCGCTCCACATACGGCTGCGCGTCCGGGTTGGTCGGCGTGACCTCGCCGAGGATCCCGCCGTTCGCGACGGCCCCCTCCGTGGCCATGCAGTGCGGTTCGCGGGGATGGTCGACGAGTTGTTCCGCGGTACAGCGCGCGGCCGCCCACGGCGGTGCGGCAGGCACCAGGGTGTAGCCGACGAGCGCGAGGAAGGTAGTCGCGACGAAGCACGCCGCATACCGTCGCCATGCCGAACGATCCTTGAGCCACAGCACCGCGGCGACCGCGTACGGCACGATGAAGTACGACATGTAGACGACGCTGGTGACGACCTCCCACCAGGGCGGGGACGCCTGCTTGAGGTGTTCCTGCAGCCACACCGTCGGGTTGACGCCGAACAGCCAGTGATCGACGTCGGCGGCCAGATGCCACTGCGTCGGCATGTCCACGATGCGCGCGACGTCGCGGGTCCAGTCGTAGAGGATCAGGATGAGCGCGAACGGCAGCCAGTCGATGATCACGCTGATCGCGCGCCGACGGCCGATGGTCGCGGCCAGCATGCCGAGGCACAACAGGACGATCAGCTGCGTGCGGTCGAAGGCCACGCCGTTGACCGCGATCTCGTAGATCATGAACCCCACCCACGCGGCGATCGCGATGCGGCGCACGATCGTCAGGTCGCGCCGGTTCACCGGGTCGGTGTCGGGGGCGGCAGCGGCCGAGATGTCGTCGAGGATGGGTTCGACGCCGTCGGCAGAGGTGTCACGGGCGGCCGCATCGTCGGGCACCCGGGAGTTCACCGTGTCGTCAATGCTCACCCGAGTTCCTGCCCACCCACGCCCACGTCGGGGCACCCTGCACGTTCACCTGCCGTCAGCCTAGTGATCATTCCCTGTTCGGGGCCCGGCAAACCGCCGGGTGCTCGGTGAACTGTTGGGACAACACCTAGGATGGTGATCGGTATCACACCGATGGGGAGGAGTCCCGGTGCCCGACCGGTATCTGCGTTACGGCGACCAGCGCTACATCATCACCAAGGAAGCGGAGCAGCGACTCAACCGCACCCTCGACACCGTGTACGCAGCGGGCAGCAGAGGTCACGAGTGGCTCAGTCTGTATCACGGCAGCGACGCGCCCTGCCGCCTGCTCATCGCCACCGGAGTGCCGATCACCATCGAGACGGTCCCCGCACTCGACGACTGAGAGCAGGGCTCCTCGCCACGGGGCACTATCGTTTGACCCATGCGCATCGGAGCACATCTGCGTGAGGACGCCGACCCCCTGTCCACCGCGAGCGAACTCGGCATCGACGTCTTCCAGATGTTCGTGACCGATCCACAGAGCTGGAAGAAGCCGGAGGCTCGCGACGACGCGGCCGCGATCCGCGACTCCGAGATCGACGTCGTCGTCCACTCCAGCTACCAGATCAACGTCGCCAGCCTGAACAACCGGCTGCGGATGCCGTCACGCAAGGCGGTCGAGCAGCAGGCGACCGCGGCCGCCGAGCTCGGCGCCTTCGGCCTGGTCGTACACGGCGGCCACCTGCGCGACGGCGAGGACGCCAAGGAGGGATTCGCCAACTGGCGCAAGCTCTTCGACCGTCAGGTCGACAAGGGCGGATTCGGCGTCCCGATCCTGATCGAGAACACCGCGGGCGGCGATCACGCGATGGCCCGCACCCTCGAGGCCATCGACCGGCTGTGGGAGTCGGTCGGCGACTTCGAGCAGGCCGGTTTCTGCCTCGACACCTGCCATGCCTGGGCCGGCGGCGAGGATCTGGTCGGACTCGTCGAACGCGTCAAGGGCATCACCGGGCGGATCGATCTGGTGCACCTCAACAACTCGCGTGATGAGTTCGACTCCGGTCGCGACCGGCACGCCAACCTCGGCGACGGACACATCGATCCCGAGGTTCTCGTCGCCGTGGCCGCCGCGGCCGATGCCCCGGTCATCCTGGAGACCCCCGCCGACGGGATCCCGACAGATCTCGCCTACCTGCGAGAAGCCCTGTAGGCACACCTGCGGGCGGGTGACCCGCCGCGACCGCTCACCTCGGTCGACGCAGATCACAGACCGATCAATTGCTCTGTACCCCGGATGGCGCTATCCTGTAGTTACCGGCGAGTAACTTACTCTCGCGCCCAGGACTCATAGCCCACCCAGACCTGTCAGAGAAGGAAGTTTTTCCATGGGCCATTACAAGAGCAACATGCGTGACCTGCACTTCAACCTGTTCGAGATGTTCGAACTCGACAAGGTCCTGGAGGACGGGGACTTCGGCGACCTCGATCACGAGACCGCCGTCGACATGCTCCGTGAGGTCAAGAGCCTGGCCGAGGGGCCGATCGCCGAGTCGTTCACCGACGCCGATCGCAATCCGCCGGTGTTCGACCCGGAGACCCACAGCGTCACCATCCCCAAGAGCTTCGCCGCCTCCTACAACGCCCTCGTCGAGGGTGGTTGGGACAAGATCGGCATCGACGAGGAGCTCGGCGGCTTGCCCGCCCCGCGCTCGCTGTACTGGGCCATCGGCGAGATGATCCTGGGCGCCAATCCTCCGGTCTTCATGTACGCCGCCGGCTCGGGCTTCGCCAACATCTTCTTCGACAACGGCACCGACGAGCAGAAGAAGTGGGCGGCCATCTGCTCCGAACGTGGCTGGGGCGCAACGATGGTGCTCACCGAGCCGGACGCCGGCTCCGACGTGGGCGCCGCGCGCACCAAGGCCGTCAAGCAGGAGGACGGCACCTGGCACATCGACGGCGTGAAGCGGTTCATCACCTCCGCCGACCAGGACATGACCGAGAACATCTTCCACCTCGTGCTGGCCCGCCCCGAGGGCGCCAAGCCGGGCACCAAGGGCCTGTCGCTGTTCTTCGTGCCGAAGTTCCACTTCGACCACGAGACCGGCGAGCTCGGCGAGCGCAACGGCGTCTTCGTCACCAACGTCGAGCACAAGATGGGCATCAAGGCGTCGGCGACCTGTGAGCTGAGCTTCGGTCAGCACGGCACCCCGGCCGTCGGCTGGCTCGTCGGCGAGGTACACGACGGCATCGCGCAGATGTTCGACGTCATCGAGCACGCCCGGATGATGGTGGGCACCAAGGCCATCTCGACGCTGTCGACCGGCTACCTCAACGCTCTCGACTACGCGAAGGAGCGTGTCCAGGGTGCCGACCTGACCCAGATGACCGACAAGACCGCGCCGCGCGTGACGATCACCCATCACCCGGATGTCCGCCGTTCGCTGATGACCCAGAAGGCCTACGCCGAGGGTCTGCGTGCCGTCTACCTCTACACCGCATCGCACCAGGACCCCGTCGCCGCGAAGATCGTCTCCGGCGCCGACGCCGAGATGGCGCACAAGGTCAACGATCTGCTGCTGCCGATCGTGAAGGGTGTCGGCTCCGAGCGTGCCTACGGCATCCTCGGCCACGAGTCGCTGCAGACGCTGGGCGGTTCGGGCTTCCTGCAGGACTACCCGATCGAGCAGTACATCCGCGACTCCAAGATCGACTCGCTGTACGAGGGCACCACGGCCATCCAGGCGCAGGACTTCTTCTTCCGCAAGATCATCCGCGACAAGGGTCAAGCCTTCGCCCACGTCGCCGGCCAGATCCAGAAGTTCCTCGACACCGAGGCCGGCAATGGTCGCCTGAAGGCGGAGCGCGCTCTGCTGAAGACCGCGATGGACGACGTGCAGGCGATGACCGCCACCCTCACCGGGTACCTGATGAACGCCCAGGAGAACCCGGCCGAGCTGTATAAGGTCGGCCTCGGCTCCGTGCGGTTCCTGCTCTCCGTCGGCGACCTGATCATCGGCTGGCTGCTGCTGCGTCAGGCCGAGATCGCGCTCGCCGCACTCGATGCGGGCGTGTCGTCGGACGACAAGTCGTTCTATGAGGGCAAGATCGCGGTCGCGAGCTTCTTCGCCAAGTCGATGCTCCCGCAGCTGACCGCGATCCGCGGCACCGTCGAGAACATCGACGCCGACATCATGGAGGTCGACGAGTCGGTCTTCTGACCGGCCACCGGCCGTCGCGCCCCGACCCTGAAAGTTCTTCCCCCGGTTCTGTTTTCTTCCGCCAGTTGCAACTGGCGGAAGAAAACAGAGCCGGGGGAAGAACTGTTTCGGGGACTACTTCGGAGGCATCCGGATGCCGCCGTCGACGCGGATCACCTCGGCGTTCATGTACGAGTTGGTGACCAGCTCGACGACCATCGAGGCCAGTTCGTCCGGCTTGCCGAGACGGTGCGGGAACAGCACGGACTCGCCGAGCTTCGCCTTGAACGCCTCGGCGGCCTCCCCCTCGCCGTAGATCGGGGTGTCGATCAGGCCGGGGGCGATGGTGTTGACACGCACGCCGACGGCGGCGAGGTCACGGGCGACCGGCAGGGTCATGCCGACGACACCGCCCTTCGACGACGAATACGACGCCTGGCCGATCTGACCGTCGAACGCCGCCACGCTGGCCATGTTGACGATCGCACCGCGCTCGCCGGATTCCAGCGGCTCGTTGCGGCTCATCGCGGTGGCGGCGAGACGGATGAAGTCGAAGGTGCCGACCAGGTTGATCGCGATGACCTTCTTGTACGCATCGAGGTTGTGGGCGGAGGCGAACTCGCCGTCCTTGCCGATCGTCCGCTGCGCCCAGCCGATGCCGGCCGAGTTCACCAGCGCCCGCAGCGGGCCGAGCTCGCCGGCGGCGTTGATGGCCGCCTCGATCTGCGCGGTGTCGGTGACGTCGACAGGCACGAAGATCCCGCCGACCTCCTTGGCCAGCTCCTCCCCCTTGTCGGCCTGCAGGTCGGCGACGACGACCTTGGCCCCCTTGGCCGCCAGCTGGCGAACCGACGCCGCACCGATGCCGGATGCGCCGCCCGTGACAATTGCACTAGCTCCGTTGATATCCACGTTCCGGAGCCTATCGAGCGTTCTATCGCTCGGTCCAGAGGGGATCGGACTCCGATCTGCGAGTCCGGGATCAGACGCAGGACACCTTGGGTTCCGGGTCGTACTTCACGGTCCGGGTGTGCCGTCCGATCTCGGCACCGGTTCGCACGTCGGTGATGATCCGCGTGTTCGACGTGGTGAAGCCGCGACTGCCACTCGACGCGATGCAGTTGTCGCCTTTCGGGAACTTCAGCGACGGCGGATCGGTGTAGGCCGACCGGTCGCCGGTGACCGACTGCACCTCGCGCGTCTTGGTCCCCCACAGCCGCACGGTCACACCCGACGGCGACCACCCGGTCTCGATATAGATGCCCGTGCGAGAGTTGTTGCGGAACTTCAGGTCGATGGCGCCTTCGAAGACGGTCGCCTCACGCGCCTCGGGATAGCGGGAGATGTAGTAGCTGTGTTCGGTGTGGTCGACGTCCTCGAGTCCGGCGAAGTAGGCGGCGTTGTAGAGCGTCGTCGCGAACTGGGAGATGCCACCGCCGACGGCCTTCTCGGCATGGCCGTGATCGATGATCGTCGACGTCACGTATCCCTGGGCGCTGCCCCGCGGCCCGGTGTGGGTGTTGAGCGAGAACGTCGCACCCGGCTTCACGAGCGCACCGTCGACTTCCTGCGCGACGAGACGGATGTTCTCCCCTGACTCGCTGCTGAATCCGGAGGTGCTGAACTCGCTGACGACCTCGCGGATCCCGAGCCTGTTCGCGGCCGCGGTGTCCAGGCGTGGCTTGACCTGCTCGTAGGCGACTTCGACGACACGCGCGTCGGAGGCGTCGGCGCCGGTGGCGACGGCCGTGGCCGAGTCGAACGTCTTCTCCCAGTCGACCCGGGAGCCGTCGCGCGAGGGCACTACCGTCGGCCGGCCCGACGACACACTGATCCTCGCCTCGACGGGTGCACGTTCGGTCCGGGCCAGCCTCGGACCGAGCAGCTCGACGCCACGTTTGCGGTCGATCACGGGCCGCAGACCGCCGTTGCCGTCGGGTCCGAACGTCAGGATCGAGCCGAGTTGCGCCGGCTCGACGCGGACCGTCGTGGGTCGCGTTCCGCGGAACGTCAGCTGCCCGGCGACAGCGCGGATGGCGGCGCCGGCCACGGTCTGGCGCACCACATCGGCGGAGACCGTCGGTGAGAAGTCCTCCAGCGGAAGGGACACGGGCGTGGCGTAGAGCCAGCGATCCGCCAGCGTCGCCATCGCGGCGTCGCGGGCCACCCGTTGGCCCGCCGCCGGGAGGTCGGCGACCGGGGTGGCACCGTCGTAGTGCACCCCACCTTCGACGGCGGCCTTCTCGAGGGTGGGACGGTTCGCGTCGAGCGTGGCGTCCACGGCCGCGCGGTCGACCCGCACGACCGGTTGCACAGTCCGCTCGACCCCCACCAGGCCGAGCGCCCGCGTGACCGGGTTGCGGGGCTGTTCCATCATCCGTTCGAGGGTGGCGTCGCGGTCGAAGGTCAGCCCGAGCGCATCCGGGGGCACGGTCACGGTGCCGGTCGATGTGCTCAACGCGACCCGGCGGGTGGCGCGATCGGCGAGGTCATCGAGAACGGTCTGCGCCTGCGCGTCGTCGAGGTGTCCGGCCGGGATGCCGGCGACGACGACACCACGCGCGGTGGATCCCTTGGTGAGGATGAGGTCGGTGGCCAGCGCGATGCCGGCGAGCGCGAGGACTCCGACGACGATACGCAGCACCGCACGCACGGCCGGGTATCTGCTCACGTCACAACCATAAGGGGCGCTGGAAAAGAAGGCGCCCCGGCCGAGCTGCCGGGTCGGGGGTCTGGCAGCTCAGCCGGAGCTACTCGTATATCTACGCTATTTCTCGTCGCGTTACATCTTTCCGCGAGGAAATTTCCGTGAGGTGTGACCTGATTGTTGCGCAACAGGCCCGACCTGGGCGAATGATCTCGCACACTCACCGCAGGTCAGGGCCCGTCATTTACCGCTTCGAGATGTTGAAAAACGATTCAGCCTTCGATGATCGCCGTCACACCCTGACCACCGGCCGCGCAGATCGACACGAGGGCGCGTCCACCGCCGTTGGCCTTGATGGTCTTCGCCGCCTGCGCGACGATCCGGCCACCGGTGGCCGCGAACGGATGTCCCGCAGCCAGCGACGAACCGTGCACGTTGAGCTTGGTCCGGTCGATGGCACCGAGCGCGTTGTCGAGGCCCAGGCGCTCCTTGCAGTACTCCTCGGACTCCCATGCGGTCAGGGTCGCCAGCACGACCGAGGCGAACGCCTCGTGGATCTCGTAGAAGTCGAAGTCCTGCAGCGTGAGTCCGTTGCGCTCGAGCAGACGCGGCACGGCATAGGTCGGCGCCATGAGAAGCCCGTCGGGTCCGTTGACGTAGTCGACCGCGGCGGTCTCGCTGTCGATGAGGTAGGCCTGCACGGGCAGGCCCTTCTCGTCTGCCCACTCGTCGCTGGCCAGCAGGACCGTCGACGCGCCGTCGGTGAGCGGGGTGGAGTTGCCGGCGGTCATCGTGGCGTCGCCGAGCGAGACACCGAAGACCGGCTTGAGCTTGGCCAGCTTCTCGACCGACGAATCGGCACGCAGGTTCTCGTCGCGGGTCAGCCCGAGGAACGGCGTGATCAGATCGTCGAAGAACCCGGCGTCGTAGGCGGCGGCCATGTTCTGATGGCTCGCCGCGGCGAGGACGTCCTGGTCGGCGCGCTTGACGCCGAACTCCTTGGCGGTGATCGCGGCGTGCTCACCCATCGACATGCCGGTGCGCGGCTCGCCGTTGCGCGGGATCTCGATGCCGAGTTTCGGCAGCAGCTTCGCTGCCGCCAGCACCTGATCCTTGGTGCTGCGGGCCCGGTTGACCTGCAGCATCTGCCGGCGCATCGACTCCGAGACACCGATCGGGGCGTCGGAGGTCGTGTCGACGCCACCGCCGACGGCGACGTCGTAGCGGCCGGACGCGACACCGTCGGCGACCGCGACGATGGCCTGCAGGCCGGTGCCGCACGCCTGCTGGATGTCGAAGGCGGGCGTGTACGGCGACAAGGCCGATCCGAGGACGCATTCGCGCATGAGATTGAAATCACGCGAATGCTTGAGCACCGCGCCGCCGGCGACCATGCCGAGGCGCTCGCCCTGCAGGTTGAAGCGACTCACCAGGCCGTCGAGGGCGGCGGTGAACATCTCTTGGTTGCTGACCTCGGCGTACGACTTGTCCTGGCGGGCGAACGGGATTCGGTTGCCGCCGAGGATCGCGACCGGACGCAGGGTGCGGGTCTTGGGTTGCTGAGCCACTTCGATCTCCCAGGGGGGTGTAGTTCGATGTCTGTACGCTATTCTTACTCATGAGTAAGTTAGTTGTCGAACGTCGCTCGGCGTGAGCGTCGTCGCACACCTGCTTCCCCACCTCGACCTGCCGTCGAAGACACCGTTGAAGACAGAGGAGATCTCCCGTGGCAGCCACTGGCCTGTATTCGAACTTCGTCCATTCCGCGCCCGGTTCGTTCATCGCGAAGCAGGCCGGCCTCCCGGTCCCGCCGACGCTTCGTCGCTACAAGGCGTCCGAACCCGCATTGCCCGGACCCGTGCTGCTCGGCGGTAGCGGCCGCGTCGTCGAACCGCTGCGCGAGATCCTGTCGACCCCGGATTACGACGTGATCCAGAATGCGACGACCGGCCGCGGCGCCGACAAGTACGGCGCACTCGTCTTCGACGCCACCGGTATCACCTCGTCCGCCGAGCTGCGGCAGCTGTTCGAGTTCTTCGGCCCGAACATGCGGTCGCTGGCACCGTGTGCCCGCCTGCTCGTCATCGGCACCACGCCCGAACTGGTCACGGAGCCGAACGAGCACATCGCACAGCGCGCGCTCGAGGGCTTCACCCGCTCGGTCGGCAAGGAGCTACAGAAGGGCGCGACCGTACAGCTCGTCTACGTCTCCCCCGACGCGAAGACCGGCCTGACCGGCCTCGAGTCGACGATCCGTTTCGTGTTGTCGGCGAAGTCGGCGTTCGTCGACGCACAGGTCATCCGCGTCGGTGACGCCGACGCCGCGGCGCCCGCCGACTGGGACAAGCCCCTGGCAGGCAAGGTCGCCGTGGTCACCGGTGCCGCGCGCGGTATCGGTGCGACGATCGCCGAGGTCCTCGCCCGCGACGGTGCCCATGTGATCGCCGCCGACGTCCCGCAGGCCGGAGAGGCCCTGTCGGAGACCGCGAACCGGATCAAGGGCACCGCGTTCCCGCTCGACGTCACCGCCGACGACGCCGGCACCAAGCTCGCCGACCATGCGCTCGAGCGCCACGGTGGCATCGACATCATCGTCAACAACGCCGGCATCACCCGCGACAAGCTGCTCGCGAACATGGACGACGCACGCTGGGACGCGGTCATCGGCGTCAACCTCATCGCACCGCAGCGTCTGGTGGACGACCTGCTGGCCAAGGGCGCGCTGAAGGAGGGCGGCGCGGTCATCGACGTGTCGTCGATCGCCGGCATCGCCGGTAACCGCGGCCAGACCAACTACGGCGCATCCAAGGCCGGGGTGATCGGACTCGTGGACACCTACGCACCGATCCTCGGCGAGAAGGGCATCACGATCAACGCGGTGGCACCGGGGTTCATCGAGACCAAGATGACGGCCGCGATCCCGCTCGCGACGCGTGAGGCGGGCCGGCTCATGAGCTCGCTGCAGCAGGGCGGGCAGACCGTCGACGTCGCAGAGACCGTTGCGTACTTTGCCAGCCCGGCATCGAGCGCCATCACCGGCAACGTGGTCCGCGTGTGCGGCCAGGGATTCCTGGGTGCGTGATGGGTAAGACGATCACGCTGCAGGGCGCCCCCGGCACCGCCGAGGTGTACTCGAAGGCCGTCGGCGCGATGCTGCCGGTCATCGGGAAGCCGGCGACGGTGCGGGCCGATGCCACGATCCCCGACCGCACCTACCGGCTCGAGGACATCCGGGTGGATGCGAGCCAACTGCACGCCTACACGCGCGTCACCGGCCAGCGGTTCGGCGCGACGCTGCCGCTCACCTATCCGTTCGTGCTGCAGTTCCCGCTCGCCATGAAGGTCATGACCGACAACGACTTCCCGTTCGGTGCCGTCGGTTCGGTCCATGTGGAGAACAGCATCCACCGGCTCCGACCCATCGGCATCGACGAGCCGTTGTCGATCGAGACGCACGCGGAGAACCTGCGCGAGCACCGCAAGGGACTGCTCATCGACATGGTCTCGCGGATCAGCGTCGGGTCCGAGCTGGTGACCGCCCAGGTGGCCACGTTCCTCAAGCAGCAGCGGACGAGTCTGTCCGACGAGCCGCGCGGGCCCGAGCCGAAGCAGACCACTCCCCCGCCACCGGATTCGGTGTTGTCGGTGGATCTGGGTCGCATCCGGCAGTACGCGGAGGCCTCCGGCGACCGTAATCCGATCCACATGGGGAACCTGACCGCGAAGGCGTTCGGCTTCCCGAAAGCCATCGCACACGGGATGTGGAGTGCGGCAGCCGCGGTCGCCAACGTCGAGGCCCAGCTCCCCGACGACGTCACCTACTCGGTGCGGTTCGGCAAGCCGATCCTGTTGCCGGCCAAGGTGAACCTGTACACGCGGCGCATCGACGGCACCGGCGCCGGGAGCGCAGCGAGCGGGCCGACTGCGTCCGGCGCCGGGAGCGCAGCGAGCGGGCCGACTGTGTCCGGAGGTTTCGACATTTCGATCCTGAACCGTCGCAAGGGCTATCCGCACCTGACGGCCACCACACGCAGCGCCTGAGCGCGGCTGCCTGAGTTCCTCCTCCAGCATCACGTTCGTCCCCCGGTTGCAGCCGGGGGACGAACGTGTTTGTGGGGGAAGAACTCAGGCGCTTCGGCGGACGGCGGCGCGCACGTCGGCGTCGACCGAACGGGTGTGAACCGTCAGGGCCTCGACGAACGATTCGGACGGCTCGAGGAGCTCGACGAGCTCCCGAAGACTGTGCAGCAGCGGTGCGCACCGAGGGATCCGCGTCCCCGAGTGCGGCGGCGAGTGCGGCGGCGAATCCCTCCGGCGTGTTCTCGGTCAACACGTCGATCGCGGCCCGCCGCACGGTTGCGTCGTCGTCGTGCAGATATGGCTCGACGTCGCGGGCATGGTGTGCGGTGAGTCCGAGTAGTTCGACGATACGCGGCGACGCTGTCGCGGGTTCTGTCGGCGCAGGGTCGGTCCGATGGGGACTCTCCTCGCCCCGGCCGGGCCCGGTCGCGGGTCGGTCGTTCGGTGGTGTGCAGGATCGACTCGAGCGCGCCGAGTGTCTCGTCGGGTAGGTGACTCACCTTGAGATGGATGGGTCCGCGGGCCGATTCGATCTCCCGTGTGACCTCCGCCATCATGTCGCCGGACCAGTAGTCGGATTCGACGAACCGTTCGCCCGCGGCGTTGACCTGATAGCCGCCGAACGGGTTGGCTACGTCGGCGCAGGCGGGGCCGTTGTAATCCTTGATGAGCGGGTTGATCTGGAAGCATTCGATACCGCTGAGTTCGGCTCCCGCGTGGTAGGCCATCGAGTACTTGTCGCCGGCATTCGTCGGGTTCTCATAGCTGCCGTAGAGATAGCCGGATGCCGGCAGCCCGAGCCGACCGCAGGGACCCGTCGCGAGGATGGCCGTCTTCGCCGCGATCTCGACGAACCCCCCGGTCCGGGTGCGCAGCGCGGCCGCGCCGACGGCGCGACCACCGGAGGTGAGCACACGCACCGGCATCAACCGGTTCCCTATCGTGATACGTTCGCGCATCTCACGTTTGCGCAATACCCGGTAGAGCGCCTTCGTGACGTCCTTGCCCTCGGGCATGGGCAGCACGTAGGAGCCCGAGCGGTGGACTCGGCGGACGGCGTACTCGCCGTATTCGTCCTTTCTCGAACTTCACGCCATACCGCTCGAGACGGCCGATCATCGCGAATCCACGTGTCGCCGTCCGGTATACGGTCTCCTGATTCACGATTCCGTCGTTGGCACGGGTGATCTCGGCGACATGGTCCTCGGGCGATGCCTTGCCGGGATGACCACGTTGTTGACGCCGTCCATGCCCATCGCGAGGGCGCCAGAGTGACGCACGTGGGCCTTGTCGAGCAGGAGCACCGATGCGCCGTTCTCGCCGGCGGTCAGGGCCGCCATGGCACCGGCGGTGCCGCCGCCGATCACCAGGACGTCGCACTCCAGGCGCGTGCGGTCGGCGATGTCGGGGACATCCATCGTGGCGGGTGTGGTCATCGGTCCTCCAGGGCGTCGGTGATCGTGCGGCGTACGACGACGGTCGTCGGGTCGTCGCGGCGGGCGCGGTCGCGGGGATGCGGCACGTCGACGACGGCCCGCAGGGGCTGTCCGGCACGGCCGAGCACGACGACGCGGTCGCCGAGAATCAGCGCGGGCCGATTGTCGGGCGGGTGGACGGGACGCCTGGCACCTGCCCGGTCAGGTCGTCCGTCGCTCCTGCCATCGCCGGAACAGATACCAGCCGCCCGCCACCAGCACGATCGCGACGCCCGCGTAGAGCAGCAATGTCGCGCCCAGCGCCGCGCCGGCGAAGTATCCGACGAGAAGCACGGTGGTCGCCCAGGTGGTGGCGCCGATCAGGTCCGCGATGACGAACGTGAGCGTCTGCATCTGCACCATTCCCGCCACCGGCGGAAC
This sequence comes from Gordonia sp. ABSL11-1, assembly GCF_030315685.1. Classification (GTDB taxonomy): domain Bacteria; phylum Actinomycetota; class Actinomycetes; order Mycobacteriales; family Mycobacteriaceae; genus Gordonia. Next base: position 58,650 of record NZ_JASXSI010000011.1, on the reverse strand, counting down.
GAGCGTGCGCACGTAGCCGATCCAGCGACCGGTCACCACGGCCACCATCCCGTCGTGATCGATCCGCTCCTCCGCGTGTCGCCAGCGTTCGTCGCCGAAACGTCGGCCCGCCCGCGACGCCTTCACACGATGACCGGAACGGCGCCCGATCCAGTACCCGGTGACGTCGCCCGCGGTCGCGGACAGGCACACCGCGACGACAAGGACACCGATCGACGTCGGACCGACGGCCGCGGCGACACCTGCGGCCAACAGCACCGCTTCACTCGGCAGGATGAGCCCCAGGATCAGAGTGGACGTTTCGGCGTAGCCGACGGCGCACGCAACGAGATACACCGCCCACGACGGCACCGACTTCACGACCTCGACGAGCCAGTCGGCGATCACGTGCACGGGTCGAGGTTACCGGGCTGGTTCTCGCGCCTGATTTCACTGCCTACGCCACTAGTATTCAACGAACGCAGGAATGGATAACCGGTGTAGGAGTTCGGCGACATGGTCGACGACCTATCGAAACAGAGCATCTGCGGTGGCCAACCCGGCTGCGAAGGCGATGAGTGTTGGGGCCAAGATCACGGGGGCCAGCAAGAACTGCACAGTGCTGTCGCTCAGGTGGACTGACACGCCTCGCGTCGGCGGTGACCTCTGTGCGCTCCACGATGTGCGCGCTGACGTCGACCGATGCCTAGCGTTTCGCCTATCGTGCTCGACGTCGCCTGGGCCTGGGGTCACTCGGCTCCGGCACATCAGTTCAGCCCGCGAGATAGCCGATGAGGATTCCGGCAGCGAATCCGATGATCGGATAGGTCACGAGCATGGACACCTTCCCGGTGAAGTAGGTCCTCACACTGCGCCAGTCGATTGAGTTGTCACCTTGATCCAACTCTCCTCCATGTCTTTGATCTCGAGGTCTGCGCTGTCCCAATCACTGACTGCAGCTGTTGCCGTCAGGATCGACAACATCTAGTCGCCTGCACTTGTCACATAGGCAAGCTGAGAACGACGAACATGCAGTTCTGCGTCACCGGCGAGGTTCTTCACGCCGACGACCAACTCCGAAAACGCCGAGACCGTTCCCGACGCGTTGGCCAGGCACGCAGAGATCTGCTGATCCGCGGTCGCAGCGACGACCGACATATCGTTCGTCGCACCGGTGAACTGTCCCGCCAGCTGACTGAAAGTCGCCGTGGTCCCTTCCAGGCCCGCGTACGAGGTGAGTTCCTGCGCCATCAGCCGCGACGCACAATGAGATATCTCCGTCGCCGCTGCACCAACTGCAGACGGATCGACCACCAATTCCGACATGGTTCCCCCGATTGCTCGATCTCCTGACTATGGCAGAGGTGCAAATCTGTCAAATCCGGCAGACGTTCAGATGAATCTGCGAAGAACTGCGTCGCGTTCCGCGGAACGTCACGCGAGGCCGCGAAGGCAGTCGGCCGACAGCCACCGCATCTGTCGGGAGCCAACCTTCGGACCCGCGAAGGTGGCTGCTGACAGATGGGGTACGTGTCGTCACCGACGTCGACCCGCTCCCCGCCGCGATCACTCGACCGGCATGTCCGCGGTGCCGACACCCTTCAGGCCGCGCCAGGTGATGCCGACGAGCAGATCGGTCGCGGTCTCCAGATCGACGTCGCCCTCGGTGATGCGGTCGGCGACGGCCTCGCCCGCGCCGACGAGTGCGACGGCGGTGAGTTCGAAGTCGATGTCGCGAGCGCCCTCGACGGTGGTGCCCGCGCGGATGAGTTCGGTGACCATCTCGGTGACGCGCTTACGGCTTTCGGTCACGAAGTGGGCGAACGTCTGGGTTCCGACGGCGACGCGATAGAGCACCTTCCACGACTGGCGGTGCTCGTCGACGAACCGCAGGAACTCCTTGACGACGGTGCGTGCCTGCTCGCGCTGGCGCAGAGACGGGTCGAACCCGACGCTCATCGCATCGATGAACCGGCCGGATTCCCGCTCGATGCACGCGCTGAACAGTTCGTCCTTGGAGCCGTAGTAGAGGTAGAGCATCGGTTTGCTGATCTCGGCCTCGGCCGCGATCGCATCCATCGACGCCTCACGGAAGCCGTTTTCGGAGAAGACCTGGACCGCGGCGTCGAGCATCTGCTGTTCCCGCACCGCGCGGGGCAGCCGTTTCGTACCGCCGGCCATCGTCACTCCTTCGCCGATCGTCGCACCACGGTCGTGGGCGTTCGGATCATCTTACCGCGCGGTAAGTTCATTGATACCCGGCGGCGCGGATTGCGGCGAGGAGTTCGGACCGCGAGCCGGCATCGAGCCGGCGGCGGATGCGTGCGACGTGGTGCTCGACGGTCTTCGCGGAGATGTACAGTCGCTCGCCGATCTCTCGATAGGTGAATCCGGCCAGCAGTTCGCGCGCGACCTCCGCCTCACGGTCGGTCAACGGGCCGTCGACGTCGTCCGCCGGCGCGCCCACCCGCCGGCCTGCGGTCACCGCTCGGTCCGACCCCACCGATCGGGCGGTTCGCAGGAGAGTCGTCGCGACGGCCGTGTCGTCGGTGCGTATCGCTGCGTCGGCAGCGAGTCGTCCGGCATCTCCGCGCAGGCCGACGGCATCGAGGCCTGCGACGGCCGCGGTGATGCGCTGCGCGGACAGTGGGGTCGCGGCGGCGTAAGTGGCACCGGCGGCCACCGCGACCGAGACCGCGGCGGCCTCGCTCAGCACCGCAACGAATCGGGTGGCGCCCGGACGCGCCGCCAGCGCGCCCAGGTCACCCGCCCGGTTGTCGGCACCGGCCAGATCACCGGCCAACAGCCCGGCGCGTAGTGCGTACCAGGTCCACAGCGGCCGCCACACCGTACGGTCGTCGAGCCGGTCGAGGAGACTGTCGACGGCGGCGACGTGTCGGGTGATCCGTGCGGTGTCGCCGATCCGGGCGGCGGCCAGCCACAGTTCGCCGAGGACGGTCACGTCGGCCAGGCCGATCTCGACGGACACGATGAGCGGGACGGCCTCCCGCCAGATCGCCGCCAGCCCGGCGGTGTCGCCGGTGCGTCCAGCGACACCGAGTGCGATCGCCAACTGACGCAGGCGGACCGTCGGCAGGGCCGTCGGGGGCCCGGTGGAGATCTCCGCGGCCGCGGCGTCGACGTCGCCCGCGCACAGCGCAGTCCACGCGTCAGCGAGGGCGCGGTGGGGATCGTCGGTGTCGCCCCAGATCAGATCGGCGAGAGAACCCGCAGCGACCTGGTCACCACTGTGCACGGCGAGCGCGAACGAGGTCCAGCCCAGCTCCCTCAGCCGTGCGGGATCGCCCACCGACGACCACGCGCGAACCAGCTCCTCGACTGCTGCATTCCCGCCGTCGTCCGTCACCACGGCTGTGATCGCGGCGTCCTCGGCGAAGCGCGTCACCGTGGGCGGTCGTCGGCCCGGCTGCCCGACAGTTGTTGCGCCGGAGCGATCGCCGACGGTGAGGAGAGCGTCGACCGCGGCGACCCGATGGCCGGCGACGAGCTCGGGGCCGAGCCATCGGAACAGATCGGCGGCCTGCGTGTGGCGTCCGGAGGCGCTCGCCACGGCGGCCGCGACGGCGATCGCATCGGCGACATGTTCGGTGGGCTCGGTGACGCCGGCGATGAGGTCGTCGACGAGGCGGGCCGCACCGGGGAGATCCCCGCCGCCGAGAGCGAGCCGGGCGCGCGCCGGACGCAGGACGGCGGGGTCGCCACCCGCGGCCTCGGCCGCCTCGAGGAGTGCCGCTGCGCGCGACGGTTCACTGTCTCGTGCTGCAGCACAGAGGGTCTCGACGACGATCGGATCGACGATCCCGGCACCGACGGCACGCAGGGCGTCGTCGACGCTCGGTGCCCCGAAGCGCAGGCGAACACGCACGGCCCGGCGGCTCAGGCCGGCGAGCCGCTCCGGGCCGACGACCTCGCACAGGGTCTCGATGGCGCCGGCGGGGAAGACGTCGGAGCCACCGAGGAATCCGCTGCCGCGGGCACGATCGAGGGCGGAGGCCGCGTCGTCGGCGGTGATCTCGAGTGTGGCCGACACCGACACCGGGTCGAGCGCTGCGCGTGACGACGCCAGCGCCAGCACCGCGAGAGTGTCGTCGTCGAGGTTCCGGAAGACGCGGTGCCGATGATCGCGGGCGACCCGGTCGGCGATCGCGATCGGATCACGCACCGGCAGAACGGTTCCGGTGCGCTCCCCCGCACCCGCACCGAGACCCGCATCGACACCGACACCGAGGTCATCGCTCCTGCCCTCGTCCTCACCCGAGGCGACGATGCCGAGGACGACGTCGATCACGGCAGAGGCGCCCGCACATCGGCGGCGGATGTGCGAGGCGGTCGTCGCGTCGAGCGAGAGTCCCTGCGCAGCGGCCCGGTCGATCACCGCGCCGGTCGACATCGGACGCCGGAGCACCTCGGTGCCGCTGCGGCGGGCTCGGGAGATGAGATCGGCGATCGCGGGGTCACGGTCACGATTCTCGGTCACGCCGACGACACCCACCGATCCGTCGTCGAGACGCCGGGCAAGGATGTCGAGCAACTCGGCAGGCCAGGTGTGCAGGTCGTCGGCGACGACGATCGGTCGTCGCGGCTGCTGCACCGAGGGCGCCGGGACGTCGGCGGGGACCCCGACGATCACGCGAACACCGTTGTCACGCAGTTGTTCTGCGACCGCGCGCAGGATGGTCGATCGTCCGGTTCCGGGCGGTCCGACGATGAGGGCGCAGTCGAGAGCGGATCCGGGGACGCCGAGGTCCCGGACGATCCTGTCGAGCGCTGCCCTGTCGGGCGCTGGGCTGCCGGTCACTGGGCTGCCGGTCACTGGGCTGCCGGGCACCGGGCTGCCGGGCACCGGGCTGCCGGGCACCGGGCTGCCGGTCATTGGGGTGTCGGGCACCGGGCTGCCGGTCACCGGCAGAGAACGCCCGCGACTCCGCAGACCGTGTCGCCGGTACCTTCGAGCACGCGGCCCGGGAGTTGCGTGACGCCGCCGCCATTACCGCTGCCACCAGTACCTCCGCCGCCGTTGCCGCCGCCATTGCCTCCGCCGCCGTTGCCGCCCGACGACTCGGGGAACTCCGGTGGCGGAGTGTTCGTCGACGGCGCAGGCGGGTTGGAGGAGCCCGGGTCCTGTGGCGCCGGATTCTGCGGTGCGGGACTCTGGGACCCGGGACTCTGCGTGCCGGGGCTCTGAGCAGGGGGAGTCGTCGGCCCCTGCGCACGGGTGTTGGGTGCGGCCGGATTCTGGTTCGCGGGAGTCTGATTCGCTGCCGGCGCGTCCTGCGGTGTGCCGGCGGGACGGCGCGTCTGGACGGGGGCCGCACCTGCGGTCGTACCGGTGGGGGTGCGGGCCGAACTGCCGGCGGTCGTGAGCGGCTTCTCCGACGTCGCGGCGCCGGCGGGTGCCGGGGTGACGGGGTCGGCGCTCGGACCGATCAGTCCGGTCCCGACGGACAGCCCGGTGGCGGTGATCGCCGCCAGGACAAGGGTTCCGACGCCGATGAGCATGCCTCGGCGGCCACGGCCGAGCCGCGGTTCGGGTTCGTCGGCGGTGAGGGTGGGCGCCGGGATGACCTCCCGTACCGGCGGCTGGGCCGGCAGCATCGCCGTCGACGCTGCTGCGCCGCTGACGACCGGGAGGAGATCGGTGGCCGGTTCCGCGACACCGCGGGTGGCGAGCAACGCGGCACCCGCGGCCGCCCCGGAGAGCGGCTCCGGGTCGAGTAGCACCGGCAGTCGCAGGGTGGTCGACAGCAGCTCGGTGACGAGCGGGATCGACGCACCACCGCCCGTCGCGACGATCGCGGTGACCTGTTCGGGTGTGACGTCGGCGGCGATCAACGCCTCCCGGATGAGCGACACCGATTCCAGGATCGGGGCACGCAGGAGATTCTCGGCGTCCTCGCGGACGAGCCGCGCCTGGGTCTGATGCTCTCCGACGGCGACGTCGACCACCGCATCGGTGTCGACGGACAGGGATTCCTTGGCGGTGCGGCACCGTTCCCGCAGGTCGGCGAGGTCGTCGATGACCGACGGGTCGTCGTGGGCGATGGTGGCCAGCTCGCCGGACAGTCCGGTGACGTCGAGGATCTCGGCGAGGATCAGCCGGTCGAACTCGCGGCCGCTGATCGCCGACGATGCGAGGGGCCGTCCGATGATCTCCGGGACCTCCCCTGCCCGGACGACAGCGGCGGTGAGTGTGGACGCGCCGAGGTCGTAGGCGACGAGGGTCGCACCGTCTCCGAACGCGCCGTGGGAGTGCTCCGCGGCCGCGACGGCCGCCGATGATGTCGCCGCCCAGCCGATCGACAGCCCGGTGAGACCGTCGCAGCCGTGCAGGGCGTCGCGGGCCTCGTCGACCGCGGCCGGCGTCCAGGTGTCCGGGTGCAGCACGGTCACCCGGGCATCCGTGAGGTCGCCGAGCTCGGCGCGGACCGCGGCGACCATGGCGTCCACCGCCTCCGCGTAGACGTCGGCGGCCGGGACGGGGTCGCCGTTGTCGTCGACGATGCCGACCGGGTCGCCGACGCGGTCGAGGAAGTCGTCACGGCCGACGAGGTCGACCGTCGACCGTCGGACGGTGGTCTCCCAGGCGTCCGCGGAGGCCGCGGTCGCGACACAGTTGTCGGCCCCGATGGTCACGCCGATCCCGAGCGTCATGGCCTCACTCCTGTCTGCACCGACCGGCATCCGTGCGGCGCGCTTGTTGAGTGTGTCGTGCGCGGGGACCTGGCCGTTAGCGGTCGAGACGAAGTAGGGGGCCGATCCCCGACCCGTCCCCGATGCCCGCGCGTCGCCCGGGGGGATCGGCGCCGGGCGTAGGGGGTATCGGGGAACTAGGGCTTTTCCCCGATGTCGGCGGGTGTGCCGATGCCTAGCGTCGACACCATCACGGGATCGACCCGATCTCGCCCGACGAGGAGACGACTCGCATGAGCACCAACGCCATTCTCGACTTCATTCTCGGCCTGTTGCGCGACGAGCAAACGATCAACGCCTACTGCCGCAATCCGGAGGCGACTCTCGCCGCCGCCGGCCTGCACGGGGTCAGCCCCGCCGACATCTCGGCTGCTGCGCCGCTGATCGCCGACGCCGGGCTGGTGTCAGCAGGAGCGGGCGCCGGACTGGGCGCCATCGCGGGTGCGGGCGGAGGCCTCGCCGGCGGCATCGGCGCAGGTGGCGGCGCGATCGGTGGTGGTGTCATCGGTGGCGGCGCCGGTGGTGGCGTCATCGGCGGTGGGGTGACCGGTGGCGGGGTCGGCACCGGCGACATCGGACTGGGCGGGATCGGCATGGGCGACATCAACCTCGGTGGTATCGGACTGGGCGGACTGGGACTGGGCGGACTGGGACTGGGTGGTGTGGGTCTGGGCGGTGTGGGTCTGGGCGGTATCGACCTCGGTGACATCGACTTCGGTGGTGTCCTCGGCGGCATCGGCCTCGGCGACGTCGACCTGTCCGGTATCGGCCTCGCCGACATCGACCTCGGTGGCATCGCGTTCGGCGACCTCGATCTCGCCGGTCAGCTCGCCGTCGGGCTCGGCGCGACGCTGGCCGCCGGCATCGCCGCGGGCGGCTCGGTGGCCGCCCAGTTCGGTGGAGCCATCGGCGCTGCACTCGACACCGTGGTCGCCGGGGGGGTCGACCTCGGTGCCGGTGCAAGCGCCACCATCGCGCAGGCCCTGGCGACCGCGATCGGCGCCGAGGGCAGCCTCGTCGGACAGTTCGGAGCCGCGCTCGACGCCGTGCTGATCGCCGGCGGGGGTCTGGCCGCGGGCGCCGAAGGGGCGCTCTCGACGACGCTGGCGTCGGGCCTGGCGCTCGGCGGCGAGACCGCCGGTGCGTTCGGCGCCACCCTCGGCGGGCTGCTGGGTGCGGCCGTCGGCGGCAGCGCGGGACTCGGTGCCGACCTCGCCACCGCACTCTCCGCGGGCCTGGGGGCCGGTGGATCGGTGTCGGCGGTGCTCTCGGGCGCACTCGGACTCGACGCCGGACTGGCCACCGATCTGGCCGCAGCCTTCGACGGCACCCTCGAGGCGGCCGGCGGCGTGCAGACCGCACTGGCCGGTCTCCTCGACGCACAGGCGATCAGCGCTTTGTCCGGCGAGCTCGGAGCGAGCCTGACCGGCGCACTCGGCTCCGGCCTCGGCGCGGGCGGCGCGGTCGCCGCGAACCTCGGCACGGCGCTCACCGCCGTGCTGACCGGCGGTGCTGCCGCGGCCGGTGGGCTCGCACTCACCGGCGGCGCGGCACTGAGCACGGTCATGAGCGGCGCGATCGCCGCCGCGCTCGGCGTCGGCGGAGGTGCGCATGCCGGACTCTCGGCGGCGCTCGACGCGGCGCTGGGCAGCGGGCTCGACGCGGTCCTGGCGGCCGGCGGGGATGTCCAGACCGCCGTCGGCGCGGCGCTGGAGAGTTCGCTCGGTGCCGGCGGTGAGATCGCGACGAATCTCGGTGCGGCCCTCGGCGGAGCACTGGGCACTGCCCTCGACGCCGATCTCGGTCTCGACCTGGGCGGGCTGTCCGCGGGAGCCACCGTCGACGGGCTCCTCAATGCGGGCGCGGGTCTCGACACCGCACTGTCGTCGGTGCTCTCCGGTGCGCTGGGCGCCGGTGCCGGCGCCGACCTGGGCGCGGCGCTGTCGGGCGCACTGGGTGCGGGAGGACTCCTCGGGGCCGACCTCAGCGGACTCCTCGATGGCGGGCTCGCCGGCGATCTGGCCGCCAACCTCGGTGCCGTCGGTGGTGCCGGCGGTGATCTGGCCGCCGCACTGGGCGGTTCCCTCGGCGGGATGCTCAGTGGCGCAGCCGGAGTCGACGGCCTGCTCGGCGCGGCCTCCGGCATCAGCGTCGGCCAGCTCCTGGCGGCCGACCTCGGGACCGCTCTGGGCGTCGACGGCGCACTCGTCACCAACCTCGGCCGCGCGCTCGACGCCGCGCTCGGGGGGACGCTCGATACCGATGTGATCGGCGGTGCGACAACAGATCTCAGCACCACCCTGGCCGGCGCACTCGGCGCAGGTGGCGACGTCGGCGCTCAGCTCGGCGGGTCGCTCGGCGCGGTTCTCGGCGCCGCCGTCGGCGGTGGTCTCGGTGGCGACCTGACCGGCCAGTTGGCTGGTGGCGCCGGCATCGACTCGGCATTGACGAGCGCACTCGGCACCGCACTCGATCTGGACACCTCCACCGCGAACGGCATCACCGCGACCTTGGACTCCAGTCTCGCGTCGGTCGGCGGCATCGGCACCCTGGTGACCGGCGAGATCGACGCGGTGTCCTCGGCGACCGTCGGGATCGGCGGCGACGATGTGACCGGAGGCCTCGGACTGACCCAGGGTCTCGGACTGTCCAGCGGGCTGGGCCTCACCGGTGATTCCGGGTTGACGAGCGGGCTGGGGCTCTCGGGCGACTCCGGGTTGACGAGCGGGCTGGGGCTCTCGGGCGACTCCGGGTTGACCAGCGACCTCGGACTCTCCGGCGACTCCGGGTTGACGAGCGGGCTAGGGCTCTCGGGCGACTCCGGCTTGACCAGCGACCTCGGCCTGACCGGCGATTCCGGACTCACCGGAGGACTCGGGCTCTCGGGTGACGGTCACGGGTTCGGCGGCGCCGATCTGGGTGGCACACTCGGCGACGCGGGGACCTCGCTGACCGGGGGCGCCGGCGCCTCCGGCGACGCCTCGACGTCCGCCGGCGGATCGGCCGGCGTCGACACCGGTGCGGCCGCTGGTGTGGATGCCGTCGCAGGTGCCGCCACCGGTGTTGCCGGGGCCGGCGGCGCTGCGGTGGACGGCGTCGGCAGCGCTGCGGGTGGCGTCACCGGAGTGGCGGGTGGCGCGGTCGACGGAACCCTCGATACCGCGACTCACGCGACGACCGGTCTCACGTCCGACCTCTCCGGCGACGGAGGCCTCACGAGCGGACTGACCGGCGGTCTCGGCGGTGGGCTCGGTGGCGGACTCGGCGTCGACGGACACACCGACACCAGCGTGCACACCGACACCTCGCACGCCACCGATCACGACGGCGGTGCGTTCGGCGGATGATCCCCGTCCGAGATCGCTACCGTGAGGACACCATGTCGACGAACAGTGTGAGCAGCGCGCAGGTCAGCAGAGGTCCGACGAGCAGCGGGCCGGCGAGCAGTTCTGCGGGCAGTCCGGCGATCCCGGATCTGTTGTCGCGGATGACCGAGATCGCGGCCGACGCCGGGCGAGGCGATCTCGTCACCCGCCTGGCGGGAGCCCGAACGCGGCTCACCGATCCCCGCCTGCGCATCGTCGTAGTCGGGAAGCTCAAACAGGGCAAGAGCCAGTTCGTCAACGCGCTCCTCAATCTGGAGGTCTGCACGGTCGGCGACGACGAGACGACCGCCGTGCCGACCGTGATCTCCCACGCACCGGCGCCGACCGCCCACCTCGTGGTCGGTGCCGGCGACCAGGATCGCATCCCGGTGGCGTTGTCCGACATCACCGCCATCACCCCGACAACCCCGCTCGCACAGGGTCGCGACGTCGCCCGCCTGGAGATCGCCGCTCCCGGACCGCTGCTCGCCGACGGCCTCGTCGTCGTCGACACGCCCGGCGTCGGCGGTCACGGACACCCCTACGCCGCAGCAACTCTCGGCATGGTCGCCGCAGCCGACGCGGTTCTCTTCCTCAGCGACGCCAGCCAGGAGTTCACCGCGCCCGAGATGGGGTTCCTGGAGCAGGTGACCGAGCTGTGTCCGACGGTAGCGTGCCTGCTCACCAAGGTCGACCTGTATCCGCATTGGCGCGCCATCGCCGATGCCGATCGGAATCACTTGTCCGCCAGAGGTATCGACATCCCGCTGTTACCCGTGTCGTCGGCGCTGCGGGTACATGCACTGCGGCTGCAGGATGAACAACTCAACGCCGAGGCCGGGTTCGTCGACCTCTACCGCTATCTCCGGGAGCGGGTCGTCCCGACCGCGCAGCAGGCGAGCCGTTCGACGGTGTCGACGGATCTGCGCGTCGTCTCCGAGCACCTCGCCCTGACGGTGGGCAGCGAGTTGGCGGCCCTTCGAGATCCGGAGACGGCGCGACGCGCCGTCGACGGCCTGCAGCAGGCCAAGGTCAGGGCCGAGGCCATGCGCAGGCAGTCCGCCCAGTGGCAACAGACGTTGGCCGACGGTATCGGCGACCTCGCCGCCGACATCGATCACGACCTGCGCGATCGTCTTCGGGCGGTCACCCGCGAGGCCGAACGTGCCATCGACGACGGCGATCCCGGCGCCGACTGGGAGCAGTTCGGCGAGTGGCTCGCCGAACAGACCGCCGGTGTCGTCGGCGACAACTTCGTCTGGGCACATGAACGTTCGGTGTGGCTCGCGCAACGCGTCGCCGAGCATTTCGCCGAGGCCGGCACCGACACGTTGCCCGATGTCGAGGCGGCCGATCTCGACGGCATCTTCGACGCCGTCGCCGAACTGGCCACCCTCGACGCCGGCAAGACCGGGATCACCCAGAAGATGCTCGTCGGCATGCGTGGCTCCTATGGAGGCGTGCTGATGTTCGGTCTGATCTCCACCATGATGGGCATGGCATTGATCAATCCGGTCTCCGTCGGAGCCGGGGTCCTGTTGGGCAGCAAGGCCTACCGCGATGACAAGCAGGCGCGTGTCGTGGAGCGGCGCGGCAAGGCGAAGGCCGCGGTGCGTGCTTTCACCGATGATGTGAGCTTCCAGGTCGGCAAGGAGTCGCGTGATCGGCTCCGCGTCATCCAGCGCGTACTCAGGGACCACTTCACGTCGGTCGCCGAACAGACGTCGCGATCCATCTCGGAGTCGCTCAGCGCGGCGCAATCCGCTGCTGCGCTGGCTGATTCGGATCGGTCGTCGCGTACCGCGATCGCCGAGAAGACACTGGGTGAGATCGCCGCGCTGCGACGCGCCGCCGATCACCTGGACGCCGGACGGGTGAGCAACTGATGCCCGATCTCGAGAACGCACGCGGACTGATCGGAGAGGCCCGTCGCGCCGTCGCCTCCGACCGGGATGCGGCCGAGGCGGTCGAGCGATGTGCCCGACGACTCGACGAACCCATCCGGATCGCACTCGCCGGATCGCTGAAGGCCGGCAAGTCGACACTTCTCAATGCTCTTGTCGGACAGGATATTGCGCCGACCGATGCGACCGAGTGCACGCGTGTGGTCACCTGGTATCGCCGCGGACAGGCGGCGTCGGTGACCGCCCACGTCGACGACGGCACGGTCGCCGCGATCCCGGTCACCCGAAACCGCGGACGGCTGGGTTTCGACTTCGGTGCGCTGACCGCCGAGCGGGTCGACCACCTCGACGTCGAATGGCCTTCGCGTGCACTGCAGTCCCGGACGATCGTGGACACGCCCGGAACCGCCTCGTTGTCGACCGATCTGTCGGCGTCGACGATCCGTCTCCTGGCACCCGAGGACGGCCAGTCCGGGGTCGATGCCGTCGTGTATCTGATGCGCACGCTGTCGGCGGCCGACACCGGCATGCTGCGCCGTATCTCGACGGCCATCGGCGGCGGATCGGGTCCGCTCGGCGTGATCGGAGTCGTCTCTCGCGCCGACGAACTCGGTGCCGGCCGCATGGATGCGATGATGTCGGCCGAGCAGATCGCCGCGCGCTACGGCGCCGAGCTGTCACGAACCGGACTGTGCCAGGCCGTCGTACCGGTCGCCGGCCTGCTCGCGCTGGGCGCACGCACCATGCGCGAGACGGAGTTCCGCGCCCTGACCGAGCTCGCCCGCGCGCCCGCGCCCGATCTGGAGACCGCACTTCTGACCGTCGACCGGTTCGTCCGGCCCGACGTGCTCCCGCACGTCGAACCGGCAGTACGGTCAGCACTCGCGGATCGCTTCGGTGTGTTCGGGATCCGCATGGGCGTCACGCTGATCCGGTTCGGTATCACGACGTCGAGCCAGTTGGCCGACGAACTCGTCGCGCGCAGCGGACTGTCCGAGCTGAGCGCCATCATCGATGTGCAGTTCGGTCAGCGGGCCGACCAGCTGAAGGCGCACTCCGTGCTCGTGACTCTCGACCACGTGCTGTCGCGGGCCGAGGGCACCGATGCCGACGCCGTACGGGCGTCGGTCCGGCGTTCGCTCGCCGACGTCCACGGATTCCGGGAGTTGCGGCTGCTCAACGTCCTTCGGTCCGGCGGCGCCGGTCTACCCGCAGACCAGACCGAAGAACTGGCACGGATCGTCGGCGGGCACGGGGTCGACCCGGCGACCCGACTGGGCCTCGACCCAGACACCGATCGGGACGTCATCCGTTCTGCGGCCGTCGCCGCGGCCCAACTCTGGCGCGGCCGTGCGGCTCATCCGCTGGTGTCCGCGGACGCGTCCGCTGCGTGCGCGACCGCCGTGCGCAGTGCTGAAGGCGTTGTCGCGCAGCTCGATACGGTAGCAGATCGGGCCGACGTGTCGATGTGAGGATCCGGGGTTGGTTCTGGTGGGCTGATGTGGGGTCGGTGTCGGTGCATCCAGACGTCTTCGCGGGGCACCTCAGCGTGCGGACCGTGCGCGTCGGGCACGGGACTGGGTCACTGGTCGTGAGTTGTCCACAACCCGCGCACGTGGTGCCGAAGGTGTCGGGGCCGGGAGGTAGTCTCCTCGGCAGTTGATTCCACGCGGGTGATGCGTTCGATGACGGGCAGATGTCGACAGCCCCATTCCCACGCCACCCGAAGGTGCCACCGCCATGGATGCCCTGTTCGATCCCGTCGATCACATCGCGTCGTCGGCGGAACTGTCGTCGGCGGATACGGCTGCGAGGGCGCGGGCTCACCTACGGTTGAGTCGCCAGCACGAGGCGCGCGCAGTGCTGCTGGCGCAGCAGATCGGCGAGTCCGCGTACAACGAGACCCTGGGTTCTGCGCAGCATCCCAGAGGCCGGATGTCCGGGCGCAGGGCCGCCGAGCGGGCGTCCCTCGACGCCGTGGCGTTGGGTCTGCGGGTCTCGAAGAACAAGGCCGGGCGGTGGATGGCGGACGGCGAGGCCTTGCAACGCCATCCGAAGATCAAGGCCCGGTATCTGGCGGGCGACTTCAGCACGAACCGGGTCGAGAAGCTCCTGCGGGCCGCAGAGGTCGCGCCGGACGTCGAACTCACCGATGGCGGGCTCGACGTCGCGGACGGGGAGCCCGACGCCCCGGGCAGCGGGGCTCGCGGGCGCGGAGAGGACGACGCCATTGCGAACGCCGGCGGGTCGCCGACGCTCGATGACCTGCTGGCGGATTCGCCTGGTGAAGCCGGCGTCGCGGACACTGCACCTGATGTCGGCAGGGACGGAGGGATCGATGCTGACGGTGGCGTGGATGTCGACCCCGACGGTGGCGTGCATTCCGACGTGGACGCCGACGTCGATCTCGGCGCCGGCGATTCCGATGAGCTGATCATCGATTTCGAGGATCTCGCCCTGGATCTGGCGGATCGCCCGACCACGGACAAAGCGCTCGAGGGCGCCTTGAACGATCTGATCGTCGATCTCGATCCCGATCGCGCCGCGGAGGTGCGCGAAGAGTTCGCCGAGGCGTGGCAGAACATCACCATCACCACTGACGCGGCCGGACATACGACCATCGAGATCTGCGCGCCCGCCGAACAGGGTGTCTTCCTCGGGCACAGAATCCGTGAGCTGCTGTCGGCGCGCGTGTGCCCTGCCGACCCACGGGCCACCGGTCAACAACGCGTCATGGCCCACGCAGAACTCATCGGCGTACCCGGCGCCCGCCTCGACTGCCGTTGTGGACGCGACGACTGCCGTGTTGGTCGTGGCGGTGGCGGCGGTGGTCGCGGTTCAGGTGGCCGTCGCCATGGCGATGTGGGCGGCGGCGGTGGCGGTGGCGGTGGCCGCAGTGTCGGGGATAGGCGCGGTGGCAGCGCGGGTCGTGCCGGTGCCGGTGCCGGTGCCGGTGCCGGCGCAGATGAGCATGCCGGTTCCGATGTTCCTTCGGATGCGGCACTCTCAACACGATCGGAGGACCGTGGCGATCAGGGAGGTGACATCGCGGACTCTGCCGCGATCGACTCGCCGCATACCGACACCCCACACGCCGCATCACCGGTGTGCGACAGCTCGCCGGACACCGGGTCCGGCGCAGGCTCCGATGCCGACACCGCATCCGGCACTGACGGCGAATCCGAGCATCCGTTGGATAGCGAGTTCGAGGCCGGGGATCCGTCGGACACGAGGTGCGGTTCCGATGAGCTGTCCGGCACTGACTCCGATCTGCTGCCCACTCCGTCCGAGCCCGACGACCTGTCCGGCACCGAATCTGGCACCGAATCCGGCACCGAATCTGGCACCGCCGATCTGTCTGCGGGCGTGAGCGCGTCGGAACAGCCGCCGTGGACATTGATCGTCGACCCGACCGACCGGCGACCGCCCCGGCTCCGCGGTTACGGGGCCATCGATCCTGAACTGGCCGCCGACCTGGCGCCGCGATCCCGGATCATCACCCCGACAACTCCGCCGCCGAGATCTGCAGGGCTGATCATCACCGACCGTGCCCCGGCACGACCGGTCGACCCGACCGGCCACGGCGGATTCATCCAACCGCCACCGGGCGCGCTGACCTACGCGCCATCAGCACGCCTGCGCGCTGATGTCGAAGGCTCCGATCAGACGTGCCGCTATCCGATGTGCTCGGTGCCGGCACACCTGTGCCAACTCGATCACCTCGTCAAATTCGACCACGCAGACCCGATGGCGGGAGGCTGGACGCTGCTCGAGAACCTCATCCCGCTCTGTCTCCCGGATCATCAGCGCAAACACATGGGGCTCTGGATCCCCACCATGCACACCGATCGCACGATCCGCTGGCGCAAGCCACAAGACGGGGACGTGATCGTCACCTATCCCCGATGATCGCGATCACGGTCGCGATCACGCCGAGGGCACAGGCGATCGCCGGCACGATCCACTGAAACGCGGTCGGCAGTCCTGCGTCGGCCACTGCCTGCGACGACGATCCGATCGTCACCGCACCACCAACGGCGAGCGCGGCCGCAGCGATGCCTGCGATGGCGAACCAGCCACGCGCGGAACGCCTTCCCTCCCACGCGTGCACACATCCGACCACCGCCGCCAGCACGACGACAGTTGCGACGACGGCACCGGCGAGGAGCGCGATGTTGATCGCGCGAACGACCTCGTCACCGGTCGCATCCGGCCGCTCGCGGGCGAGGTCCACCGCGAGTGCCACCCGGACCTCGGTGAGGTGCGTCGCCACAAGCAGGACACTGGCCACGACCAATGCCACCGCCAGCGCCCAGAGCCCGACGACCACGGCAGCGAACCGAGGTCGCACTCCACGCGCCGGACGCATCGGCGTGATCGCCACCTTCGGCCGCGGCGGCGGTGTCGGACTCACCATGCTGTTCTCACCATGCGGTTCTCACCATGCGGTTCTCACCATGCTGTACTCGCCACGCTGTACCCACCACGCTGCACTCACCTCGCTGTACGCGCCTCGCTGTACCCACCACGCTGCACTCACCTCGCTGTACGCGCCTCGCTGTACCCACCACGCTGCACTCACCTCGCTGTACGCGCCCATGTCGCACCCACCGTGTCGCCATCACCACGTCGGGCTCACGATGCCGCGCTGACGATGCCGCGCTGACGATGCCGCGCTCGCCAGGCCGCGCCGCGCCCATCACGCCGCGCCCACAACGTCGCGACCGTCACGTCGCGCACGAAACCTGTTACCGCTCAGCACGTCAGCACGCCCTTCGAGCGCAGGATGCGCACGACCGAGCGGTCAACCCGATCCTCGGTGAGTCGCTTGGACGCGACCTGCCGCTGGAGCGCATCGAGCACCGACGAGACCCGGTCGGTCGACAGCCAGAGCGCGATGTCGGAGCCGGCGCGGATCGCCATCGGGGCAGCTTCCTCGATCGGATAGCGGGCACTGATGGCGGCCATGCCGGACAGATCGTCGGAGAAGACCACGCCGTCGAACGGCGGTCCGCCGTAGGGCTGCCCGGACCGCAGCATGCCGATCGCGCGCGGACTGATGCTCGCCGGGGTCTCCGGCCCGGTCAGCCCCGGGACGATCAGATGACCAACCATCACCGCGGCCTTCCCGGGATTCTGCAGCAACGTCTTGTACGGCACCAGGTCGCTGCGCTCCAACGACGACAGCGGGGGCGTCACCACGACGCCGAGATGCGAGTCACCTGAACCGTGACCGTGGCCCGGGAAGTGCTTGTACACGGGCGTGATCCCGGCCGACGCCAAACCGGCCGCAAATGCCGAACCGTACTCGGTCACCACGGCGGGGTCGTTGCTGAAGGACCGATCGCCGATCACCTCGTCGTCGGGTTCGTTGCTCACGTCGACGCTGGGCGCGAAGTCGACGGTGATGCCCAGCCGCCGCAACTGCTTGCCGATGGATGCGGCCAACGTCTGCACTTGCTGGGGTGTGCGTGCCGCAGCGAGTTCGCGGGCCGACGGACTGTCGATACCCAACGACGACAACCGCGACACCCGACCGCCCTCTTGATCGACCGTGACCATGAGCGGGACGGGGCTGGTGCGCGAGATCCGCGCCGCCGCGCCACTCGTGAGGATCGACTTGTCGGTCCAACTCCCGACAAAGATGCCGCCGATCTGCTCCTTCTCGACGATGGCCTGGGCGTCCGCCGCGCCGGTGACGCCGACGACGATCAGCTGAGCCAGCTTCTGTCTCAGCGTCATCTTCGCGAGTTGCGTTGCACCGCAAGCTGTTGCGACAGGCGACGCCGCACTCGACGACGTCTCCGCCGGTGAGGGGCTGACGCTGAACGTCGACGTCGCGCCACCGGAGCCGCCCGGCGGCTCTGCGCTCGCACAACCCGCGCCGACGATCCCCACGACCGCGACCACCACCAACGCCAGCGCGCCGCGAACCACGTGTCCTCGCCGAGTTGAGCCCATGCGACGAGTCTGGCATGTAACCTGGGGCAATGGACGTGGGGTCCACCCCAGCCGATACCGCCACCGCGACGTCCGATACGGGAACCGGTGGTGGGGAAAGCGATGTTCCGACCACCCGGGGAGTCGACAGAGTCTCCCCCACAAGGCCGGTTCCGAGTCCGCAGGATCGGACCACTCCAGGGAGCACCGCGTCTCCTGAGAGCACCGCGTCGGTCGGCCAACCCCGCAACGGTCAGACCCCGGGTGTCCAGAACGTCCTCATGATCGCCTACGACGGCTCACCCAACGCCGATCGCGCCATCCGCTATGCAGGTCAGTTCCTTCGTTCCGGGACCACCTACGTCGTGACGGCGTGGCAGCCCGGCGGGATGTCGCCGACACGCCTGTCCACCCTGTCCGGAGGCATGCAACCCTTCATCGACACGCGACTCGAAGCCGGCGTCGACCACGCACTCGAAGTGGAGGCCGAGACCATCAACCGGCACGGCGTCGAACTCGCGGTCTCGGTCGGCCTGACCGCTCGCGGATCGCTCGTCGAGGTCGAGTCGACGGTGTGGGGTGCGCTGGTCGCCGCGGCCGACGCACTCGACGTCGATCTCCTCGTGGCCGGCACTCGCGGCGCGTCCGGCCTGCGGGCACTGCTGCACTCCAGCGTTGCCGAGCGGGTCCTCAAGCACTGCCACAGACCGGTGTTCATCGTCCCCGCTCAGTGCGAGAAACAGCCACCGGTCACGCTCTGACCGGAATACCGGCTGACCGGAGTACCGGCGTCGGCAGTCGCGCACGCGTGGCGCCAACGCTCGACGACTGGCACCGGGCCACCGCTCCGGCTCGTCCTGACCAGTTCGGATCAGGCCGACGACGCGCCGACGATCCTCGGATTCCGCCACGCCGACGTGGGTGAGGCGCGCCGCAACACGATCGCGAGCTCGTCGAGACTGCTGGTGCCCGTGCTGTCGGACTGACCGCACGCTCAGCGGACGCTCACATCGTCGATGGTATTTTCGTCGCCATGACCAACAACCGCCTCGTGGCCGGAGCCGTGGCCGGGGTCGCCGGCATCGTGGTGGGCCTCGGCGCCGTGTTCCTCGGCGGGTTCCTGACGACGGAGACGAGCCCCTCGACCGACGTCAACAACGTCAATCCCAACAGCGGGTTCGTGCAGGGTTCGGTCGACTACGGCACCCGAGGCGACTCCGGAGCCGACAACTGACCCAGGCGCGGTGACCTCGGCCCGGCTCGGCGCGTCGCCGAGCACACCGTCGAGCGATTCGCCGAGCGCACCACCGGACGCGACCCTGTCCCGTCGGGGCGTGCTGGTGGCGGCGCTCGTCGCACTGGTCGTCTCCTTCCTGCAATCGCCCGGCCGCATCGCCGCCGACACCAAGCTCGACCTGACCGCCGACCCGATCGGTTTCCTCACCCGCGCGGCGCACCTGTGGACACCCAACGCGCCGATGGGCCAGGTGCAGAACCAGGCGTACGGCTACTTCTTCCCGCACGGTTCGTTCTTCGCGCTCGGCGAGGTGCTGCATCTGCCTCCGTGGGTGATCCAGCGTCTCTGGTGGGCGGTGCTGCTGGTCGTCGGATTCGTCGGCATCGTGCGTCTCGCCGAGGCGATGCGGATCGGGTCGCCCGGATCGCGGATGATCGCGGCGATCATCTTCGTGCTCAGTCCCCGTGTACTGACCACGATCGGCTCCATCTCGTCGGAGACACTGCCGATGGTGCTCGCGCCATGGGTGCTGATCCCACTGGTTCGTGTGCTCGACCGCGACCCACCGGCCCGGACGCCGAATTCCCGCGACGCAACGTCTGGCCCCCCCGAGACCGCCGACCCACCGTCGACCACAGCACTCGCAGGCCCACTGTGGCGGCCCGCGGCGCAGTCGGCGGCCGCGGTGGCGCTCATGGGCGCCGTCAACGCGGTCGCGACGGTCGCGGCGGTCGGGGTGACCGTGGTGTGGTGGCTGCTGCACGCACCCGCCCTGACCGGCCACCCCGCGACACGCTGGTGGCGCTTCGGAGCGTGGTGGGCGCTCGGCCTCGTCATGGCATGCGCCTGGTGGCTGATACCGCTGCTGATCCTGTCCCGGGTCAGTCCGCCGTTCCTGGACTTCATCGAGTCGTCCCGCGTCACCACCGAATGGACGTCACTCACCGAGGTGCTGCGCGGGACCAGTTCGTGGACGCCGTTCGTCTCCCCCGAACGTGTCGCGGGCGCGGTGCTGGTCACCCAGCCGGCGGCGGTTCTCGCCACCGGGGTGCTGGCCGCGGCGGGCCTGGCAGGACTTTGCATGCGGCACATGCCTTCCCGAGGTCGTCTGGTCACCGTCCTGACGATCGGACTGCTGCTGATGTGCGTCGGTTTCGCCGGTCAACTCGGCTCACCCATCGCCGAACCCGTGCGGGTGTTCCTCGACGGTCCGGGCGCAGCCCTGCGCAACATCCACAAGTTCGAGCCGTTCATCAGGATCCCGCTGGTCCTCGGTGTGGCGCACCTGCTCGCGCGGGCCCCGTTGCCCGGCACCGTCTCCGCGCGTGAGGCACTCGCCGGATTCGCGAACCCGCAACGTTCCCGGCCGGTCGCGGCGACGATCGTGGTCGTCGTCGCCGCGATCGGGGCCGGATCCCTGCTGTGGACCGGACAGCTCGCACCCGCCGGAACCTATACGAAGATTCCCGATTACTGGTCGGCCGCCGCCCGGTGGCTCTCCGACCACGGCAGCGCAGCGCCCGAGACGAGCGCAAACGAGACGAGCACAGACGAGACGAGCCACGCCCAGACAAGGGCAGCCACGCCGGACACGTCCACCCCGAACACGGCCGCACCGAACGGTCCTGGCGCGTCCGGCGACGCCGCGACCCGCAGCCTGGTGGTGCCCGGCGCCCCCTTCGCCGACCAGCTGTGGGGCTTGACCCGCGACGAGCCGCTGCAACCGCTCGCCGACGACCCGTGGGCGGTGCGCGACGCCATCCCGTTGACGCCGCCCGGCGCGATCCGCGCTCTCGACTCCATCCAACGCGACATCGCCAACGGCCGCGGTTCGCCCGGCCTCGCCGCGACGCTCGCCCAGCAGGGCATCGGGTTCGTCGTCCTGCGAGCAGATCTCGACCCCGACAGCTCACGCTCCGCGCGCCCCCTGGTCGCCCGACAGGCCCTCGAGACGTCCCCCGGACTGGCGAAGGTCGCCACGTTCGGCCCCGAGGTCAGCCCACCGAGCGCGCCGGGCGTCGTCCGCGACAACGGGTTACGGCCGCCGTTGCCCGCCATCTCCATCTATGCGGTGCGCGGTGGCGTCGGGTTCCCCGGGACCGGACCCGTTCTCGTCGACGCCGACTCCACACCGCGCGTCGCCGGCGGTCCGGAGGCGCTGGCCGCCGTGCAGGAGGACCGAGCGCGACGCGGTTTGCCGCCGATGGGGCCGTCGGTACTCGACGCCGACGCGCGGGCGGCCGGGGTCGGCGCGGGTCGCGGCGGCGTCACGATCACCGACTCCCCTGCCGACCGCGAGACCGACTTCGGCCGCGTCGACGACCACAGCTCCGCGATCCGTGCCGCCGGTGATCCACGACGCACCCAGAACGCCGCACCCGACTATCCCGTCGCCGGGCAGCCACTCGTCCGCGGTGAATGGCTGCTCGACAACCAACCCGGGCAGGTTCGCGTCTCGACGTCGGGGTCGGCCTCGGACGCCACCCAGCTGGGTCAGACGTCACCGTCGAACTCGACGGCGGCGGCCTTCGACGGCGATCCCGACACGGCGTGGGTGAGCAGCGGTTTGGACTCCGCGGTCGGCCAGTGGTTGCGCCTGGACTTCACGCGACCGCGATCCGACCTCGCGGTCACCATCACGACGGCCAAGGCGATCGGACCGGACGTGACCGGCATCCTCGTCACGACAGAGGCGGGCACGTCGGTCGCACAAGGGGTGGAGCGCGGGGAGCCCGTTACGGTCACCGCCCCGAGCGGGCCGACCCGGTGGGTGCAGTTGCGCGCGATCAGCACGGCAAACGGCTTGGCCGGCAATCAGTTCGCGATCGGCGAGGTGTCTCTGACCGACCTGTCCAGCCGGATGCCGATCGCCGTCCGACACCGGGTCACCCTCCCCACACCAGCCGCGGGAACGTCGGTCGGGGGATGGCTGCTCACCCAGGAACTCGGCGGCCGGTCCGCCTGCGTCGATGACGGGCCGTCGGTCCGCTGCGCCCCCGGCCTGGGCCTCACCCCGGAAACGCCACGCATCTTCACCCGCACGCTGTCGGTGCCCGCGCCGGTGGCGGTGACCCCGAGTGTCGTGCTGCGACCCCGATCCGGGGACGGATTGCGAGCGTTGATCTCTGCGCCCGACCAGATCACCGCCGACGGGCCGACCGGCGTCGACGACCCGCGCGGCAATGCGGGCGCGGCGGTCGACGGCGACGTCGGCACCACCTGGACCGCACCCGAGGGCGACAGCGGGTCGTCGGCGGCCGATCGGCGACGCAGCGAGAAGCCCGAGCTGGTGATCCGACTACCCGAGCGACAGCGAGTCGAACGGCTCCGACTCGTTCTGCCGCAACGCTATCCGGCCGCACCGACCCGGGTCGGCGTCGATCTGGGCACCGGCACCCAGGTCCGCGACGTCGGACGCGACGGCGTCGTCGACCTCGACCCGGCGGTCACGGACCGCATCGGCATCACGATCACGAAGACGACAGACCTGATCGACGTCAACAGCCTCGGCTTCGCACGTCCCGCGCCCGCCGGGATCAGCGAGGTGCAGATCGAGCCGGCGCCGGCAGCGACGACCGCCGGCGCGCTCGCCGATCGGCCGGTGGAGATCGGCTGCGATGCCGGGATCGGAATCACCGTGTCCGGTCAGGTGATCGGGTTGTCGGTGCGCACCACCGCGAAGGCGTTACGCGACGGACAGCGCGTCGTCGCACGGCCGTGCTCGCCTGGTCCGGTGGCCGTCGGCGGCGGCGAACAGGAACTGTCGGTCAATCCGGGGACCGCGTTCACCGTCGATCAGGTCTCGCTGCCGGTCGTCGACGCGACCGGGGTGAACGCCGCCGACCCCGACGCACCCCGGGTCGGGGACTGGTCGGCGACCCATCGCACGATCCGGGTCGACCGCGCCGACGGTGATCGGTTCCTGGTGGTCCCGGAGAGCACCAACTCCGGCTGGCAGGCCGAACTCGGCGGCACGATGCTGCGGCCGGTCGTGATGAACGGCTGGCAGCAGGGCTGGGTCGTGCCCGCCGGCACCGGCGGCACGCTCACGCTCACCTATCGATTCGACTCGGTCTACCGCTGGTCCCTCGGCGTCGGTCTCGCACTCACGGCGGTGCTGCTCGCCGCCGCGTGGTGGCCGCGACGCAGGCGCATGTCGGCGTCCCCGGCTGTGTCATCCGGTGCCCAGTCGGCGCCGCCCGATCCGGCGGCAGCACCCGATCCGACGGCAGCGTTGGATCCGACGGCGGCGTTGGATCCGACGGCAGCGCCCGCCACCACCGCCGACGATCCCGATCCGACACGCTCAGCCACCACTCCGCTGTGGACCGCCACAGCGGCAGCTGTCGGGTGGCTCGCCGCGTCGTGGCTGCTCTCGGGCTGGTGGGGTCTGGCGGTGTCGACCCTGGTCGGCGCGGCCGCATGGCGGTTGACTCCCCACCGGTCGCGTGCCGGCGTGGTCGTCGTCTTCGCGGCGATGACCCTGGCGACCGTGGGGCTCGCCGCCGGACCGTGGCACGCGTCGACGGGCTACCACGGTTTCGACTGGTGGGTTCAGCTCCCGGCGCTGGTCGCCGTCTCACTCACCGTCTGGTTGGCGACGGTCGAACCGCTGCGCTCGTCTCTACTGCGCTCGTCTCTACTGCGCTCGTCTCTACTGCGCTCGTCTCTACTGCGCTCGTCTCTTCTGCGTTCCCACATGCTGCGTTCCCGCGTGCGCAGCCAGCGCCGAGCGGGTTCCTCGATGAAGGCGTAACTCGCCGCGGACACGCCGGTGGTCAGTCCCAGGGTGATGGCCCACACCACCAGGAAGTCGCCGTTGAACGGCAGGATGCCGAACAGCGGGAAGACCACCGCCAGCACCGCGAGATGCCAGATGAAGATGCCGTAGGACCATCGGCCCAGCGCCAACATCACGCGCGACGTCAGCACCCGGAACGGGCGTGCCGACAACACCAACGGCGCCAGCAACGCGAATCCGCAGATCGCACCGAGCACCATCTTCACGGCGAACTGCCACGGCGCGAGCGCCCCCAGGCCCGTCGGCCCGGCCAGCGGCGTGCACGCCAGCGCATAGGCGGACACCAGTGCGATCCCCATCCACACGCGGTGAGCCCCGACGCGCGCGACGACCCGCACCCACCGCGCCACCGGCCGGTGGTCGTCGAGCTCGATCGCGCCGACGAGTTCGGCCAGCACGAGCCCGGCGACGAACCACGGCAGGTGACCGAACACCCAGTTCTTCGGTTCGACACCGGCCGCGACCGGCAGCACCATCGCCACCCACGCCCACCCCAGACTCACCACGCCCAGCGCCACCAGCGCGGGAATGCGCCAGGCGGCGCGGCCGGACTCGTCGGCACTCGTGGGGCCGCCGACCCGGTGATCGACACGGTGATCGATGCGGCGGTCGACGCGCAGCCGCAGCAGTGCCCACCCGATGACCGGCAGCAGGGCATAGAAGGCGACCTCGACCGACAGACTCCACATCTGGGTCAGGCCGGCGGTCAGCGACAGCGGCACGAACACCTGGGTCAGCGTCAGATTCGCGGCCCAGACGGTGAGGTCGGCGTTCTTGGCGTCCGGCAGCAAGGTCAGGACGAGGACGACGACGACCAGATACGCGGGCCAGATCCGCACGAACCGGTGCGTCAGGTACCGCCGCACCGACGGCGTCGGCGCAGCGCCGTGCGCGGCCGCCACCCATGGCCGCCACAGCAGGAACCCCGACAGCCCGAAGAACAGGGCCACCGCGAGATCGAGCCGTCCGAGTACCGGCCCCAGGACGGGCAGCTCCACCGCACGCGTCTGAAAGGCGACGTGGGTGGTGAGCACCCCGATCGCCGCGAGGGCCCGCATGCCCTCGAGCTGCCCGAAGAAGCGACGCGGCGCAGTCTCCTCACGCGGCGCAGTCTCCTCAGGAGTGCCGACGCGACCGGTCGAGGGGCCACGGTCGTCGCCCCCGCCGGAGCCGCGGTCGGGGCCCCCGCCGGAGCCGCGGTCGGGGCTCCTGCCGAGGTCGTCGTCAGGGGTGGCCGAAGATTCGGTGATGCTCATGCTGGTCAACAGGGTAGCCGCGCGTGCTGGGCCGCCCAGTACCCTCGCCCCTATGTCAACACCCGGGCCGAGTCGTCTGTCGACCATCGACCTCATCGGACCGGTGCTGATCTTTGTGGGCGGATTCCTGGTCGCCGTGGCCATCGCCCTGCCGACGCTGTTCGTCGACAACCTACGCACCATCCCGCTCAGCACCGACCTCACCACCACGGCCTCCAGCACCGGCACCGGCACCGGCGAGACGACCGACACACCCGCAGCGGCCCGCGTCCTCGACCGCTGCTCACTGAACTCGCCGACGGCGCGTGTCGTCGGCGCCGATCTGACCCGGCAGCAACGGGTCGTCGCCGTCCGGCCCGCCGACGCCCGTCGCGTCACGCTGCAGTCGGGTACGTCCATCCGGGCGGAGAACCTGACGGTCGACGACCGCGAGGTCGATCCGCAGGCCCCGCGACCGGGCAGCGACGCCACGACACCGGCCGGCGCGGCGACCTGCACCGACCCGACGGTCACGGCGGTGCGCGATCGCGTGACCATCAACCGCACCACCGCGCTGACCGAGCTCACCGCACCCGCCGACGGCCCGCCGGGTAGCTCGGAGATCCAGTACGACAGCAACGCCGCACCCGTCGCGGTCCCCGACCGCCGCGGCTACACCTACCTGCTGCCGTTCGACGTCTCGCCCACCGACCACACGTTCTTCGACGTGACCACTCGCCGGTCGGTCCCGCTGCGCCACACCGGCGAGGTCACCGTGCACGGACGGGACGCGGCACGCTTCGTCGCCGACGTCCCCGACACCGACCTGCATCAGATCCGCAATGGTGACGCACAGAGCACGCCGCCGACGATCATCACGCGGCCAGCAGGGTGGTTCGGCATCCCGGGGGTGGATCCGGGCCGCGAGGTCACCGCCACGTTGCATCACCGCGGGTCGTGGCAACTCGACGTCGACACCGCGACCGGCACCATACTGAACGCCCGGATCGCCGTCGACGAGAGCTATCGGCAGATCGACCCCAGCCTGCCCGATCACCGCGTCACGAACCTGTCGGCGACCTTCTCCTTCGACGAGGCGACCCAGCGCCGGATGAGCAACCACGCCACCGCGCTGGCCTCACCCGTGACGATCTGGGGCCGGGTCATCCCGCTGCTCGCGGCCATTGCCGGGATCGCCGCGATCGGTGCGGGGTTGGCGATCGTCAATCCCGCGTGGCGTCCGCGCCGTCTGCGCCGGCCGCGCCGCCGGTCGGATGAGAGCGATCCGGTACCCGGCCGTGAGATGACCGACCGACCCGAACCCGACGATCCGGAGACCGGCCGTCCGACGCCCGACCGTCTCGAACCCGACGATCCGCAAACCGACGATCCGTCGTACACCGACCGTCCGCAACCTGATCCCGGCGCAGACCCACCAGCATCGTCGTGACCGCGGCGACGGTCGCGGTCACCGCGGCGGTGGCGGCGAGCGTGACGATGCTGTGCACCACGGTCAGGATGACGACCACCTCGGCCGCCACCGCCGCCCACGTCACGGCCGACAACGCCGTCGCGGACCGCGCGATCGCCGACAACAGCGCGACCTGCAGCGCGGCGAGCATCGCTCCGGTGTACGCGAACAGCCACAGCAGACCGACGAGCGGCGCGTAGTCGGGACGGATCAGGATGGGCACCAGCGGTCCGGCGAGTGCGGCCCCCGCGGTCAGCACCACACCGATCGCGGCCACCACCGCGACCGCGTGCATCAGCGAGCGTCGCGACGTCGCCGGATCCGCCAGCCGAGGGTAGAACACGACGCCGACGGCCTGCGGCAGCCAGAACGCCACCTTGGTGGCGATCGCGCCCAGCGCATAGATGCCCGCATCCCCGGCCGACAGCACGCTCCGTGACAGCAACAGGTCGACGGACGCGGCGATGATCAGGACCAGCTGCACCCCGGACGCCCGCACGACGTCGAGGAGATCGAGTCCGTCCGGCACCGGGGCGACACCGGGACGAGCCTCGCGTTCGCGCCCCTCGGTCCGCACCGCCCAGAACACCGCCAGCGCGGCGACCGCCGAGCCGACCGTACCCGCGACGAGTGCTCCCGCGGGCCCTGCACCGGCGGTGAGGGCGCCGATCACCGGGACGGTCCGCAGTACACCGACTGTGGCCAGCACCCACCCGAGCAGCCGGAACGAACCGTGGCCCTGCAGCACCCCCTCACCCGCGCCGATGAGGACGAGCATCGGGGCCGCCGACAACGCCGCAGCGGCCGTCCCGACACCCACCGACGCCGCGACGGCCAGCACCGGTGACGCGACGACCGCGAGCACGGTGACGGATGCGGTGGTCAGGATCGTGACCCGTCCGATCCGGCGGAGGTCGGTGTGCCGGACGACGGCGCGGGCGATGACCGCCTGCAGCCCCAGCGCCGCGACACCGAGCACCAGCATCGCCGACATCCCCACGGCGAACTCGCCGTAGTCGGCGGTGTCGAGCCACCAACGACTCGCGGCCAGATGGATGAGGTACGCGCACGCGTTGGCGAGCATCGAACCGGCGGCCACCCAGCCGAGAGCACCGGCCACGCCGCCCCTCCGAGTCCGTGCCACCATGCGATCAAGTGTGCACTCCTCGCACCCGCCCGCCGACGTCCGGCGCGGTGACACACCCGGCTCGTCGACCGCCCCGCGCCACCGTCGGGCCGCTTTGCGCAGCGCACGGGCCATGGGCAACGATGGTGGGGTGTACGACCAGACCTCGACCGACGACAGCGCGGACGACCACCCGTCCGATCCCGAGGGTTTCCGGATCGATCCGGTCCTCGCTCGCAGCTGGCTGCTGGTGAACGGCGCCCAGGCGGGACGTTTCGCACCTGCCTCGCGCTCCCGCGCCGACATCGTCGTCCTCGACATCGAGGACGCGGTCGCGCCCAAGGACAAGCTGGCCGCCCGCGACAACGTCATGACCTGGCTGACCGCAGGCAACGCCGACTGGGTGCGGGTCAACGGATTCGGGACGCCGTGGTGGGCCGACGACCTCGCCACACTGGCGACGACCTCCGTCGGGGGCGTCATGCTGGCGATGGTGGAGTCGGTCGATCACGTGTCCGAGACCGCCAAGCGGCTGCCCGGCGTGCCGATCGTCGCCCTCGTCGAGACCGCCCGCGGACTCGAACGCATCAGTGAGATCGCTTCGGCGAAGGGCACATTCCGACTCGCCTTCGGCATCGGCGACTTCCGCCGGGACACCGGATTCGGCGACGACCCGGCCACCCTCGCCTATGCGCGGTCCCGATTCACCATCGCCGCCAAGGCCGCTCACCTGCCCAGCGCGATCGACGGCCCGACCGTCGGATCGGGCGCCCTGAAGCTGTCGGAGGCGACCGCGGTGAGCGCCGAGTTCGGCATGACCGGCAAGATCTGCCTCACGCCCGACCAGTGTCATCCCGTCAACGAGGGACTTTCCCCATCGCAGGACGAGATCAGCTGGGCGCGAGAGTTCTTCGCCGAGTTCGAACGCGACGGCGGCGAGATCCGCAACGGCTCCGACCTGCCGCGTATCGCACGCGCGACGAAGATCCTCGACCTGGCGCGGGCGTACGGCATCGAGGCCACCGACTACGACGACGACCCGGTGCACTCGCCCGCACCGTCGGACACCTATCACTACTGAGGCCGTGGCCGGCCCGCGGTACCTGCTGCCGACACTGACCGTCGTCTCGGCCGCATTGACCGCGATCATCCTGGGCCCGCTCCTGCGGTCCGGGCATCTGCTGTACCGCGATGCGGTGTCGACTCCGCGGTCCTTCCTCACCGACACCACGCTGGGCCTCGGCGGAGTGGCCGCCCGGGCCACTCCGCAGGACGCGGTCGTCGCGGCCGCGAGCCGGGTCGTCGACGGCGGGATCGTCGTGGTCGTGATCACCGGTGGCGCACTCATTCTCGCCGGTGTCGGGTACGGGCGCCTCGCGGCACGGCTGGTGCCGTCGGCCGGAACCGCGGGCGCATGCGTCGCCGCCGGCCTGGCGATCTGGAATCCCTATGTGGCCGAACGTCTCCTGCAGGGCCACTGGAGTCTGCTGGTCCCGTTTGCCGCGCTCGGCTGGATCGTCGTCGCCGCCGACGACATCCGCCGAGGCAGTGGCCGCCGCGATGTCGCACCCTGGGCGCACCTGGCCTTGGCGACGGCCGCCGCGGGATTCATCCCCACCGGCTCCGTGCTGGCCGCCGTGATGCTCACGGTGATCCTGATAGCACCACTGCTGCGGCGACGGCGGTGGACGGGATGCGCCGCCACCGCGGGCATCTGGGTACTGGGCGCCCTGCCGTGGCTGACCGCGACGGCGCTCGGCACCGCGCCGTCGACGACCGGTGCCGGCGGTTTCGCCGTCTTCGGTGTACGCGCCGAACCGGGACTCGGCACGCTCGGGACGGTCGCCGGGCTCGGCGGCATCTGGAACGCCGACGCCGTCCCCGCAAGCCGCACGATCTGGTGGGCCGCCGTCGCGACGCTCGCGATGCTCCTGATCGTGACGGTCGGTTCCGCGTGGCTGTGGCGGCACCGGACTGCGCAGACCCGGCTGATCGCCGTGCTCGCCGGGATCGCGCTGCTGACGGCGGGCCTGGTGACGCTGACGGCGGTGGGTCCGGTCGCCGACGGGCTGTCGACGCTCTCCACCCACGTCCCCGGCATCGGCCTGTTCCGCGACACCCAGAAGTACCTGGCGCTGCTGGTGCCGTACTTCACCGTGGCCGCGGCCGGCGCGGTCGCCTACGCACGACGATGGGTCCCGGCCGGGTTCGCCATGGCCGCGGCCGCGTTGCTCATCGTCGCCCCCTTGCCCGACCTGGCGTGGGGTGTGGGCGGCAGCATCCGTCCGATCACCTATCCGGGCGACTGGGCGCGCGTGTCGGCAGCGGTCTCCGCCGACCACGGCGCCGTCGCCGTCTGGCCGACGGGGGCGGTTCGCCGCTACGCGTTCGCCGACGGTCCGTCGCTGAATCCGCTGCCTCGCATGGTCCGCGCCCCGGTGACGGAGTCCGGCCTGCTCACCGTTGACGGCGTCGTCGTGGATCCGGCATCCGGCCGCGGAGCCGAGGTCGACAAGACGCTGGCCGACGGTGGATCACCGTCGACGCTGGCCGGCCTCGGAGTCGGCTGGGTCGTCGTCGAAAATGCTTCGCCACCTGCCGATCTCGCTTCCTCGGCGACCGTCGTGTTCCGCGGGGACGACCTGACCCTCTACCGGATACCGGGCCCGATCGCCGATCTCGACGCATCGACGGCGGCGCGGGTCACCGTACTCGCCGCCCACGTGATCTGGGTGTCGACGATCCTGCTCGCCCTGGCGGCCACCGCGATCACCGCGGCGTCGGCCCGCGGCGCCGCACGTCGTCGAACACCGCGATGAAGCCGTCCGCCGTCGCCGACCACGAGTACCGCGACGCCTTGGCCTGCGCATTGCGGCCGAGCCGGGCAGCCTCGTCCGGGTTGTCGATGAGTTTTCTTGTGGCACTGACGAGTTCGTCGACCCCGTCCACCAGCAGGCCGGTCTCGTCGTCGTCGATCGACTCGACGAGGCCGACGGAACTGCGATAGCCGATGGTCGGGACCCGATGCTGGGCGGCCTCCATCACCGCGAGCCCCCACCCCTCCTTGCGAGAGGGCATCAGGTGCACATCGGCGCGTGCGAGGAGTTCGTGCTTGCGCCGCTCGTCCACGTGTCCGTGGAAGACCACATGTCGTTCCACCCCGAGTTCTCGTGCGTGGCTGCGCAATTCGTCTGCCCACCAGCCACCGCCGATGACGTCGAGGGCGAGCTCGGGACGGCTGTGACGCAGCTCCGCGACCACCTCGAGCGCGTCTTCGACCTGCTTGTGCGGCACCAGACGGGACAACACGCACAGCCTCGGCGTGCGATCCGTCCCGGTGTCAGCTCCGGACGGGGACACGACCGACGGCGACACAGACGAGGGTGACACGGCAAACGGACCCGACTCGGCGGCGGGCACGGGATCCACGCCGTTGCGGATCACGGTGATCCGTTCGGCATCCACCCCCAGGGCCGACAATTCGGCCGCCGACGGTCCGGACACCGTGACGTAGCGGTTGTGGCGATGCACGCGTGGAGACACCCGGGACTCGAGGAACCAGCCGAGGCGCCCGAGCCACCGCCCGGCGACGGGCCACTGCTCGCGATGACAGTGATGGACGAGGACCACCGTCGGGGCCGGTGAGGCCAGCGCCGCGAAGAACGGGATGCCGTTCTGGGTGTCGACGATCACGTCGGGTGCACTCGCACCGAGACGTCCGCGACCGATGCGGGCGGCGAAGATGGTGGCGGCCGCGCGGGGATACACCGACAGCCGGCCCCCGGCGCGCAGGATGCGGACGCCGTCGCGGATCTCCTCGGCGTCGGCGCCGTCGTGGGAGGCGGTCAGCAGTGTGACCCGCATGCCGCGCGCGACCAGTTCGGCGCCCACACGCTCGAGATAGCGCTCGCTTCCGCCGCCCTGCGGATGCGTCGTGTCACGCCAGCAGAGCAGGAGCGCATGAATGGCTTCGGTCATCGCAGATCAGCGTACCGACCACAGAAGAAGAGGCCCCCAGAGGTCGTACGTGGCATCCCCTCCACACCGCGTCCGAACCCTGAGGACCTCGTCCCCCGACCACGGGGTAGAACCTCGTTGCGGCTACACTGTAGCCGAAATCACGTTGGGCGTCTACAACTGAAGTTGAGCACTGCTGCGATGATGGAGTTCCGCCGTCGACGCAGGTCATCCGCACGATCGGCGACCTGCGACCGGGACGATCACCGAAAACGAGGACGCCACTCATGACCGAGCCGACGCGTGGCCGTCCACCGCTACCGATCGAGGAGATCCTCGGTGAGGCGCTCGCGCTGCTGGCCACCGGCGGGCCCGGCGCCCTCGGGATGCGGGCGCTGGCCCGCCGACTGGGCTCATCGACGTCGACGCTGTACCGCCAGTTCCCGGGCGGCAAGGACGAACTGTGCCAACGCCTGGCCGAGCAGGTGATGGCCGAGATCATCACCACCGTCGCCGACGCGGACCTCGACGACGTGTGGGACACGATCCTGGAGCGTTCGGCGATCATCACCTTCGATGTGCTGGAACGGCATCCGCATTCGGCGGCGCTGTTCGCCGGTCAGGTGCACTTCGGCCCGATGGGGATGATCCGCTACGAGGAGTCACTGCGTCTGCTGCTCGGCGCCGGATTGTCCCCGACGGACGCGGTCGCCGCCGACCACGCCCTGGCCAGACTCATCGTCGGATACGCGCTGCAGGCGGCGGCCGAGGAGTCCCCCAGCCGCGCGATGGTGTCCGAGTACTATCGTCGGCTCGACGCCGCCGACTACCCGTCGGTGGCGACCGTCGTCCCGGCGCTGCCGGAGGCTCTGCGGGCCGAGTTCGTCTTCGCTCTGCGAACCTTCATGGCGGGACTGCGGCATCTCGTCGCCGACACCGGGAACGGCGTTCCCGCCGACCAGGAAGGCTGACCACCAGGGATGGGCCGCAACGGAATCCGGCGCTCAGCGATCGAACGCTGGATCGGACGCAATGGGATCCGACGCAGCAGGATCGGACACAACAGGACCGGTACCGGCAGGCCGACGTTCGCCCGGTACGCGACGTGGTCGCGCGCGATCAGGTTGCTCGACGACTTCCGGTTCGAGCAGACCGATCCCGCGCGCTTCTACGGCGCGATCGCCATCGACACCGCGCAGATGGTCGCGGACTGGCACGGCGCGGGGCTCGACGACGCCGTGATCCTCGACGTCGGCGGCGGGCCCGGCTACTTCGCCGATGCGTTCGAACTGCGTGGAGCGCACTACATCTCGGTGGAGCCCGATGCCGCCGAGATGCATGCGGGCGGGCTCGACCACCGCGCAGGCGTCCGCGGCTCCGGCCAGCATCTCCCGTTCGCCGACGACTCGATGGATGTCACGTTCTCGTCGAACGTCGTCGAACACACACCCGCACCGTGGGCGATGGCCGACGAGATGCTGCGGGTCACCCGCCCGGCCGGCACCGTGATCATCAGCTACACCCTGTGGTGGGGTCCGTTCGGCGGGCACGAGATGGGTCTCACCCACTATGCCGGCGGCCATCGCGCCGCCCGCTGGTACACCCGCCGCCACGGCCACCCGCCGAAGAATCTCTTCGGCACCTCACTGTTCCCGGTGACCGCCGCGCAGGGGTTCGCCTGGGCCGCCGGTGCGGGATCGCGTGCCGAACTCGTCGCCGCCTTCCCCCGCTACCTCCCGCACCGGTTGTGGTGGCTCATGCGCGTACCCGGACTGCGTGAGGTGCTCGGCACGAATCTCGTGCTGGTGCTGCGAAAACACTGAGACGCGGGGCAACCACCGAGACTGCGGACCAGCTCACCCGATCGGCGCCGCGCAGCGCAGCGGTCCGCCGTTGCTCGTCGATGACGACAGCAGATCCTCCCCGCGCAGGATGTTGCAGGTGACCGGACCGCGGATGACGATCGCACTGATCTCGGCGGTCGCCCCGGTGACGGTCGCGGCCTGCGACCACGGCGTCCCGGCCGCGGCGACGACCGTCGAGCGGCTGCCGTCGAGGAAGCGGATGCCGATGACGTCGCCGTTGCCGGTCAGCTGGTAGACGACCTGACCGGGCGGCACCGTCGGTGTCGTCGTGGTCGTCGTCTCCTCGGTGGTCGTGGTCGTCGTGGTGGTGGTGCTGCGCGACGACGTCGTCGACGGCTCCGGCGACGAGCTCGACCCGGCGCCGGTGCCGCCGTCGTCGCCGGATCCGCGCGCGATCAGTACCCCGACGAGGGCCAGCACGACCAGTGCGGCGATGACCGCCAGTGCCAGCCCGACGGTGCGGCCGGTGTTCTTCTTCGGCGGCTGCGGTTCGTCCGGCGGTTCACCCGGACCGCCCGGCGGTGGGTAGCCGGACCCGTATGACGCCGCCTCGGTGTAGGCCTGCGGCGGTCCGTACGGCGCCGTCGGATCGTCCGGCCCGTACGCGGAGGTCTCGTCGGAAGGCTCGAACCGCCGCGTGTCGGGATGCTCGCGGTTCGGGTCCCAGCGGTCGTCGGGGGGTCGGGTCATGCGACCGATTGTGTCATCCCGGCACCGGCCGGCCGTCGAGGTGACGCGTCGAGCCCCGTCATGCCTCGGCGATCGCCTCCAACGGCCTGGTCCGAGCGGCACGGACCGCCGGCCACAGCGCCGCGAGGACACCGACGACGGCCGAGGCGATCAGCGTGATGCCGATCAGGCTCCACGGCACGACGGGGGTACCCAGTCCCCACTTGGCCAGGGTCCGCACCAGGGCCCACCCGATCACGCTGCCCAGGATCACGCCGAGGATCGCACCGAAGATGGCGATGAGCACCGACTCCAGGTAAATGCTGCGCCGCACCTGCGCCCGCAACATGCCGACGGCCCGCAGCATGCCGATCTCCCGTTTGCGTTCCACCACCGACAACGCCAGCGTGTTGACGATGCCGAGCACCGCGATCAGCAGCGCGAGTCCGAGCATCGCGTACAGGGTGGCCAGCATCTGGTCGATCTGGGACGACACCGAGCTCTTGAACTGGTCGCGGTCCTGAACCTGCACGGTCAGATACGAGTCGGTGGCGTTCTCCAGGTTCGTGCGCAGCTCCTCGGCCGGCACGTCCGGCGCTGGCGTCACGAAGATCATCGCGCTCACCTGCGCCGACGGCGGGAT
Organism: Gordonia sp. ABSL11-1; assembly: GCF_030315685.1. Lineage (GTDB taxonomy): Bacteria > Actinomycetota > Actinomycetes > Mycobacteriales > Mycobacteriaceae > Gordonia. The sequence continues at coordinate 23,747 of NZ_JASXSI010000011.1, read as the reverse complement.
CAGCTTGGCGTACACGTCGGGGCCGACGAGCCACGGTTGCAGCGCCTCGTTGTCCTCGTAGACCCCCGACACGGTGACCGGGACCTGCTGTCCGGTCGGGCCGGTGAAGCTCACCACATCCCCGCGATTCCAGCCCTCCGTCTTCTGCGTGCGTTCGCTGACGATCATCCCGTCGTCCGGGAGTTGTTCGGGCGCACCGTCTTTCATGTTCAGGATCGCGACGTCGTCGGGTTGTCCGCCGACTGCGGCGTAACCGGTGACCGACTTGTCCCCGACCGTGGACTGCACGATGCCGAAGCTGACCGACGACCCGACGCCCTCGGTGTCGGCGACCACGCCGGACACCGAGCCGGGCACCGGGAGCTGATTGGCACCGGCAACGATGAACTCGGCCTTCAATCCGGTGTCCACGGCATCGTCGATCGTGCCCTTGAACGACGACCCCAGCGTGCCGATGACGGCGACCAGCATGAGTCCCAGCGTCAACGCGAACGCCGTCGCCGCGGTCCGGCGCGGGTTGCGCACGGCGTTGGTGCGGGCCAGACGGCCGAGCTTGCCGAAGGGCGCCCCCAGAACCGTACCGAGCCCGCCGACGATCGGCTGCGACAGGGCCGGACCGGCCAGCACGACCGCGGCGATCGCCCCCGCGGCACCCGCGCCGACGGCGATCGCCGGCCCCAAGCCCTCGCCCATCGCCCCGATCACGATGGCGGCCAACGCCGCCACCCCGACGACGGCACCGATCAGCGTGCGCACCCGCAGCGGCGCCGAGCCCTCCGCCATGCCGGCGCGCATCGCCTCCACCGGTGGCACCCGCGACGCGCGGGCCGCCGGCACCCAGGCGCTGATCATCGTCACCACGACACCGACGAACAGCGCCGCCAGCACCGCGGGCGCACCGATCTGCAGCGGGGCGTCGGGCAGACCCGACGACGACTGCGTCCACGCCTTCAACGCCGCAGCCAGGGCGACGCCGATGCCCAGCCCGACGGCACCGCCGAGGACACCGACGACGAACGCCTCGAACAGGACCGATCGCGACACCTGCTTCTGGCTCGCACCGACCGCGCGCAGCAACGCCAACTCACGGTTCCGCTGGGCGACGATCATCGAGAAGGTGTTGTAGATGATGAACGTGCCGACGATCAGGCCGATCGCCGCGAACGCCAACAGGATTCCGGTGAAGATGGTGAGAAACTGGTTGACCTGGTCCTTCTGGTCCTGACGCACCTCCTCCCCGGTCCGCACCGTGTAGGTGTTCGCGGGAAGCGCCTTCTCCACGCGTTCCTGCAACTGCTCCGGACTCACCCCGGCGACGGCGGACATGTCCACGTTCGCCGAATGCGAGCCGTCGGAGAACAGGGCACGCGCGGTCGCCTGGTCGAACTGGACGTTCACATAGCCACTCGTGGCGCCCGGCAGGTCGAGCAGGCCGACGACCTTCACCTCACGGGGTTCGGCCGAACCCTGCCCGAGCACGAGCTTCGTCGTCGACCCCACCGCCAGGCCCGCATTCTCCGCCGCCGACGAATTCAGTGCGATCTCACCGGCATTCGCCGGCCCGCGACCACCGGGCAGGACCTTGCCGGCGTCGGGAGACAACGCGACGTCGGGCGGCAGGTAGGCGGTCCCGATACTCGGGGCACCCCCCGTCTGCAGGGCCTTGCCCTCCGAGTTCGCGATGGTGACCAGGCCCTCGTAGTTCGCGACGATCCGATCGATGCCCAACTGCTGTTTCTGGGCGTTCAGATCGTCGTAGACCGACTGCGGCACACCGGGTGATTGACTGTTCTCCGGCGTCACCTGAACGGAGACACCCGGCGCAGCCGAGTCGAAGATGTCGTTGAACGCCTTCGAGATCGTCGACGTGAACACGATCGACCCGGCGACGAAGGACGTGCCCAGGACGATCGAGAACACCGTGAGGAAGAGACGGAGTTTGTGTGCGCGCAGGTTCCGCAGGGAGACCCGGCGCATCACCGAGGACGACGCCATGGTCTCAGCGCACCTCGGGGGCGGGAGCCGCGTGTTTGGGCGTGTGATCGCCGGTGGCCTGATCCGTTGCGGTCGTGGCGGAGTCGCCGGGGTCGGCCTCATGCGCGCCGGCGGCGGTCTCACTCGCCCCGCTCGCTCCGCTCCCGGCGGCGGTCTCACTCGCCCCGCTCGCTCCGCTCGCCCCGCTCCCGCTCGCCGCATTCACGTCCGGCCCGTCGTCGAGGTTCTTCATCACCTCGAACACGTCGTCGGCCGACGGGCGCGACAGCTCGCGGACGATCTGGCCGTCGGCGAGGAAGACCACACGATCGGCGTAGGAGGCGGCCCGCGGATCGTGCGTCACGATCACGACGGTCTGCCCGAACTCGTCGGTCGCGGCGCGCAGGATCGACAGCACCTCACCCGACGAGCGCGAATCCAGGTTGCCGGTCGGCTCGTCGCCGAAGATGATGTCCGGCTTGCCGACGAGTGCCCGCGCACACGCCACACGCTGCTGCTGTCCGCCGGAGAGCTCGCTCGGCAGATGGCTCAGTCGTTCGGTGATGCCGAGTCGGTCGACCACCGCGTCGAACCACTCCTTGTCGACGTCGCGACCCGCGATGTCGACGGGCAGGGTGATGTTCTCCGCGGCGGTCAGCGTCGGGACGAGGTTGAACGACTGGAAGACGAATCCGATGCGGTCCCGCCGCAGCATGGTCATCGCCTTGTCCGACAGACCGGTGAGGTCGACGTCACCGATGTGCACACGTCCGCCGGTGGCGACGTCGAGCCCCGCGAGGCAGTGCATCAGGGTCGACTTGCCCGAGCCCGACGGGCCCATGATGGCGGTGAACTCCCCCGCGGGGAACTCGATGCTGACCCCCCTCAGGGCCTCGACGACGGTGTCACCCGTGCCGTACACCTTGGTCAGATCCGCCGCACCGGCGGCGATCGATCGTGTTTCGACGTGCGGGTCGTCCGTGGAAGCCGAAGTCATGGCATCAACCGTGCCAAATCTCGAGCCGGTTGGCCATCGGGAAAATCCCTGAGTCGATCTCGGGGTGTGTCCTCAGCCCTTCGGCAGGTGCACTTCGAGGGCGTGGACGCGGGTCGGACCGGCGAACGCGTTGTTGGTGACGACGTAGAGGATGCGTCCTCGGTAGTTCTGCCACGGACGGTCGGGAAGCCAGTTGCCCCAACCCAACCCGGACATGTTTCCGGTGGTCAGACCGGACAGCGGCGCGGTGGAGAAGATGAGTTTCTTCGGCATCGCGCGTTCGCGGCCGGACAGCTTCGCCGCGCCCGAGACCGACTGCGCTCCACGCGTGGTGGTCCAGTAGATGCGGGTGACCCGTCCCTTGCCGCGTTCGAGGACGAGGAAGTCGGTGTTGTTGACCGACAGGACGTCGGCGGCCACCTTGTCGCCGTCGGTGCGATAGACGTGCTCCGAGGTGCCCTTGCCCGCCCAGGTGATCAGTCGCGCCGAGGTGCGCGGGTCCTGCTTCAGCCCGCCCGCGGTGATGGCGCTGATCCGGCTGCCCGGGCCGACCGCCACGCCGGTGAGGCCGCGCTGACCGTTCAGTCCGGACTTCGCGGTGGTCCGGTAGGCGCTGGGCAGTCCCAGGTCGCGGATGTGGTTGCCGAATCGTCCGATCTGCCGGACGAACTGGTTGGCTCCGCCGCTCGCGACGACGTAGTCCGCGCCCACGCGGCGGATGCCCTCGAACTGCGCCTGACCGGGCAGAGGCGGGATCTGGAACGGTCCCAGGATCGGACCGCCTCCGTTGATCGTCCCGTTGCCGAGGAAACCGATGTCGGACCGGAACGCCAGATTCGCGGTGTAGACGCGGGCCGGCCCCAGCCGGCCCACGTCCGTCGAGATCAGTGCATAGCTGCCGTTGTCGGTCCGGTCGATGCCGGAGATCGCACCGAACGTGGGCGCACCGTTGATGACCGTCGAATCGCGGTACATCGCGCCGACATCCGACGGGGCCGCGACGGCACCGCCCGCGGACACCACGGAAAGACCTACGGCACAAGCGGACACGAGCGCCGCCCCCCACAAGCGAAGTCCCATGGGGGAAGACCCTACCGCATCATCCGTCACAGCTCCGCGCGGACGGTGCGACCAGCGTACGACAGCGTGGGATCTAGAGCGCGATCAGGCGAGGCGCTGCTTGAGGTGATCGAGTTCGTCGCGCAGCGAGGTCGGCAGCTTGTCGCCGACGAACTCGAAGAGCTCCTCGATCAGCGGGATCTCCTGACGCCACTCGTCGGCGTCGACCGCGAGCGCGGCGGCGATGTCCTCGGCGGGCACGTCACCGAGGCCGTCGACGTCGATCTCCTCCGGCTTCGCGACGATGCCGATCGGGGTCGAGATGCCCTCGTTCTGCCCCTCGATGCGTCCGACGATCCACTCGAGCACACGGCTGTTCTCGCCGAAACCGGGCCACAGGAAGCGGCCGTCGTCGCCGCGACGGAACCAGTTGACGTAGAACACCTTCGGCAGCTTGTCGGCGTCGGCGTTCTTGCCGAGGTCGAGCCAGTGCGCGAAGTAGTCGCCGATGTGGTAGCCGAGGAACGGCAGCATCGCCATCGGGTCGCGACGCACGGTGCCGACCTTGCCCTCGGCCGCGGCGGTCTGCTCGGAGCCGACGGTGGCGCCCATGAACACGCCGTGCTGCCAGTCGCGCGCCTCGGTCACCAGCGGGACGGTGGTCTTACGACGACCGCCGAACAGGATCGCCGAGATCGGCACGCCCTTCGGGTCATCCCACTCCGGGGCCAGCGACGGGCACTGGTCCAGCGGGGTGCAGTAGCGCGAGTTCGGGTGTGCGGCCTTCGCGTCGGACGCGGGCGTCCAGTCGTTGCCCAGCCAGTCGGTCAGGTGCGCCGGCTTCTCGCCGCCGATGCCCTCCCACCAGATGTCACCGTCGTCGGTCAGTGCGACGTTCGTGTACAGGGTGTTGCCGGCTTCGATGGTCCTCATCGCGTTCGGGTTGGAGTCGTCGCTGGTGCCGGGTGCGACACCGAAGAAGCCGAACTCCGGGTTGATCGCGTACAGACGACCGTCGTCGCCGAAGCGCATCCAGGCGATGTCGTCGCCAACCGTCTCGGCCTCCCAGCCCGGGATGGTGGGCTGGATCATCGCGAGGTTCGTCTTGCCGCAGGCGCTCGGGAACGCGGCCGCGACGTAGTAGACCTTCTTCTGCGGGCTGGTCAGCTTGAGGATCAGCATGTGCTCCGCCAGCCAGCCCTCGTCATGAGCCAGGACCGAGGCGATGCGCAGCGCGTAGCACTTCTTGCCGAGGAGGGCGTTGCCGCCGTATCCGGAACCGAACGACCAGATCTCGCGGTCCTCCGGGAAGTGCGAGATGTACTTCTCCGAGTTGCACGGCCACCGGACGTCGGCCTGGCCGGGTTCGAGCGGCGCACCGACCGAGTGCAGGGCCTTGACGAAGAACCCGTCGTCGCCGAGCAGTTCGAGGACCTGCGGTCCGACGCGGGTCATGATCTTCATGGACAGGACGACGTATTCGGAGTCGGTGATCTCCACGCCCAGCTTCGGGTCGTCGGAACCGAGGGGGCCCATGCAGAACGGGATGACGAACATCGTGCGGCCGCGCATGCATCCGCGGTACAGGTCGGTCATCGTGGCGCGCATCTCCGCCGGATCGACCCAGTTGTTGGTGGGCCCGGCGTCTTCCTTGGTGGCCGAGCAGATGTAGGTACGCGACTCCACGCGGGCGACATCGGCGGGATCGGATTGCGCGAGGAACGAGTTCGGCTTCTTCTCCTCGTTCAGTTTGATGAGGGTGCCGGAGTCCACCAGCTGCGTGGTCAGCCGCTCCCATTCGGCATCGCTGCCGTCCGACCAGACCACCCGATCCGGCTGTGTCAGCTCGGCGACCTCGGTGACCCACGCCAGCAGTCCGGCGTGTTTCGTCGGGGCGGTGTTCGGGTCGAGGCCGGGAATGGTGGCTGAGGTCATGATGGGGTCTCCTCCGAGGTGACGGCGGGATGCAGGGCCGTCGCGATGTCGTCGTCACCACAGGATACGTTTACCGAGCGCCCGCTAGGTACCGGGGTGATCGAGATGCGGTATATCCCACACTCCGGGCGTTCGCAACCCCCCCGGGCGAGGTCTGGCGGGGTCCGCGGGTCCGCCTCAGCCGAGGCGGCCGCTGTCGGTCGGGACCCAGGTGCCACTCGTCGGGTCGAGCGTGCGCGACGAGAACATGCCGTCGGCGTCTACCTCGGTGATCTTGTCGACCTGACCGTCGTGGTCGGAGTCGGTGTAGACCGTCACGCCGCCGGCACCGCTGCGCGTCAGTGAGTCGCGGATGCCGTCGGCATCGGTGTCGACGTCGGCCGGACCGAGGTCCCAGACCCGCCCGTCGGAGTGCATCCAGAGGTGGTCCGCGGGAGAGGTCGGCTCGGGGAACGTCGATGCGTGCGCGTCGTCGGCGGGGGCGACGTATCCGACCTGGTCGGCCGTGAACCCTCCGCCGGCATCGATCGAGACGCGATCGACGTCACCGGTCTGCCCGCCCTGCCCGTCACCGTAGTGCCCGCCGTCAAGCGGCTCACCGCCCAGAAACGACATGTCCATCCCGTGCACTCCCCTCGTCCGTATCGGCCTCGTCCGTACCGGCACCACCGCACACCACCGTGATGATAGGACGCACGCGGAGCCCGTTCGGTTCCATCGGGTACGACCTCATTCACGACCGTCCCGCCCGCGACGGTCACCGCTGCGGTCCATCGTCCTCCCCGGCGAGCGCGTCCGCGAGCGCGGCGAGTTCACGACGCGTGCTGCGCACACGACCCAGCCGATCCCGATGCACCTGGTCGGCGGCGCCGGACCGCAGGCCGCGGAGTCGTTCGTCGATCTCGGCGACCTGACCGGCCACGTGTCGGGCCCGGCGGTCGTAGTAGCGGCTGATCTGACTGATCAGATACGGCTCGACGGCGGCCACCCGTGCACCCACCCGGTGATCGAGGCGTCCCCGCGTCTCCCCGAGGGCGTCGTTGCTCCAGCCGCGGATCTCCGCACGCAGTGCCGCGACGCGCCGCACACGGATCACCAGCGCGGCGGCCGCCACCCCGAGCAGCAGGGTCAGGGGCATGCTGATCCACTGCAGTGTCTGGACCGAGGCCATCGGAGCGACGATGAGACGTCCGAGGCCCAGACCGGTCGATGCGCCGATCACCACCACCAGGGCGTCCTCGCCGCCGCGCCGGCCGCTCGGCACCGGGCGCGAGAACGGCGGTTCCGGGCTGCGCTCCTCGGGCGGGACCTCCGGCGCTCCCGCCTCGGTGGGCCCGGCGTCGAGGCCGAGCAGCGCCGCGGCCCGGACCTCGTCGACACGGTCGTCGGTCGCCTCGTCGACGCGGTCGCGCAACGCGACGGTCTCGGCGCCCAGCCAGTGCACGTAGTCGTCGAGGGTGCGGCGGTTCAGCGACGCCGACCGGGTCGTGGCCGCGGCGGCGAGGGCACGGGTGCCCGCGGCGACGTCGGCGTGCGATTGCCCGCGCACGGAGGCCAGGCCGGTGCGGGCCGCGGTCAACCGGTCGCCGCGTCCGCGATCACGCGATTCCAGCAGCTGCCGCCGACGACGCGTCAGCGCCTCGGCCTCCTCCGCGGCGGCATCGGCATCGGTCTGCCGGTACAGGCCGGCCTCCGCGTGGTCGACGGCGCCGAGCGCGGCCGCGACCCGGGCACGCTCGGCCCGCAGGTCGCCGGGCGCCGCAAGGTGCTCGCCGGCCCACTCGAGGACCGCGGAGACCCCGGACTCGTCGGGCGCCCCGGACAGCGCGGCCAGCGACGACACGGCGAACACCGGTAGCTCCTCGTGCGGGTCGAGCAGCGCGCGATGCGCACGCAGGATGCGTGGCCACTCCCAGAAGGCGTCGATCTTGGTACCGACGAGCGCGACGATGCCGAACCGCGACCGCAGCTCGTCGACGGCCTCGCGCTCCTCCTCACCCACCGACGACGTCGGGTCGAGGACCATCAGCGCGATACCGACCGTGCGGTCGTCGTGCTGTCGGCCCCACCGGCCCTCGACGACCGGGGCGGACGGGTCGATCAGGTGGCAGGCCTCGACGAGGCACGTCACGCCGGTGCCGCCCACCCCGAACACGGCGACCACGGTGCCGGTACCCGCGACCGCGGCCGCATCGAACCCGGTGAGCCCGTGCACCCGCGACAGCAGTCCCGCCCCCGACGACCCCGCGGGCGCCGACATCACGCGGCCTCACCGATCTGCAGCAGGTGCTCGAGGACGTCGCGATCCGCACCTCGCGCGGCGAGCAACTCGACGCGGGCCCGCAGTTCGACCAGCCGCCAGTACCGCACGATCTCCACCCGCTCCCGGATGGCCGGTACCAGAGCGTGAATCCCGCTCTCCGCATGCAACTCTCGGTTCACCGTGGAGGCCGTCGGCTCGTCGCCCGCGCACTCGGCGAGCACGGCGAGCGCGATGTCGATGCCGCGCTGATCGATCCGGCGCAGCAGACCCGCCCGCACGGTCCGCTCATCGCCGACAGATGTCTCCGCACTCTGCGTCGAGGCGGTGAGGAACTGCGCCGCCATCGACGGCATCGTCTCGCCCGCCGCGGCCAGCCCGCGGAGGAAATCGGTCTCGTCGTCGGACAGATCGGCGCACGCCAGCAGCGCCGACATCGGGTGAACGGGCAGTCCGATCGTCTCGGCGCACTCGGCCGCGACGGCGTCGGCGACCGTGGCGTCGCCGAGGCCGTGCGTGTCCGCCTTGCCGAGGACGACGATCGTCCGGTCTCGCGGGACCGTGGCGAGGAGGGTGTGGTCGGCGCGGCGTGGGGGCCCCGACAGCACATACAGCCACAGGTCGGCGTCGGCGGCTCCCTCGCCCACCTCACCGGGTCCGATCGCGGTGACCGACAGCCGTTCACGCAGCGCCCGGGCGACGGTGTCGCGCCCGGTGCCGGGTCGCCCGCAGACCGCGATCTGCAGTGGCCGGGCGTACCGGCCGGCGGCGTCGGCGAGGTCGGCACGCACGGGTGAGTCCGGTCCGACGACGGCGGCCAGCTCCCCCGACTCGACGGCACGCGCGAGCGCACTCGACCGGATACCCGACAGGGCACCCGGGGAAGCGATCGGCGCAGCGTGCGGCATGCCTCGCAATGTAGCGTTCCTGCCCTCCGCCCGCGCTGCTGACCGGCGGCTCAGGCGCACCGACTGTCCTCGACGGCCCTCGATGCGCAACGATGGTCGGGTGAACGACAGTGTCGACCAGTCACGTCTGTACCCGCGGGTGACCAGTTTCCGGTTCCGGCGGGGCACCCTGACGACCGGTCAGCAACGCAACTGGGAGACGCTCTGGCCCCGGCTGGGCCGCGACCTCGCGATCGGTCCCGACCAGGTGCCCGAGCCACCGCTCGACCTGCCGGGACTGTTCGGCCGGGAGGCACCTCGCGTCCTCGAGATCGGGAGCGGCACGGGCATCTCGACAGCGGCCATGGCGACCGAGGAACCCGACGTCGACGTCGTCGCCGTCGAGGTCTACAAGCCCGGACTCGCCCAGTTGCTGGGCCTCATCGACCGGGAGGGGCTGACCAACATCCGGATGGTGCGCGGTGACGCCGTCGTCGTGCTGCGTGAGCTGCTCGGGCCGGACAGCCTCACCGGTGTCCGGGTGTTCTTCCCGGATCCGTGGCCGAAATCACGGCATCACAAGCGACGTCTGCTGCAGAGCGGCACGATCGAACTGATGGCCGATCGGCTCGCCCCCGGCGGCATCCTGCACATCGCCACCGACCACGCCGACTATGCGGAGTGGATCGCCGAGCGTCTGGCCACCCAGCGGGCCGACCGTCCGCACGTGATACCGCTGACCTTCGACGCCCCCATCTCGCTGACCCGGCCCACCACCAAGTTCGAGGGTCGCGCCGAACGCGAGGGCCGCGGCGTCAACGAGTTCGTGTACGTGAAGCCGCAACCGAGACCCGCCGCGTCGACCGAAAGCGACCCGACATGACCGACGACACCCCGGATACCCCGTCCCCCAGCGGATTCGGGGAATCGATCGCCGGCCGTTCCGGGTCGGCACGGGTCCTGCTGGTGTGGGACGCACCCAACATGGACATGGGCCTCGGCGCCATCCTCGGAGGTCGCCCGACGGCCGCGCACCGCCCGCGGTTCGACGCGTTGGGCCGATGGCTGCTGCAGCGGACCGCCGACATCTCCGGCGGGCTCCCCGACACCCCCGTGGAACCCGAGGCGACGGTCTTCACCAACATCGTCCCCGGCAGCGCCGACGTCGTGCGGCCCTGGGTCGACGCCCTGCGCAACGTCGGATATGCCGTGTTCGCGAAGCCCAAACTGACCGACGACAGCGATGTCGACGCCGACATGCTCGACCACATCGAACTTCGCAGGCACACTGTGGGACTAGCTGGCCTCATCGTCGCCTCGGCGGACGGACAGGCGTTCCGCGAGCCGCTGCTCGAGGTGGCGGCCGACGGCCTCCCGGTCACCGTGATCGGGTTCCGGGAGCACGCCAGCTGGGCCCTGACCACCGAAGAACTGGAGTTCGTCGACCTCGAGGACATCCCGGCGGTGTTCCGGGAGCCGCTGCCACGCATCGGGCTCGATTCGCTTCCCGACGACGGGGCATGGCTCACGCCGTTCCGGCCGCTGCGCGCACTGCTGCACTGAGTTCGCGCTGCCGCCACGGCGACGGACACACCGACGCGCGCCGACTCAGCGAGCTATCAGGACGACCTGCAAGAATCAACCGTCATCCTGCGCCCCAGGACCGATCGATCCCCTGTTCACCACGATCAGCACCACTCACGACGAGAGGAAGGACCCAGGCGTGTTCGGAGCCATCGGCACTTTCGTCTATCGAATGCGCTTCGCGGTCATCGCCGTACTCATCGCGATGATGGCCGGTCTCGGTCTCTACGGACTGGACCTGGGTAAGTACCTCAGCCAGAGCGGCTGGTTCGACCCGACGTCGGAGTCGGTGAAGGGATCGCAGGTCGCGGACACCTCGCTCGGTCGCGACCACCGCTCCGACGTGATCCTGCTGATCACCCCGCCGCAGGGCACCACCGTCGACGATCCCGAGTTCGGCGCGAAGGTGGAGAACTTCGTCGACGATCTGATCTCGCAGCACGGTGACATCGTCAACCGCGAGGACCCGGGCGTCATCGACCCCTTCTACCTGCGGGATCAGACCGCGACGTCGAAGGCCGCACAGGAAACCATCCGGTCGCGCACCTTCACCGACGACAAACAGCACGCGTTCATCAGCATCGGCGTCAAGGGCGACGACGACACCACGATCCTGAAGAACTATCAGACGATCGAACCGTTCTTCGACGACATCCCGGACAGATTCAATCTCGAGGGCACGACCTTCGAGATGGCCGGCCTCCAACCGGTCGCCGGATCGATGGCCGACGGTATGGACAAGGACATCCACCGGGCCGAGGTGATCGCCCTGCCCTTGGTGGCGATCATGCTGTTCTTCATCTTCGGCGGAGTGGTCGCGGCCTGTCTGCCCGTCCTCATCGGCGGCCTGACCATCGCCGGATCGCTCGGCATCATGAAGGTGCTGGCCCAGGTCACCGAGCTGAACATCTTCGCGCAGTCGGTGGTCACGCTGATCGGCCTGGGTATCGCGATCGACTACGGACTGTTCATCGTCAGCCGGTTCCGAGAGGAACTCGCGGAGGGCTATTCGACCAAGGCCGCGGTCCGAAGAACCGTGATGACCTCGGGTCAGACGGTGGTGTTCTCGGCGACCATCATCGTCGCGGCCCTGGCGTGTCTGCTGATCATGCCGCAGGGCTTCCTCAAGTCAGTCGCCTACGGCGCGATCGCGTCGGTGTCGCTGGCGGCGATCCTGTCGATCACCGTGCTGCCGGCGATCCTGTCGATCCTGGGTCCACGGATCGACGCGCTCGGCCTGCCCTTCCTGCGGCGCACGAAGACCAAGGAAGAGATCGAGAACGGGTTCTGGGGCCGGCTGGCCGGCTGGGTGATGCAGCATCCGGTCGCGACCGCGGTGCCGACCGTGCTGATCCTGCTCGTGCTGACGATCCCGTTCGGTGGCATCAAGTTCGGCGGCATCAGCGAGGCCTACCTCCCGCCCGACAACCCGAACCGTGTCGCGCAGGAGAACTTCGACAAGTTCTTCCCGACCGAGCGCACCGAAGAGATCAAGCTCGTCATCGCCTATGACCCGAACGACAACGCGAGCGGCGACAAGATCACCTCGATCGCCGACGAGGCCAACAAGATCCCCGGGTTCACCAAGCAGTTCAGCCCGAGTTCCGACGGCGGCGCGCTGACCGGTCAGTACGGCGACAACGGACCGCAGATCCTGCAGATGTCGGCGGGGCTGGTCAATCGTGACACCGCCGCCGCGGCGATCAAGGACCTCCGTGCCATCGACACGCAGGGGCTCACCATGTGGGTCGCCGGCACGCCGACGCTGACGCAGGATTCGATCGACGCACTGATGTCGAGATTGCCGATCATGGCGATCCTCCTGGTGCTGGTGACCGGGTTCCTCATGTTCCTGGCGTTCGGCTCCCTGGTCCTGCCGATCAAGGCGGCGTTGATGACCGCACTCGGACTCGGCGCCACACTCGGCATCCTCACCTGGATCTTCGTCGACGGTCACGGCGCCGGACTCGCGAACTTCACCCCCGGTCCGCTGTTCGCGGCGATTCTCGTGCTGATCATCGCGATCATCTTCGGTCTGTCCACCGACTACGAGATATTCCTGTTGTCCCGCATGGTCGAGGCGAGACAGAAGGGCGCGACCACGACGGAGGCGGTCCGGGTCGGCACCGCCTATACCGGCCGTATCATCACCGCGGCCGCCGCGATCCTCGTCGTCGTCACCGGCGCCTTCGGGCTGTCCGAGATCGTGATGATGAAGTACATCGCCTACGGCATGATCGCGGCGCTCATCCTCGACGCGACCATCATCCGCATGCTGCTGGTGCCGTCGGTGATGAAGCTGCTCGGCGACGACTGCTGGTGGGCGCCGCGCTGGATGCAGACACTGCAGCGCAAGATCGGCCTGGGCGAGACCGTCCTCGACGACGAACCCGACGAGATGCGCGACAGCGCCCGGGCCGCCCGTTCACGCTCGGCGGGCACGATCGTGGCCGAGGCGCCGACGTCGGCGATGTCTGCCGCGCCGCGCGCTGCTGCCGCGACGGCGGCCGTCGGGGCCGCTGCGGCCGGAACCGCCACCGCGACACGATCCGCCGCGCCCGGCCCCCGGCCGGGTCCGCGATCCCCGCAGGGGCGTGGTCCCGCGCGGACGTCGGAACCGCCGGCCCGCCGCGCACCCGACCGTCCCGCACCTGACCGCACGTCGGCCCGGAACCGTCCGATGCCGGCTCCCGGCCCGGCGCGATCCGGACCGGCACCTGCGCCGTCGCCTGCGGACCGTCAGCAGAGCCAGCGGCCCTCCGACCGGCGACCGAGTGATCCCGGCGCGGGCGCGCCCGGATCTGGTGCACCCGCATCAGGCACGCCGGGATCAGGTGCGCCACGACCTGCCGGCCCGCCACAGACGTCGGCGGCGATGCGTGGCCGGTCGTCCCGCTCCCGGTCGGGTGGCCCCGACACCGGTAGCTGGCGGCTCGGTGCCAGCGGAATCCGCATGGGTGGCGACGAGCCGCCCCGCGCACCCACACCGGGCCCTTCCCCCGCTGCGCCGCCTGCGCCCCCGACACCGCCGTCGGGTCCGACATCCCCGCCGCGGCGTCGTGACGACTCCCCGCTCGGTCGGCGCCCGGCGCTCGACAGCACCGGCAAACGTCCGCTCGCGGCGTCACTCGCGCCGGAGGATCAGCGTCCCGGCCCGACCCCGGCGCCCCGCAGCGGCGGTTCGCCGATGGATCGCGGTCTGAGCGACGCCGACCCGTCGCTCACCGGCGATCGCACCGCCGACGATGACCGCCCGGCTCCCGACGGCACGGACGGCACCGGCACCGGAAACGGCACGAGCAACGGGTCCGGCAAGCGCCGCGGCACCGATCGGCACGCCCGCTCCGAGGCCGACGGCGACGGCGACGGCGGCCAGATCAGCGTGCAGGATCTGCTGCGCCGCAGCCGGTCGGAGAGCTGAGCGGCCGGCGGCAATATGTCAGCGCCGCCTCTGAGTCGGGCGCATCCCCCGGGCGCCTTCCCGGGACCAACCCCGGACCGCCATCTCGGACAGCTGCCCACCCACACCCGTCAATCCACCGCCGACCGGTATCGATGACCTCCTTGGTCAAGACGGGGTCAAGACCGGGCGTGATCAGCCGCACAGCCTCGCAGGATTGTCTCCCCGCTACACCCACCAGGAGGCAACGCGACCGCGCCGGACACGGAAATCGTCCCGGGGGCAGGACGTTCCGCAGATTCCTGCGCCGACGACGTTCGTCGAGTAGGGCTCGTTCATCCGTCCAGTCCGTGTTCGATCGCGTACCGCGTCAGCTCCACTCGGTTTCCGAGCTGGAGCTTTCGCAGTGTGGCCTGCACGTGATTCTCGACGGTCCGGTGACTCAGCGACAGCCGGCTGGCGATCTGCTTGGCGCTCAATCCTTTCGCCACGTACCGCAGCACCTCGGTCTCCCGCTCGGTGAGCGACGGCCGGGTCTGATCCGGATCGGGCTCGGCGGACATCCGCCGGTACTCGCCGAGGATCAGTCCGGCCAGCCCGGGCGTGAACACGGCCTGACCGTCGGCGGTGGCGCGGACGGCCACCACGAGCTCAGCCCGCGACGAACTCTTCACCAGATACCCACTGGCACCTGCTTTCACGGCCTGTAGCACATCGTCGCGCTCGTCCGACGCCGACAACACGAGCACCCGCGATGCCGGGGACGCCTCGAGCACCGCCGCGGTCGCCTCCGCGCCACTGCCGTCCGGCAATTGCATGTCCATCAGCACGACGTCCGGGGTCACCGCCCCCGCACGCCGACCGGCGCTGCCCACCCCGTCGGCAGTCGCCACCACCTCGAACCCCTCCTCCTCGAGATCGCGGGCCACCCCGTCGCGCCACATCGGATGATCGTCGACGACCATCACCCGCAGGCGATCCGGTGCCGCAGCGTCTCCGTCGTCCGACCGCATCATCGTTCAGCCCTCCCGCTCCACCGGAATCGTCAGTTCCCATTCTGTGCCCAGGCCCGGCCCTGAATCGAGGACCGCGGTACCGC
Organism: Gordonia sp. ABSL11-1; assembly: GCF_030315685.1. Classification (GTDB taxonomy): domain Bacteria; phylum Actinomycetota; class Actinomycetes; order Mycobacteriales; family Mycobacteriaceae; genus Gordonia. The sequence goes on along the minus strand of NZ_JASXSI010000011.1, from coordinate 8,552 downwards.
CGAGTGCCTCGACACGTCCGACGATCGACTTCGAGATCCCCATCCGCCCTTGCCGGTGCGCTTCGTCGAGTCGCCCCGGGGCGATGCCGACGCCATCGTCGCGCACGCTGACCACCACGCGGTCACCGAGATCCTCGAGCAGCACGAATGCCCGGGCACCGTCGCCGGCATGATGCGCGACGTTGTCTAGCGCGTTGCGCACCACCGACCGGAGTTGTTCGGCGACAACAACATCGACGACGACGGCGGACCCCGGTGAACTGACCGACACCCGCTCGCCCGCGAACGATCGAAGGATCGTGGCGAGGTCGACGGCCTCGGTCGCGACGTCGATGTCGTCGTCGGCATCGGAGATCAGGCGGCGCAGGGCACGTTCCTGCTGACCCGCGAGCTCGGCCAGTTCCGCGGTGTCGCCGCCGATCTCCCGTCCGCGTTTCGCGATCAGCGACAGCACCTGCAGCACCCCGTCGTGGACCTCGCGCGAGAGTCGTTCGCGTTCCTCGGTCGCCGCGGCGACCGCCGCCGCCTGGGTGAGCACGGCGTGGGCGCGGCGCGCGATGACCGCCGCGAGCCCGACCGCCATCCCGGTCGCGACGATGATGATGATCGTCGCGTTGCGCCCGAAGTTGAGGTCGAACGCACCCTTGACGAACGAACTCGTCCCACCGACGACGAGCCCGCCGACGATTCCCCAGATCGGACCGGCCAGCAGGGCAACGGAGATGACGGCGTTCACCGCCCACAGCGTCGTCGGCCACGTCTGGTTGTTCAGCGCCCACGAGGTCTCGGCGACATACGACGTCGACAGCATGAGCGCGCAGGCGACGACGACGTCGGCGCTCACCCAGTACACGGTGCGGCCGAATCCGACGTGGTAGGCGATCCCGGACGCCAGCGACCACGCGCTCAGCACGCCGAAGAGCACCCACGCCGCATCATCGTGCAGGAGGTCGTCGTTGATGGCGATCTGGAAGCCCAGCGCGTACAGGTAGGACAGGAATCGGAACAGTTGCGCGGCCCGCCACAGCGGTCCGACCGGATCGGTGTCGGCGGCCCGGGCGATCTGCGCTGCACGACTGGGACCCGACCGACCGTCCGCCTGCGCCCCGCCGCCCATGGTCAGGCCCGGTCGTCGCCGGGCCGGTCGTCGCCGGACCGGTCGGGGTCGTCCTTCGCGGTCGCGGCATCCGGCGTCGTGGACTCTGTCGTCGCCTCACGCTCACCGGAGTCCGCCGAATCGGACTCCTCGGCATCATGTCCGGCGATGACAGACCGCGCCTCCTCGTCGGCCTCCGCCGGGGCGTCGATCCGATCCCAGCGCGGCTCATCCGGCTCGGCGACGTACATCCTCCCGTCGCGGTCGGCGGCGCGCTCCCGCACTGTGGCCGCGCTGTCGGCGAGGTGGCGGATCGCAGTGTTGGCGAAGGCGATCAGCGGCACCGCGAGCAGGCCGCCGATGATCCCCGCCGACACGATGCCTGCGGCGATCGCCAGCACCACCGCAACCGGATGCAGACGCACCGATCGGCCCAACAGGAACGGCTGCAGCACATGGCTTTCCACCTGCATGACACCGATCACGATCGCCAGCGCGATGACGGCGGCGATCCAGCCCTGCGTGACCAGTGCGACCATCACGGCCAGGGTTCCGGTGATGAGTGCACCGACAATAGGGATGAAGGCGCCCAGGAACACCAGCGACGCGAGCGGAAGCGCCAGCGGCACACTCAGAATCGCAAGCCCCACGCCGATGCCGAGTGCGTCGACAAAGGCCACCGCCACGGTGGCCCGGACATAGCCGACGAGCGTCCCGAACCCGGCGGTGCCGGCCGCCCGCACCCGGCCGCGGGTGTGGCGCGGCACGAGTTTCGTGACGAACGTCCAGATCTGTCCGCCGCCGTACAGGAAGAAGATGAGCAGGAACACCGACAACAGGGCGCCGGTGATGATCTCGGTCGCCGTCGTGGCGGTGGCCAGCGCACCGCTGGTCACCTTGTCCTGGTTGTGCTCGAGGAAGGTGGTGACCTCGTTGCCCAGATTGCGCACCTGGTCGTCGTCGACCCCGATGGGCCCGTTGACGAGCCAGTCACGGGTGCGGTCGACGGTGACGGTGATCTGTTTGGTCAGCTCCGGGAATCCGCGGATGAACTCCTGCACGACAAAGGTCATCACCGCGGCCAGCAGCCCGAGCGCGACGATGATGGTCACGAGGACCGCGAGCGAGCGCGGGACCCGCCGACGGTCCATCGCGTCGACCACCGGCACGAGCATCGCGGCGCCGAGGATCGCGAGCGCCACCGGCACCAGGACCTCTTCGAACTCGTGGAAGATGCGGAGCAGCACGAAGGCACCGGCCGCGATGACGAGCAGTCGCCACGTCCACTCGGCGGTCGCCCGGACCAAGGGATGAACCTTTTCGCGGTCCGCGACGGCGACGGCCCTGCGGGCAGCCTCGCGTCGCGATGGGCCGTCGGTGTCGGCATCGCTCACGCCTGCCAGCGTAGCCGCGGATACCGATCCTGAGCGTTCCTGTGGATAGGGTGTGCACATGTCGTCGGAGGGGACCGGTTCCGGAGGTGTGGCCACGCGGTCGCGCTTCTGGTGGCTTCGGTGGCTCCTGCTGGCGATCGTGCTGGTCATCCTGGCTGCCGAGATCGTCCTGATCTCACCCAGCCTCGAAGAGGCATGGCACCGGATCGGTGATCTCGACTGGGTGTGGATTCTCGCGAGCATCGGCGCCGCCCTGTTGTCGATGGACAGTTTCGCGCAGGTCCAGCGGGCTCTGCTGCGATCAGCGGGGGTGCGGGTGACGCAATGGCAGTCACTGTCGGTGATCCTGGCATCGAACTCGGTGAGCCAGACGATGCCCGGTGGCCCGGTGTTGTCGCCGGCGTTCGTCTACCGGGAGACGCGCAAGTGGGGCGCCACCCCCGTCGTCGCGTCGTGGCAGGTCGTGATGTCGGGACTGCTCGCCGGCGTCGGCCTGGCCGTCCTCGGTTTCGGTGGTGCACTCCTGGCCGGCGCCAAGACCAGCCCGTTCTCCGTGTTCTTCTCGGTGGTCGGTTTCGTCGCGGTCGCGGTCGTCTTCCAGTACCTGGCCAGCCACCCCGAGTCGTTGCAGAGTACGGTCCTACGGATCGTGGAGTGGACCAATCAGGTCCGCAACAAGCCGCGCGACCACGGCCACGGCCGGGTCATCGAGACGCTCGAGCAGCTGCGCGCAGTCCAGCTGACGCAGCGCGACCTGGGGATCTCGTTCGGCTGGAGCCTGTTCAACTGGGTCACCGACGTCGCCTGCCTCGCGTTCGCGTGCTGGGCGGTCGGCGCGCACCCCAGCATCGCCGGCCTGATGGTCGCCTATGCGGCGGGTAAGGCGGTCGGCACCGCGGTCCCCTTGCTGCCGGGCGGGATCGGCGTGGTCGACGCCGTCCTCGTACCCGCACTGACCAGCGCCGGCATGCCCGCCGCAGACGCCATCACCGCGGTGCTCGTCTACCGGCTGATCAGCTACGTCTTCATCGCCGCCATCGGCTGGGTCGTCGTGCTGGTGATGTTCCGCAACAGCTTCAAACAAGGCGATAGCCTCGAGGACGAGATCGACGACGACGTCAGCGAGGACGGCCCGGATGATCGGCCGGCCGATCCCGAGGACAAGCCGGACGGCGACCCACCCGACAACGCCGCCGACGATACGGCGGACACAGTGGACGACACCGCGGACATGAACGACGCGGACATGAACGACGCGGACACGGACGGGGGCAGGGACGGGGAGCCGGAGAGTTCCCGCAGGCCCGACGACCCGCTACCGTAGAAAACCATGTCGGAGTCCCCAGCCGTCGCCGACGTCGGCGACCTCCCGGGCCGGCGTCAACTGCCGATGCCCGTGACCGCGCTCCTCGATCTCGTCGCGATCACCGTGTTCGTGATGATCGGCCGGTCCAGCCATGAAGAAGGCCTGACCGTCGTCGGCATCCTGCAGACCCTCTGGCCGTTCGCGATCGGCGCGGCGGCCGGGTGGTCGATCGCCTATGTCCTGTCCCATGTCCGCTCCAGCGACGACAGCTTCGGCCACGATTTCCGGCCCGAACGGATCGTGCCGGCCGGCCTGATCGTCTGGTCCTGTGCCGTCGCGATCGCAATGGTCCTGCGCTACCTGCTCCACCAGGGCGTCGCGTTCAGCTTCATCATCGTCGCCACCATCTCACTCGGCGTCTTCCTGATCGGATGGCGTGCGGTGGCGGCGTTCGTCGCCAAGCGGTCCTCGTGACGCGGCCCGATCGGTCGGTCACTTGATGCGGAAGTACTTCTGCGCGACCTGCAGCGCAGCCGTCCCGGACTTCTCGCCCTCGCAGTACACCACCAGCACCTTGCCGCCCTGGAGCCCGACGAACCACCCCGGACCCTGCGGTCCGTTGGTGCCGACCAGCGCCTTCAGCCCGGGCGCCGCGGTGAGGTCGCTGGCATCTCCGGTCTTCGCGGTCTGTGTCATCGCGGCCAGAACCGGACCCGTCGTCGCACCGTCGAGTTCGCCAAGCTTCCCGCCGACGACACTCGTCGGGACACCCTTGATGACGTACGGGACGACCGAGGACATCTGACCGGCCGACGCGCGCGCCATCGCAACGCCCAGAGCACCCATGTTCGTCATCGAGTAGCTCGCTCCCCCTGACCGGAAGTCGACGGTCTGCACTCCCGGCCGATCCGGGGTCGGGGTGCTCAGACCCGGCACGGTGAACTGCACGCCGAGGCCCAGACGGTCCAGAACGGTCTCGGCCGCACCCTGATTCGCGTTCGCGACCCGATCGACGCCGGCCAGCACCGGGTTCAGCGTGCTGCCGACCGGATACGGGGTGTTGGCATTGATGCCGCGCTCGACCGCATAGCTGTTCTGCGCCATACCGAGGATCGCGCCGGTGCCCGCATCGAGGGCCATGATGGTCGCCGGCTGGCCGACCTCGACGGCCGCGTCACCCAGCGACAACTGCAGATTCTGGTCGACGGTGGTCTCGACGTCCGGTCCGGGCGGACCCTGCTCACCGGCGAGCTTGCGCGGCTTGAGACCGGGACCGAGCATCTGGACCTGCCACCCCGCGGTGGCGTCGCGGATGGCCTGCCAGTAGTTGGTCAGACCCGGTTCCATCGGCGACGACAGGCGGCGATCCGCCATCACGAGCTTGCCGCTCTTGCGGACGGTCACCCCGGGCACGGCGGCCGGATTGGACTGAAGCACCTGCATGTCCGGGTCACGCAGCGTCACCGCGGTGATCGGCTTGCCCGACGCCTGCCCCAGCTTCTCGGTGATCACCTGCGCCGTGATCAGCGGCGCGATCGGCTCCAGCGTGCGCGCCAACGCCCGTGCCGACGCCGTGAGGTCGCGGGTCTGCGCCGGGTCGAGGACGATCTCGTTGACCGGCTGCAGATACATGAACGTCTTGCCGGACCGGCTGTTCACGGTCGGGGGCGGGGTCGCGTCGGTGCGGATCTCGCGGAGCTGACCACCGTAGGGCAGGCCCGGGTAGATGATCGACGGCTCCCAGGTGACCTTCCAACCGGTCGACAGATGCCGCGCCGTGCCGGAACTCGTCGTCTCGAAGGTTCGGTCCTTGGCCCAGCGATAGGTGCTCTTCAGGGAGAACGAGGCGGTCCCGTCGCTGTATTCGACGGGTCTCTCGACAGCCATGTCCAGGTGCTCGGCGTTCATGCCGTTCAGCGTCAGGGTCAGCGCCTCGGTCGCCTGACCGGGCGCGGTGGTGTACTTCGCGGCACCACCGGGGTCCTGGCGCTCCATCGCAGCAGCGAACGCCCGCACCGCGCCCGCGGCGTCGTCGTCGTCGGCCGACGCACCGATCCCACACGCGCTGATCGCCAGGGCGATACTGCATGTGGCCGCAGCGCAGGCCACTGTCGGCGCACGCTTCACCCAGATCTTCATGTTCACAATTTTCACTCTTGTCACAGCGGATATCGATCCTGCCAGCTTCCATTCGGGGATCAGAGCGGTCACGATCCTGTCTCGAGTATCCGGGCCGCCGGTCCGAGACTGCTCGGATGGGCGCGGGCCGCGGCGTCGGGACCCGTTGATCCGGCCCATAATGAGGCATGGGCTTTCGAGTGATTGCAGCCGAGGACCGAGTGGTGACCACAACCGACTGGCTGACGTCCCGCCATAGCTTCTCCTTCGGCGATCACTACGACCCATCCAACACCCATCACGGTGTCCTGTTGGTGAATAACGATGATGTGGTCGCTCCGTTACAGGGCTTTGACCAACATGCGCACCGCGAGTCTGAAATCGTCACCTGGGTCACTTCCGGCTCATTGGTTCACCAGGATTCCGAGGGGAACACCGGGATCGTCTATCCCGGTCTGGCACAACGGATGAGCGCGGGAACGGGCGTGCTGCACTCGGAGCGAAACGACACCTGGTCCGATCGGCCGGGCGCGGGCACGGTCCCCGCCCGGTTCGTCCAGATGTGGGTCATGCCGGACGAGCCCGGACTCACGCCGACGTACGCCCACGCCGACATCTCGGATCAGCTGCGAGACGGGGGGCTGGTGGCCATCGCATCGGGGGATCCGGGGTGCGATTCGGCCATCCGCATCGCGAACCGCTCGGCGAGACTGCACGTCGCGCGACTGGGCGCGGGGACGTCGATCGTGGTGCCGGCGGGACGGTACTCGCACCTGTTCGTGGTTGCCGGCGGACTCGAGTTCGACGGCACACGGATCGACGAGGGTGACGCGGTCCGTGGCGAGGACCTCGGCGGCGAGCGCCTCACCGCCGTCGTCGACGCCGAGGTCCTCATCTGGACGATGGATCGCGATCTGCGGGACCTGATGGGGTGAGCGCGTGCAGGTTCTTCGCAGTCGGCGACTTGTCCACCGAGTCCGGATCGGGGTAGGTCCGCAGCAACCGATCGGCGGTGCCCGATGTGGTCACCGTGAACCAGTAGTGCTCGTTGCGGTAGTGGTGGAATCGATGGTTGCGCCAGGTCGCGCGATAGAACCGTGAGCGCGGCTTGTAGTCGGTGTGGATGAGGTAGTGGGTCCATTCGTAGACGATGCCGAGCAGACCGAGCACCACCAGGAAGGTCAGCCCCCGCTCGACGCTGCGGAAGACCACCAGGGCCACGACGAGCGCCACGATCAGGACCGGGATCAGGGCGCGCCACGGGATGAAGATCAGCGGGATGTCGCGCGGGTCGTTGTGGTGCTCACGATGCTTTCGGGCCAGCAGGGTGTCGAGGGTCACGGGTCCCATCCGCTTGGGACGCCAGTGCAGGACGAAGACGTGGATCAGCCATTCCGCGAGTGGGAAGACCGCCACCATCACGACGGGGACGAGGAGATCGGCGAGTCCCCATCCGCCGATCCAGACTCGTGCGACGACGGCACCGAGCAGAAGGGCGCCGATCATCCAGGGCGACGGATGTCGTACGAACTCGGCGAACGCCGATCGCAGGGTGACGGTGCGGCGAGAGGTACGCAGTCGTCGTTCGTCAGCGTCGACGCGGCGTCGGGCGCGTGCATCGATCGATCCCGACCCACCGGTGCCGGCGTTCGTCGTCTCTGACATTCGTGGTCTCCCTTGTCCGGATCGCGGTCAGACCGAGGCTGCACGCCCCTGGTCAACCTTCGGGTGGTGCGGGGCTCGTCGCCCTCTCGGTCTCGGCCCCATCGGTCTCGACCCCATCGGTCTCGGCCGCTGCGGTCTCGGCCGCTTCAACCTCGGCGAGCGCGGTACACAGGGCGAGCAGAGTGGCCGTCGCCGGGGCGAGCAGGATCTGCGCGGCCCGTGCCGCCTCGCCGGGCCGTCGGTGTTCGATGGCGTCGACGACGTCGCGATAGCCGGCCACGTTCCGGACCTCCGGCTCCAGCACGGCCGCGAGCGCCGGAAGGGCTGGTTCGTATGCGGCGCGCAGCGAGTTGTACATGAGGCGGAACGCGACCGAATCCGCCGCGTCGATGACCCGGCTCCAGAACTCCAGGGCGACAACCTGCTGTTGCACCGGGTCGAGATCGGCGGTCAGTTCCGCCAGACAGTCGCGGAGCCGGACGACGGCGTGCTCGTCGGCGCGTTCCGCGGCGAGCTCGGCCACTTTCGGCCCCACGAGCGCCCTGGCCTCCACGATCGAACGCGCCACCGCGGGCACCAGGCGGCCCTCTCGGACGAGCAGCCGCGGCAGCAGGTCGAGGCCCCCGGTCGCAGCGGGGTCGAGGATCCTGGTGCCCTGGCCTTGACGGATCGACACCAGTCCGGCGGCGGCGACGCGACGGAGGGCCTCCCGGACGGCAGGGCGGGACACGCCGAGCATGCGCGCGAGATCGCGTTCGCTCGGCAGCGTGTCACCGGCGGGCAGATCACCGGACAACACACCGTCGACGATCTGCTCGTAGACGTCCTCGGGCACGCTCCGCGGCGCGATGGGCTCGAACGGCATGTCGCAACCCTAAGACCCGTGTGGTCAAGTGGTCAAGTGGTAAGACCAGTTAGGTCGGTTGCCGGATTGCGGGCGGTGTCCCGTCGATCCGTTCTTGTCGGAGTCCGT
>NZ_JASXSI010000109.1 GCF_030315685.1 Gordonia sp. ABSL11-1 | reverse complement strand
GGAGACATCACCTTGCCGGAGTATGGATATATCTCCCCCAGTGAGATCAATGATAGTGCTACTGCTCGTATATTTCGACGGTCCTTCGCTGCGCACAATCATGTCGATCTCGGCACCGATGTGTTGTACCGCAGTATCGAACGTGACGAGGTCCCCATCCATTGTTCCGGCGCGGTTGGCCGATGACGCCGCGAGAGGCATCCCCGCGAGAATTCCGAGGATGTTCAGCGTTCGTGATCGGTTGTGCAGCAACGACACTGTGGGCTCTCCTGACGTCACCCACTCTGGGACAAGCGGGCTCTTTCCCAGCACGACGTTGAGCGGTCCGGGCCAAACCGTGTCGGCGAGAATCTGAACATCGCGTGTTC
>NZ_JASXSI010000108.1 GCF_030315685.1 Gordonia sp. ABSL11-1 | reverse complement strand
AACTGCGTCGAACTTCCATGGATAGAAGACGTCGAATTGCGGTGCACGCGTGCCTGTTCCTGGTGCGGCTTCGCGCCGAACGTTCGCACGCGGATCCAGCGCTTGTGGTGGGAGTTTGGCGGTGAAGCTGAACTCGTAAGCGCTGAGGTAATCGCTCTCTGGTTCCCGCGTGCGCACCTCGGCTAGGCCACTGCCGAGGTAACAGCCCCGTGCAGTTACCTCTGTGTCGGAAGCCCGAATCTCCGCAATTTGCGCGTACATGGTGCCGAACAGGGCGGGGAACGACGCCTCCGGCCACTTCGGAGCGAATAGGCAACTCGGCCTGTTCTCGACGCTCGGTTTCGGAGCGGCAGTCATAGCGCCGGGGTAAGCGGACTGTCTCCCGTGAACCGATAACTGACAGGAT
>NZ_JASXSI010000107.1 GCF_030315685.1 Gordonia sp. ABSL11-1 | reverse complement strand
GTACACCGACGCCGTCTACGACGACCAAACCGGGCAGTGGGTGTCGCGGGCCGAGGTCGCCGACATACCGTTCACCGCGTTCACCTCCAAAGCCAAGAAACTGCAGGTCCCCGGGCGGCTGGTGGTGCGCCGCATCCCCGACTTCCAGCCCCAGGGAGACGGCTTGTTCGACGTGTGGCGGTTCCATGCGTTCTTCACCACCAGCGATCTGGACACCGTGACCGCCGACACAACCCACCGCGGCCATGCGATCATCGAGCAAGTCCACGCCGACCTCAAAGCCTCCGCACTCGCGCATCTGCCCTCAGGAAAATTCAATGCCAACGCCGCCTGGCTGGTGTGTGCGGTCATCGCGTTCAACCTCACCCGCGCCGCCGCCACCCTCACCAGCAACCGATTGGCCACAGCGACCACACCCACCATCCGGCGCACC
>NZ_JASXSI010000106.1 GCF_030315685.1 Gordonia sp. ABSL11-1 | reverse complement strand
GTACACCGACGCCGTCTACGACGACCAAACCGGGCAGTGGGTGTCGCGGGCCGAGGTCGCCGAGATCCCGTTCACCGCGTTCACCTCCAAAGCCAAGAAACTGCAGGTCCCCGGGCGGCTGGTGGTGCGCCGCATCCCTGACTTCGCACCCGAGGGAGACGGCTTGTTCGACGTGTGGCGGTTCCATGCGTTCTTCACCACCAGCGATCTGGACACCGTGACCGCCGACACAACCCACCGCGGCCACGCCATCATCGAACAAGTCCACGCCGACCTCAAAGCCTCCGCACTGGCGCATCTGCCCTCGGGAAAGTTCTGCGCGAATGCCGCCTGGCTGGTGTGTGCGGTCATCGCGTTCAACCTCACCCGCGCCGCCGCCACCCTCACCAGCAACCGATTGGCCACAGCGACCACACCCACCATCCGACGGACT
>NZ_JASXSI010000105.1 GCF_030315685.1 Gordonia sp. ABSL11-1 | reverse complement strand
CGCCCGACGATCTCCTCGGGCAGGCCCAGCTCGCGGCCGACGGCGCGCACCTCGTCCTTGAACAGCAGGCGCAGCGGCTCGACCAGGCTGAACTCGAGATCCTCGGGCAGCCCGCCGACATTGTGGTGGCTCTTGATGTTCGCCGTGCCACTGCCACCGCCGGACTCGACGACGTCGGGGTACAGGGTGCCCTGGACCAGGAAGTCGATCGACTCGCTCTCGCCCTGTGCCCCCTCGCCCTGCCCTACCGTCAGGTCGGAGACGGCACCCTCGAACGAGCGGATGAACTCGCGCCCGATGATCTTGCGCTTCTCCTCCGGGTCGCTGACCCCGGCCAGCTCGTCGAGGAACGTGTCCGCGGCGTCGACGGTCACCAGCTTGGCCCCGGTCGACGCGACGAAGTCGTGCTGGACCTGCTCACGCTCGCCGGCCCGCAGGAGTCCGTGGTCCACGAACACACAGGTCAGACGATCTCCGATGGCCCTCTGCAC
>NZ_JASXSI010000104.1 GCF_030315685.1 Gordonia sp. ABSL11-1 | reverse complement strand
CATCGGCGACGCCCTGCGCGCTGTCCACCTCGACCACGAGTCCATGACCGGGCAGAGCGCCTTCGAGGAGATGCGCGCCCTGTACACGATCCGGAATCTGATCGATCACCACGCAGCACAGCTGACCGGCACACTCGAACGACTGCGGGTGGCCAAAGACCACGGACGCACCACTCGAGAGTTGTTGATCGTCATGGGTTTCGCCCCGTCTGTGGCGCAGCGCTACGTTCGTATCGCCGGAGCGCTTGCGCTGCTTCCCACCCTGTCGGCGCATGCCGTCGACGGCGTCATCTCTGGCGAACATATCGACGCCATCGTCCGCGGGGTCGAGCACATCGGGAAAAGATCACCGGAACCGATCGACGACACCCAACGTCTCAACCATGTGACAGATCTTCTCGGACAACACTTCTCCGGCGCCACCCCCGCCGCCATCCTCGACCGCGCCCGCACCCTGGGCAACGTCCTCGCCGACGACACCGGCGGGTTGCCCGCCGCCGAAGACCGCA
>NZ_JASXSI010000103.1 GCF_030315685.1 Gordonia sp. ABSL11-1 | reverse complement strand
ACTCCCTCGCCGTGGCTGAATCTGCCGGCGTCGTTCACTGGTGAGGTGTTCGGTGACGAGGTGGCCGATCCTGACCGGGTGGATGTCACCGCCCTGGTGGGGTCGATGGCGGCCACGACATTCGGCCGTTCGTATCTGGCGTGGCACAACTATCAGGTGGCTGCGGAGTTGCATCGCCGTTTGGTCGGTGACCGTGGTGATCACGACGTCCTTGTGGTGGATGGGTTGGCCGGGTGCGCGGCGCGGGTTGCGGTGGCGTTGGCGATCACCCAGCACGCCGCCGAACAGCTCCTCGCCCAGGCGGTCGCCCTGCGTGATCGGCTGCCGCAGGTGGCGCAGCGGTTGCGGGAGGGCCGCATCTCGCCGGAACGGGTGATCGCGGTGATCTCACGGACGGATCTGATCGACGGCGCCGACTGCGCCGCCGAGGTCGATGCCCAGATCGCCGCCGAGTTGGATCTGCATGATGGGGCGTGGTCGGCCGAACGGTTACGTGACATGGTCGATCGCATCGTCTACCGACATGACCCGGATGCGGTGCGCGAACGCCGCCGCCGCGCGCAAGAGGGCCGT
>NZ_JASXSI010000102.1 GCF_030315685.1 Gordonia sp. ABSL11-1 | reverse complement strand
TCTCCCTCGCCGTGGCTGAATCTGCCGGCGTCGTTCACTGGTGAGGTGTTCGGTGACGAGGTGTCCGATCCTGACCGGGTGGATGTCAGCGCCCTGGTGGGGTCGATGGCGGCCACGACATTCGGCCGTTCGTATCTGGCGTGGCACAACTATCAGGTGGCTGCGGAGTTGCATCGCCGTTTGGTCGGTGACCGCGGTGATCACGACTTCTTGCTGGTCGACGGGTTCGCTGATTGTGCGACTCGTGTGTCGGTGGCGTTGGCGATCACCCAGCACGCCGCCGAACAGTTGTTGCATCAGGCGGTGGCGTTGCGTGATCGGTTGCCGCAGGTGGCGCAGCGGTTGCGGGAGGGCCGCATCTCGCCGGAGCGGGTGATCGCGGTGATCTCACGGACGGATTTGATCGACGGCGCCGACTGTGCCGCCGAGGTCGATGCCCAGATCGCCGCCGAGTTGGATCTGCATGATGGGGCGTGGTCGGCCGAACGGTTACGTGACATGGTCGATCGGATCGTGTATCGCCATGACCCGGATGCGGTGCGTGAACGTCGCCGCCGCGCGGTGGATGCCCGC
>NZ_JASXSI010000101.1 GCF_030315685.1 Gordonia sp. ABSL11-1 | reverse complement strand
GACTCCGGATTCACCCGCCGAACAATCGCTCACGACCAGCTCGCGGACCGCACCTACTCCTGTCGCGCCGCAGGATTACCGCTACCCCACCAACATCGCAGGTCCATACAATGTCGTCTGGTCAGCTTCCGACGGAATTGATCTGCACAGCAGACCTGCCGAACTCGCACGGGCTTATCTGGAGTCCTGTCAGCTATCTGTGTATGGGAGGAAGGCCACCTACCCCGGCGCTCTCAACGCCGCTCCACAGCCAAGCGTCGAGAACAGGATAGGTTGTCTCTACCCACCGAAAGGGCCTGAGGGTACGTTTCCCGCGCTCTTCGGCACCATGTACGCGCATATCGCGGAGATTCAGGCTTCCGACACAGAGGTAACTGCACGCGGATGTTACTTGCGCAGCGGACGAGCCGAGGTGGACACTTCGGAACCAGAGACCGCCTACCTCAGCGCCTACGAATTCAGCTTCACAGCCAGACTCCCTCCACAAACCGTGGATCCGCGCGCGAATGTTCAGCGCGAAGCCGCACCAGGAACAGGCACGCGTGCACCGCAATTCGACGTCTTCTATCCATGGAAGTTCGACGCAGTG
>NZ_JASXSI010000100.1 GCF_030315685.1 Gordonia sp. ABSL11-1 | reverse complement strand
GCGGCCACCGGCCGGTTTCGGCAGCTCGACGGACAACCGGGTGAGCCCAAGTACCCGACGTTGGCCGAGGCGTTCGCCACCGGCGCGGTGGGTGCCGGCCATGTGCACAAGACGATCGAGATCCTCGACGCCCTGCCCCACGATCTGCCGCATGACCGGCAGGTGGCTGCCGAGGCCACCATGGGTGAGTTGGCCGCCGCACACACCCCTGCTGAGATCGGCGATCTCGGCCAACGCCTACTGGCCCATCTGGATCCGGATGGCGAGTTGACCGACGATACTGACCGGCAGCGGCAGCGGAATCTGTGGCTGAATCGGCAGAACTCCCAGCAGATGTCGAAACTGACCGGGCATCTGGACCCGGAAACCCGCGCGCTGGTGGAAATGCTGCAGGCGGTGTGGGCGCAACCGGGTATGAACAATCCTGCGGATCCGGACTCGCCGCGCGGGTCGATCGATGACGCCGACCCCGATGCGTTGGCGGCGGCGGTCGAACGGGACAACCGGACCGCGGCGCAGCGCAATCACGATGCGTTGGCTGCCCTGTTGCGGGCGGTGTTCAGCGACGGATTGCTCGGTAAGTCCCATCGTGGTCTGCCGGTGCAGTTGATCATCAAGGCCGATCTG
>NZ_JASXSI010000010.1 GCF_030315685.1 Gordonia sp. ABSL11-1 | reverse complement strand
TTCGTCGCGGACTCCCGGGCGGGAGCCGTCGGGTCGGTGACCCGGGCGAGGGTGTCCTCGAGCCAGTCGTAGACGACGGCGTCCCACGCCCTCTGTCCGACGCCGCCGCAGTGTCCGGCGATGCCGCTGCCGGGGTCGGGGGTGATCAACTGCTTGGTGTCGACGGTCAGGGCGTCGAAGAGCGTCTGCCCCTGCCCACCGACCGGATCGCCGGGGGATTCGATGATCAGTGTCGGACACGTGATGTCGGCAACGAGGTCGGTGAGCGTGAATGTCGACAGTTCGGCGAAGTAGTCGGCGATGGTGTCGATGCCGTGGCAGGCCATGCGGGCGCGGAAGAAGTCGTCGCGTTCCTGGCTGACCTTGCTCAGCGCCGTCATGAGGGGTGCGGCGATCCGACCTTTCCAACCGTCAGGGATCTTGGCTCCCATGTCGGGTTGGGCGGGGTCGCAGACCATCGCGGCGACCCGGTGATCGACGGCGACGCCGCGGGGAACGAGATAGCCCGCGAACGAGCGGCCCATCGCGACCAGGCGGCCTGCGTCGACACCGGGAGTGGACTCGAGCCAGCCCAGGATCTGCCGAAGCACGACCTCGTAGTCGCGGCGGAAGTAGATGCGGTCGACGATCAGCGACGCGCCCTGGCCGGGTCCCTCGACGCTGAGGACATTGAACCCGCGGGCGAGGGCGCCCTGTGCGAATCCCCAGCCCGACTCGGCGGTGGAGTCATAGCCGCAGGGCATCACGATCGTCGGCCGAACGCGGTCGGTGTCGCAGCCCGGGCGGAAGAGCCAGGCGTGGATGTCGCTCGGGTGGGCAGAGTCGGTCGGGGCTTCCGGGGCTTCCGGGGCTTCCGGGCCTGCGGTGGATGCGGTTGCACTGGTTGCGGCCGTCACGTGCGTGGCGGGGGAGGTGATCGGGTCGGCGGTGTAGGGGATGGCCACCTCGGCGGCGACGATCGGGCTGCTCGTGTGGGGGAGCAGTTCCATCGCGTGCCGGAAGGTCTGGCAATGCGCCTGGTAGGCGTCCTGCAGACGCTGGTCGTCGAGATCGGTCCGCAGGTAGAAGTAGGCCTGCCGGTAGTACTCGCTCGCGCGGAGATATGACTCGTGGGCGGTGACGAGGTGGCCACTGACGTGGGCGCGTTCGGCAGCGTCCCGAACGGACTCGGCACGGGCGAGCCACTGGTCGTACCAGCGTTGTGGGTTGTACTTGTCGCCGATGTCGTGGGCTGTCGCGAACGCCTCGCCGAGGTCGGCGGCGCCGACGGCTGCGGCCTGCAGGGTGCGGCCGAACTGGCCGTCGAACTCCTCGTCGGCGAATGCCAGGTGCTTCTTCATGGGAACCTCCGTGATCGTGTCTGCCGGTCATCCCGGTCGGTCGGCCGGTGACGAGACCAGGAGACCGCGGGCTCCTCACAAAGCGCTCACATCGGTCTGTCGGTGGGGACACAGCGGTGCGGTGGTGCGGGTGGTGCGGACGTGGGCAGCTGCTGGTGGTGGGTAGGTCGGTAGTAGGTGGCTATCGGCGCGATGCCCGGGCCCATTGGCCTGACACCGGGGTGCTGACCGAAGGGAGCGCACGCGGTCTGGTCGGGTTTTGGGGTCGGGCTCGCGAGGCCGCTTCCGGCGGGCGATCACATTCCGGCGAAGCGCTCGTGGTCGCCGGTGGCGAGTGCATCTCGGGCGGCTGCCGACCCGTCGCGCCAGCCGGCTTCGAAGGTGGCGTTGTCGGATTCGCGGCACCGGCGGACGGCATCGTGGGTGAACGGATTGCGCGGCCATGCCATCCCGGCGTCGGCGGCGTAGGTTCGTGCCACTGCGAACGCGGCGGCGGCCCGCCGGATGTCGGTGGCTGCCGCGAGGTGGTTCCCGCGTTGCTCGATCGTGTCGCAGATCTGCACGCCGCCGGCGTCGAGGTAGGCGCGAAATGCTTGATCGTTCCACTTCAGCCCCATCGTGGTGTCGCCGTCGAACAGAGCGCCGATGCCCATCATCACGCAGGCCAGGTGCATCGCGAGCGGGTCACCGAGTTCGGTACTGAGCGCCAGCGCGCTGTGCGCGTGTTCGGACCCGGCCGCGATGTCTCCGGCGGTCAGTTCGCAGAGTGCGACGGTGGCGGTGACGGTCGCGGCGATGGACTGCGTGTCGGGGCCGGTCGTCAGAGCCGACCCGGCGCGGCGCGAGAGCTGTGAGGCGAGATCGTGATCGTCTCCCGTCCACGCCGCGAGCGTCACGAAAGCCATTCGTAGAGTCCGGGTTTCGGGGTCGTCGTCGGCGGTGAGGACGTCGAGGTCGTCGAGGGTGATCGCGGTGAGGTGACGATGGGCTTCGTCGGTGAGCTGGCTGAAGGCGAGCGCCGCGCCGAGCGACAGCGTGACCAACGCCTGGGTGCGAGGTGAACACCGACCTGTGGAGCACGTGCGGGCAGCGCGCCGGAGTAGCCGGATGCCGTCGGCGAGCCGCCGCCGCAGGAACCAGTATGGACCGAGCCGATCGATCAGATCGACGTGCTCCTCCACCTTGACGGGGTCGGCGACCACGGATTCGAGGAAGGCGACGACCGTGTGATGGTCGTGATCGACGCGGGCGAGGTCGCGGGCCGACGTCGGACTGCTGCGCATGGGGGTGGTGGTCAGTAGGGCGGCGATGGCCTCGTCGCGTCGAAGCAGAGCGGCGCGTGCGGCGGCGGGATCGGCGGTGCGGGCGTGCTCGGCGACGGTGCTCAGAACGGTGAACCGGGTGGGCCGATGGCGATCGCCGCGGATCGGCCAGAGCAGCGAACGGCGGGTGAGTTCGGTGAGGGCATCGGTGACCTGGCTGGCCCGATTGCCGCACACGGATTCTGCGAGCGTCGGGGTGAAGGGACTTCGCAATGCGGTGAGGCGGAGAAAGGTGTCGGCGAGGTCCTCACCGAGCGATTCGTAGGCGAGTGTGAAGGCGCGCTGCACCGGCTCGGGCATCGCGGCGCCGAACTGTTCGGCGACCTCGTGCAGTGAGAACGTCGCAGTCCGGGCCGCGGCCAGCTCGAGGCCCAGGGGCAGTCCGCCCATGGCGCGACAGATGCGGTCGAGGTCGGTCTGGTCGGCGTCGTCGGGATCGAAGTTGCCGACGGCCACGCGGATTCGGTCGGTGAGCAAGCGGTGCGCGGGCGGCGGTCCGACGTTGCCCGCGGTGATGTCGACCGGGAGCGGGTGCACGGTGACCACGTGCTCACCCTCGACTCCCAAGGGAACGCCGACGCCGAGGATGGTGACCGCGGCGCAGCGCTGCAGGATGGCGTCCACGACGTTGGGTGGGGGTGCGTCAGTGCGGCCGGGATCGACGGATGCGGATGCTGTTTCGGTGTCGGCTGTTTCGGTGTCAGTGGTGCTGGTGTCAATGGTGTCGGTGTCGGTGGTCCTGGAGACGGCGATATGGGTGGCGTCGATGTGTGGAGCCGACTGCTCGGTCGCGGGCCGTCGGTGCGAGCTCTCCTGAAGCGGATGTGTGGGTCGTGCGCCGTCGAGGACGAGCAGGGCCGACATCATCGACAGGTGAGCGCAGACCTGGTCGAGTGGCGCCGGTGCATCGGCCGATGGTTGGACGCGCATCGTGGCGAGGATGGCGCCGGCGTCGTCGGTGCCGGCCCGGCGTGGGACGAACCAGACCCCGTCGTCGAACGAATCGGCAGCGCGCCGGGCGGCTTCGAGTGCGAGGCGCGTCTTCCCGACGCCGGGGATGCCGGTGATCGAGATGGCGCGCTCGCTGCCGAGCAGGCGGACCAATGCAGCGAGTTCGTGGTCGCGGCCGACGAACGAGGTGTGTTGAGACGGGAGATGGATGCGTCGGACTGCTCGACTGTGGTCGTCGAGAACAGTGCGGTGCGCGGCACGGAGCTCTTCGCCGGGGTCCATGCCGAGCTCGGTCGCCAGGAGTTCCCGGATGTCACGATAGGCCGTGAGCGCTTCCGCGCGTTGCCCGCTCGCTGCGAGTGCGCCGATCTTCAATGTCCAGGCGTGCTCGTCGAGCGGATCGCGGGTGATCAGGGCTTGTGCTTCGTCCAGCGCTCGCTCGATGTGGCCGCCGGCGAGGAGCAGGTCGGCACGGCGGGTCAGCAGTGAGGTGCGCACGGTGTGCAGTCGTCGGCGTGCTTGATCGAGTGTCGGCGTCGACGCTGCCGTGGTGAAAGGTTCTCCGCGCCACAAACTCAGCGCGTCGTCGAGGTGACGCAGCGCAGACGAGGCGTCGTGACCAGTGCTCACGCGGGCCGCGGCGGCTTCGAACATGGCGGAGTCAAGCCTCACCGATGACCCGTCGAGGCGGTAGCCGGTCCGGTCCGTGGTGATGGGAGAACGGCCGTCGCTGTCCGGTGAGAGCGCCTTGCGTAAGCGCCACATCTGGGATTCCAGCGCGCGCTGGGTCTTCTCCGGCGCGTCGGGACCCCAGACCTCGGTGATGAGTGTCGACGCCGGGACAGAATTTCCCGCTCCCGCTCCCGCTCCCGCGCAGAGCAGTGCGAGAATGGTGCGCGGTTTGGTGCCACCGGGGTCGTGCGTGCGGGCGTCGCTCTCGACGACAAGCTCACCGAGGTCTCGGATCAGCAGCACGGATGGCTCCCGCTGATCTCGAACGTCGGGCACCTCATTGAGAGATCATAAAGTCAGAATCCATTACCTCGCAGGTAGTGGATCTGAAGTCGCCACCATCGGAGCATGGAGGTATCCCGGCACACCGGCACCGAGGAGGCTCCCATGGCCACGAGAGATGGTTCCGTCCGAGACAGTTCTGTGCAAGGTCTCCCCCGGGACAGTTCCTTCGGGGGCCGGTCCGTTCCGATCCCCTTCGCGGCGCCGACTGACGCGAGTCCGCGCTGGCTCACGATCGTGATGCGTTGCGATCGCTGGGGGTCGTATTGGTTCGTCGCAGTGGGGTTCTTCTTCGCGCCGCTGCTGATCTTCCTGGCGCCTTGGTCGATCGCGGTGACCATCGCGTGGACGCTGATCTCGTTGTCGGGATTGTGGCTGGGGGTACTGGGCATCTTCATGGCGATCGGCCTCGCCAGAGTTCTGCGCGCCGGCGAGCAGATCCCCGAGGAGTACTGGTGGTCTCTACTCGGAAAGCCGCCTCCGCCGATGTGATCGAACCCGCCACGGACGGGGATGTCATTGAATCGCACTACCAAATGCACTGCTGCGGCAAGGCGGCAAGGCGGCAAGGCGGCGGCAAGGCGGCAAGGCGGCATGGCGGCAGCAAGGCGGCAAGGCAGCAAGGCGGTACGGCTTTGTGGCACTAAGACATTGCGGCATCACGCCCCATCGACATCAACGCATCGCAGCGTGACGGCATCACGACCAACCGGCAGTCAGCTGGGGTGGGTGGTGATTTCGTATCCCGACCGGGCGTTCCGCCAGATGACGGTTCGGTCCGTGTGCATGACGGGTATCCATATCCCGAGATGTTTCCGCTGGTGGTCGGGCGTACACAACGGGATGATGTTGTCGAGCAGCGTCCAACCGCCCGACATCGGATCGGCGTGGTTGAACGGCACCAGATGATCGAGCTGACATTCATGAGAAGGTCTGGTGCACAGCGGGTATCGACACGTGAGGTCGCTGTACTCGACTTCCGCTCGCAATCTCGCCGACGGAGCATACGTGAGGGCGCCCGGAGGTGGGCGATCGAAACCGCCGTGTCCCGTCGCGTCGACGCGCCGCGGCGGCGTGCGATCGGTGACGATCACGCCGGATGTCCTGCGAGTAACCGAGTCAGACGATGGCGGTCCGATGATGGTCGCGCGCGGCGCGAGTTCGGCGGCGAGCGCCGGATCGATGGCGCCGTAGCCGCGCAGGTGGGGAGGCCGTGCCATCCCGGGATCCAGGATGAGAGTGAGCGTCGAAGCTGCTTCGTCATCGGCCGAATCATCCGACGACCCGTCGTCCGCAGCGACGGGGCCACTCGCACCGCCTGGCGAGCCGCCGGAATCCGGGCCGGCATCGTCTGGACCGCCGTCTCCGGCGGGTGGGTCGGCATCGCCGTCTCCGGCGGAAGGGTCATCGCCCTCAGTGTCATCTTCAGGATCGTCGTCATCTTCAGGATCATCGCCGAAACACTTGGCGTCGCCGGGGTCGCCTGAGCCACCAAGCTCCGGCCCGTCGCCGTCGAGTTTGTCGCCGCCGGGTCTGTCGTGCCTGGGCCCGTTGCCGCGGGATCGGCGACCGCCGGCGTCGCGGTTCCTGACATCCTCATCGCCGTCACCACCGAAGTGACCAGCACCGACATCGTGACCGCTGACATCGTGACCGTCGGCAACGCCAGCACCGAAACCGTCACCGCCGTCAACGTCAACGCCGTCGACACCACCGGATTGAGCTCCACCATCCGACACGTTCGCGAGCGAATCGTCTTGGGCGCGTGCAGCGACGTCGACCTCGGCGACAGAGCGATCCAACTTTGGTGCCTCGGACGGCACAGGTGCCTCTGACTTCCGCGCCTCGGACTTCGGTGCCTCGGATGGGCCCGGTGCCTCTGACTTCGGTGCCTCGGACGGCAGCGTTGCCTCGGACGTCGACGGACCACCAGTCCGCGATGCCCCTCTCCCGCTCTTCACCCTCGCGCGACAGTCGGGGCGTCCGCATTCGCACGCGAGTCGGGCACCGCGTTTGCGGGTGATCTCGGCGAAGGCGGCAACGCGCTGCTGGCCCAGAGCGCGTGGATCGCCAGGGCACACGCGATCGTGGATCAAGTCCGCGATTCTCCGACTGATGCGGAGACCGTCTTCGGCTGGAACGCACGCGTCGATACTCGCGTGGCCTGACGCGTCGGTGGTCACGATGACGTTCTGGTAGGTGCGGCCGAACTCTTCCCGCACCTCCGCGGCGCGGTCAGGATCCATGCTGATCACCACGGCATCCAGGGCGTTCCCCAGCGCAGTGTCGGTGGTCGGTCGCGACGCGAGGTCCAGGGCGAAATCCTCGAAGTCCAGGGCCGGCGACCCATCCTCAGTGCGGTCACCCGGCCCGACCGTATCGTCATCGCAGCCATCACCGTCGCCGTCACCGTCTCCGTCCCCGACGCCACTGCCCTCATCACCTTCACTGCCCTCACCGCCACAGCCATCACCACCGCAGCCCTGACCCTCGCCGCCGTCAACCGACTCCGCATCCACGAGTGCATCATCCAGCGTCGCGGGCACTTCCGCGTCGACGTCGACATCATGAGCGCCATCGCGGACAACGCCCTTGCCATCGCATCCAGCTCCATCACCGACGCTGCCCTCGCCTGCGCCATCCGCCTGGTCCGCTCCGAACTCCCGGATCCACTCGTCGGTGATCGTCGCGTCGGGAACGGACTGCGCAGCGCGAACCAACTTGCCGACCCGATGGGTGCTGTGGTCCCCGTCGAGGTACGCCGCCTTGATCTTGGGAAACTGGTGCAGTGCCGCACCGAGATTGAATAGGAAGCCGGCCTTCGAGCGAGCCATCGACAGCTGTAGTGAGATCTCGCCGACAGCAGCCTTGTCGGCGGCGTGTCGCACGGTCATCTGCCGGACCGGGTCGAGATTGTGCAGCACCTCGTCGTACATCGTCCGGCCGATGTCGTAGGCAGTCATCACCATCCGAGCCTCGTACCGCCGACTCAGGCGCAGCAGTGCACGTCCACGCTCACCCCGATCCGCCGACAACACAGCGGCCAACAGCTCCGCATCATCGGCGGGATCGAACAGTGCGGACACAGGACTCCTCGATTCGGATAGGGCAAAGGACACAACAACATCGGTCCGCCGACGGTATGTCACTGATCTGTCCTCTCCGCCTGCCGTAACGAGTTTGTGCACAACTCGTCCTCGTCTCGCACCGCCTGTGGATGACGCTGTGTGCGAGTAGTACTCACTCGATGGCATGAACGGGAACGAAGCTCGAATGAAACCGAACCGACGGCCGGCGCGTCTAACAGTCGTGACACCACGATTCTCCATCGACCCCGGCGAGGTCTCGGCCACCGCATCCATCTGGCGGTCGCAGGAACATGCAGTCCGTGCCATCCGCTTCGACCAAGCTGCCGATCTCCCGGTCTCGTCGAGTCGGGTCGCGACGGCTCTCCGCGCGACTGCCTCACCCGCCGCCCTCGCGATGACGGTGATCGCCGCCCGACTCGAGTCGATCACACTCTTCGTCAACGGATTTCGAGGTCGAGTGCTCGACGAGGAGGCTGCCGCCGCGCGCGCCCTCGACAGAGAGAACGGGCCCGCGTGAACACCATCCCCGAAATACGCTGCTGGCAGGGTGATCTCGTATCGGCGACGGGAACCCAGATGCAGACGGCGGCCGCGACACTCGATCGGGCAATGGAGACCGTCGCCCGCGCCATGGATCAGATGGCGGCGTGGGTCGGTGACACCCGCCACGCCATCGGAAGTCGTGTCGACGAACAACGCGACCACGCAGCCGAGATCCGAAACGTGTTGAACCAGATCGCCGACGAGGTGCTGGACGCCGCCACGGACCTGACGCACGCCTGCACCGCAGTGCTGAATAGGGTCGACGCAGCAGTCGCCGACGGATTCCTCGTCACCGACTCCGGCGAGGTCGCCCACCCCGACGGCACCCACCGCGAGCAGGCGACAACGATCCAAGCCCACCTCCGAGACGGGCTGGCGACGATCGCCGCACTCGACGCCGACTACGGCGCGCGTCTCGACGCCCTCCGCGCCGACCTCTCCGCGATGACGTCACGTCAACCGCCGGTCACACTGCCGGACGGGCGGCACCTCGACCCCGACGACGTCGTCGCCACGCTCCGCACGATGACGCCGGAACAGCGCCGAAACATGCTGTCGGCCATGAGCGAGCACGATCGGAGACGCGTGATGCAGGCCGACCCGCACACCATCGGCAACATGGACGGTGTCGACTTCGCCACGCGTGCAGACGCCAACGAGATAGCCATCCGTACAGCGCTCGCCGCCGAACAGCGCGCCGGCCGCGCCGACGGGACGCGCGCTCGACGGCTCGCCGAGTTCCTTCGGCAGACCGACGACCCGAGCGCGGGACGCGACGACCTCGACCGGACGTCCGAGCGACGGTTCATCGCCTTCGACACCACCGGCGCCGGCCGCTACATCGAGATGATCGGCACCTTCGACGGTGCGCGCAACGCGACGATCCTGGTGCCCGGAACCCATTCGTCGATGAACAGTCGGTCGTCGACAACCGATGCTGCTCCAGTACTCTCGCGATCCACCGGAGGTCCGGTGTTCGTCTACCTCGACGGTGACCTCCCACAGCGGCTGGGCTATGAGGGCCTCGAGGCGGCTCTGCCCGCGCTGGCTCGCGGTGACGTCCCCTCCGCAGCGGTCGGCGCTACCGTCGGGCTCGCCGCGGGCGTCGTCGGCTCGGCCGCCGATCCCTCGTTCGCGCGGGCGATGGCGCCGCGGCTCGTCGAGTTCGGCAAGCAGCTCGACGCCGAGATCGCCCATCATGCTCCGGGCGCGACCACCACCGTCATCGGCCATTCGTACGGAGGATCGGTCGTCGGCTCAGCAGAACAGCTCGGCCTGCGCGCTGATCGGGTCGTCTACGCCTCGTCGGCGGGAACAGGTGTGTTCGACGGCCCATGGCGCAACGCGAATCCCGACGTCGAACGATTCTCGATGACCGCTCCGGGAGATCCGATCGGCGTCGTCCAATTGCTCGGTCCGCTCAACCCGCATGGCTCAGATCCGGACACGGCGGCCGGCGTGACCCGACTCGACTCCGGCCGTTACTCCGACGGCACGCTGATCGAAGGAACCCACGGACACGGCGACTATTGGAAAGACCCTGGCTCCACGGCCTTTCGCAACATGGTCGACGTGGTTCGGGGCGACAGTCCGACCCCCTACGTGGAGCGACGGCCCGACGGACCGCTCGGCCTGGGTCTGGCGCCCGACAGGGGACTACCCGACCGGGAACCACTCGCCGCGCTCGCAGAGGGCGCCCGCGATCTCCTCGCGCTCGGACTCGGCCCTCTCGGGGACCTCCTCGACGGCGACATCGACCTGCCCGGGCCGATCCCGGACGTACCGCTCCGACTCCCGTGGTGACCGATTCTCGCGTCAGGATCAACGCGCGCGTAACTGGTCTTGCCAGTCGGCGGGTAGACGGTCTTGTGGACCGGGTGCGGTCTGGTCACCAGGATGCTCCGTCGGCTCGGCGAGAGTAGGCCCGGCGAAGAGTTCGTCGGTGCCGAAGTTCCAGAACCAGTCCTCGCCGGGTTCATAGCTCTGGATGACCAGGTGGCCGGTCTCGGCGGCATGCGCCCGGGCGTGCCGGTGGAGTGAGTCATCGCAACATCCGATATGTCCGCACTCGGCGCAGCGTCGCAGGTGGAACCACCAGGATCCGGTCGCCTCGCAGTCGGCGCAGCCGGGGCCACTGGGCTTCGCCGTGGGGTCGATGAACTGGTCGGACATGGGAATCTCCGTTCGGTCGGTGGACTGTCGTCAGCGTGAAGTCAGCGCGTCAGCACCTGAATCGGTGGCGCGGTCGATGATCCCGGCGAGCACGTCGGGCACGGTGAACCCGGACATGTGAGCCCAGTCGGGGCGTACGACGAACTGCGCACCCGGGATTCGACGGGCCATGTCGCCCATCGCATCCGGCGTCGACACGTGGTCGCGTCCGGCCGCGACTACGGTCACCGGCATCCGCAACAGGGGCGTCAGCTCCGAACTGTCATATGCGGCGATCGCGGCGAGCGCGGCCGCCCATCGAATCGAATCGGCAGACGAGATCTGTTCGCGCGCAGAGGTGATCGCCGAACCGCCCGCGGAGATCTCCGCTTTGGTGAACCACCGTTCGAGCGAGGCATCGACGGCAGGTGCGTGACCGTCGCGGACCTGCTCGGCGAGCGGCGCGAACGGTGGGAACGGCGTGTCGCGAGTACAGAGCAGCATCAGACTGCGTACGCGTTCGGGCGCGAGCAGGGCCATCTCGATCGCGATCTGACCGCCGAAGGAATGCCCGACGACGTCGACCTCGCCGACGACCTCGGCCATGACCGTCTCGGCCAGCTTCGCCTGTGCGGCCGGGGAATCGGGGACACGAGAGCAGTCGGGCGTATGGATGGTCCGGTCACCGAGGTATCCGACCGTCTCGTCCCACACCGAGGGAGACAGCGGGGTGCCGTGCACCAGCACGAGGGTCCGCCCCGAGTGCTGATGGTGCTGCGTCATGGGCGGAGATTACCGCGCCGGGGTGACATTCGGGGCCCTTCGTGACGCTCGCAAGCTCGCTCCTCAGGGATCTGGGTGTCGCTCGCACGCGTCCGCGTCAACTCACCCGTCGGGAGAGCCCCGCCACGGCACGGGGTCCCGACCTGTGATCGCGACCGTCGACTCCAGGAGGTCGTTCTCGCCGACGACGACCCGATCACCCCACAGCGCGGGGATCGGAGCGGTCGGCACGAACACGACGACGTGGTCATGGCAGGCGCGCACGAGGTCGGCGGGTGGGCAGTAGTCGGCGCCGATCGCCACTGCGAGATCCCATCCGTGCACGATCACCTCGGTGAGCGCGATCCGGCCCCACGTCTCGTTCGGCAACGCGAGCCCACCCTGGTCGCCGGTGCCCGCCCACGGTTGCGGCGTCGCCCACGCCCCGCCGAGGTCGGTGACATGCGCAGCTATGTGCGCGCGTCGGCCGTCGCCCCGGACGTCGTCGACGCCCGGGCCGGTCGGCGAACTGCCGGCGGCCTCGGTGAACCCGGTCGCGAACTCCTCGACGTGTCGGAGCAGGCCGGCGACGTCGAGGTCGGTGCACGGGGTCGGCAGAGAAAGGTCATCGTCGGTGACCTGGGCGATCATCCGGCTCAGCTCGGCGCAGCCGTCCCGGAAGTCGATCATCGCGGCACCCCTCTCTGTCAGGCCCACACGTCGGAGCGTCTGTCCCATGGTCATGTCACAGATGCTGACCTGCGGTGGCCCGGGAATTCATCGGGTGCACCGATGAACTCCGACGGTCCGATCGGTCGGCCTCTGTGTACGACCAATGTGAGCACGGATCGAGAAACGACACCGAGGAGAGACCATGCGCAAGCTCGTCGTCACCCAGAACATCACCGTCGACGGTTCCATCGAGATGATCACGTCCTGGTTCGACCCGTCCGACCAGGCGCCGGACCTCATCGAGGAGAGCCACCGGCAGGACGCCACTGCCGACGCACTGTTGCTCGGACGGCAGACGTTCGAGGACTTCCGCGGCTACTGGCCGCACCAGGAGAACGACGCGACCGGTGTCACCGGCTACCTGAACGCTGTCGACAAGTACGTCGTCACCTCGACGATGACCGACCCCGAGTGGCAGAACTCGTCGATCATCGCCGGCGACGACGTCCTTGCGGGCGTGCGCGACCTGAAGAACAGCGATGGCAAGGACATCGTCATCACCGGCAGCATCACACTCACCCACGCGTTGATCACCGCCGAGCTCGTCGACGAGTACCGGCTCTTCGTGTACCCCGCTGTGCAGGGCCGCGGACGTGGACTCGTCCCGGACGGTGTGGAGATCCCGAAACTGTCTCTGGTCCAGGCGAAGTCGTTCAGTAACGGCGTCGCGCTGCTGAACTACACACCGGCCGAGTAGCCGCGACGACGGCGCGCGACGCCGGTGGTCGAGTCCGATGACTTTTGGTGGGACGCGGATCATCATGTGCAGACCGGCGGCGGTGAGGGCCGCCGACACAACGGAGGAGTGGTCGATGGGCAAGATTCTCGTATATGAGTTCGTGAGCCTCGACGGCAGTTACGAGGACCCGAGTTTCACGTTCGAGTACGGGTTCCCGGCCGGAGTGGCCGAGGCGCTGGGCGAGCTGACCGGGTCGAGCACCGCCATCCTCCTCGGCCGCAACACCTTCCAGATGTTCGCACCGGCCTGGTCGACACGCACAGCAGAGGACGATCCGGGTGCGCCGTTCTTCAACGACAGCCCCAAATACGTAGTGTCGTCCACGCTGGATAGCGGCGACGAGTGGAGCAACATCTACCTCAGCGGCAGCGGCCAACTGGTTCGTGCGTTGCCGGCCGATGAACTGGTGGACGAGTTGCACATGCTCGTCTATCCGATGGTCCTGGGTTCCGGGGAGCGACTCTTCCCCGACGGCATGGCCAGACCAAGCTCGCCCTTCTCGAGAGCGAGTCCTTCGAGAACGGCGTCCTGCACCTCGCGTACGGCCCGGCCAGCTGAGGGCACGACAGGTGACCCGACTGCCAGACGAGCTGGCGACGAACGGCCCGATCGGCGTTTGCCGACGGAGCCTATCGGGTACCACCCACACAGCCTCCGAAGAACGCCGCGGAGTTCATCGGGGTCAGGTCTTCGGGGTTCAGGACTTGTAGCCCCGTAGGCCGTTCCCCCACGGGGATCCTCCGGTTCAATAGAGCCACGGCAGTAACGAGCAGCGGCCGGTTTGACTGTAGGTTCTCCCCAGCTCGCGATCGGCTGGGTTGCACTGGAGGCGCACGCACAAGTGGAGAAATTCGCGTCAATGGACGGCGTGGGCGGAGGGTCCGCCACTGAATCGGTCGACGAGACGATCAACGGTATTCAGCGGGTCGGAAGCTTCCGCTTCCTGTATGAGGGCGAACGATGGGAGTGGTCCGACGAAGTGGCTGTACTGCACGGCTACTCTCCCGGCGAGGTCACACCCACCACAGCATTGATGGCCGAGCACAAACACCCCGACGACCGAACCCACTTCGAGGCGATGGTCGCGGAGATGCTCACCAATCATGCACCCTTCTCCAGCCGGCACCGGATCATCGACACACGGGGCTGCACCCATCCGGTCACGGTCATCGCACACACGATCTACGACGCCGACGGTCGCGCGATCGGCACCGAGGGGTTCTACGTGGATCTGTCCGGCTCGGTCGATGAGTCCGTCAAGGAACGGGTCGACGCCGAGGTGTTGAACTTCCGGACCTCGCGCGCCTCGATCGAGCAGGCCAAAGGCATGCTCATGCTGGTGTACGGGGTGACCGAGGATCGCGCGATCGATGTGCTCAAGTGGCGGTCACAGCAGGAGAACGTCAAGGTCCGCGACATCGCCGACACCATCATCAGTCAAGCACTCGCCGGTATCGAGATCGCGGAGATCACCCGCCGACGGTTCGACGACATCGTGTTGACCTCGGCGACACGCCCCGATCCCGTGTCAACCGAGTGACGAGAAGAACCGCCAGATCTCGGTGGTCGCGGTGATCGCGGTCGATGGCCGGTCATCGAAGAGGGTTCCGGTACCGCCCGGCCATTGATGACCGGCCCCGGCGATCGTGATGCCGTGCACCCGGCGCCCCGCCGGACAGTCCGCAACCGATCTCGTCACCACCCCGCGGGACTGCACACTGGGCGTCGGGCAGCCCGCGCGCTGTCGGAATCCCTGCAGGACTGCCGGAATCGGCGGTCCCTTGACGAGGGTCCTCGTACCGGCGTCGTAGGCCACGAGCCGATCGGCGGTGCCTCTGGTACGGCGCGGCACCCATGTCGCGGACGCGTCTCGAGGAGGCTCTGACGTGTATCGGTCCCGTGCTGGGACAGCTGTTCGGGCAGACCGAGGCGCCCAACATGATCTCCACCCTCGCCCCGGCCGATCATTTCCGCCCCGACGGGTCGGTGGCGACCGAACGCCTCACCTCGGCCGGCCGCCCGACGCCCTGACCACCGTCGCGATCATGGACGAGAACGGGACGATGATGCCCCGCGGGCAGAGGGGTGAGATCGTCGTGCGTGGACCACTCGTGATGGACGGCTATCACGAGAACCCAACCGCGACAGCAGAGGTCAGCGCGTTCGATTGGCACCACACCGGCGACATCGGCTACCTCGACGACGACGGTTTCTGTTCGTCGTCGACCGCGCCAAGGACATGATCATCAGCGGCGGATTCAACGTGTACTCGGCAGAGGTGGAGCAGGCCTTGCTCGCCGATCCCGCGGTCAAGGATTCGGCTGTCATGGGACTTCCCGACGACAAGTGGGGCGAACGTGTCACCGCTGCCGTCGAATTGCGTGTCGGACAAGACATCGGGGCCGACGACATCATCGCGTTCGTGAAGGAACGGATCGGCAGTGTCAAGGCGCCCAAGGAGATCGAGATCTGGACGGAACTGCCGCGGTCGAAGGTCGGGAAGATTCTCAAGAACGGGGTCCGGGAGTCGATGCGGGAGCAACGTTCAGGTAGTTCTAGTTGATTCTTTGACCCAGATGTCACCGCAAAGGACCGTCGAGCGGGTCCGGACACTCGACGGTCAGCTGACGTGACATCTGGGTCAACGCTCCGACTCAGGACGCCGTCGCCGATTCCACTGCGCGCAAGCAGTATCCGATCGACTCGGGCTGGGTGAACACCCAGGCGGTCTGGTCGTCGGTGCAGGTGACGGACGCGTCTGACCGGGTGACGGTCTCGGCGATGACGGTGGTCGCGGCCGGCGCCGCGCCGCAATCGGATTTGCGATAGTCGACGAGCTGACCGCCGGGCAGCGGGATCTGATAGCACGCACCGTTGACGAAGTTCGGTGTCATACATAGCTTCTGCGGGTCGTCGGGAAACGACAGGCTGGCGCTGTTCTCGCCTGCGCAATCGCCGTCGGCGGCGACGGTCGACGCGGCGTAGAAGGTGAGTCCGTCGGTGTCGCAGGCGACTTTGGATGCGTGGACCTTGCCGTCGTCGTCGGCCTTCTCGCCAATGTTCAGACACTCGCCGACCGCGATGTCGGACGTCTTCTCGACGGGAGTGTCCGCGGATGTGCCGATCGAGACGCTACATGCCGCCAGCAGCGCGAACACCACGCAGGCGAACAAGAGTCCGACGCCGCGGGCGATCTGCCAGCATCGGCGAGGAGGGGAGTCGGTGGCGCCGTCGGTGATGTAGGTGATGGGCGCGCGAGGGGAGGAGTCCTGAAACGACATCGGAAGAGCCTTTCGGTTGCTGGTCATGTGACGAGCATCTCGATGGGCTCTTGCGGAGGACTTGGGGTCGACTTGGTGGGTGGCGGTCGTCGTCGACCGAATGATCGACGACGGTGATCGCACGAGACAACCCCCGGAGCATGATGGTCACAGCTCCAGGGGTCTGACCGTCCCAGGACTGCCTAGAATTGCCAGGCCGGCTGTCGTGACGGATTCCCGCATTCGGTAGGGATAAACGTATGGCGACCGGCGTGGGTGGGCGAGGTGGCGTCAGCGCCCCTCGGGCGGAAGCGGGTTCCCCTCCGGATTCTGGACGACCCGGGGATCCTGGGCATGGCGGGTATCCTGGGTCTGACGCGGATCGTGAGCCTGCCGTGCGTCCTGGCTCTGATGCGATGTCACGTGACGCGGATCGAGGTCCTGGTTCGGGCCGTTGCCCTGCATCGGTGCGCCGGTGGCGTCGCCGTGCACCGGCCGCCGACGCTCACCGTTGCGGGCGACATCCGGGTCGAGCTTGTCCGCGCGGGCGAACTCCTTCTCGACCTCCTGGCGTGACTCGGCTGCCCGGCCCTGGTGGGTGCGGGCGTGTTCCCCGAGCCGCTTGGCCTCGGCCGCTTTCGCATCGGCCTCCGCCCTGGCCTGACGGGCCCGTGCCTCGGATTCCTCGGCGACGGCCTCCCGCTTGCGCACCTCCGAGGCCTGGTCAGACGCGTTCTCGCGGATCTCCTGGGCTTTGACGCGCTGGTGTTGGCGGCGCTGGCGCATCGACAGCACCAGCACGATCAACAACACGAGTGCGACGACGATGGCGATGATGATCCAGACGGCGCTGTCCATGACCTTCTCCTCTGATTGTCGTCGCCGCGGAGTACCCCGAATGCGGGGAATCAACCGTGACACCGCCACCGCACGTCGGTGGACCACGGTTCTACGCAGACCTGGACTGCGCTACGAGGACGTGGACGACGGTGCCTGGGAGCGCAGGGCCTCGGCCATCTGCGAGTAACCCTCGCGGACATCGGGGTATCTCGGCGCCCACCCCGTCGCTCCGCGGAAGCGTTCATTCCGGACCCGTAGCGAGCGGGTCATCGATGTCGTCCGGTCGCCGAGCAGCGATGCAGCCCGACCCGGCCCGGTGATCCACCCGCGAACGCCGACGGCGTCGGCCATCGCGCGGGCATCATCACGTCTGGTGACCGGCTCGTCGTCGACGATGTGGTAGGTGCCGGTCGGACAATCCAGAGCGGCGACGACCGCGGCGGCGGCGTCGGCAAGGTGGATCGACGACACGTAGGCGCCGGGACGTCCTGCACGGAAACCGATGTGGTGTCGAGCCATTCGCATGATCTGCTCACTGTGTGCGGCGCCGGGGCCGTAGAAGATGCCGAACCGCAGGACCACGCCGGCTGCGTGCTCACGGCCGAAGCGGCGTGCGTTCGCCTCTGCGACATGATTGCCGACGGCCACCGGGAAATGGTCGACCGGGGAGTTCTCGTCCACCCACTCGGCGCCGTTGTCGCGGCAGATCATCACCACCGACTCCTGGAGGAGCCGCGGAACCCCGGCATCCAGCGCGGCGTCCACGACACTCGCCGACCCCTCTGTCCGGATGCGCTGACACTCGCGCCACGCTGACGTGAACATGAACTTCTCTGCCGAGGGCAGGGCCGAAGCGAGATTGACGACGGCGTCGTGACCGCGGAATGCATCCCGTAGCTGCGCGCGGTCGAACAGCGAGATCTCCGCCGGCTGGGCGCCCTGCGCCCGGACGACAGCAGACTTCTGCGGTGAGCGGGTGAGGGCGGTGACGGTGTGTCCGGCGGCTATCAGTGCCGGCACCGTGTATGCGCCGATCGCGCCGGTACCTCCCGCGACGAACACCTTCATCGGTTGCATGGACCGAGTGTCACATACTCATCGATCACGGTCCTTCGACTGCTGGACGTTCGTCCGCTCAGGGGACGTCCCTCAACAAATGCCGGCCCGGGCGACACCTCGCAAGGGTCGTCCGGGCCGGCATATCCGAACTGTGGGATTACACATGGCGTTTCACGTAGTTCGCGGCGTCGAGCGTCATCCCGTTGACGGAGTACAGCACGTGCAGTCCGTTGGGTTGGCCCACCGGCGCCCCGTCACAGATGTTGTCGCCGGGGATGCAGTAACTCTTGGTCTTGGCCTTGTACTCGCGGTCGACCTCGATCGGTGGCGATCCGATGTCGCGCAGGAACCGGTCCGACGGCGGTGCGAAGAGCACCACGGCGGCGATGTTGTCGGCGACGTCGCTGGGCAGCGGCGGCGGCACCTGGCTCGCGTAGCGGCGGTACTCGGCCGGGACGCTGATCCCGGTAGCGGTGGTGAAGCCGGCGACCACCGCGCCCTGCGAATATCCGCCCAGGACGACGCGAGTGCCGGGGCAGTTGGCGGCGAGATACTTGATCCGCGACTGCGCCGAGCGCACGCCGACGGTCACGGAGTTGGCGATGGCGAGGCGGTTGTCGAACCTGTTGCTGGCCGGGTACTTCACGCCGTAGCTGCTGACGGACTTACCGGGCATCTGCGAGCGAATGGCCTCGACGAACGAGACGCCGGTCACGCCCATCGGCGGTACGGGCTCGATCGTGCCGCGAGCGAAGATCACCTCGACATCGCTGCACGGCACAGCCTTGGCCTGGGCATTCGAGAAGATCAGAGAGCCGCTCGCTGCCATGGCCAGACAGGCCACTGACACCAACGTGCGGCGAAGAACGGTCGACACGGTCATGTATTCGAACTCCTCGGGTCAGACGATGTGGGTCGGGTCCTCGTGGTGTTGTTCGCACGGCGGTGCCGATCGGATGAGTCCGTCTGTGATCTGACCATAAACCCCTGCGTCGGCAATCTCGACCGATCGTCCATTCCGGATGATGACCATATGTCCTGACCTGCCTGCACGACGGCGCCGACAGCGCGAGGTCTGAGGCCTCGCGCTGTCGGCACCGGTGGTGTCGTGGTCAGTACACGGGTGGTTCGCCCTCCGCTGCGGGACCCTTCTCGACAGGAGTGTCGTCGATGATCGCCTTGTACGCGTGGTTCTCGTGTCGGATCATCGCGACGAAGAAGGCCACGAAGAGCAGCACCGCCAGGATGAAGACGATCCACACACCCACCGAGAAGCCGCCGAAGGTGAAGACCACGCCGGGGTCGTCGTAGGAATCGATCGGATTGAACATCTACTTCACCTCGATTGTGGACGTGGTTTGCGGGGTTGGAGTGGCGGCTTCGCCAGGGTTGTCGGTCGGCACCGCGACGATGTCGCCGGTGTCGCCGCGCATGATGGTGACCGGGATGCCCTCCGGATACGGGGTCGCGGGAATCTCGGCAAGATCGAGACCCTGCGCCTCGACCTCCGGCGGGATGCGCAGCAGACCGACTTTCTTCAGAGCCAGCGACACCAGGTAGGCGGGAAGGAACCCGAGCACGGCGAACACGGCTGCGCCGACGAGCTGGCCCCACAGCGACACCGAGGGATTGCCGTCGGTGTTGGGGTATCCGGCCAGGAAGATGCCGGCCATGATCACCGAGTAGAGACCGATGCCGCCGTGCACCGACACCGCACCCACCACATCGTCGATTCTGAACTTCTCCAACAACTTTCCGATGAACGGTATCAGTGCGCCGGCGCCCAGGGCGATGATGAACGCCAACGCCGGGTGATAGAGATCCATGCCGGCAGCGACGCCGATGACTCCGGCGAGACCGCCCGAGATCGTCCAGAACGGCTCGCCGCGCGACGTCAGATATGCGCCGATGATGCCGCCGGCCAGACCCATCAACGTGTTGAATGCGAAGGCAGACAATGTGGTCGGGCTGCCGTAGATCGTGGCGTAGCCCTCGGGGCTGTAGATGACGCACCCCATCAGGAAGCCGAAGAAGCCGGTGAAGATCAGCATCAGGCCGAGCATCGTGAGGGGCAGGTTGTGCGGGCGGATCGTGACCGGCGTGCCGTCGGCGCGGAAGCGGCCGATCCGCGGGCCCAGGTTGAGCAGGATGCCGAGCGTGGCGAATCCCGCGATCATGTGCACACACCCTGCGGCTCCGACATCGTGGAACCCGAGTTTGGTCAGCATCCATCCGGAGCCGTGCCAGCCCCAGGCCGCCGCGATGATCCAGACGACCGAACCGACGAGCACCGTGAGCACCAGGAATGCGCTGGTTCTGATCCGCTCCAGCACTGCGCCGGACATGATCGACCCGGTGGTCGCCGCGAACAGGGCGAAGGCGCCCCAGAAGATACCACTCGCGGGGTCGGCAGTATTCGGGCCCATGTTGTCGCTCCACGGCAACGCGGCCCGCGCGGCGTCGGTCATCTCGACGAACCCGCTGGGCATCGCGTTGTAGAGGAACCAGCCGACGAAGAAGAACGAGGCGATGATCGTCGCGAACGCGAGCAGGTTCTTCATCGCCGTCGCGAGCACGTTCTTCGAGCGGGACGCGCCGACCTCGTAGGCGAGGAACCCCGCGTGGATCAGCATCATCAGGGCGATGGACACCCAGTAGAAGAACTCGTTGTTGACGGATCCCATCGTGGTGATGGCGTCCTCGACGTCTGGTGGCACGGGTTACCTCCGTTGGGCAACAGCGGATTTCGCTGGATCTCGCTGGGTTTCGCACGAGTGTGCATTGCGCACCGACGGTGTACGCATGGAAGACGATAGGCCTGCCGACGTCTCGTTCTCGTGCCTCGGAGGTAAAGGACAGGTAAATCGATACCGCGGTTGGGTTGGGGAGGGGTCGTGGGCGCTATACGAACGTGAAGCGGGTGCAGTCCGTCGGGAACGACGCCCACGCGAGGGCGCGGCGGGGGGTGATCGCCCGTAGGCCTCCGCCATCGGTCGGTGACTGCCACGACTGGGGGCCGGGTCGGTAGTCCTGGTCGGCGTACTTGGTGAAGGCTTCGGCCAATCGAGCGCCGAGCCCCTCCGGTAGTGCGCGCACCGCCGTCGAGTACCCGCCGATGATCACCACGTCGGTCCCGCTCTCCAGATTGAGGGTGCACGCCGGATTGGCCTCGACGTTGCGTGCGTGCCGCGTCGTCGGCGCACCGTCGTAGAAGAAGCGGCCGTCGACCCAGACTCCCCAGCGAGGCACCACGTGCGGAGTGCCGTCGGCGCGGACCGACGTCAGCCAATAGTGTGTCGATGCCACGAGACGCTCCTCGACAGATGCCCACGAGCGTGTGCCCGCCAGACCTTCGCCGACGCCGTAGCCGTCCGGGAACACCGGGCGGTCGACGGCAGGCGGCGACACGGCGGGTAGGTCGTCGGCGACGGGCAGTCCGTGCGGGCGGCCGGCGGTGCTCGGGGCGGAGGCGGTGTGCTCGGCGGGAGATTCGGTCACGGTTCAACTCTACGAATGAGCGCCCCGTCGGGCTTGACCGTTCTTGCTCGGTTTCCGATGCGCACGCGGCCGCGCTGGAGTGTCGTCGGTCACTCTGCGAATAACCAGGCGGAGTCGTGTCGTTGCACCACAGGTCACTGTCGTCGACCACCACAGAGGTGTTGTTGTGAAAATCGGGATCATCGGTGCCGGATTCATTGGCGGGACGCTGACGCGTCGACTCGCCACGCTGGGTCACGAGGTGCGCGTGGCCAATTCGCGGGCTCCCGAGACGCTTGCTGAGCTCGCCCAGGAGACCGGAGCCACCGCCGTATGGGCCGCAGATGCCGCGGAGGACGCCGACCTCGTCATCGTCAGCATCCCGCAGAAGAACACCCCCGATCTCGCCCCGGGAATCCTCGACGGCCGCAAGGTCGGAGCGCCGGTGATCGAGACCAACAACTACTATCCGCAGCAGCGCGACGGGAAGATCGACGCGATCGAGAACGGCACGCCGGAGAGTGTCTGGGTATCCGAACAGCTCGGTGCGCCCGTCTACAAGGTGTTCAACGGAATCTACTGGAAACACTTGCTGAACAAGGGTGTGCCGGCCGGCACCGAGGGCCGGATCGCCTTGCCGATCGCCGGCGACGATGTCGACGGCAAGAAGATCGTGTCCGAGCTCGTCGAACAGCTCGGCTTCGACCCGGTCGACGGCGGAACACTTGCCGAATCGTGGCGGCAGCAGCCGGGAACACCTGTGTACGGGAAAGACTTCGGCGTCGACGACACGATCACGGCACTCGCGGATGCGTCGCCCGAACGTACCGCGGAGTGGCGCGCCTGACGGTCGTGCGCGGGGCTGCCCCACCCGGCCCCTGAGGAGCGGAGCGATAGCGCAGCGTCACGAAGGGCATCACCGTCGTTTCGGACGCCCCGCGCCCCGTCGCACACCTTTGCCGGGCACCTTCCCGGCGGCCTCGCGTGCTGCCCTCTTCGCCGCGGCCTTCTCCTTCGCCGAGCGCTTCGCCGTCGGCTCGGAGCGACCGCGGGATGACGTCGACTTGCGTCCACGCACGATACCGATGAACTCGTCGGCGAGATCCGTTGTCGGCGAGGGCCACAGGAGTCCGACGGTCCCCTTTGGTGCGTCCATCACGGGCCGGTAGGTGAGGTCCTTGCGGTGGTGCAACCGCGCCAGTGATTGCGGCACGAGCACCAGCGCCATTCCTGCGGCCACGAGTTCTATTGCGTCACCCGTCTTCTCGGGTCGATGGTCGAGGGTCCGGCCAGGACGTTCAGTGATGATCACGGGTTCGTCGAGCGGCCACAGGAACGGCTCGTCGTCGAGGTCGGCGAGCGTGAGTTCGTCGGCGGCGGTCAGGACGTGGTCCTTCGGTACCACCGCGACCGTTGTCTCGTCGTAGAGGTCGATCGTGTGGTGCTCGCCGGCATCGCCATGACGGAGTGCTCCGGGAAGGCGCGTGATCGCCAACTCCACATGGCCATCGCGGACCGCCTCCGCGCAGCTCTGCACATCGAGCGGGACCAGCTGCAGCGCGACGTCGCGTCGGCGTTCGGCCCAGATCCGAACCCATTTGCCCGGGGTGACACCCGGGACGTACGCCAGACGAAAGGCGGGGACGTCGTCGGGTGTGGTCACCCCCGAAGGCTACCGCCGGATACCCTCAGGACATGAGCTCGCAGTCGATGAAGCCGGCGACGGCCGCCAAGAAGCTGGACGTGTATCTGCCGGCCACGCCCGACGAGTTTCGGAACGGATCCATCACCCGCGACGAGCTCACTGCACTCCAGGCCGACCCACCGGAATGGCTCCGCACTCTTCGCGCCGACGGTCCACACCCGAAGAACCTGGTGGCCGCCAAACTGGGGATCTCCAACTCCGGGCTGATCCGCGGCGGCATCACCGAAGCGCTCACGACGGCGCAGATCGATCAACTGCTGGCTGAGATGCCCGAGTGGCTGGCCGCGGAACGCGCCGCGCGTGTCGAGGGGCGGCGCGAGGAGCGGCGGATCAAGTCGCTTCACGAGGACAAGCGGCGGGATGCGGAGTCGGCTGAGGAGGCGTGAAGTCGCGCGTGATCGTGTGACGTCGCCGCGTCTGCGGCGCGGGATTGTTCTGAGGACCACGAAAGCCCCGGCTGGATGACTCTGACCGGGGCTTTCGACTGAGCCGATGACGGGAATCGAACCCGCGTATTCAGCTTGGGAAGCTGATGTTCTGCCATTGAACTACATCGGCGTGCAAGGCGCTGACCTCGCGATCGACAGCCTAGCAAACCCCGGACGACTCACAGCGTCAGAGGCCGGTTCAGCGAGTCGACGACCAAAACCTACCGGTTGGTTTGTCAAAACATACCGACTGGTTTATTCTGGCGAGCGTGAGTCCAGCGGAACCGTCGACGGCCAAGGGCGCGGCAACCCGCGCGCGACTGCTCGAGGTCGCTGCCCGGGTCTTCGCTGAGAAAGGCTATGGGGCAACCAAATTCAGCGAGCTCATCGCTGAATCGGGGCTGACCAAGGGGGCGTTCTACTTCTACTTCCCGTCGAAGGACGCACTCGCCCGAGCCGTCATCGACGACCAGGAGCATCGCTGGGTCGCCGAGGTTCAGCAGCGCGTGCTCGCGCACGACAGCCCAACCGAACAACTCGCCGACGTCATGCCGGCGATGCTGGAACTCCTCAATCGGGAGCCGGGGGCCTGGAGTGTCGTCCGACTCGTGCGGGAACTGGGCGCGGACGGCACGACCGACGGCGGCGTCGTCAAACCCATGGATGCGTGGATCGCGCTGGTGGCGGGGATCATCCGCGACGGCCAGGCATCGCGGGAGTTCCGGGCCGATCTCGACGCCGACGGATTGGCGGCGGTACTCGTCGGTGCCTTCGACGGCATCAAGGGGCTCGTCGATGCCGCGTCGTCGGATCACCGCGGACAGCGACTCGCGCACTACGCGGACATCCTCGCCGACATCGCGTTCGCCGGTCTCGGCATTCTGTCCCACCCGCACACACGCTGACCGCCACCCAGAACCGAGGAGTCATCATGGAATTCCGACAGCAAACCGCGCTCATCACCGGAGCCAGCGGTGGCATCGGCGCCGAGTTCGCACGCACGCTCGCCTCCCGCGGTGCCGACGTCATCCTCGTCGCCCGCAGTGAAGGCAAACTGACGGCTCTCGCCGACGACCTGCGTACGCGCCACGGGATTCGGGCAGAGGCGATCGCCGCTGACCTCTCGATCCCCGGTGCCGCCGACGGTCTCGTCGCCGACGTCGCGGCGCGTGGACTCGACGTCGACATTCTCATCAACAACGCCGGATTCGGAACGCATGGCGACCTCGTCGACGTCGATCCAGGGCGCATCCGGGAGGAGGTCTCGCTCAACGTCGGCGCACTCACCGACCTCACCACCGTCTATCTGAAGCGGTTGGCGCAGAAACGTTCCGGCGCGATCATCAATGTCGCCAGCACGGCGGGTTTCCAGCCGGTGCCGCACATGGCCGTCTACGCGGCGACCAAGGCCTATGTGTTGTCGCTGAGCGAGGCGCTGTGGTGGGAGGGCAAGCAGAACGGGGTGAAGGTGCTCGCACTGTGTCCGGGTGCGACGGACACCGAGTTCTTCGACGTCGCCGGGTCCGACGATGCCGCCGTCGGCTCACGGCGAACCACCCAGCAGGTCGTCGACACCGCACTCGCTGCGCTCGAGGCGGGGAAGCCGAGCGTGATCGACGGCGCGCAGAATCGGATCAGCGCCATCGCAAGCCGTTTCGCCCCACGGCGTCTCGTGATCGCGATCGCTGAGCGGGCGGTGCGGCCGAAGAAGGGGTGAGGCCCTTCGTGAGCTCGCGGATCCTGAGCGAGCGAGCTTGCGAGCGAGTCGAAGGCGTTCCTCGCGGGCTCCTCAGGGACCGGGGGTGATGATCGCTCGTTCCTCGCGGGCTCCTCAGGGACCGGTGTGTGGCGGTCCGCTCACCACCGCGCGGCGGACACCGGGACGCGTTTCGCCGACGGCGGGGTCGGTGCGGGGCGCTTTGTCCTCGGCGAGGCACATCGACCGAAGGGCGTTGTGGTACACCACGAGTCCATACAGATTCGGTGCGCCGGCGATGCCCGTCGACCGCGGGATCATATCGGCGGTGATGCCGGCACCGGGGAACAGGTCGGCGAGGAGCGGGGCCGACGGATCGGTTCCGCCGTCCTGCCAGGCCAACTCGACGACATGCGCGGCGAGCGCGTACGCGTAGTAGGCGGCGGTGAGCGTCTTGGTGACTGACCGCGATGAGAGCGGGACGGTCCGGCCGAAATCCGCTCCTTGCCCCCGGTTGTGGTTGAGACCTATCGCGATGTCGAGGGGCGCTCCACCGACGTAGGGGATGAGCGCGCCGACCTGTGAGATCGCGTATTCGGGAGTCGAGAAGTCGGCCGGATCGGCGGGGATGAGATTGTCGGTCACCCGGGTGTGTCGCATCCAGTTCTGCACCTGATCGGCGGCGGCACCGATCCGCCGGTCCCTCGCACGGTCGGCCGTGATGGACTGCAGATACGACGACGTGCGGGACACGATGCGCGACAACGGGAGTCCACCGGTCGGCGGACAAGTCCGCGCATCGGCCACATCCACCTGACGGGCGATGTCGCGGACTATGCCGGGCACCGCACCGGCGAATCGCAGGTCTCTGACGGTCTTTCCGGCGTTCTCCTTGTGCGAACGGGTCACGGACACCACGCACGACTCGATGAGCGCGCTGCTGATCGCCTGATACAGCTGGGTCGCTGCGAACGCCCCGAGAAGGATCGGCAGCGTCAGCAGGGTCCCGACGGTGATGGGACCCGCGACGGTCGCGATCGACGGAACCGTGCGCCGGATGACGGTGAGCGGAACCATCACCGTCACATACAGATACAGCTAGACGGTCTCGACGGCCTGGGCGACCGTCAGGTTCTCGACGGGGATCGCCTCGGCGTCGCGACCCTCGCGCACGCCCACCAACTGGGACACGATCCACTGCGTGATGGGGTCCCGGGAGGTCATGATCGGGTCTTTGTCGTCGGCGCCTGCTTCTTGATCTCGTACGGCAACATCGGCAACAGGGAGCCGAACACCGCGTCGTAGACGGCGCCGATCGTGGCGAAGCGGGATCCGACGCACTCCCGCGGCTCGTCACCCGACGCCGTGCTCTCCGCTGAACCACGTCGCAACGGCGAGCACGAGCCCGACGGTGACGATCGTCACCCGCCGACGTCGGCACCGGGCACGCTCGGCGAGATTCTGGACCCGATCGGCGGAAAACTGGGCACGGTCGGCGGGGTTGTCGATCGCGCTCGACTCCACGCCCTGTCGCGCATCCGCTCGACCGCGGACGCTCGGACCACGGCGTGCACCTGACCGTCGTCGTGCATCAGCGCGTCGTCCACCAGCACCCAGATCAGAACAGCCGAATCCCCGCATCCGCCCCGACTTTCCCCGGTCTCCTGCGCGTCACGCCACGATCACGCGCGTATCACGGGGGACACCAGAACACCGTCGGACAGATTGGCCATGGTTCGGCTCAATTCGCATCTGGCTCGACAGACCGCGGTCACCCACTGTTCATCCGGTCCGGTCGATTAACCTCACAGGCGTGCTCCTCTCCGATCGCGACATCCGTTCCGAGATCGCCGACGGGCGATTGGCGCTGGACCCGTTCGACCCGACGCTGGTGCAGCCGTCGAGCGTCGACGTGCGGCTCGACCGCCTGTTCCGCGTCTTCAACAACACGCGCTACACCCACATCGACCCGGCGCAGCGACAGGACGAACTGACCTCCCTCGTCGAACCGACGGAGGGTGAACCGTTCGTGCTGCATCCGGGGGAGTTCGTCCTCGGGTCGACGCTCGAGGTGTGCACACTGCCCGACGACCTGGCCGGACGCCTCGAGGGCAAGTCGTCGTTGGGGCGCCTCGGCCTGCTCACCCACTCGACCGCGGGTTTCATCGATCCCGGGTTCTCCGGCCACATCACCCTGGAACTGTCGAACGTGGCGAATCTGCCGATCACGTTGTGGCCGGGGATGAAGATCGGCCAGCTGTGTCTGATCCGGCTCTCCAGCCCCGCCGAGCACCCCTACGGCAGCGATTCCGTCGGCTCCAAGTACCAGGGGCAACGCGGACCGACGCCGTCGAAGGCGTACCTGAACTTCATCCGGCCGTAGTCTGACCTGCGCCGAGCCGATCCGGGTTCGCGCCGCGTTCACGTTCTCCAGGCCGGTGTTCACCCGATCGATCGGGACGTGACACGTCGTCGTTGACCGGTGGCAGCAATGCGCGCGTACTCACTTCAGACATGAAGCTCACTGTGATCGGATGCGGATACCTCGGCGCGACCCACGCCGCGTGCATGGCCGAACTCGGTCATGACGTTGTCGGTGTCGACGTCGATGGGGACAAGGTCGCCCGGCTGCAAGTCGGCGAGGTGCCGTTCTTCGAGCCGGGACTGTCCGACGTGCTGCGCCGCAACCTCGCCGCCGGACGGTTGCGCTTCACGACCGACCACCGCGACGCCGCCGACTTCGCGTCGGTGCACTTTCTCGGCGTGGGCACACCGCAGCAAAGACGCGGCTACGCGGTGGATCTGTCGCATGTGGAATCCGCGGTCGACGCCTTGACGCCGCTGCTGCGTGGCGAGCACCTGATCATCGGGAAGTCGACCGTGCCGGTGGGCACCGCCGCCGCTCTCGCCCAGCGGATGGCCGTGCTCACCGCCCCCGGCGCCCGCGTCACGCTGGCGTGGAGCCCCGAGTTCTTGCGCGAGGGTTTCGCCGTCGAGGACACGCTCGAACCCGACCGGCTGGTCGTCGGCACCGATCCGGACGCCGACGATTCCGCCGCCGACGAGGTGATCGCTGAGATTTATCGCGAGATCCTCGAGACCGGAGTGCCTTTCGTGCGGACCGACTGGGCCACAGCCGAGTTGGTCAAGGTGTCGGCGAATGCCTTTCTCGCCACCAAGATCTCGTTCATCAATGCGATCAGCGAGATCTGCGAGAACGTCGGCGCCGACGTGTCGACCCTGGCCGATGCCATCGGCTACGACGGACGAATCGGACGCCGATTCCTCAACGCCGGACTGGGTTTCGGTGGCGGATGCCTGCCGAAGGACATCCGCGGATTCATGGCCCGCGCCGACGAGGTGGGCGCCACCCAGGCGCTTCGCTTCCTGCGCGAGGTCGACTCGATCAACACCCGGCGCCGCGGCGCGATGGTCGACCTGGTGACCGACGCGGTCGGTGGGGATGTCCTCGGCACCAACATCGCCGTCCTGGGTGCCGCCTTCAAACCCGAGAGCGACGACGTGCGTGACTCTCCCGCACTCAACGTCGCCGGGCAGCTGGCGCTACGCGGTGCATCGGTCACCGTCTTCGACCCCAAGGCGTCGCTGAACTCACGTCGCATGTTCCCGATGCTGAGCTACGCGCAGAGTGCGCGTGAGGCCTGCGGAGCGGCCGACGCCGTCGTCGTGGCCACCGAGTGGGCCGAGTTCGTCCACATGGCCCCGGAGGAGCTGGCTGATGTGGTGCGCGCGCGGGTGATCGTCGACGGTCGGCGCTGCCTCGACGCCACCGCGTGGCGGGCGGCGGGGTGGGACTTCCACGCCATCGGCGGACCGATGCGGGATCGGCCGAACGTCGGCCCGTCGTCGCGTCCGGCCCGACGAGAGATCGCGTTGCCGCAGGTGGAGGCGGTCGTCACGCCCCCGTCCCGCTGACGTCGTGTTAGTGTCGTTCGTCCGGCTTTCGCAAGACGAACAGCTGGGCGGGGGACGCACTCGGGGGAGTGGCGAGAGACGCAGACGCAGGCCAGGCGCAGGACACCGAATCGGATGACAGAGGACGCGACGGATCGCGGTCGCTCGGCGGAGCCCACGACCGACGTTGATGCACGCCTGATCGATGCCTCCTTCCTGGGGGATGTTGCGGCCCGGCAGCTGGCCCGAGGGATTCCCGCCGACCGTCCGTTCCTGTTGCTGGAACTCGCCGACGACGCCCTGCGGGTGAGCATCGTCGACCCGCGGTTCGAGGCGATGATGGGGATCAGGAGCGACCCCGGAATCCGACCGGCCGTGCTCGACCGGCTCCTCGCCGATCACCTCGCCC
This sequence comes from Gordonia sp. ABSL11-1, assembly GCF_030315685.1. Taxonomy (GTDB): domain Bacteria; phylum Actinomycetota; class Actinomycetes; order Mycobacteriales; family Mycobacteriaceae; genus Gordonia. Next base: position 153,532 of record NZ_JASXSI010000010.1, on the reverse strand, counting down.
GCACGGGCCGCGTCGAACAACCGACGAGCGAGGCGTGGGCGGCCGAACTGCTCGACCTCGCCTCGCGTGGCCGCCGACGTCTCGCCACCTCCGACGGCACCTTCATCATGGGCCGCGACCACGTGAAGTTCTTCCGAGTCGCCCAGCGCGACCTCGACGAGGCGACATCGGCCATCGCGGCCGGGCTCGTCCGGCAGTGCCGGGAGGTGGTAGCCGAGGCATCCGGTCCGATCAGCTCGCTGGTTCTGGCCCCCGGCCACGACGTCTGGCCCGGATTGGCTCCGACACTCGGACGGAGCGCATTCCTTCCGGTCGTCGCCGTGGATGCACCCGCGGCACCCGTCGACGACGAGAAGGTACCGAACCGACACGACTCCGGTGTCGAACCGCCCATCGTCGAACCAGGAGCTGTCGAACCAGGCGCCGTCGAACCCGCCGCTGTCGTGCCACCGCCCGTCGTCGACCGCGACATCACGACGCCGGGAACCGAGACCTTCGGCGAGGTTTCGCAATCCAGCCACTCGGGTGATTTCCCTGCCGCGCAACCTGATTCGTCGCCGTTGCCGACCCTCGGATCGTCAAGCGTGCATGCCTCGACGCCGGTCGAGCTGATCCCCCCGCTTGATCTCATCCCGCCGATGGCTCCCGACTGGCCCGTCGACGACGCGCCGACCGAAAGCACCCCGCCGCATCTGTACGAGCCCACCTATGCTGCGGCACCGGTGAATCCGGTCGAGCCGCCGTCCGATCTCGTCGAGCAACCGACGCCGTTCGGTACGTTCGCCGACGACGGCGGACCCGTCGACACCGCCACCGAGGGCGGGTCGAGATCCCTTGTCGTGGGCGCCATGCCGGCTGCGGCGCCGACCACCCGGCGTGCGTACGAACCCCGAGAGTGGGAACTCGATCCGGTGTTCACGCCGACGACTCATTCTCGATCATCGACGCGGACGCGGCGGATCGTCGGGGTGACCGTCGGGGCCTGCGCGATCATCCTCATCGGCGTCGCGACGGCCGTGGCCGTCACCGGGAACGATGAACCCGCACGCACCGCCGATGTCGCGGCCGGCGAGACGAGCACCCAGGCGCGGCCGTCCTATGCCGACCCCGCAGACTTCGCCGAGGCGCGGGTGCCCGCCGCGCGATACGTGCCGCCACCGCCGCCGCCGCCCCCGCCGCCGACGTCGGAGGAATCCGCCGACGAGCCGACGCAGCAGCAGAATCGGCCGCGGCCACGACCCCGGCCGCGCCAGCGGACGATCCCGAACCCGATCCCGGGGCTGCCGCCGATCGTCCTGCCCGGCTGAGGCCATGAGGGTCCGTCGGTCTGCGGCCCTTCGTGACACTCCGCTATCGCTTCGTTCCTCAGCTCAGGGGTCGGGTGACACTGCGCTGTCGCTTCGTTCCTCAGGGGTCGGGTGGCGCTTCGTCAGCCGTCGGGCTTCTCGGCCGCCGAGTGCCGGGCCCGGCCGAGATACTCGCTCAGCTGCCGGGCCAGGTCTCGGTCCAGCGCGCGGTCGAGTGCATTGTGTGCCGACACCGATCCCGCCCGCCGGAGTTCGCCGAGCAGCTCAGTGGCCCACTCGGATTCGGCCGGGGTCTGCGGAATCCACCCGTCCTCGTGGCCTTCGGTGATGGCGCGACGCCCCGCCGAGATGACGACCTCGGCCACGGCGGCCATCTCGCGGTTGAACCGCCCGTGCACATCCAGGATGCCGCTCAACGGAAGTCCCAACTTCACGAGCCGCCCGTAGGCCGACACTGTCTCCTGATCGAGGACCGTGTAGGTGTCGGGATTGTCGGACGAGCCCTTCGGCTCGATCAGTCCGAACTCGATGAGCCGTTCGAAGTGAGCGGGATTCCCGGAGTTCAGCAGTCCCTTCAGATCGTCGGCCGAGATCGTCGTCGACGTCGCGGTCGACCACGGCTCCGAGACGATCTCTTCCAGCCCCAGCACCTCGGCGAGGTTGTCACCCCGCTGGATTCCCGAGAGGAACTCGCCGATGTGGCGGATGGTGAAGCCGCGTTTGAGCAGATCGTTGATGACCTTGAGGCGTGCGAGATGCGTGTCGGTGTAGATCGCGATGCGTCCACGGCGGACCGGGCGGGGGAGCAGCCCGCGGTCCTGATAGCCACGCACGTTACGGGTCGTCGTGCCCGCTGCCCGTGCCAGATCGTCGATCCGGTATTCGGTCACCGCGACATTGTCCCAGATCGCCCCCGTCCGCCGGATCAGGCCGCGATTCCCCGTTCGATCAGGGTGAGCAACGCCTCGTAGTTGTCGGCGGGATCGACCGTCGGTGGGTGGGGGGCGAGAAGTTCCAGGCTGACGGCCCCGTGCACGCACGCCCAGACCTGTCCGGCCAGCGCATACGGTTCGCCGTCCATGATGTGCCGCGCGGCCTGGCCGTACCGGATGATGTCGACGAGGATCTCGAACGCGCCGGCCGCCACCTCGTCGTCGGGGTGGCATTCGGTCGAGAACATCAGCTCGTACATCGTCGGGCTCGAGACGGCGAAACGCCGATACTGTCGACCACTGTTGAGCAGGCGCGCCGACGCGTCGGCGTCGGTGGCCGCGATCCGGGTGGCGAGTTCCCGGAATCCGTCCGTGACGACGGCGTTGAGCAGGCCATCCTTGCCGTCGAAGTGGTTGTAGACCCCCATCGGGGCGACGCCCGCCTCGGTGGCGACAGCGCGGACCGTCAGTGCTGCGGCACCCTTCGCCTCGAGGAGTCGACGACCCGCGGCGACGAGGTTCGCGCGGACCTCGGTCGCGGGTGTTCGAGTGATCTTTGCCGGTGACACGTTGACAACTGTACTGGCACGGCGTTCTACTTGGGTAGAACAACGTACTACAACGGTGTGACGACGTTCCACGAACAATCACTCGAAGGAGAAGGTCATGAGAAACCGTTGGCTTGCGCTCGCGGCGCTGTGCTTCGCCGAACTGCTCGTCATGGTCGACAATACGATCGTCAACGTCGCGCTGCCCACGATGGCGCGCGACCTCGGGGCCGGGACCTCCGGCCTGCAGTGGATCGTCGATGCGTACACGCTCGTGTTCGCCGGACTGCTCCTCACCGGCGGATACCTCGGCGACCGGTTCGGTCACCGACGGATGCTGCTCGGCGGCATCGTCGGATTCGCGGCGGTGTCCGTGCTGGCCGCATCGTCGGGGACGCTGGGGCAGCTGATCGCCGCCCGCGGTGGCCTCGGATTGTTCGCGGCCCTGGTCTTCCCGGCGACCCTGGCGATCATCACCGCCGTCTTCACCGAACCGAAGCAGCGCGCCGCCGCTGTCGGTGTCTGGGCCGCGACATCGGGCGTCGCAGTGGCGATCGGTCCGGTGCTCGGCGGCTGGCTGCTCGAGCATTACTCGTGGTCCTCGGTGTTCTGGGTCAATCTGCCGATGGCAGTGATCGCCGTCGTCGCGATCGTGCTGGTCGTGCCGGGCACGCGACCGGAAGCGGTGTCGCGCTTCGACTCCGTGGGGTTGGTGCTGTCGGTGATCGGCCTCGGCCTGCTGACGTACTCGGTGATCGAGGGACCGCATTTCGGCTGGACCGATCCCCGCACGCTGGGCGGACTGGCCGTCGCGCTCGTCGCGCTGGGACTGTTCGCATGGCGCGAGCTGACCATCGAACACCCGATCCTCGACATCCGGCTGTTCGCGAACCGGCACTTCGCGGCGGCCGCCGGGATGATCAGCGTCGCGTTCTTCGCCCTCTTCGGATTCATCTTCCTGATCACACAGTTCTTCCAGGCGGTCAAGGGCTACGGCCCCCTGGAGGCAGGACTGCGGACGCTGCCGTTCGCCGTCGTGATGGCTGCTTTCTCGCCGGTGGCGATGGCGCTGTCGCACCGATTCGGTGCACGTTTCGTCGCCGTGTTCGGTGCGCTTCTCATGTCCGGTGGATTCGCCCTGGTCGAGGTGTCATCGCGGATGTCGGGGTACTGGGAACTGATCATCTGGTCGATGTCGCTGATGGCGATGGGACTCGCCTTCATCTCCGGGCCGTGCACCCAGCTGATCATGGACGCCCTGCGTCCCGAGCAGGCCGGCGCCGGGTCCGCCGTGAACGACACCACCCGTGAGATCGGCGGAACCCTCGGTGTTGCCGTGCTCGGTTCGGTGCTGACATCGGTCTACACGGCGGGCGTCGCGGACCGGCTCGCCGGACTCGGTGTCCCACCGTCGGCGACGGGCATCGCCGAGGACTCGGTCATGGCCGGGGTCGAGGTGGCGCAACGTGCACCCGCGGCCGTGTCGGATCAGTTGCGGGTGGCGGTGCAGGAGGTCTTCGTCGACGGACTCCACAGCGCGGTCTGGGTGGCGGTCGCCGTCACCGGCGTGGCCGCGCTGGCAGCCGCCTACTTCCTACGCGGCACCGTCGGCGGCCGCGGATCCGCGGAGGCGACCGTGGTCGATGACACCGTCGCCGACGACGACCTAGAGGTCGATGGTGAGGTGGTCGCCGTCCGCCCGTGAGACGCACGTGAGGAATGTGCCGGCAGCCCGTTCCGGCTCGGTGAGGATGTTGTCGCGGTGGTCGATGTCGCCCGACAGCGTCCTCACCTTGCACGTGCCACAGAAACCCTGTTGGCAGGAATACGGCACGGAGGGAAGAACTTTCCGGATCGCGGCGAGCGCCGTCTCGTCGGCTGCCACGTCGATCTGTTGCCCGGTCGATGCCAGCGTGACGGTGAACGGGAAGCCGTTCTCGACCGGCGGCGGGCTGAACCGTTCGTAGTGCAGTTCGATGTCGGGGCGATCCGACAGATGTCGACGCAGTCGTTCCAGCATCGGCACAGGTCCGCAACAGTAGACGGCCAGACCTGCAGGCGCACGACCGGTTTCGGGATCGACAGGGCCGAGCAGCTCCTCCATCGTCGGCAGGCCCACGGGACCGCCGGAGGTGTCGTCGGCGTCGTCGGTGCGGATCGTCACCTTGTCGCCGAACCGTGCGACCTCGTCGCGGAACGGGATCGAGTCCGCGGACCGGCCGGTGTAGATCATCGACCAGTCCAGGCCGAACCGTTTGGCGGCGGCGAGCATCGGCAGTATCGGTGTGATGCCGATGCCGGCGGCGATGAACCGGACAGATCGCGCGGGAGAACCGTGTCCGGGCACTGCCAGCGGAAAGGCGTTGCGCGGACCCTTGATCGACACGAGGTCGCCGACCTCGAGCGTGTCGTGCACCTCGACGGAGCCGCCGCCCCCATCGGGTATCCGACGGACCGCGATGCGATAGGTGAGCCGGTCGGCCGGGTCTCCGCACAGCGAGTACTCGCGCATGCGACCCGATGGCAGGAGGAGATCGAGGTGAGCGCCCGGATGCCACCGAGCGAGTATTCCGCCGTCCGGTGCGGCGAACGTCAGCGCGACGACATTCTCGTCCGCGGCCACGACCTCACGTCCGACGAGCCGCACGGTCGTCACGCCGTCGTCGAGGGCGGGGTCGTGCAACGGGGCCAGGGGTCGCCAGAACGGCCACCACATCTTGGCGATCGCGGTGCCGACGGTCAGGAATGGGTCATGTCGCCATCGGCCGTGCAGATGTGGTGGTGGAGAGATCATCTCCGTGGTGTGCGGATGTGCGCGCTGATTCATCGACCGGCCTGTCAGTTCGCGTTGCGGGCCGCCGGCGACGCCGCGAGGTAGGCGACGGCCTGGGCGGTGCTGCCGATCTCGTTCGGGTGGAAGCCGGGACGGAAGTAGCTGAATGTCGCGAACACGATGTGCCGCATCTTCGGCAACACCCCGGCGCGCACTCCGCGGAAGTAGTGGTACTGCTGCGCAAACCAGTTGTGCCGTACCGAGGAATCCTGCGCCATGATGAAACGGAAGCCCCGGTTGATGAGGAACAGCAGAATCGGCAGCACCACGAGCATCGCCCGACCGCGCCGGAGGTAGCTGTCCCCGAAGTAGACCGCGACCTCATGGGCAACCGCTCGATGTTCGACCTCCTCAGCGCCGTGCCAGGTGAACAGGTCGGTCATCGTCGGGTCGGCGCCGGACTCCACCCACGTGTTGTTCAGAGCGAAATCGCCCAGGATCGCCGTGTAATGCTCGAGCGCCGCGATCAGCCACAGGCGTTCGACGAGGTGCTTCTGACGGGCCGCCGGCGTGCCCGTCTCCATCGGGCCCAACACCTTGCGGAAGATCCATTCCATCTGCCGCAGATACGGATTCGGATCGATCCCGTGGTGCTCGAGGAACTCCCACAGCACGTGGTCGTGTGCCTCGGCATGCATGGCCTCCTGGCCGATGAAACCACGCATCGTCGCAGCGAGCTCGTCGTCGCGGACCAGTGGCAGTGCCTCGTTGTAGGTCTGCACAAACCATCGTTCACCCTCGGGCAGCAGGAGGTTCAGCACGCTGATGAAGTTCGACGGCACGGGGTGACCCGGAATCCAGTGCAGCGGGACATCGCTCCAGTCGAAGGCGACATTGCGGGCGTGTAGCTCCACGGGCCCGGGATCGGAACCGTCGAGATCCCGGGGTTCCCGTGCGTCGTTGATCGGGTGGCCGTGATCGGGATGGGCGGTCGCGGACATTCCTCAACTCCTTTCAGTGACACTCCACTAACGGGTGACCTTCTGGCGTGCCGCGAACCGCGACAGCCAGGGGGTGAATCGGTAGATGCGGTAGCCCACCTTGGCTTCGGGGGTCACCGGGACGACGGCCTTGTTGCGGATGACCGCGCGCACGATGTCGCGGGCGACCCGATCCGGGGTGAAACCCCGGCGCTGATAAAAACGGTTCATCCGATCACGTTGCGATGCCTCGGTTTCGGTGTCGAGACCCGCGATCGGGGTGTTGCCGACGATGTTGGTGTCGACGATCCCCGGGCAGATGGCGCTCACGCCGATGCGGTGCTCGGCCAGCTCGGCGCGCAGCGACTCGGAGAACAGCAGGACACCGGCCTTCGACGCCGAGTAGAGGCCCAACGAGCGCTGCGGGGTGAACGCGGCAGCCGACGCGACGTTGACGATGTGGCCACCGACGCCGCGGTCCACCATCTGCCGTCCGAAGGCACGGCTGCCGGAGATGACACCCCGCAGATTGACGTCGAGCAGGCGGTCGACCTGCTCGTCGGTCGCGTCGAGAGCCCCACCTGCCAAACCGATCCCGGCGTTGTTGACGACGATGTCGGCGACGCCGTGGCGATCGCGGACCGCCTCGGCGAACGCGGTGACCGCGGCGGTGTCGGAGACGTCGACGGCGAAGGTGGACGCCTGGACGCCGAAGGTCTTGCTCTCTCGCGCCGTGTCGTCGGCGGCGGCGAGGTCGATGTCGGCCAACACCAGCTCGCACCCCTGCTCGGCGAGCGCGAGGGCGGTCTCCCGGCCGATTCCACTCCCGGCGCCGGTGATGACGGCGAGCTTGCCCGACAACGGCTTCGGCGTGCCGAAGACACGGGCGCGATCGAACTGGGACGCACTGTCGGCTGTTCCGGTCTGGCCGGCGATGAAGTCACGCGCGGTGCGGGCCAGATAGCCGGGGTTGGTGTACGGCAGCCAGTGCCCGGTCGGCGTGCTGCGGCGCCACAGGCGCTGGGTGTGGCGGTGCGTGTCATCGAAGATGGCCGGGCGCAACGCGATATCGCGTTCGTTGACCACCTCGAGGACCGGCACATGCGTGTCCCTGGTGCTCGGCCGCCGCAGCTTGGCGCGGATGTTGGCGCGGTACAGGCGAAGGCCGGAGATCATGTCGTCGCGCAACGTGTCGCCGACGACCACGTTCTCGCGAGGAGTGCCCTCGACCCGGTACAGGAATTCCCGCCACACCGCGGGCGACCCGGTTGCGCCGAAGAACAGTCGCGGCAGCACCGGCAGCTGGAAGAACACGGTGTAGGCCGACGACGCCACCTGCGACGCAGCACGTCCCACATTGCGCGGCGTCGGCCGGGACAAAGAGCCGCGCGCCCATTCCGCGAGATGATCGAGATTCGGGCCCGACACCGAGACGAACGACGCGATCCGGGTCTCCGCGCCCCGTCGCGTGACGGCCTCCCACGCCTGCACCGATCCCCAGTCATGCGCGACGACATGGACCGGCTGATCGGGGCTGATCGCCTCGGCGACGGCGAAGATGTCGTCGGCGAGCAGATCGAGGCGATACGGGTCGTCGCCGTCGGGCCGATCGCTTTCACCGAAGCCCCGGCAGTCGTAGGCGACGACCCGGAAGTCCTCGGCGAGGACGGGGGCCACGTGAGTCCACAGATGATGGCTGTCCGGCCATCCGTGGATCAACAGGACGGTCGGTCGAGACCCCGCCTCCGGCGCTCCCGAATCGGTCCCCACCTCGAAAACGGCCAGGCGTACCCCACCGTTGCTGACCACACTCTTCTGCCAATCGACCATGCGACTCCCCTTCGAGACGATCGAATGGAGTTAGACGTTACCAAGCGTCACATGAATTGACCAGAGTGTCCGTGACGCGACGTCACGTGTAGTTGGCGTGCGGGAGCGTCCGCGCCTGGATGTCAGCGGATGTCAGGTGGATGTCAGCGGATGTTACTGCCGGTAGGACGACAGGAAGTTTCCGATGCGCTCGACGGCGTTCTCCAGGTCACGGCCCCACGGGAGGGTCACGATCCGGAAATGGTTGTGGTCGGTGAGGTTGAAGCCGGTGCCCTGGACCACCAGTATCTTCTCCTGCAGAAGCAGATCCTGGACGAACAGCTCGTCGTTGTGGATCTCGTGCACGTTGGGGTCGAGCCGTGGGAAGGCGTAGAGCGCGCCCATCGGCTTCACGCAGCTGACACCCGGGATCTCGTTGAGCTTCTCCCAGGTGATGTTGCGTTGTTCGTACAACCGGCCGCCGGGGGCGACGAGGGCGTCGATGCTCTGATAGCCGCCCAGGGCGACCTGGATGGCGTGCTGCCCCGGCACGTTGGCGCACAGTCGCGTCGAGGCCAGGATGCCGAGACCTTCGATGAAGCCCTTCGCGTGATCTTTGGGTCCGGTGAGGACCAGCCAACCCGCGCGGTACCCGCACACGCGGTACGCCTTGGACAGGCCGTTGAAGGTGATGCAGAGGAGATCCGGGGCCAGCGAGGCGACGCTGGTGTGCACGGCGTCGTCGTAGAGGATCTTGTCGTAGATCTCGTCGGCCAGGATCAGCAGCGAATGCTGCCGGGCGAGTTCGACGAGTTGTTCGAGCACCTCACGTGAGTAGACGGCGCCCGTCGGATTGTTCGGATTGATGATGACGATCGCCTTGGTGCGGTCGGTGATCTTCGACGCGATGTCGGCGATGTCGGGGTTCCAGTCGTTGTCCTCGTCGCAGCGATAGTGCACCGCACGCCCGCCCGACAGTGCGGTCATCGCCGTCCAGAGCGGGTAGTCGGGGGCCGGGATCAGCACCTCGTCACCGTCGTTCAGCAACGACTGCATGGTCATCGTGATCAACTCGGACACCCCGTTTCCGAGGATCACGTCGTCGACGTCGAAGTAGGGGAAGTCGATCAGCTCGTACCGTGTGACCACCGCACGTCGCGCCGACAGCACGCCCGCCGACTCCGAATAGCCCTGCGAGTAGGGCAGCGCGTGGATCATGTCCCGCATGATCACGTCGGGCGCCTCGAAACCGAACAGCGCGGGATTGCCGATGTTGAGCTTCATGATCCGGTGGCCCTCGGCCTCCAGTCTCGCCGCGTGGGCGTGCACCGGCCCCCTGATCTCGTAGCACACGTTCTGCAGCTTCTGCGACTGCTCGAGTGGCTTGAGGTTCTGGTTCAGGTGCGATACGTACGGTCTACTCACGAGTTCAATTGTGACAGCACACGGCAAGCCGGTTTTGGTGACACCGCCGACCGATGACAGGGCACGATCCACACACCCTCGAACGACAACACCACCTCGGTTCCAAACCGAGGTGGTGTTGTGAAGCGAGGGTGAGGGTTTGATCGGTCGGTCCGTGCACCGGAGGTCGGCGCGCGCACGGACCGACCGATCAGGAGTGCCCAGGCCGCTTCTTGCCGGCCGCGATGCCGAATCCCTTCGCCTTCGAGGCGCCTGCCTCCGAGATCGTCTTCGCCGACGACCCGTTGGCCGACGACCCGTTCGGCGACGGCGCGGGTGCGTCGTCGGCGGGCGGGGTGGCGTCGGTCTCCGTCGTCGACTCTGCCTCTGCGGCCGGCTTGGACTGCTCGCTCGACGTCGTCTCCGTCGCTTCCGGAGCTGTCTCCGACGTGGCCTCGGCAGCGGTCTGCGACGAATCCGCCGCCGACGAATTCACTGCTGACGAATCCTCCGCCGACGACGCCTCGGGCTCGTCCGCAGGTGCCGCGGTCTCACTCGGGGCCGCAGTGGTCGGCGCAGTGGTGGCCGTCGCCGCTGCGGCCTTGCCGATCCCGCCCGGGCGCTTCTTGCCGGCCGACATACCGAAGCCCTTGGCCTCGCCGGGCTTGGCTTCCGTCGATGCCGCGTCGGCGGGCGTCCCCTCGGTGGCGCCCTCCGTCGGCTCCGTCGTGGAGACCGAACCGCCGTCGGCGAGGGACTCCTGTGTCGCCGACGACTCGGCGGCAGCGGATGCGGTTGCCTCGGGCCCGGACTCCGCCGGGGCCGAGGCCGCAGACTTCGGCGCCGACGACCCGATACCGCCCGGGCGCTTCTTGCCGGCCGACATACCGAAGCCCTTGGCCTTGCCGGGCTTGGCCTCCGTCGACGCAGCTTCCGTCGACGCAGTTTCCGTCGCCGCTGCAGCCGGCGCGCTCGGGGCGGGCTCGCTCGTCGTCGGCTCGGATTCGCTCGGCGCGGAATCGGATTCGGCAGGCGCCGAGGCGGCCGGTTTGGGCGTCGGCGCTCCGGCGCCACCCGGACGCTTCTTGCCCGCGGCCATGCCGAAGCCCTTGGCCTTACCGGCCTTGGCCTCCGTGGCCGCCGGGGCGGCCGACTCGGTGTCGGCGGTCGGGGCCGCCTCGGGTGCGGACTCGGTCTCGGCGACCTGGTTCTCGGCCGGCGCGGTCACGCCCGCGTCGGATGCGGCCGCATTGGGCTTCCCCCCGGGCTTCTTCGCCTTGCTGCCCATGCCGAATCCCTTGGCGGCGGGCTTCTTCTCGGTGGGAGCGGCGTCGGCGGCGGACTCGACGGCCGCCGACGACTCGGCCTCGGCAGGTGCGGGCGCGGCGGATCCGCCGGACGCGGCGCCTGGCTTCTTGGCCTTGCCCATGCCGAATCCCTTGGCGGCGGGCTTCTTCCCGGCAGGCGCGGACTCCGCCGGCGCAGTCGCGGCGGGCTTCGACTCCGCCGGGGCATCCGCTTTCGCTGTCGAGCCCGGCTTCTTCCCGCCCTTCATGCCCAGGCCGACCTTCGGCTTCGGCTTGGCCTCGGTCGTGGTCGCAGTAGCCGCGGCGGCTGCGGGCTCCGGCTCCTTCTCCTCGGCAGCGGCAGGCTCGGGCTCGCTGACGGCCGGTACCGACGCGGGGCCGAGGAAGCGGCCACCGCGCTGGACCTCGGGAGCGCCACGACGGACCGACTCGAGCAGCAGCTGAGCGACGTCGACGACCTCGATCTTGCCTTCCTGCTCGGTGTTCGCCGTCCGCGCGGTCACGCCGTCGGTCAGCATCACGCGACAGAACGGGCAGCCGGTCGCGACCTTCTGCGGCGTATCGCCCTTCGACGAACCCAGCGTGTCGAGCGCCTCGTCGACGCGGTCGATGTTGATGCGCTTGCCGATCTGCTCTTCCATCCACATGCGGGCGCCACCGGCGCCACAGCACATCGACCGCTCACCGTGACGCGGCATCTCGGTCAGCTGCGAGCCGGACGCCGCCATCAACTCACGCGGGGCGTCGTAGACCTTGTTGTGGCGGCCGAGGTAGCAGGGGTCGTGGTAGGTGACACCCTCGCCCAACGGCGCGACGGGAACGAGACGCTTCTCGCGCACCAGCCGGTTGAGGAGCTGGGTGTGGTGGACGACCTCGTACTTCGCGCCGAGCTGCGGGTACTCGTTGCCGAGCGCGTTGAAGCAGTGCGCGCAGGTGACGACGATCTTCTTCCGCTGCTCGGGTGCGGTGGAGAACACCTCGCCCAGCATCTCGATGTTCTGCTGGGCCAGCATCTGGAACAGGAACTCGTTGCCCGCACGTCGGGCGGAGTCGCCGGTACAGGTCTCGCCCTCGCCGAGGACGAGGAAGTTCACCGCGGCGATGTCGAGCAGCTCGGCGACGGCCTTGGTGGTCTTCTTCGCGCGGTCTTCGTAGGCGCCGGCGCAGCCGACCCAGAAGAGGTATTCGAAGCCCTCGAACGACTCGACGTCCTGACCGAACACCGGGATCTCGATGTCCATCTCGCCGATCCAGTTGGTGCGAGCGGATGCGTTCTGACCCCAGGGATTTCCCTTGTTCTCGAGGTTCTTGAACATGCCGGCCAGTTCGGTCGGGAAGTCCGACTCGATCAGCACCTGGTAGCGGCGCATGTCGAGGATGTGGTCGACATGTTCGATGTCGACCGGGCATTGTTCGACGCACGCGCCGCATGTGGTGCAACTCCACAGGGTCTCGGTGTCGATGACGGCACCGATCTCCTCCGGGTCGTACTGCGCCTCGGTCCCGTGGGCGTCGCTCTTCTGCGCGACGCCACCCTTGCTCTCGCCGACGAGCTTGCGTTCGGCCTCGACGCGAGCGGACTCGGGGATGGCGTTCAGTTTGTCCTCGAGGACGTTGCCGTCGGCGTCGACCAGCCCGACTTCGTCGCCGCCCATGTCCTTGCGTCCGCCGGCCATGAGATATGGCGCCTTCGCGTTGCCGTGATCACGAAGTGAGGTGATCAACAGCTTGGGCGACAGCGGCTTTCCGGTGTTCCAGGCCGGGCACTGCGACTGGCACCGACCACATTCGGTGCACGTGGTGAAGTCGAGCCAGCCCTTCCACGAGAAGTCCTCGATCTTGCCCGCGCCGAATGCGTCGACGTCGGGGTCGGCGGTCTCCATGTCGAGGACCTTGCCCTGGCTCATCATCGGCTTGGCCGCGCCCAGCGCGACGCCACCGTCGGCCTCACGCTTGAGATAGATGTTGAAGAACGCGGCGAACCGGTGCCAGGCCACACCCCAGTTGATGTTGTAGCCGACGACGGCCAGCCACACCATGGCCGAAAGGAGTTTGAGGACGGCCATCGCGGAGACACTCCATTCCGGAACGCCCTCGAACGGCATCGCCAGGTAGTGGAGTGTCGGCGACGCCCAGATCGGAGCGTGCTCGATCCCGGAGGCGATCTTGAATAGCTTCACGCCGAGCATTCCGAGGCCCTCGATGATGACGACGACCTCGACGAAGTACGCGGCGCGGAAGTTGGACCCCGAGAAGCGGGACAGTCGCTCGGGCACACGCGGATGGTTCAACTGGCGGATGACCACCAACGTCACGCCGCCAATGACGGTCGCCCATCCCAGGACTTCTTCCGCGAGAACGTAGGGGCCCCATGTGCCGAGCCACGGCCAGTGAAAGTTCGGATCAAACGCCTGCCCATACGCTTCGAACACGAAGATGAACCCGAGAAGGAAGCCCACCATCACGAGCCAGTGCGCCCAGCCGACTGTGCGGAACTTCGCCATGCGGGTGTGCGCGGCGAACTCTTTGGTCATCGTCATCAGACGCGGGATGACCGGAAAGTACCGGCCGCGGTCGACACTCTGTCCTTGCGCCAGCATCCGCAGCATCCGCCAGATCCCGCGGAAGAAGATGGCCCAGCAGAACAAACTGAGAACAGCTGCGGTGGTACCGATGGCGATCGTCGTGGCTGTCACGGCGCGTACCGGCCTTTCTCTAGGTCGTCGCCGACCCGGTTTGCGCAGGGCTGATGCGCACACGGGCTGACGTGTACTACAGGTAACCGTAGTTCGTCGGGGTGCTGGAACGCTGCCAAGGATGACCTAACTAACGCTCGGTCCCCCGAGGGATGTCATGTCGATGGTACTCATCAGTAACTTACTATCGAGTCAGATAGCCGGGAAGACCGCTTCCTGTGGGAAGCATCACGACAGGCGCTGCTCAGAACGTATCAGGACGCTCATCGCTGGATTCCGGCAACCTTCTCCATCTCCTCGAGTGCGGTGTCGAGATGGGTCAACAGACGCTGCAGGCTCGGCAACTGTGCCCGAGCACCGATCAGACCGAAGTTGACGTGATCGGCGGTACTCGTGACCGTGATGTTGAGTGCCAGGCCCTCCATCGGGATCGAGACGGGGTACACGCCGTCGAGGCGGGCGCCATTCCAGTACAGATGCTCCGACGGGCCGGGCACGTTGCTGATGATGATGTTGAACTGCGGCGGGGTGTACTGGACGAATCCGGGCACTGTCGCGAACGCCAGCGGGGCGAAGTTCGCCGCGCCCAGCGCGAGGGCCTGCAAGGGTCTCAGGCCCCGCACCACCTCTTTGCTGCGCCGGGTCGACGCCACGATCGTCGCAAGACGGCGTTCCGGATCGGGTTGGTCGGTGGCCAGATTCACCTTGATGGCGGTGATCGAGTTCCCGACCTTGTCGGAGTCGGTGTGCATGGACACCGGCGCCGAGGCGATCAGCGGTTTGTCGGGGAGGGCGTCCTGGTCGATCAGGTACGAGCGCAGCGCGCCCGCGCACATGGCGACCACCACGTCGTTGAGTGTGATCTGCAACTCGCTGGTCACCGCCCGTAGCCTGTCGATCTCCCACTGCTGAGCCGCGAAACGGCGGGCACTGCCGATCGCGACATCGAGGATGGTCCGGGGTGCACCGTTGCCCGGCCCGACGAAGTCCGGATCGGTGATGCCGCGGAAGGCCACCTTGGCCGCGGCGGGCGCCATGCCGATGACCTGGCTGCCGACGTCGAGCGCGGCGCCGAGGCGCGGTCGCAGGCCACCCGTCGACGTCGACCGCTTCCGTCGGGTGAGGTTCGCGTCCCACGGAGCCGAGCCGGTGCGGTCGTCCGCATCGGTGGTCAGCGTGCGCTGCAACAGCTTGAGGGCGGAGACCCCGTCCACGAGTGAGTGGTGCACCTTCGTATAGAGCGCGACGCGGCCGTCCTCGAGACCTTCGATGACGTGCAGCTCCCACATCGGACGGAAGCGGTCGAGAAGTGCCCCGTGCTGCAACGAGACATAACGTAGGAGCTCTCGGATGCGGCCCGGTCGCGGCAGCACGGTCCGGCGTACGTGGTACTCGAAGTCGATCTCCTCGTCGAACGACCACGCGACGTTGCCGAGGATCGTCACCGGGGAGGCCGGACGCTTCCGGAACAGGGGCGCGACGTCGAGGCACTCCTGGAAGGTGGTGAACATCTCCTCGGCGAGCTCGGTGTCCGTCTGCCTCTCGCGCGGCACGAACAGTTGGAGTCCGCCGGCATGCATCGGCTGTTCGCGGGTCTCGGCGATCAGGAACATGGATTCGGTGATCGGCATGTAGGGCATTCGAGGCGACCTCCGGATCGAGCAACAGGCAGTGCGGTCTCATCAGTATCGGCGCGCGCACCGCGTGGGGCCCGGGAATGCACAAGACCGTCAGAGTCTCCCGTCGCCTACCGTGAAGCCGTGTACCCGGCATCGCGGGCGGTCCTCACCGCACTCGTCGTCGTCGAGCTGATCATCACGGTCGCGGCGACCTGCGTGTATGTGATGTCGGCGGGTCGCGTCCTCGACGCCGACGACGTGCCCGACCGTTCGACTGTCCTGGTGCTGGGTTCCCTCGTCGACGACGACGTGCCCGGCGACTACGTGCGGGGCCGGCTCGACACCGCGCTCGAGCTGTACCGGGCCGGCCGTGCGGAGCGGATCATCAACTCCGGCAATGGGATCACCGGGGAGGAACCCGCCGTGATGCGGCGATATCTGGAGGAGCGGGGCGTCGACGGCCATCTCATCACCGACGATCCGGGCGGCCTGGACACCGTGGCCAGTTGTCGGCGGGCCCGTGACGATTTCGGTGTGCACCGAGCCGTGATCATCACCCAGGACTTCCACCTGTCCCGGGCGATCGCGCTGTGCCGATCCGTGGGCGTCGACGCGACGGGCGTCGAGGCAGGATGCGAGTGTCCGGTTCTGACCGTGGTGCGCAACCACGTGCGCGAGTTGCTGCTCGCGCGGCCGCGGGCTCTGCTGAGCGTGGTGACCGGGCGCTGAGTCAGGCGGAGCGACCCGGCAGTGGCATGCGCGGCCGGCCGGTGAGGTACGACGACCCGGGCAGTCGGCGGAGGATCTCGACGAGCAGCAGCGAGCCGCCGATGGTCCCGACGTAGGCGACGATCGTGCCCCACGGCTGGCCGAACGTGTCGAGAATCCAGGCCTGCCCGCCGGCCTGGGGCTTGAGGATGACGTACAGCACCAGCACGTGTGCGAGGAAGACGCTGAACGAGCGATTCGACGCGTAGGAGACCACGCGGGCGAAACGTGGGGTGAAGTCGCGCCAGTGCGTCGCCCAATGGGCCGCGGCTGCGTACAGGCACGCGATGGCCACGACGAGGAACGGCAACAGATACGGATAGAACGCGGAGTCGTTGTCGTGCACCGGTTGTCCGCGGAACCACACACCGGTCAGATAGGTCCCCGCGGCGATCGTCCCGGTCACCAGCAGTGCCCCGAACAACCACCAGCCCTTGCCTTCCGGCCACCGCGCGATCGCGTCACGGTGCACTGCGGCGACTGCGCCGTAGAGGATGAAGAACTGATAGGGCACGAAGGTGGCGTAGTGGTGCCACCAGTAGTCGGAGATCGGGGCGGGCGGCTGCCAGTAGGTGATGGCCGCGGTGATCGCCACCTGCACGGCGAGCGCCGCCGCCAGCAGGAGACCGTGGTGTCGGGCCGTGGCCCGCACGAGGAACAGGACCAGCGGGAAGAGCAGGTAGACCTGCAACATGACGAACAGGAAATACATCTGGAAGCCGGACAGGCCCCAGCCGATGAGGCCGGCGAACTCACCGAGACTGTGCATCGGGTTCGAGACGACGTCGGTGATCCGACCTTCGGCCCACACCTTTTGGACGAACCAGTAGATCGCCGACCAGATGATGTACGGGAAGATCACCAGCGATATCCGCTTGCGCCAGAACTCGGTGGTGCGGAAGTCGGCCTTCTCGTAGTTCTGGTACATCAGCACGAAGCCGGTCAGCGCGAAGAACGTGTTGCGCGTGAAGTGCAGCAGCAGCGAGGTCGTGTTGACGGGGAGACTGGTGAACTCGTTCGTGGTCTGGGTGAGGCAGTGCACGAAGATGACGAGCGAGAACGTGGTCGCCCGGATCAGGTCGACGTGATGCAGATAGGCCCGTTTGCCCGCGCTGCGAACCGCCTGACCAGTGCACGCGACCGTGCCGGTGCCCGTCGTGGCGGCGGCACTGTCCTGCCCCGGTGCGTACGTGGTCATGCGTGCCTCTTCGCCCCAACCCTTGGATGACTCCCGGTCCGAGGGGTCTCGGCCACGAGTCCTCGGGCGCTCGTCGCATCTCGGTGGCGGTCCGTACCGTGCGGCTCGGACACCCGGGCACGAGCATCGTGAGTCACCCTAACAGTCCAACCTGGGGACAGCCTGAGATGCAGGTCGGGGCCGCTGGATCAGCAGATCCCGATCAGAGTGTGACCGGAATCACCACCAGTGCAAGGTCTTTGCGAGGTCCGCCTCGACCGCGGGGATCAGGCTGCGCACGAAGGTCGCCGATAGGTGGTGATAGTCGTGCCACACCAGGATGTTGCCGACGACGGCGGGGCAGTAGGTCGGGCCGCACATGGCGTCGGAGTAATCCAGGAAGTTCATGTTCGGGAACTGCGGCGCGATGGCGGCGGCGGGATCGGTCGGCGCGAGCGCGAGATCGCGCGACACCCCGCACACCTGTGGCTTGCGACCCTCGGCGAGGCACTCCGGCGGTTTGAGCTTGCCGTGCGCCCAGGGGTTGTCGCGGACCGCGACGACCCGCTGTCCGCGGTCGCGGAACTGTCCGAAGATGTCGGTGTAGTCCTGTGGGACGTAGTCTCCGCGCGCACCGGGGCCCTCCTCGGGGCGGGTGGAGTTGGTGAACACGACGTCGGGTTTGTCGACGGCGAGGCGGTCCATCACGCGCTTCGACCAGTCGTTGCATTGGTAGTACTTCTGGCCGAACCAGATGAAGACGTGGCTGGTGGTCAGGGCGCACCCCACCTTGAGATACGTCGTGACCTTGAAGCCGCGACGTTTGCCGATGTCGTCGAGCGCGGTGATCCAGTACTCGGCATGCGAGCCGCCGACGAGCGCGACGGTGCGGGTGGAGTTCTTGTCGCCGTACACACCGACCTTGATCGACGGGTCCTTCCAGCCGCTGATGACCGAGTCATATGACGTGATCGGCCAATCCTTGTCCACCACTTCGGGACTGGGCTGCGGGTCGACCTTCGGCACCGGCGCGCCGTTCAGGAACGCCCGCGCGCCCGGATAGAGCCGCGGGTCGAGATTCTCCGTGTTCACCGTGGCGTTGGCGGCGTTTCGCTGCCAGATCACCACGGTGCTGCCCGCGACGACCGTGGTGATCAGGATCAGCGCGAGCAGTGACCGACGGTAGCGCGGCCCGAGAACCGTCGACTCGCCGGCACGTATCGGGGCCTCGATGAAACGGGTTGTCGCCCAGGCCAACACCACGGACACGACCAGGATCGCCGTTCCCTCGAGCCAGTTGACGTCGTCCTGGTATCGCCAGCTGAGATAGAAGATCAGCAGCGGCCAGTGCCACAGGTACAGGGCGTACGCGATGGACCCGAGCCACACCAAGCGTGGATGGGCCAGCGCGCTGCTCACCGACGGAGCGTCGACGTTCGACGACGACAACGGGCGGGTCGCGGCCGAGCCGGTCCAGATCAGGATGAGCGTGGCGCCGACCGGCACCAGGGCCATCGCGCCGGGATACTCGGTGACTCCGGCGATCCACCAGCCGCAGGTGACGATCAGCGCAAGCGCGACGACACCGAGACTGTTGCGCACCCACGCCGGCAACGCGACCCGCGGCATCCACACCGCGAGCAGGCCACCCGCCAATGGTTCCCACAGCCGCGCGACGGTGTCGTAGTAGTTGAACGGCTGATTCACGCCGTGCCGGTAGTTCGCCCAGGCGAACGAGACCACTGCGACCGCGAGCAGGGCGGTCCCGACGACGCCGCGGACGACTGCCGGATTCGTCAGGGCCGGGATGCGCCGCGACAGCGCGCGCAGCACGCCGCCCAGCGTCAGTGCGCACACGAGGGTCAGGACGAAGAACTGGCCCTGCATCGACATCGACCAGAGGTGCTGCATCGGACTGTTCGCCGAGTCGGCGGCCTGATAGTCCTGCGAGTCGAATGCGAGATGCCAGTTCTGGTAGTACAGCGCGCTGGCCTGCACCTCGGAGCCGAGGGGCCCCCAGCGCGTCTTCGGCATGACGAGCGCGATCATCGCGGTGATGAAGACGAGAACCACGAGCAGAGCGGGCAGCAGGCGACGGACCAGTCGCCAGAATCGTGGCCACGGATTGACCGCCGCCGACCACGACGTCGACGCCGGTTGCGTCGCGAGGACGTGCTTCAGCAGCGATGCGACGAAGAAGTATCCCGACAATGTCAGGAAGACGTCGACGCCACCGGAGACCCGGCCGAACCAGACATGGAAGATCGCGACCAGTGCGATGGCGATACCGCGCAGGCCGTCCAGATCCAGCCGGTAGCCGGAGGTGTTGCCCGTCGCGGCGTCCTCGTTGGGGGTCGCGGGGGTGGTTACGGCCGTGCTCACAGGCTGCGATGCTACTTGGCCGCCGCCCTGTTTCCGGTGAGCAGCCACCGTGGGGCTCCTTCGAATCGGAGTAATCGGACACGTATTTGTGCGGGCTGCGCCTAACCCTTCAGCGCGGATGCGACCGGCGGCACGCTGACGCCGACACATCACATCGCACAGACAAAGGGGTTCACCATGGCAGGAGAAGGACAGTCGGGAGACGCACGCCGGAAGGTGGCGATCGTCGGCGCCGGACTGGCGGGGACGAGCGCCGCACTCGGATTCGCCGAGGCCGGGTTCGACGTGACGCTCTTCAGCGATCGGGACCGTGAGTCGCTCCGCGACAAGGTTCCGCCGACCGGCGTCGGGGTGTTGTTCGGCAAGCCTCGCGAGTGGGACGCCGAGATCATCGACGATCTCTACGAGGTGGGCAACACGACCGGCATCAGCGTGCGTCTGCACTCGGGCAGTGGGGCGGATCGTGCCGACGTGCTCGAGTTCAACCCGGACTACGGCTATGTCGCCCAGGCGGTGGATCTCCGATTGCGTGCCGACGACCGACTCGGCCGGTTCCTCGATCGGGGCGGACGGTTCGAGGTGACCTCCGTCGACACCGACCGGCTGGACACCATCGCCGGCTCGCACGACCTCACCCTGGTCGCGACCGGCAAGGGTGGGCTGTCGGCGTTGTTCCCGGTCAACGAGTCGCGAACCCACTACCGCGAACCGCAGCGCAAGCTCCTGCAGGTGACCTTGACCGGCCTCGACCACGGACCGGACACGTTCGCCTACCGCAGCAGCGCGGGCGGCGACCATTCGCTGTTCAACCTCGACAGCGAGAACGGTGAGATCTTCGTCGGCCCGTTCCTGCACAAGGACGCCGGGGCGACCTGGTCGTTCATCGTCTTCGCCAAGACCGACGGCGCCTGGGCGGCCAAGGTCGACGAGGTCGAGGACGCGGCCTCGGCGCGACAGACCATCGTCGACATCTTCACCGAGTACTTCCCGCACGACGCCCCGGCGATCGAGAAGCTCCAGGTCATCGAGTCCGATCCGGTCTCATGGCTCAAGGGCGCGGTCACCCCGACGGTGCGCCATGCCGTCGCCACGACGCGCGGGGGGCACACCGTCGCCGCTATCGGTGACACCGCCATCGCGGTCGATCCGGTGGCCGGGCAGGGCGCGGCGAACACCCTCATCCAGGTTGCCGAGCTGGTCAAGGCCGCCAAGGATCACGACGGTCCGTTCAGTACCGACTGGCTCGAGTCCGAGTTCGAGAAGCACTGGGAGCGTCGTGGGCGGGCCGCCGTCGAGGTCACCCGCCTGTACCTCGGTGACCCCGACTACGCGACCCACCTCGAACTGTCGTTCCCGGCCGCGGCCGTCGACACCAACGTCGCCTCGGCGCTGTTCGGCCTGCTGTCCGACCCCAACCCGTTGCTGACTCTCGGGAATCGCGACGACGTGCTCGGGTTCATCACCGCGGTGTCCGGCGAACCCGCCGACGACGTCCTCGGCCGTTTCGAGCCCGCCGGACGGTTCAGTTCGGCGACGGAACCGGCGACCGCCGCGAGCTGAGCTCGGAAGCGGCGGTCGGCCGCCGTGTTTGACGCCGGCCGCCGCGGGCACTCCACAGAGTCATCGGCGACTTTCGCCGAGCACGGTTTCGAGCCGCCCCGTCACGTGGCGGCCGCAGTCCATCACGCGGGCACCGGCATCCAGGGGTCATCGACGACGTCGTATCCGCTCATCTCGGAAAACGTTGGTGGGCAGATGATGACCCCGATCGGGGCACGCCTGGTCCAGATGTGTGCGTGGTGGGGGTCGAGGCAGTCGATGACCCGCCGCGGCCGTCCGTGGATGTGGGTGCGGTGTAGCTAAGGCTCTAGGACGATCCGAATCGGATCGTCCTTCTTCAGGTCGAGTTGCTGCACTGCTTCGGCGGCTTGGTCGAGCGGTAGACGGGCTGAGATGGAGGCGGAGAGATCGATCCTGTTCCATTCGAGAAGTTTGACAAGTTCGTGGACGTGCGGGGGTAGATATCCGTAGTGCCCGCGGATCTGGTGTTGGTAGCAGACCAGGGAGATCGAGTCCGTGATGGTGAGGGGTTGGCCGCTGATGCCGGTGATCGTGAGTCTGCCTCCTGGGTTCAGCAGCGGAAGGATCTGCTCGTCAATGCCGGGAAATCCCGCAAAGTTGAAGGCGGCGTCGATGCCGCGGCCGCCGTTGAGCTCGCGGAGTTTGTCGGCGAATTCGGGGTCGGTGGGGTCGAGTGCTGCATCGGCTCCGCGTGCGAGCGCGTTCTGTCGGGCTCCGGCTAGAGGGTCGATGGCGATGATGGGCGCGGCGCCGATCATTTTCAGCAGTTGAACGGCGTGGATGCCGAGGCCGCCGAGGCCCCACACCGCGGCTGCTTCGCCTGCGCGTGTTTCGGAGGTATGCGAGATCGCTGCCCAAGGAGTGGAGACGGCATCAGGAATGATGCAGGCCTGATCGAACGGGAGGGTGTCGGGTATCGCGACGAGTACCTGTTGGGGTACCACGACGTACTCGGCCCAGCCGCCGTCGTAATCCACGCCCATGGTGTCGAAACCCCATGGCTGGGAGATGAGGGCTTGCAAGGTGACTCGGTCACCTTCGGTCCAGCCGTCGACGTGGTCGCCGAGGGCGTCAATGGTACCGGCAACTTCATGTCCAAGAGTTCGTGTCGCTGTGGCGTTGCGTTGCGGGGTCATCAGTCCGGCGATGAGGTGTACGTCCGACAGGCATACGCCGGCGGCAGCGACCTTGATGCGTACTTCACCAGTGCCCGGAATAGGGATTGGGACGTCGTCGCGAACAGCGAATTCCTTGGTTTCAAAGTTGATTCGCCCGGCTTTCATGGTCTTCTTCATGGGTGTCCTTCGTTGGGGTGTCAGGATCGTCTGGCCCCGGCCAGTCGTCGAGCGTTCAGGGGGTGGGGTTCTGGCTTCGCGGGCCGTCGGCCTCGAGGAGAGCGAGCTCGCGGAGCTCGGTCTTGCGGATCTTCCCTGTGACGGTCATGGGGTAGTTGTCGATAACACGTACGTAGCGGGGGATTTTGTAATGCGCGATTTTGCCGGCGCAGTAGGCTCGGATGTCGTCGACGGTGGGATGGGGTGCGCCGGTCCTGATGCGTAGCCACGCCACGAGTTCTTCTCCGTATTTGTCGTCGGGAACTCCGACGACTTGCGCGTCGAGTACATCGGGGTGGGTGTAGAGGAACTCTTCTATTTCGCGGGGGTAGATGTTCTCGCCGCCGCGGATGATCATGTCCTTGATGCGGCCGGTGATCTGGATGTAGCCGTCGCCGTCCATGATTGCCAGGTCCCCGGTGTGCATCCATGCATCGGCATCAATGGCTTCGGCAGTCTTGTCAGGGTCGTTCCAGTAACCGGCCATAACGCTGTAGCCGCGGGTGCAGAGCCCTCCGGGTATGCCGCGGGCGACGGTGTCGGCGGTCTCGGGATCAATGACTTTGATTTCGAGGTGTGGTCCGACTCGTCCGACGGTTCCTACACGCTGGGCAAGGGTGTCACTTGTGGTGGTCTGGGTGGAAACCGGTGAGGTCTCGGTCATGCCGTAGCAGATCGTCACATCGCGCATGTGCATCTTGTCGATGACTCTTCGCATGATCGGCTCGGGGCACGGCGATCCCGCCATGATGCCGGTACGCAAGCTGGTCAGGTCGAACGACTCGAGGTGCTCGAGGCCGAGCTCTGCGATGAACATCGTGGGAACGCCGTATAGAGAGGTGCACCGTTCGACCTCGACAGCGTGGAGTGTCGCGGCAGGATCGAAGCCAGGTGCGGGAATGACCATTGTCGCACCGTGTGTGGTGCAAGCGAGGTTGCCCATCACCATCCCAAAACAGTGATAGAACGGCACCGGGATGCACACCCGGTCCTGTTCGGTGTAGTGCAGGTTCTCTCCGACGAAGTAGCCGTTGTTGACGATGTTGGTGTGCGTAAGTGTGGCGCCTTTGGGGAAACCTGTTGTCCCCGAGGTGTATTGAATATTAATTGGATCGGTGGGAGTCAGGGCTGAGGCGACCTCCTCGAGGGTGGCGGCGGCGATGGCGGTGGTTGCGAGCTCGCGCCAGGGCTGTGTTCCGACGATGATCACATCGTGGAGGTGGGTGCAACGGTCGCGGACGTCGTTGAGCATCGTGACGTAGTCAGACGTCTTGTAGGAGGTCGCAGCGATGACCGTTCCGACTTGAGCCTGGTTGAGGACATACTCGAGTTCCTCGGCCTGATACGCAGGGTTGATCGTGACCAGAATCGCGCCGAGGCGTGCGGTCGCGTACTGCACGAGCGTCCATTCGGCGGAATTCGGGGACCAGATCCCGACCCGATCGCCGGGTCGGACACCGAGGCCCAAGAGTCCAGTGGCGAGTCTGTCTACGTCTGCGGCGAACTGGCGGTACGTCCATCGGCGTCCGGTGGTGACCTCGACAAGCGCGTCACGGTCGGGGTGCGCGGCGACGGTGCGCGTCAGATTCTGGGCGATCGTCTCGTGTAGCAGTCCGGGCGCAGATGTGCCCTGGGCGTAGGACGGAATGGTCATGAAACCTCCTTGAGTCATAGCAATACGGCTGTGACCACCGCAGACGCGGTGCACAGTGAGTCGGGCGTGACGTCTCGTCGAGTGGTCACGTTCGACACAGGATTTGTCGGCCCGGAAGTACCCGTAGCCGACGACGATGTGCGCCCCGCGGCTGTCCGAGAAACTCCGCCATCAACCGCGGTGGTTCTGGTGCCGCAGCTTCGGCATGCGCGTGGCGCTGTGGACAGGGCGGAGCGGTCGCTGGATGCGGCTCTCCTGCCCGTCTGTGATCATTCATGACCATCCTGCCCCTTGTGATCTGTGCCTCAATATGACACAGTGTTCTCAGAAATTGACCACCTGTCAACTATTGCTCTGGTGGTAGGCGCGGCGCGGCCCCGTTAGTGCAGCTGCCCAGACGGGCGGCCGAAGAGCCAAGGGCCGCCGTGACCTACCTCCGAGGAAGATCCGCCCACGTCATCCGTATCGACCAGAAGGAATTCGTACAATGACCGTTACACTCCCCGTTTCCGGAACTACTGTGGCTGTGGAGTTCGATCCGGTAGAAGTTGGTCAGCGCTATGTCAGTGAGCGCGCCAAACGCATTCGCAAGGAGAATCTGGGCCAGTTCCAGGGGTTAACCGATGTAGTCGAACTCGACGATAGTGATCCGTGGACCCCTCGTAGCGAGCGCCAGTCAGTGACAGAGACCCTCGAGGTGGCGATTCTCGGTGGTGGATTCGGCGGATTGCTGGCCGGTGCTCACCTGATGCGCAACGGGGTGACTGACTTCCGAATCATCGAGCAGGGAGGTGATTTCGGTGGCACGTGGTACTGGAATCGTTACCCAGGAGTGCAGTGCGACGTCGAGTCCCATGTGTATCTGCCTCTCTTGGAGGAGACCGGATACGTGCCGACCAAACGGTATGCCGACGGTGCCGAGATCTTCGAACACGCCCAGCGTATCGGCGCACACTACGAGCTGTACCCGGCTACGTTGTTTCAGACCAACGTGACCTCGGTGGTCTGGATCGAGGATCAGCAACGGTGGGAAATCCGTACTGACCGCGATGATCTGTTGCACGCCCGTTTCGTGCTGCGCGCCAACGGCCCCTTGAATAAGCCGCAAGTACCCCGAGTGCCCGGAATCGCCGAGTTCACCGGGCGAATCTTCCACACCAGCCGCTGGGACTACGACTACACCGGGGGCAGTCCAGCGGGTGATCTTGTGGGCCTTCATGACAAGCGCGTCGCGATTGTCGGGACCGGCGCGACCGGCGTTCAGGCGGTGCCCTTCTTGGCCGAAGATGCCAAGGAACTGTTCGTGGTGCAGCGCACCCCGAGCGTTGTTGGTGCCCGCAACAACTGGCTCACCGATCCGCAGTGGGCTGCCAACCTCGGCCCGGGCTGGCAATACGACCGGCACCACAACTTCTTGAGCGTCCTCAACGGGCATCACCAGGACGAAAACCTCGTCGATGACATCTGGACGCATCTGATGCCGGCGTTGAGTGGGCAGCATCTGATCGATGTACCTATCGAGACACTTCCGGTCGAGGACCAGATGGCTCTGGCTGCGATAGCCGACATGCAGCTGATGCGCGAAATCCATGAACGCGTCGACGACGAGGTTGCCGATCCCGCAACCGCAGCCGCCCTGAAGCCCTGGTTCGGGTTCCTTTGTAAACGGCCCACATTCAACGATGAATACCTGGCAGCGTTCAACAAGCCCACGGTGCACCTGGTTGCTGCGCCGGACGGTGTCGAAAGCATTACGCCCACAGGTCTTGTCGTCAACGGTCAACACTACGAGGTCGATTGCATAGTATTCGCGACCGGATTTGAGACGGGCAGTACGCCCACCGACCGGTACGGATACGACATCATCGGGCGTGACGCGCTTTCGCTGCGCACCCATTTCAGCGACGGTGCCAAGACCTTGCATGGATTCTTCACGTATGGTTTTCCGAACTTCATCGAGTTGGGTCTGAGCCAGAATGCCTACGTGGTCAACTACACCTACATGCTTGACCGCAAAGCCCGACACGCCGCTCGGGTTGTCGCCCATGCGCAAGGTGCCGGTATCGGCACCGTCGAGCCAACGCTTGCAGCACAGAACGAATGGGTCGAACTCACACGACAATCTGGCCAACAAAGACTCGCATACCTATCCAACTGCACGCCGGGGTACTACAGCGGGCAAGGCGATGTGAGTCGAGGATTCTTCAACGATGTCCATAATGTCAGTGAAGTGGAGTTCTGGGACATGATCGACACATGGTGGGCCACAGGAGAATTCGAAGGTCTCGTACTCGCGCCCGCCACGACGACGGTTGTTTGAAAGGAATGTGATGACATCTCAGTTTGAGACCGCGCTCGATCCCGACGCTCAGCTGGCTGCCGAGCAGTTCGCCATGGCCGTGCCGGGCGGACTGTCAGGCCTCGGTGTTGCCGGTGTCCGGGAGTTCGGCCGCGTCAGCGACTCTCAGGCCCCGCCAGGACCGGCGGTGCACGAGGTAACCGAGCGCGCAGTCGCCGGGCCGCATGGAGACATCCCCGTGCGAATGTACCGGCCGGAATCGTCGGCCCCGGTGCCGGTTCTGCTGTACATCCATGGGGGCGGATGGACTTTCGGCTCGCTCAATGGTGGGGTCGACCATCTGTGCCGCAGTATCGCCTCGGCGGCCGGTATCGCGGTCGTATCGGTGGATTACCGCATGGCACCCGAGAACAAGTTCCCAGTGCCTGTCGACGAAGTCAACGCGGTTCTGGCCTGGGTTCGGGACCGTGGTCGCGACCTCGGGGTCGATACCACGCGGATCGCGATCGGAGGTGACAGCGCTGGCGGCAACATCTCCGCTGCGATCACCCATCTCGATCGGGGCCACGAATCGCCGCTCAGGGCTCAGGTCTTGCTCTACCCCGCCACCGAATACGCCGTGGAGCGGCCATCCTGGATCGACAATGCGCAGGCACCGGTGTTGACCGTCGTCGACACGCTGTGGTTCTGGGACCAGTATCTCACCAGCACGAAGGATCGCACCGACCCCCGGGCCACGCCCGCGAACGCCGCTTCGTTCGGCGGTCTGCCCCCGGCTCTGGTGGTAGTTGCTGGGCGTGATCCATTACGTGACGACGGCCTGAACTACGCCGCACTGCTCGACAAGGCTGGCACACCCGTCGAGGTGCTGCGCATTGACGGCACGTTTCATGGATTCATGACCATGCCTGGCCTGCACTCATACAACCAAGGGCTCGACGCAGTATCCGGCTTTCTGACGACGGTCCTGGCGAGTTAGCCTCGGGGCTTTCACGCTGATGTCGAGTCGCGAGTGAAGAACCGCCCCTCGACCTGGGGTGATTCGGCTTACCGCAGCGATAATCAGTCCAGGTCGAGGAGCGTCATTCGCAGTGAGTCAAGTCTCCGTCGCCGTACTCGCCGTTGTCGGTATATGGCTTCGGAACCGGGGTGGTGTCGCACGCCGGGCGACGGTCCTGCTGCAGCGGCCGAGAAAGCCGGTCTGAGCGGCCGGTCATCGACCACCTTGGTGCCGTGGCGCAAGCCCTCGCAACCCATGATCCGGGAAAGATGCTGCTCGACCTCGCTACCTGGGTGGCGACTGTCTGGCCGACATCAACCAGGTCCGCGCCATCCGGCGGTGTTCGGTCGCGTTGGTTCTGATCCCAGAGTGTCACGGTCGGTCACTGCGTTGGCCGCCGACGCTGCCGCGGTGCTATCGGCAATCAACGCAGAGACCACGGCCACCGTCATCGATCGCCTCCCGCCGCAGGCGTGGACCCCTGGCCTACGACGCCGGCAGGATCGAACGTGACGGTGCGTGGGCAGCCGAGTTGACTGGTGTTCGACGGCAGGCACATCGCTCAGCGGCGACTCGTGGGGGTCATCGGTGCGTGGTGGTAACCGATATAGTCGACAGTATGTCGAGAAGTCAAGCTCGCGCACATCCCGGTGACGGCGTGCTCCTTGGCGACCGCAGAACTCTGAGCAAGGGCGAGCGCCAACGTCGAGCGATCCTCGATAGCCTCGCCGACCTCCTCGCCACCCGTCCGATCGGTGAACTGACTGTCGGCGAGATTGCTGCCGCCGCGGGGGTCCGCCGATCCGGGTACTACTTCTACTTCGAGTCCAAGTACTCGGCTTTGGCCGTCGCCACTACCGAGATCTGGTCTGAACTGATGGAACGCGTGCAGTCGTTTGCGCGTACGGATAACGAGGTGGTGGCAGATTTTCTGAGCCGTACGGCCGCGAGCACCATCGACGTATGGCACGAGCATGAGGCTGTGCTCATCGCCTCGATCCAGGCAATCCCACTCGATGATCAAATCGCTTCGATGTGGCAGGTGTGGAACCGACGTCTTTCGGGAATCCTGATCGAGCAGATCTTACGCGACATCGCCGACGGTCGTGCCAGCCCTTCCTCGCAGGATGTGCCCAATCTGGTTGAGTCGCTCCTCGAGATGACCTTGCACATGTACTACAAAGACCGTCTCGAGAAGAATACCGTCGAGCAAACGCGCAGAATGCTTGACACCGTCAGATCCATTTGGCTGGCATCTATTTGGGGAGCGGGTAAGTGATCCTCCCTGTTTCTCGTGGCCGACGGGGCGGCTCAGTGACTGGAACTGGCGACGCCGGTGTCACGCTTCCGCCCGCCGGTCCCGGTCGGCACCCGCACTGTCAAGGGCGTTGGTGCGCGGCTGCTGGGCAGTGATCAGTTTTTCGGTTGGCCAGGGGGATCGGCCGCACCCGGCTGCCTTGGCGGTGCTGAAGGTACGGCAGTACGGATGGTGGGCATCGACGTCGCCGGCGGGACGGCCGTGTCGTCGATCACACGTTGTGTCAACCGATCTCGACCTGCGGGTCGTCGGGTGCGACCTCGGCGACCGAGTCGATCGCCAGCTGCGTGACCTTCCCAAGCGACGGGCGCGGCGATGGTCGCCTCCATCTTCATGGCCTCGATGGCGACGACCGCCACGCCGGCAGCGACCTCGTCGCCGGCGCCGATTCCCAACGACGCCACACCGGCAAAGGGCGCATCGACGTGACGTGGGTTGGACCCATCGGCCTCTCCGCGGCGGCACATGGTGTCGACCGAGCGATCACGCACCTGCACCGGCCCCGTAGCTGACTGCTGAGGATGCATGTGCCGGTGCGCATCCCCTTGTCGTCGGGTTTGCTGATCGCCTCGAGCCCGATGAGCAGTTCCACGCCCGGCTCGAGTTCGACGTGATGCTCGCCCGGCACGGACGGACGCGAGGACTGCCTCGATCTCTTCGACCTCGGTGGGAACTCGCTGTCGGCACGCGCGTGGCGGCCTCGCCGTATCGCTGACCGTGGAAAACTGGTTCGCCGACAACGTGTGGTGTCGCCGTGGAGCTCTTGATGGTCGTCGAAGTCCTGGTTGGCGGTGGCGACGGGTTGCCGCCATCGTCCTGCTGTCCATCGTCTTTCGCCAGCGCGGATCGGCCGAGTCGAAACCGGTGGCCGACCCCCATCTCGACACCGGCGCCTGACGACCGAGGTTTGGGTCGACGGGGGCCGGGGAAAACGGTCAGGGCACGCTCAGCCGATGCGGCATGCACATGTGCGTGCCGCATCATCCGACGGAAGGTGCTCCCATGACGTCCGAACCCGACACCACGCAGGAACCGCTGGACCCGGCCGACGGCACGCAGCATCCCGACGACGCGCGCGAGAAGGTCGACGAACTGGAGGACAAGCACGTCAGCACGCCCGATCCGGGAAAGGAACCGGTCGTCGATCCGGCAGCCGACCAGGAGCCGGACGATCAGACGGGCGGCGACGCCGAACCGCCGGATTGATCGTCCGTCGTCTCGTCAGCCCACGTTCGACTCATTCGTGTCGCACACGGCAGGCGTGGCCATCCGCAGCGGACCGGAACAGAGGTACACATGTCCATCACGACCAGCAGAGCGGTCGCGCATCCGACGCTCCCGTCGCCGAGAGGGCCGCTGTCCGGGCGTCTGATCGATTCGCTCCGGCACGGCACTCCGGTGGGACTGCCCGCCGATCTGGAGGGCGCCCGCCCGTATGGCGACGATCTGCAGCTCGCCCTGTACGTGGCGTATGAACTCCACTACATGGGTTTCGTCGATGTCGACGACGATCGCGAGTGGGACCCGGACATCCTGCGTTACCGCCGGGAACTCGAGCACAGGTTCTTCGAGTCCGTGCGAACCGACGTCGGCGATCTGGCGGGGTCGTCGGCGGAGTCGGAGATGGCCGAGTTGAGCATCGAGCCGACGACCGGTGATGGCGTGTCTTTCCGGTTGCGGGACAGCGGGACCTGGGAGCAGTATCGAGAGCTGTTCGCGCTGAGGTCGCTGTACCACCTGAAGGAGGCGGACCCGCACGCCTGGGCCATTCCGCGCCTGCGGGGCGCCACCAAGGCTGCGTTCGTCGCTGTCGAGTTCGACGAATTCGGTGGCGGCCGCGGCGATGCGGTCCACCAGGAGTTGTTCGCGGACCTGTTGGAGGCCGCCGACCTCGACTCGGCCTATCTCGGCTACCTCGACGCCGTGCCGGGCTGGGCGCTGGCCCCGGTCAATCTCATGAGCGGTTTCGGTCTTCATCGTGCGTCGCGGGCGGCCGCGGTGGGCCATCTGGCCGCCACGGAGATCACGTCGCCGCCCGGCTCACAGCGGCTGCTGACGGGCCTCGAAAAGTTGGACGCGCCGGAGGCATGCCGGCACTTCTATCGTGAGCACGTCGAAGCCGATGCGGTACACGAGCAGATCTTGCGCACCGATGTCGTGGGGTCACTGATCCAAGGGGAGCCCGAGCTCGAATCCGATGTCGTGTTCGGTATTCGTGCATTCCTCCTCGTGGAGGATGCGTTCGACGCGAACCTGCAAGCTGTCTGGGACGCGGGAACGCCTGTCCTGAGATGACAAGGGCGAGTCGCAGCTGGGGTTGTCCGCGCCGGTACAGTGCTATCGTGCGGCGTCGGGCGCTTGACAGATGACGTCAAACGTCACGGGTGGCGATACGTTCTCCGTCATCTGATCTCGCAACGCAGCGGCATGTGCGGCGCGCCGGTCTGAGCGGCAGACGGGCGAAGGCCGAGGGTGCAACCGACGTCATCCGTCACGACGTCGACGTCGATGACTGGTGTCGCACAAGGGGTATCGACGACTTCGGCCGCACGCGCACACCGCCACCATGAAGCGATCCGACTGCACGCGCGTGCCGTCGGGCAGTTCGATGTCCACGGGCCCCGGGATGAGCACCGGCCCCCCGCGGATCACCCGAACCGGAAGGCGTTCCGGCTGTCGCTCGCTCATCGGGACTGTGGTCGCGTCGGCACCGGTCGTTTGTGCGCACGGATGACGGCCAGCAGTTCGACGCGCCGCCCCTTCTCCAACCGACCGTTGGCTTCCAGCCACGCGGCATGCGCCGACAGCACGGGCCCGAAGGGTATGTGCCGCTCCACAACGACGTCGGCAACGAGTCCTGATGAGCGCAGAGCTGTTACGGAAGCCTCGATGCCGGCGAATTCGGACTGCACCACATACATATTGCCACCGGGCTTGAGCAGGTCGGCGGCCGCCGAGCACACCACATCGAGCACCGCACGCCCGTTTATACCGGCCTCCCACGCAGCACGCGGTAACCCGGGTTCCTGGATTCGTCCGTCCGGCGGCGACGGAACGTACGGCGGGTTGCAGGTCACGAGGTCGAACGTGCCACGAAACGTCGCCACATCGCCGTGACGTACTGCGACCCGGTCCGCCGAGTCGGTACAGAGTGCCCGTGCCACACGGACAGCATCGTCCGACGCGTCGACGGCGACCACCGATCGAGCACCGAGGTGGGCGATCGCACGAGCTATCACACCGCTACCGGTGCACAAGTCCGCCGCCGCGGCGCCGACGGCGTGATCGCTGTTCTGGACCGCCTCGACCAACAGGTCCGAATCATGTTGTGGCCGATAGACCTTGCCGTGGTCGAGAAGGTCGGAGATCGTCGGCGTTGTGGAGGTGAACAGAGGTGCTGTCGTCGGGTCGTCCCGATCGGCGACCGAGGTCACGTCACCGACCCGGCTCGTCGTCGCGGTACAGCTCCTCGTAGTGCTGCTCCTCCTCGACGGTCACCTCGGGCTGCAGTGGATCCTGTTGAATCCGTGTATCTCCCGGCTGGCGTGCGGAGACATAGCGGCTCGTACCGAGGAGCGCGATCGCGACCACGGCGACGATCGCGGCGCTCAAACCCCACCACGGGGCGGACGAGTGGTCACCCGCCGCCGAGCCGATCGCCAGCACGACGAGGACGACAGCAACGATCACAACGAGATAGCCGGCGAATCCGATCGCCTTGAGCGCCTTGGCATACGGTGCAGGGCGGCGCGCAGTCTCGCCATCGCGCATCTCGCCGGTGTCCTTGTGCGTCGACGCGTCGGTGGCGCGGCCGTTCTTGTTCTGAGTCATCCGGGAGTCCTTCCTTGGCCGTCCTCGACGAGCGTGCCCGAGACGGAGGTCGCGCGCCGCTCACGCACGGCTGCCCCGTGCGCGACGACGACGTCGTCGACCTGTTGTCCACAATGCGCACAGCAATAGAGTGCTGATCCGATCGCAACACCGTGACCCATCACTCGACATCCGCAGTGCGCGCACAGCGGCGCCAGTGCGGTGATCGCGCACTCGAAGCTGTCGAAGGTGCCGTGGACGTCCCTGTCGTCTCGGTTGATCGTGATTGTCATGCTGTGGTCGTCGTCATTCCCGCAGACGTCGCAGATGGCCATGGTCGCTCCGTTCTCCACCGACGGGGATCAGAGCGGTCGGTTACCCGCACGTGTTCGATCCAAACCCAGGGGATCGCGCTGGCCTTCTCTGAGCAAGCAACGTGCGATTGATCTCTGAGCAAGCAACGTGCGATTGATCCACCGCCGCAGTGGGTACCGCCCCATCGTGACCAGAGCACAACGACTTCCGCGCTTCGACGGCGTCCGTCTGGTGGTGGAGCCCGGTCTTCCGGCATCGGCAGCGGATCAGGCCGAGGACACGATCGAGAAGGTTCTCACCGACCGCACCCTTGACTACCGCGGTGTCACGCTCGCCCCGGAAACCACCTTGCAGATGCCTCCCCGAGACGATCTGGCCACCGGGGCCGTCACGGACGCGGTGGAGGACACGGATGCGGTCATCTTCGTCACGGAATCGCCCAGGGTGCTGGGCAAACGCGTCGTCGCCGTGGAGATCGACCACGAGAGATCAGCGGCAGTGATCTCCTCGCCCGCACTGGGGCTGTTCCCGGGTCGGGCGATGCCCCGAATCGTCACCGCCATCGTCGACCGGATGATGGGCGGACAAGCCGACCGCCTGCGGCGAGCACATACCTGGGAGCGGTCGGGCGACGGGGCCACCGAGTTCCTGTTCGATCGCGGTATCTTGAGTCATCTGCGTGTC
This sequence comes from Gordonia sp. ABSL11-1, assembly GCF_030315685.1. Lineage (GTDB taxonomy): Bacteria > Actinomycetota > Actinomycetes > Mycobacteriales > Mycobacteriaceae > Gordonia. The sequence goes on along the minus strand of NZ_JASXSI010000010.1, from coordinate 119,835 downwards.
GTGGCGGGGATGGTGCGCGGCAACCGGCCGTGGCGCCTGATACCCACACTGACCGGCCTCACCGCGGCGGCAGCAGCAGCCGCGTCATTCGGTGTGTTCTTCTCCACCATCTGGTCGATGGCGAACGCGCTGAGTCCGTGGCGGCTCGGTCTGATCGCGGTTCTGTCCGTGGTGCTCACCTCTACCTGGCTGATCGTCAACAATCGGCTGTGGGAGCACGGAAACGACAAATCGGCGTGGCGTATCCACATGTACAACACCGTGACCGCCTGCACCGTGGTCTCGAGCGCCGTGGTTCTCTATGCGGGTCTGTTCGTGGCCACGCTTGTCGCCGCGATCGCGGTCATCGACTCCGAGTACATGGCGGGCACTCTCGGTCATCCTGTCGGCATCACGAACTACATGGCCCTCGCCTGGCTGGCGACATCGATGGGCATGTTCGCGGGAGGAATCGGGTCGAGCGCGGACAGTTTCGACGACGTGCTGAGGGCAACGTATGGGTACCGTGAGCGGATGCGGCGTCGCACCGCCGACGAGGACCGCCGACGACTGAACGAGGGATAGACCAACCGAAGGGTTTCGACGAGCCGTCGCACGGGTAAGAATGTCGTGACGCAACGGTCGGGCACACAAGGAGTATCTGTGAGTGAGAACAGCGGAGCCACCGCCGAACGGCAGGTGATCGGGGAGTTGACCCACGCGGCCGAGGCGCCGGTCGAACTGTCGGTGCCGGCTCGTTCCGACCGGTTGCCGATTGTTCGTTCGATGGTGGAGCGGACGTTGTTCATCGATGACTGGTCGGTCGATGACGTCGCCGACGTCAACCTCGGCATCGACGAGATCTGCTCGCAGTTGATCATGGTCGCCGCGTCGGAGAGCAGGCTGTCGATCTCGCTGAACGTCGGCCCGCAGGGTGCGGTGGTGCAGGTCGACGGAGTCGTCAGTCGCGAACTCGGGCTCGACACATCGGGATTCGGTTGGCGCGTCGTGGAGACCGTGACCGACGCGCAGACCGTTTCGTACTCCGATGCCGAAGGCGACCGACAGGTCACCGTGCAGCTGGCCAAACACCGCGCCTGACCTACACGCAACCTGCCGGGTCGCGCTCAGGAAGCTGTCAGTGGTGCACCTGCTCGGCCATGGCTGCGCCCGCCTCGCCTACCGTGTCGAAAACATGGCACGTCCCGGCCAATCCACATGCCTCGATCGGACGTGTCACCGTCCGTCCGCCGACGACAGCCACCGGGATGCCATGGCTCTCGGCGTCCGTGCAGAAGCGCGACAGAATCGCGAGGCCCGACGCGCTCAAGAAGTCCACACCTGACAGATCCAGGACCACACCCTCTGGCCGGCCGGCCAGCACTCGATCGAGAGCGGCGGTGAAGTCGGCGGCCGATTGCATGTCGATGTCACCGGTGAACCGTTGTACGCAGTACATCCTGCCTGCAACGAGGTTGCGTCCGGCCTGTCGGGCGACGGCGGAAACGTCCGCCGATCGAAAAGAAACGTGAGCGTTCAAAGTCATGCGCGTGCCCGTCCTCTGTAGTCATCGAGTCAGACGGGAATAGTGGGCAGAGCAGCCTCGGCTGGTCCCGTCCGCCTGCAGCTGCTGACTGAACCGCTGCCTTTCACCGTACGGCTCAGGCCCTCGGTCTTCAAGAGATGTTTGATGTCGATCGGTGGCGGGTAGAACGTAGTGTCGTTCACGGAACCAGGTCGTCGAACCCAAGCCGTCTTGTCACCCATTCCTCGGGAGGTGCTGATTGTCGTCTTCGTCGCCGCAGAAGCCACATGGCTCCCGAGATGATGACTACGCAGACGTCGTGGGCACCGTGCAGGCCATGCGCGACGAGGCGGATCCGGCAGTCAAGGCTGAGATCAGGGACGCAGCGGTCGAGCGGTGCCTGCCGCTTGCCGAGCATGTGGCGCGGCGATTCAGCGATCGTGGTGAGGCCTTCGACGACCTGTTGCAGGTCGCGCGCATCGGGGTGGTCAACGCGGTGGATCGGTTCGATCCGGAGCGCGGAGCAGGCTTTTTGTCGTTCGCTGTTCCGACGGTGATGGGTGAGGTGCGTCGGCACTTCCGCGACACCATGTGGTCGATGCGAGTGCCTCGTCGCGCCAAGGAGACGTCCCTGAGCATCGGGAAGGCCAGTGACGAGTTGGTGCAGCGTCTCGGTCGCTCGCCGCGGCCGAGTGAACTCGCCGAGTACCTGGATCTGCCGGTGAGTGAGGTGATCGACGGCCTCATGGCGCGGTCGGCGTACAACGCCAAGTCGATCGACGCCGAGCCTGACGACGACGAAGGCCGCTCGATACGGGAGACCCTCGGCGACGATGACGAACATCTGTCACGTGTCGATGAATTCGTCACGCTGCGACCGGCTTTGGAGCGCCTTCCGGATCGTGAACGGCGAATACTGTCGCTGCGATTCTTTCACGCCATGTCGCAGAGCGAGATCGCCGCTGAGGTAGGCATCTCGCAGATGCACGTCTCCCGTCTGCTGTCGCGGACGTTGACCGCCCTGCGTGAGGAGCTGAGCACCGAGTCCGACGAGCGGGTGTGATGACGTCCCACGAGGACAGGCACACTGCGCGCCGAATCATTCTCGGGCAGAAGGGCTTCCTCGGGCGATACACGGGTCGCGCGTCATCGGTTCGCTTGATCGAGACCGCCAGTTGGCGTTCGGTGACGCACGACGAGTTCGATCGTCGGCCGGCGCCGGCGATGGCCGCTGGCGAGGGTGCCGTACCTGCACTGTCTACCCGTTGGCCGGCCGGATAAACGTGGTGGCGACGAGTCAGGAGGATGACGGATGGTCGGTGGACACGAGCTGCTCGGCCAGCTCGGCGATCGGGGTATTGGTTTCTTGCGACAGTCGCCGCAGCAGGTCGAACGCGGCGATGGCGTCGACGTCGAATCGTTCCATCAGGATGCCTTTGGCCTGCCCGATGATGTCGCGACTCGCCAGGGCGCTGCGAAACTGCTCGCTGCGACGTGCCCCGGACAGGGCGATCGCAGCATGGGTCGCCAGGTTGGTGGCCGAGTCCTCGACCGCGATGGTGAAGCTCTGGCTTCCTCGCGACGCCTTCTTCGGTGACACCGAGTTCGTGCCGGTGCGCGAGACCGCAGGCCGGATCGCCGGTGAACTCGTCACGCCCTACCCGCCGGGAATTCCCGTCGTGGTGCCGGGAGAGGTACTGAACGACGCTGTGCTCGACTACCTGCGGACCGGCAAGCACGCGGGCATGAACCTGCCGGATGTGGCAGACCCGCGTTTCGACACCATCAAGGTCGTCTGCTGAGCGGCGTGCACAGCTCAGTCACGGCTTGAGGACGACTTTCACGGCCCCGTCGACCTTCTTCTGGAAGATGTCGTAGGCGTGCGGCGCATCGTCAAGCGGGAGTTCGTGCGTGGCAAACGAATCCACACCGAGTGGATCGTCGTCGTGCAGCAGGGGCATGATCGACGGAACCCACTTCTTCACGTTGGCCTGTCCCATGCGCAACTGGATCTGCTTGTCGAAGAGTGTCAGCATGGGAATCGGGTCGGCAGTGCCACCGTAAACCCCGCTCAGGGAGATCGTGCCGCCGCGTCGCACGATGTCGATCGCGGAATAGAAGGCCGCGAGCCGATCGACGCCCGCTTGCTGCATCAAGGGTTCGGCCACCGCGTCCGGAAGAAGCCCGACGGCCTGTTGCATGAACTTGTTGATCGGTGAGCCGTGAGCCTCCATGCCGACGGCGTCGATCACTGCGTCGGTGCCGCGACCGTTGGTCCGATCGCGGATGACGTCACCCAGGTCGTCGACCTCATCGAAGTTGATCGTCGGAATCCCACGTGCGTCCAGACGCGCGAGTCGCTCCGGTACCCGATCGACGGCGATGACGTCGGCACCGTGATAGGCGGCGATACGGGCCGCCATGTCGCCGATCGGTCCGAGTCCGAGCACTGTCACCGAACCGCCCGGTGGGATGTCGGCATAGGCGACCGCCTGCCACGCCGTCGGCAGGACGTCCGACAGGTAGACATAGCGGGAATCCGGGGCCTCCCCGGGAACCTTGATATGTGTGAACTGGGCCTGGGGCACCCGAAGGTATTCGGCCTGACCGCCGGGCACCGACCCGTACAGCTTCGAATAGCCGAACAGCGCTGCACCCATGCCCTGCTCGCGGACCTGGGTGGTCTCGCACTGGGTATAGAGCTCCTGACCGCACATATGGCATGCGCCGCACGAGATCTGGAAGGGGATCACCACGCGGTCACCGACAGCCAGATGCCCGGCGTCACTGCCCACTTCCTCGACGACGCCCATGGGTTCGTGACCGAGAATGTCGCCGGGTTGCATGAACGCGCCCAACACCTCGTACAGATGCAGATCCGAGCCGCAGATGTTGGTCGACGTCACCTTGATGATCGCGTCCGTCGGTTCCTCGATTTTCGGGTCGGGAACGTTCTCGACCGTCACATCTCGTTTGCCCTGCCAGGTGACTGCGCGCATGTGGTCCTCCTCGGATGGTGTACCCGCCGATCGTGACGGCAGCGTGCCCGATGGACATCGACGTCAAACCTCGACCACAGTCGTGTCGCCGACCGGGCCCCGGGGTGGCAAACTCGAAGCGCGGCGTCAGACCCGTCGCGTTTGCCGGGTGTGAGGCCCGGGTAGTCCCGGCCTCATGAGCGACGAGCAGCAGCATGCGCCCGAGACCATCGAGTACCCCGGCCGCACTGCGGAGATGCCCGACGAACCCCGTGACGAAATGCGCGACTATCGCGGCCGAGACCTGTTGGCGGGGAAGGTGGCACTGGTGACCGGAGGCGATTCCGGGATCGGGCGCGCGGTCGCCGTCGCCTTCGCCAAGGAAGGGGCCGACGTCGCCATCGCCTACCTCGAGGAGTCCGACGACGCCCACCGGACCGCTGAGCTCATCGAGGCGCAAGGGCGGAGGGCGAGAACGTATGCCGGCGACCTCGCGGACGCTGCGCACTGCACCGACATCGTCGAGCGAACCGTCTCGGATCTGGGATCGCTCAATGTCCTGGTCAACAACGTGGCGTTCCAGAACCCGGTCGATGACTTCATGGAACTCGAGCCCGAGCAGTGGCGCCGGACGTTCGATGTCAACATCGACAGCTTCTTTCACACCACCAGGGCCGCCGTCCCCCATCTCACCCGCGGGGGAGCGATCGTGAACACCGGATCGATCAACGGATTACGCGGCAACAAGCAACTCATCGACTACTCAGCGACCAAGGGTGCGGTGACCGCCCTGACGTACTCACTCGCACAGGCGTTGCTGGACAGGCAAATCCGGGTCAACTGTGTTGCTCCGGGGCCGGTGTGGACGCCCCTCATCCCGGCGACCATGCCCGCTGACAAAGTGGCCGACTTCGGCGCACAGGTCCCTTACGGCCGGGCGGCACAGCCGGATGAGATCGCGCCGTCCTACGTGTTCTTCGCCGCTGATCAGCTGTCGTCGTACTATTCGGGCGAGGTTCTCGCACCCATCGGCGGCGAGACCCTGCCGGGGTGATCGTTCACTGGTATGCCGGATATGTGTTGTCGGACAACAGGCGTGCGAGGTGAGCGGCGTTGCGTGCGGCGGCATTCGTGGCATCGGCGACCGCGGTGGGGACGGTGTCGAGGTCTTTGAAGTCGCGGCCACCCATCGCCTCGTCGTTCCAGTAGGTGCTGCCCTGGGCCGGCACGCTGAAGCCGATGTCGTTCAGCGCCCCGAAGACGTCCGCAATGATCTTGTGTGCACCGTCCTCGTTGCCGACGACAGCGCACATCGCCACCTTGCCTACCATGCTGGGTCGTCCCGCGTCATCGGTCTGCGAGATCTCGGCATCGAGCCGCTCGAGGACCCGATGGGCGACGCTCGACATCTGTCCCAGCCATGTCGGCGTCGACACGAGCAGGATGTCGGCGTCGAGTACACGGTCCAGAATCTCGGGCCACGCGTCGCCCTCGCCCATGGTCCGCTCGACTCCTGGGAGGATGTCGTGATCGACTGCGCGGATCATGGTTTCGCGAACGCCTTGGGCGGAGAGCGCGTCGAGCGTTTGCCGCGCAATCAGTTCGCTGCTTGACGGTGCGGGTGACGGTTTGAGTGTGCAGGTGATGGCAAGTGCTGAGGGCATGGTGCCCGGGTACCCCGCTGACGTGATGGGAAACGGTCAGGCGGTGTGTCGTTCCGCCAGCATGGTGAGGCGTCGCAGACACTCATCGAGTCGCGGTGCCATTGCCGTCTGCTGGACGATCGGCGGTATCCAGCGCAACGGGGCGGTCTCCACGAATTCCTCCATCGTGACGAGCGTGCCCTCGTCCTCCTTCTCGACGGTCAGCACGATGCGCGCCTTGCCGAACGGCCATGCCGCCGCGGACAGTTCCAGTAGACCGGCCTTGGACTGCAGGGATACCGTCTCGTCGTCGAGCAGCACCGGCCAGATGCCCACCGAATGATGGATTCGGGTGCCGGCCTGCGGCCAGTCCGGATCGACGTCCCGGATACGTGAGCTACCCACGACCCACGATCCGTAGAGCCAGCCATCGGACAACACCGACCAGACCTGAGCCGGTGTCGCGTCGGTACGTCGGGTGGCCTTGTTCATTGCTCTCCTGTCTCACCGCATCAGGTGATGCAGTGTCTTTCGGGTGAGGTATCGGCGCGGTAGTCCCCGGACGCCTGCTGATCCGAGCGCCGCGCGTGCGGCGTTGGTACCGCATGCACCGTGGACACCGCCGCCGGGATGGGCGGCTGCGCTCGCCAGAAAGAGCCCGTCGATGGGTGTGACGGCACCGCCGAGGCCGGGAGTGGGACGAAAGATCAGCTGCTGGAACAGTTGTGCGGTCCCACCGTTGACCGCGCCGCCGAACAGATTGGCATCGGACGCCTGTAGCTCGGTGGGTGTCTGCACCTGTCGGTCGACGATGCTTGCTCCGAATCCCGGTGCGTACTCCTCCATCACGCGATCCATCCGCTCGGCGAGGATCTCAGCGGAGCGGTCGTCGACCAAGCCGCGGGGAAGGTGACTGTAGGACCAGGCACTCTCGGTTCCGTCGGGGGATCGCGTCGGGTCGGCAGTCGTCATCTGTCCGAACAGGAGGAACGGGTGCTCCGGGATCGTCCCGGTCTCGATGTCGGCGGTGGCGCGGGTGACGTCGGCGAAACCCGCACCGACGTGGACGGTCCCCGCGCCGGCGAGATTGCGACTGTTCCAGCCGATCTTGCTGTCGAGCGCGTAGTTGATCTTCACGACCGGCGTGTCCCATTCGAAGGCCTCGAGGTCGGTCAGAAGGCGAGCGGGCACGTCCGACGGCGACAGCAGGCGGGAGTAGAGCGCCGGCGCGGACACATTGGCGAGGACGGCGCGTCGGGCACGCCATCGGCGGCCGTCCCGGGCCGTCACACCCGTCGCGCGTCCGCCCGTCACCTCGATGCGTTCGACCGGACTGTCGACGACCACACGTGCACCGGCGGTTTCACACCGGCGCCGCAGAGCCGCGGACAGTTGACCGGAGCCGCCGACCGGTACCGGGAAGCCCGAATCCTGGGCCAGCATGGTCAGCAGATAGCCCATCACGCCGCTGCCGGGAGCGTCGAGCGGGATGTCGGCGTGCAGTGCATTACCCAGGATCAGCAGTCGCGCCTGATCGCTACGGAACAGTTCCCGGACCATCTGCCCGGCCGGCAGCACGAGGAATCGTGCCAACCGCAACACGGCCGGGGTACCCACGGCACGCAACAGGCCGATGACACTGCGGATGGGCGGAAACGGCCGAAAGAGCAGGCCCAGCAGCGCGGATCGGATCTCATGCCACTGCTCCACGAGTTCGAGCCACGCTTGGCCGTCACGCGGATCGTACGAGGCGAGTTGGTCAGCCGTCGCTGCGACATCGGGATGGACGACCGCGGCATGCCCATCTTCCGGACCGTTCGGGTGTCCGAAAGCCAGCGGCGCTCTGCTCCACCGCAATCCGTGAGAGGTCAGATCGAGATCGTCGAAGCCGGGTGACGCGACAGCCAAGGGGTAGAACGCACTGAAGACGTCGGTGATGTAACCCGGTGTGTGCTCGGTGCTGCGGACCGCGCCGCCGACCTCGGACTGTGCCTCGAGGACGACGACATCCCATCCGGCGTCGGCGAGCCGGGCCGCCGCAATCAGGCCGTGGTGACCTGCTCCGACCACCACGGCATCCGCGGTCTCCATCCCCACCTCTTTCGTCGTCGACAAATCGTCGAGGTCGGGTGTACCCACATACGCGGGTGGTAATCGTGCGTGAACGGGGGTCGTGTCGGGTATCACCGGCCGATGACAGCTGCGCTCTGGCACCCACGCGTCACGGACCGACGACTGCGCGATCTCTGCGCGGAGCGACCGGTGGTCATCACCGGCGCCGGATCGGGGATGGGACGGGAACTGGCGTGCCGGCTCGGCCGCTGCGGGGTTGCGCTGGAGCTCAGTGATGTCGACGGTGCGGGCCTCGAGATGACCGCCGCGCGGTGCCGGCGGGCCGGGGCATCGGTCCGGACTCACCGTGTCGACGTCGTCGATATGCAGGCGGTGCGCGATCATGCCGACGACGTCGTCGCCCGCCGCGGCCCGCCGTCTCTGGTGGTCAACAACGCCGGGATCACCAGGGTTCACCCAGACAGTGCAGGGCGAACTCCGTGCCGCAGAGTCGGGCGTGCGCGTTCACGTCGTCTGCCCGGGGGCCGTCCACACCCCGATCGCCCGCACCGCCCGCTCCATGGATCCCGGTGTCCGCGACTATGTCACCCATGGATTCGATCGTCGTCTGCCGGGCACCAGGCCCGCGGCGGCCGCGGTCGCGATTCTGGCCGGAGTGCTCGCCGGCCGTGATCGGATACTGGTCGGGATCGACGCGAGGGCGATCGACATCATCGCGCGCGTCTTCGCAGGCGAGGTGCTGCGTCCGCTCGGAAACCTCGAACGGCCGGTGGTCGGTCCGGTGGTGGGACGTCGCGACGGGTGACCCGTCTCGTTCGGGCCGCGTGCAGGAGTCAGGTGTCGGTATTGGGCAGCGGCCGCGTCGCCAGCCCCTCGAGTACCTCTCCGGTATGGGCGAATCGGGACCCGTGAAGTGGGCAGTCCCAGCTCTGCTCGGCATCGTTCCACCGGAGTACGCCGTACAGATGGGTGCAGATCGGTGTCACCGTCGTCGTCGAACCCTGCACACGGCAGATCCCGCGCGGAGTGAGTCCGGCGTGCCCGACGGAACCCTGCCCCTCGCTCGGCGACTGATCGGGTGATCCGAGCAACGCGAGATAGCCCCCGACGAGGTGGGTCGCGACGGACAGATTCGTGGTCGCCGCGGACGCTGCGGATGCGATCTCAGATGTTCGCCAGGTGTCGAAGCTCCGTGCCCATGCCTGACGAGAACCGAGGAGGCGTCCCGTCATCGCGAGGGCCGCGGCCACCCCGTTGGCGAGACCCCACTTGGCGAACCCCGTGGCGACCTGGACGGTGTCGATGCCGGGCAGCAGAGACCCGACGTACGGCATCTCGTCGATCGAGCGGTAGTCCTGCGCCGACCATCGTGCGACCAGCCGAGCAGAGGGAAAGTGTTGTCCGGTCCATCTCATCAGGTCCCCGACGTGCTCGGCTTCGGAGGCGGTCCGTCCGACATCGTGACCGAATCCGCCTACGAGGAGCAAGGTGTCGTCCGGAGCGCCCGGACGGGGCGCGGTCCTCAGCGACACGGACGGATCGTCGGCGGACAGATACATGTCGCGGGGGATCTCGCCGGGCACGCTGAATGCGGCGGCGTAGGAACGTTGCGCATGGAGACGGGCGAAGAAGCCACCGCGGTCGAGAAATGGTGTACCGGTGGCGATCACCACGGACTCGGCGGTGATCGAGCCGGAGTCGGTCTGCACGGTGTGGCCGTGTCGTGAGTGCCGAAGCCCGCGCACGCGCACCCCTTCGTGCAGTTCGCCGCCGCGCTCGCGGAGGTCCTCGGCCAGGGCGCGAAGCACGGTCATCGGGTCGATCTGCATCTGATCGACCAGCCGTACCGCCGCCGATGTCGGGAAAGGCAGCTCCGGACAATCGAATTCCTCGACGTCGAGCCCGGCTTCGCGGCAGGCGCGATGCTCGTCGGCGACACGTCGCGCTCCCGAGTCGGTCGTCGCGAAGGTCACTGCGTCCCGCTCCTCGATCTGCACTCCGCGCTCGCGGCAATAGTGCGTCAACCACCCCAGACCTTCACGGTTCGCCTCCACGTAGTCATGAAGCGTCCGGCTGCTGTGCTTGCGCCGGATCGAGGACAGCCGCGTGCCTTGCAGCAACGACAGTTTCCCGGTGGTGTGACCGGTGGCGCCCGCACCGATGTGCCGCGCTTCCACCACCGCCACAGACCGGCCCGCACGGGCCAGCAGGAGGGCGGCGGTCAAGCCGGTGATCCCGCCACCGACGACGACGTGGTCGTAGCGGCGCTCGTCGAGGCTGTCCGGCACCGTGACCAGGCGCCGAACGCCGGCCGGATCTGCGGTATCGAGCCAAAGCGTCTCCATCGGGTTCGCTTTCCCGGCTGGTCGGCCGGTCAAACCGGCGGTATCGGATCGGTCGATGTGTTTGGCGGCGCCGGATTCGTGGGTACGACGAGCCGACCTACGACGAGCCGTCTACCGGTACCAGGACGTGACATGCCATCACCACACGATGTTTCCGTGCAGATCGACGTGGCTGCCGAGTCCTCTCGGTTGCCCCTGGTCCGCAGGAGACGCTAGCCGTCGTCCTGGACGGTGCGGGACTCGACGGCGATACCGCCACCGATCTGACCCTGGCGGCCGACGCGATCGCCGAACTCGTCGTGTCGTGCTCGGCGCGCACGGCGCGACTGACATGTTCGGTCACCACCCGCGTGCAGTGCACCGACGTACTCGTCGTCGGGCATCTCGCCGACGAGCTGCCGCTACCCACCGACGGCTTCGCCTGGCACCTGATCGAGGCGATCACCGAGCGTGTGTCGGTGACGACGGGGGATCAGGGCCGCGTCGAGGTGTGGTGCCGCAAGAACCACCCGCGGGCAGCCTGAACGGCGCGCGACACCGGTCTTCACCATGACGGGCGGATCACACACCGCCGCGCCGCTCCGCGCGCGACCTGTGGCAATGTGAGTCGCGAGTCACAGTCGATGGAGCATGCAGGGGTGGAGCATGGCGAAGAGCGGATGGGGGCCGGCCCAGGCGCCGCGGATGGACGGCACGACCGTGGTCGTCACCGGTGCCAATTCGGGGATCGGGCTGGAGACGGTTCGACATCTTGCCCGGCTCGGCGCGCACGTGCTGATGGCGTGCCGCAACGTGGAGAAGGCCGACATCGCCCGCACCGACGTCCTCGATTCCGTGCCGAACGCGCGTGTCGACATCGTGCAGCTCGATCTCAGCGACCTCGCCTCCGTCCGCAAGGGGGCCGACGAGATCGCCGACTCCCACCCGGTGGTCGACGTCCTCATCAACAACGCCGGGGTGATGGCCGGTCGTCACCAACTGACCGCCGACGGCTTCGAGATGGACTTCGGGACCAATGTCCTCGGCCACTACGTGCTGACCGGACTGCTGCTCGAGCCACTGCTGGCCGCGCGGTCGTCCCGGGTGGTCACCGTCGGCAGCAACGCGCATCGCGCGGGCGCGATCGACTTCGACGACCTCGGGCTCGAGACCTCGTTCACCACGTCGCGGGCCTACGCGCGCTCCAAGTTCGCCCAACTCGTGTTCGCCGTGGAGTTGCAGCGGCGGCTGTCGGCCGCGGGACTGACCTCACCGATCTCTGTCGCCGCCCACCCGGGCGCGACCCACAGTGGTGTCATGCGCGATTCCGGCGCCCTCATGTCGTGGCTCTTCACGACACCGTCGCTGCACTGGATACGACGCACCTTCATCATGGAGGGACCGGAGGGCGCACTGCCGTCGCTGCGTGCGGCGATCGATCCGAGCGTCATCGGTGGCCAGTACTACGGGCCGTCAGGGCCCATGCAGTTCACCGGCCCGCCCGCGCTTGCCCTGCCCAGTCCGCGCGTCGTCGAACCCGAACTGGGACAACGGCTGTGGGAGACAGCGGAGGAGCTGACCGGCGTTCGCTATCCCCTCACCTCCACCCCGCAGACGTAGCGGAAACCGTCTCCCGGCGCCGATGTCCGCTACGTCTGCGGGCTGGGGTGGGCGGAGTGGTGGCTAGGGGGCCGTGACCGCACTCAGCATCGCCAGCTTCTCGTGGCTCTCGCTGCCGGGAGTGGCGGTGTAGACCAGTAGGCACTGCGTGCCGTCGGGGTCGAGGAGCGTCTGGCAGAAGACCTCGATGAGCCCGAGTTCGGGATGCAGCAGACGTTTTCGTCGGTCGGTCAGGCTGGCGGCGACATCGTGACGCCGCCACAGCTCGGCGAAGTCGGGACTCTCCGACAGCAGGGCGTCTGCGATCTCGGCTGCCCGCGAGTCGGGCCCCTCGCGCGTCACCGTCGCGCGCAATCGGGCGGTGTGGGCGCGAGCATGGTGGGAGTGGTCGTCGGCCGGAAAGCGTTGTCGGGTGGCCGGATCGGTGAACCAGCGGTAGGCGATGCTGCGGCGGAGACCGGTGAAGTGGGTCTCCTCGCCGACCAGTGCCACCCCGGGTGCGGTCTGCAACAAGGTCTCACCGGCACTGTTCACCACCATCGCCGGGGTGTCGGCGAGACGGTCGACGATGCGCATCATCCCCGGACCGACATGATCGACGACCGACCGCCGCCCTGGCGCATTGTGCCCGCCGAGTCGGAACAGGTGATCGCGTTCGTCGAGGCTCAGATGCAGCGCTCGTGCCATCGCCGCCAGCATCTGCTCGGACGGCTGCGGTCCGCGTTGCTGCTCCAGGCGGCCGTAGTAGTCGGTCGACATGCCGACGAGCATCGCGACTTCTTCGCGGCGCAGGCCACGGGTGCGTCGTCGGGAGCCGGGTGGCAATCCCACGTCCGCGGGCTGCAGCGCCGCACGTCGAGTACGGAGGAACTCGGCCAACCCGGCCCGGTCGATCGCCATGGCACCACTCTGGCGGATCGGGTCACCGGCATCCAGGGATCGCCGGTCCCCGGATCCCCACTGCCTTGTCGACGCCCCGCGTCGACGGTGAAGTGGGTGGTGACGGAACGACGAAACGAGGAGATCATGCGCATCAGTGGGAACACCATCTTCATCCCCGGGGCCACATCGGGTATCGGCCTGGGACTGGCCCGCCGGCTCCACGAGGCCGGCAACCGTGTCATCGTCGGTGGGCGCCGGACGGAACTCCTCGACGAGATCCGTGCCGCGCACCCCGGGATCGAGACCGTCCGCATCGACACTGCCGCCGCCGACGACGTCGCCCAGGTGTCCGCAGACGTCCAGGAGCGCTTCCCGGAGACGAACGTGCTCATCGCGATGGCCGGCATCATGCGCGGTGAGAACCTGCGTCACTCCGACTTCCTGCCGACGGCGATCGCCGAGGTCGAGACCAACATCCTCGGCCCACTGCGTCTCGTCGCCGCGTTCGGCGAGTTCCTGGAGGCGCAACCCGAGGCGACGATCGTGACGGTGTCGTCGGGGCTGGCGTTCACTCCGATGGCCGGCACCCCGACCTACAGCGCGACGAAGGCGGCCATCCACTCGTTCACCGACAGCCTGCGCCTGCAACTGGCCGACACGTCGGTGAGTGTTCTCGAACTCGTCCCACCGGCCGTGCAGACCGACCTCACCCCCGGCCAGGCCGACGCCGACTGGGCGATGCCACTCGACGACTTCTGCGACGAGGTCATGACGCTGCTGCCGACGGCGACCGACGAGATCCTCGTCGAACGGGTCAAGCCGCTGCGGTGCTCGGAGGTGCAGGGCACCCGCGCCGACCTGATGGTGGCACTCGCGCGTCAGGTCGCCTGACCGCCCCCGCCCACCTCGCCGTCCCACCTCGCCGTCCCACCGACCCGCGCCATCCCGACCGTGCCCCAGATATTGCCGACCGTGTCCAGAATTTCACCGACCGTGCCCGCCGCGGGCACACTCGGTGAAATTCAGGGCACAGTCGGCGATCGACGGGCGCGCGTCCGTGCCTTCGGTGGGCGCGGTGTCAGTCGCCGCAGGGTTCGGCGGTCAGATCGTCGATCCCGTTGCCCATGCAGGCCGCGGTCGCGGGACCCGTTCCGGCGAGTGCGATCCCGGTTGCAGCGGCGACGGCTGCGAGGACGGCAATGATCTTTCGTGTCATCGGAGGTGTCTTTCGTTGCGGCGCTGTCGCCGAGCACAGTGCCAAGCGGATGGGACGCGGGACATCTACCACCGACCCGGGCAGCCGTTGCCCGTAGACTCCTCGCGCCTCCATCCTTGCGCCGTCACCCCGTCTGCGCAGCGAATTCGCGGATCGGCATGCGGCTGAATCGACTACGTCGACGCCAGCGCATCCGCGGCCCGCACGAACGCCAGATGCGACAACGCCTGCGGTGTGTTGCCGGCCTGACGGCCCTCGCCGACGTCGTACTCCTCGGAGAACAGTCCCAGATCGTTCGCGGTGGCGCAGGCCCTCGCCATCAGTTCGTCGGCGTCGTCGCGCCGACCGCTGAGCGCATACTGCGTCACCATCCAGAACGTGCACGCCATGAACGGATGTTCGTCGCCGGCGAGCCCGTCGACGCCGGTGGTGGTGCGATAGCGGTGGACCAGGCCACCCCGCATGAGGGTGGCTTCGATCTCGGCCACCGTGGCCAGCATCCGCGGGTCGTCGAACGCGCAGAAGCCGACCTGGGGGAGGATCAGCAACGAGGCGTCCACCTCGGTGGTGCCGGCGAACTGGACGAATCGTCCGGATGCCGGGTCGACGCCGTTCTCGTCGATCTCGGCACGCACGCGGTCGCGCAGCTCACGCCAATGATCCGGTGAGCCGTCCAGACCGTAGACCTCGCTGCCGCGGACACCGCGGTCGAACGCCGCCCAGATCATGGCACGGGAGTGGGTGAACATTCGGGGTTTGCCCCGCATCTCCCAGATGCCGTTGTCCGGCCGTTCCAGATTGGCCTCGACCTGTTCGATCAGCGCCTTCTGCAACGACCACGAGATGGGCAGCTCCGCCAGGCCGGCCGCGCGTGCCGCCTCGAGCCCGCACAGCACTTCGCCGATCACGTCGCCCTGATACTGATCGACAGCGCCGTTGCCGATCCGCACCGGCGCGGCCCCCTGATAGCCGGGCAGGTGGGGGAGTTCCCGTTCCTCGAGATCGCGCTCTCCCGCGATGCCGTACATGATCTGCAGTTCTTTCGTGTTGCCGGCGATGGCGCGCATCAGCCACATCCGCCAGTGCTCGGCGACGTGCAGGAATCCGTGATTGACCAACGCCTCCAGGGTGAGCGACGCGTCGCGCAGCCACACATACCGGTAATCCCAGTTTCGGGCGCCACCGAACTGCTCGGGCAGGGAGGTCGTGGCGGCCGCGACGATGCCACCGGTGTCGAGATTGCTCAACGCGCGCAACGTGATCAGCGAACGCACCACCAACTCGTGATGCGGCCCTGTGTGATCGATGCGGCTCGCCCAGTGGGACCACCAGTCCCGGGTGTGCGTGAGCGCACGTCCGACGTCGAGCGGCTCGGGTTCGGGGCGATACGAGTGATACCAGGTGAGGGTGAGGTCGACGGTGACGTCGGGCTCGACGGTGAAGAACCCACGGTGGACGTTGCCGTCGGCGTGCAGTGCCACCCCGCGGACGATGACCGCGTCGGGTCCTGCGATGGCGCGCAGACCCGGTCCCTCGTCGGTACCGGCCTGCAAGACCCACGGCACCGCTCGCGCGTAGTCGAAGCGCATTCGCAGGTCGGTCTCGAACTCCACATGGCCGGCGACGCCGACGATCCGCCGCACCAGATCGACCCGCCCGCCGTCGATCGGCATGAACTCGTGGACCTCGGCGACACCGGTGGCGGTCTCCCAGCGGGTGACGAGGATCAGCGTGTCGTCGGCGTATCGACGGGTCGATGTCGCGCTCGGGTCCCGCGGCGCGAGTGCCCACCGACCGTGTTCCTCGGTTCCGAGCAGCGCGGCGAAGATCGACGCGGAGTCGTAGCGGGGCGCGCAGAACCAGTCGACCTCGCCGTCCCGGGAGATCAGTGCGGCCGTGCGGCAGTCCCCGATGAGTGCGTAATCCTCGATGTTCGCGCGCATGACATCGATTGTCACGGCTCGGTGTGACGTTGTGGCGAACTGCTGTCGCGACACGCCCATGGAGAGTTAGCGTCGAACATGGCCGAGACCACACTCTTCATCCTGGGCGCGACGGGCGATCTGACGTCGCGGTTGCTCCTGCCCGCTCTCGAACAACTGCTGACGCTCGAACCCGACCGCGGGGTCCGACTGGTCGGTGTGGGCCGGCGGGACGTCGGCGACGACGCCTGGCGGACACGCGTCCGGGAGGCCTTCGGCGACGATGCCTCCGACGCCGCCACGGCGCTGGCCGAGCAGACGACCTTCCTGCAGGCCGACATCTCTTCGCCTGACGGACTGCGTTCGATCTTCGACGCCGCCGACGGCACGCCCGTGCTCTACTTCGCCGTACCGCCCGCCATCGCTCAGGAGTCGTGCGTGGCGATGACCGGCGTCGACGTCCCTGACGGCACCATCCTGGCCCTCGAGAAGCCGTTCGGCACCGACCAGGCGAGCGCCCGCGAGTTCAACGAGACTCTGGCGCAACTGGTCCCGGAAAACCAGGTGTTCCGGGTGGATCACTTTCTCGGACAGTCGATCCTTCTCGACGTGATCGGCGTGCGGTTCGCCAACCGGGTCTTCGAACCGGTGTGGTCGGCCGAACACATCGAATCCGTTCTCATCCGTTACGACGAGACCCTCGGACTCGAAGGCCGCGCCGGTTACTACGACAAGGCGGGCGCCTTCGTCGACATGCTGCAGAGCCACCTGCTCGAACTGATGTCGGTCGTCGCCATGGATTCGCCGGCTTCCCTGGGCGAGCGCGACCTCCGCGACGCGACGGCCGCGGCCCTGCGCGCGACCCGCGTCTACGGCGGTGATCCGGTGGCATCGTCGCGACGCGCCCGATACACGGCCGGCGACGTCGACGGACATCACATGCCGTCGTACGCCGACGAGGAGGGCGTGGATCCGTTGCGCAACACCGAGACACTCGCGGAGGCGACCTTCGAGGTCTGTACCGGCCGATGGGCCGGAGTGCCATTCACGTTGCGTTCGGGTAAGGCGATCGAACCGGCAGTGAAGGAGATCGCCCTCACGTTCCGGCCGGTCCGTCATCTCCCCGAGCAGTTCCACGGCGACATCGCTCCCAACGTCCTGCGTTTCGCCTTCGGTCCGGACACGATGACGCTGGAGCTCAACGTGCATGACGGCGCACATCCGTTCGATCTGAACACCACCCACCTGACTGCCGATCTCGGGCAGGGATCGATCCATGCCTACGCCGAGGTGCTGTCCGGAATCCTCGACGGCGACGCCACTCTCGCCGTCCGGGGCGACACCGCCGAACAGTGTTGGCGAGTGGTCGATCCCATCCTGGATGCGTGGAAGTCGAATCGTGTCCCGCTCGACGAATACCCGGCCGGATCCATCGGACCGGAGTCCTGGCCGACCCCGTGACCGGATTCGACGCGCGCACCGACCCCGCGGTCATCGACGACCTCCGACGCCGCCTGCGCGCGACGCGGTGGCCCGACGTCCCCGACGACGCGGGCTGGGGACTCGGCACCGACGTCGACTATCTCCACGAACTCGTGGACTACTGGATCGCCGACTTCGACTGGTATGGCGCCGAAGAGGCGATCGGTGCGCTTCCGCATCGGCGAATCACCCTCGGCGGATTGGGCATCCACGTCATCCATGCTCGCGCCTCCACAGGTTCGCGGCCCGCGGTGCCACTGCTGCTGAACCACGGATGGCCCGACTCGTGCTGGCGCTATCTGAAAGTTCTCCCACTGCTTGCCGATCCGGGCGCGCACGGCGGTGATCCCGACGACGCGTTCGATGTCATCGTCCCGGACATGCCCGGATTCGGCTATTCCCAACGGCCGTCCCGTCTGATCGACTCGCGGGATGTCGCCGGCCTGTGGGCCGACCTGATGACCCGACTCGGCTATCCGCGGTTCTTGACTGCCGGCGGCGACATGGGCAGCCATGTCAGCAGATTCCTCGCCCTCGATCACCCCGAGCGTGTAGTCGCCGTCCACCGCATGGACGCGGGCCTGCCCCGGTTCGCCGGCAACCCCGCCGATCTCACCGACGCCGAACGTGCCTGGTTCGACAGCGGCGCGAACTGGGCACGCGCCGAAGGGGGTTATGCCGCCATGCACAGCACCAGACCGCAGACGGCGGCGGTCGGGCTCACCGACTCGCCGGCCGGTCTGGCGGCGTGGATCGTCGAGAAGCTGCGGAGTTGGAGCGACTGCGGTGGCGACATCGAGAGTGCGTTCACCAAAGACGACATCCTCACGCTGGTGACCCAGTACTGGGTCACGGGGACCATCGGATCGTCGATGCGGATGTACCGCGCGAACGCGATGATCTCGCCGGAACAGTACGCCCGACGCGTCGAGGTGCCGTCGGGATTCTCCCTGTTCGGCGGCGACGTCCTGCGACCGCCCCGGGCATGGTTGGAGCGCACCGCCAACGTCGTCAGCGTCACCGAACTCGCACGTGGCGGACATTTCGCGCCGTACGAGCAGCCGGAGTCGTACGCCGATGAGCTGCGGACGTTCTTCCGTCCGTTTCGTTCACACTTCCGGTGACGAGACTCTTGCGACGACGGTCTCGAGATGGCAACGGCGCCACAACGTATCCGCACCAGCTCTCGCTAGTGCCCGCAGGCGTCGATAGGGTCCTACGACATGGGGGAAAGTCACACCAGTCACACCAGTAACAAGTAGGAGAAGCTATGCGTCGTCATGTCCTCGTCCGGTGGGCCGTTTCCCTGATCGCTCTGTGCGCCATCGCCGGCATGGTGCCCGCGGTGGCCGACGCGCAGCCTCGACCCGGTGCTGTGCAGGTCGTCGGCGTGGCGAAGGGCGTCGGCTATTCCATCAAGGTCACCGGCCGTGACATCGCCTATACCGTCACCAACGTGCCCAGGGTGAACGTGCTGATCCCCGGAGCATGCACCACCGCCGTCATCGACGCGGTGAAGGCCGCCCCGATCGTCGGTACGGACATCATCGCGCTGGTTCAGGGGCAGAGCGTGGACGTGGTCAAGTTGCTCACCGAACTCAACGACGCGAAGGCCGTCGTGGCCACCGATCTGGCGAAGTTCGCCGACCGGAACGGGACGGTCACGCATACGTTCAAGGGCCTGCCCGACGGTCTGTACGCCGTCATGAGCGTCTGCAATCTGAACCGGAACCTGTACGGTCTCACCGGTGCGTTCATCATGGGCGAGGGTCTCGACTACGGGTCTTCCGCCTAGAGGCGCCACGCGTGACGACGATCGGTCAGGAATCGAGAAGCCCTGACCGTCGTCGACTCCTTCCTGTATCCCCCGTCGATGCCGACGCGACTGTCCTCAAACCGGCCAGGAAGTCGTTCTGGGCATACGGCGATCGCGATACACAGCAATAGTCCGCGCCGTGCGCGGACTATTGCTGTGTAATCGGGAGTGGATGAGTCGTCCAGAGGCCAGGAGCCGCACGTGAGAAGTTCCACGGGCATCCCCGCATCGTCGGCCACCGGACGATGGCTGATTGCCGCCGCCGTACTCGGCTCGGGTGTCGCGTTCCTCGACGGCACGGTGGTCAACGTCGCGCTGCCCGCCATCGCCCGCGATCTCGACACCGGCCTCAGTGGTCAGCAGTGGGTGCTCGACGGGTACCTGCTCACGTTGAGCGCCCTGCTGCTGGCCGGGGGCGCGGCGGGCGATCGATACGGCCGACGACGCGTGTTCATCGTCGGACTCGGAGTATTCGCGGTCGCGTCGATGGCGTGTGGGCTGGCGCCGAACGTCGAGTGGCTGATCATCGCGCGGATCCTGCAGGGAGTCGGTGCGGCCGCGGTCGTCCCCGGCAGCCTTGCGCTCATCGATGCGGAGATCTCCGTCGAGGATCGCGGCCGGGCGATCGGCCTGTGGGCGGGGATGTCCGGTGCGACGAGTGCACTGGGCCCCTTCGTCGGTGGATGGCTCGTCGATGCCGTCTCCTGGCGCTGGGTGTTCTTCATCAGCGTCCCACTCGCCGTCGGCGCGATGTGGATCGCACAGCGCCACGTCCCGGAGTCGCGAGACCGGGCGATCACCGGACCTCTCGATCTGGCCGGCGCCGTAGCTGTCGTCGTCGGACTGACCGGCGTCGTCTATGCACTCATCGAGGGGCCGGCACAGGGCTGGGGCGCAATGGTTCTGGTCGCCGCGGCGGTCGGCGTACTCGCCCTCGTCGCCTTCCTCGTGATCGAGATGCGTGCCGCGAATCCGCTGCTGCCCCTAGGACTGTTCCGGTCGTGGCAGTTCACCGGCGCCAATCTGACCACCTTGACCGTGTATGCAGCACTTGGTGGTGCACTGTTCCTCCTCGCGCTGCAACTGCAGCAGAGCCTCGGCTACACCGCGTTGCAGGCCGGGGTGGCGACAGTGCCGTTCACCATCGTCATGCTGTTCGGGTCACCGCTGTCCGGGAAGATCGCGCAACTCACCGGGCCGCGTCTACCGATGACGGTCGGCCCGTTGGTCGCCGGGGCCGGACTCGCGCTGATGGTGCGGATCGTGCCCGGCGCCGGCTATGTGTCCGCGGTGCTGCCCGCCGTTCTGGTGTTCGGTCTCGGCATGACGATCACGGTCGCGCCGTTGACGGCGGCCGCACTCGGTGCGGTGGGTCCCGAACACGCCGGCACGGCGTCGGGGGTCAACAATGCCGTGGCCAGGGTCGCCGGCCTGCTGGCCGTCGCGGTCCTGCCCGTGATCGCGGGGATCGAGGCCGGGCCGGGACAACCGCTCGGCGACGGCTTCGGTACCGCGATGGCGATCTCCGCCGCATGCTGCGCCGCAGGCGGTCTCGTCGCGGCCGTGAGCATCCGGACGGGTTCGGGTTTCACGCCGCACATCCAGCCGACGCCGGAGCACGCGTGTCAGCGCCCCGAGCCCGCTCCCGACCCACATCGCGCTGCCTGACGGACCAGGTGATCGCGCTCGGCGGCGTTCGTCGCCCGCCGGGCCGCCGAGGCGTACGCCGTTGCGGCGACGGCGAGTTCGCTCGTGCGCTGGTGGAGATAGGCCGAAGCCGCGTCGAACCGTGGGACGTCGGGGTCGATGTCGGCGAGCGCGGCCAGGCCGGCATGCGGACCGTCGGCCTCCCCGACGGCCACTGCCCGATTCAACTGCACCACAGGTGAATCCGTGAGCGACACCAGCTCGTCGTACCACTCGACGATCTGCACCCAGTCGGTCTCGTCGGCACGTTGCGCATCGGCGTGCAGAGCGGCGATCGCCGCCTGCGCCTGGTATTCGCCCAACCGGTCGCGGGCCAACGCCGACTGCAGGATCTCCACGCCCCGAGCGATCATCACGGTGTCCCACAGCGTCCGGTCCTGATCGGCGAGCGGGATGAGTCTGCCCGACGGCTCGGTGCGCGCGGCTCGCCGGGCATGGTGTAGCAGCATGAGCGCCAGCAGACCGCGGACCTCCGGCTCGTCGAGGAGATCGGACAGTTGTGAGGTCACCCGGATGGCTTCGGACGCGAGGTCGATCTCGCCCGAATAGCCCTCGTTGAACAGTAGATACAGCACGTGCAGGACGGTCGACGCGTCGCCGGGCCGATCCAGTCGGACTCCGGCGATGCGCTGCTTGGCGCGGCTGATCCGCTGGGCCATCGTGGCCTCCGGGACCATATACGCCGTCGCGATCTGGGCGGTGGTCAGCCCCGCGACCGCGCGCAGCGTCAGCGCGATCGCCGACGCCGTCGCCAACGACGGGTGGGCGCAGAGGAAGTACAGCCACAAGGTGTCGTCGCTGTCGGAGACCGTCTCGAGTTCCGGCTCGCGCGCGTCGAGTTCCTGGCGTGCCGTGCGTGCGTCGTCGCTGCGGACCTGGTCGAGGAACTTGCGCCAGGCCACCGTCACCAGCCACGCCTTCGGCTCGCGGGGTGGATAGTCGGGCCAGACCTCCAGCGCCCGGACGAGGGCGGACTGGACGGCGTCCTCGGCCGACGCGAAATCTGCTCCGCGCCGGACGAGGACACCGATCACCGACGGGATCAGCTCGCTGAGCCCGGTCGTGTCCATGGCGTGATTCTCGGATGTCACTCGGTGATGGACGGCGGTTCCGACATGACCGGCCGGAGCTCGAGCCACTCGCCGAGGGGCTTGCCCTCGGCGCCCGGCGCCGCCGACAACTCGCCCGCCAGCTCGAGGGCCCGGTCGTAGGTGTCGACATCGATGATCATCCAGCCCGCGATCAGATCCTTGGTCTCGGCGAACGGACCGTCGGTGACGGGCGGGCGGCCCTCGCCGTCGTAGCGGACCCACACGCCGTCCTCGGCGAGCGCGTCGCTGCTGACGAACTCGCCCGAATCCTGCAGCTTCGACGCGAAATCCTGCATGTATTTGATGTGCGCGTCCCATTCCGCGGACGTCTCGGGGATCCCGTTGGTCGGGGTCTTGCCGCCGCGATAGTGCTTGAGAAGCAGGTACTTGGCCATCGATCTCTCCTTTGGTCCGACGCGACCATTCTGGCCGCGTTCATCCCTGAGACGGAGCCGAGTCGGGATTCTCTACATCCACCCGGACTCGGCCAGCTTCGTAAGATGATCGAGCGAGTCGGACAGGTGGTCCGGGCCGAACGGCGGGAAATCGATGTACTCGCGAACCCGGTCCGGTACGGCGGACCAGTCGTACACGAGGGTGACGTCGGTGCCGGCCCCGTCGTTCGACGACAACTCGTATCCCCATGTCCACCCGCCGAACTCGAGCCCGCCGTCGTCGGTGCGGTTACCTGGTCGCCAGGTGATGGTCCGCGGGGCATCGAAGACGATGACCTGATTGGTCACCTGGTACTCCCCGTCGGGGTGATTCGGGTGGTACATCTTCATCCCGAAGACCTGGCCCACCGCGGTCAGCGGCTCGGGGTCGAGTGGTGTCTGCACCCAGCCGGTGCCGTCGATCGCTGCGTGCGTCGTCGGGTCGGCCAGGACCGCGAACACATCGTCGGCGGAGGCGGCGATAGTGCGGGTCGCGCGGATGGTCTCCGAACTCATCTCGAGTCCTTTCACGGTGGAGTGCTTTCACGGTGGAGCAGGTGGTGCATGGTCTGACTGTCTGGTCCGCCAGAACTCATCGTTCAACACGGAACGTCGCAGACCCGTGCGAGGCGATGAACGACGCTGCGGCAGCTACCGCATCTGTCGGGCGCCACCTTCGTACCGGCGAAGGTGGATGCTGACAGATGAGGCAGCTGCAATCGGCGTCGGTGCACCGACAGCCCAGCGGGTGCGCTCGCAATTCCGCCCGTGGCGAAATATCCCTGGGAACAAACATCCCGCCACCAGGGTTGAGTCGGTGAGACTGAACTTTGGAGGTTACATGTCACAGACATACTCGGTGCCCGTCCTGTTCGTTCCTGACCTGGTCGTCCTGCCCGGCATGGTTGTGCCGATCCCGCTCGACGACGCCGCTCAGGCGACGGTGGACGCCGCCCGGTCCAGTGAGTCCGGGAAACTACTAATCGCGCCGCGCCTGGACGACCGGTACCCGACCCATGGCGTGATCGCCTCGATCGTGCAGGTCGGCCGTATCCCCGGTGGTCAGACCGCCGCCGTCGTCAAGGGGGAGAAGCGTGCCCACATCGGCACCGGTACCCCTGGCAACGGGGCCGGCCTCTGGGTCGAGGTGACCGAGGTCGACGACCCCGAGGTGACCGCAGAGGTGAAGGCCCAGGCGGCCGAGTACAAGAAGCTCGTGCTGGCCATGCTGCAACGTCGCGAGGCGTGGCAGATCATCGACGCGGTCAACAAGATGACCGATCCGTCCGACCTCGCCGACACGTCCGGCTATTCGTCCTGGCTCGACGACGTCCAGAAGCGACAGCTGCTCGAGACGCCGGATGTGGGCGACCGCCTCGGCCTGCTGATCGACTGGACCAGTGAGCATCTCGCCGAGACCGAGGTCAGCGACAAGATAGCCGACGACGTCCGCAACGGGATGGAGAAGCAGCAGAAGGAGTTCCTGCTCCGCCAGCAGCTCGCCGCCATTCGCAAGGAACTCGGCGAGGACGAACCCGAGGGCGCCGACGACTACCGCGGACGTGTCGAGTCCGCCGACCTGCCCGAGAAGGTCCGCGAGGTGGCGCTACGTGAGGTCGGCAAGCTGGAACGCGCGAGCGACCAGTCGCCCGAGACCGGGTGGATCCGGACCTGGTTGGACACTGTCCTCGACCTGCCGTGGAACGAACGCACCGACGACTCGTCGGACATCACGGGTGCCCGCGAGATCCTCGACGCCGATCATCACGGGCTCGACGACGTCAAGGACCGGATCGTCGAGTACCTGGCCGTGCGCGCCCGGCGTGCCGGACGTGGCCTGCAGGTCGTCGGCGGCCGTGGTTCCGGCGCCGTGATGGTGCTGGCCGGTCCTCCCGGCGTCGGCAAGACGTCACTCGGTGAGAGCGTCGCGCGAGCACTCGGACGAAAGTTCGTGCGTGTCGCCCTGGGTGGCGTCCGCGACGAGGCGGAGATCCGGGGTCACCGGCGCACCTACGTCGGTGCCCTGCCGGGTCGCATCGTGCGGGCCATCGGTGAGGCGGGCTCGATGAATCCCGTTGTGCTGCTGGACGAGATCGACAAGGTCGGCTCCGACTACCGCGGTGACCCCGCGGCGGCGCTGCTCGAGGTGCTCGATCCGGCGCAGAACCACACGTTCCGCGACCACTACCTGGATCTGGATCTCGATCTGTCCGACGTCCTGTTCCTGGCCACCGCCAACGTCGTCGAGAACATCCCGTCGGCGCTGCTGGACCGCATGGAGCTGGTGACCATCGACGGCTACACCGAAGACGACAAGGTGGCCATCGCGCGCGACTACCTGCTGCCACGGCAGGCCGAGCGTGCGGCGCTGAGGTCCGACGAGGCGTCCGTCACCGACGGTGCACTCCGTGAGATCGCGGCCAATTACACGCGGGAGCCCGGTGTGCGACAGTTCGAACGGCTGCTCGCCAAGCTGCTCCGCAAGGCGGCCACCAACCTCGAGTCCGGAAAGGCCCAGGCGCCCATCGAGATCGGCGAGTCCGACCTCACCGACTACCTCGGCCGGCCACGGTTCACGCCGGAGTCGGAGGAGCGCACGGCCGTGCCGGGTGTGGCAACGGGTTTGGCGGTCACCGGCATGGGCGGCGACGTTTTGTTCATCGAGACCAATGCGGTCGACGGTGAGCCCGGACTCAAGCTCACCGGCCAGTTGGGTGACGTCATGAAGGAATCCGCACAGATCGCCCTGTCCTACGTGCGGGCACACGCCGAGCAACTCGGCGTCGACCCGTCGGCGTTGAACAAGACGATCCATGTGCACGTCCCCGCGGGCGCGGTGCCCAAGGACGGGCCGAGTGCCGGAGTGACGATGGTGACGGCCCTGGTGTCGATGGTGACCGGTCGCAAGGTGCGCGCCGACGTCGGCATGACCGGAGAGGTCACGCTGAACGGACGCGTGCTCCCGATCGGTGGGGTCAAGCAGAAACTGCTTGCCGCGCAACGCAACGGGCTGTCGACGGTGTTCATCCCGCAGCGTAACGAGCCCGACCTGGACGACGTCCCGGCCGAGGTGCTCGACGCGCTCGAGGTGAAGCCGATGGTCGACGTCGCCGACATCATCGCCGAGGCGTTGGAGCCGGCCGTCGAACAGGCTGCCTCAGCTGCCTGATCGGCAGACGCCGTCATGGTGAACGGGCCGCGGCGACAGTCGGTGTCGCCGCGCCCCGTCGCTTGTTGTCCGGTGTGGTGTGAGTGCCGTCAGAAGTGAGACGGCCGCGAGAAGCCGGCCTGGTCCGACCACTGCGACGACTCGCTGCCGATCGTGCAGATGTGCGACATCGCCATGTAGACCATCGGGCGGGTGACCGTGTCGAGTTTGCCGAGGACGAGCTGCTGGATGAGGCCGTCCATGAGCGCGACGACCAGGTTCGCCGCGTCCTCGGGACGTTCGGGCCGGAACGCGGTGCCGACGGCGACCGAGAGCTGCACGAGCTCGTTGCGGTGTTCGTTGATCATGTCCGCGAGTTCGGGATAGAACTGCGCTTCGACGAGCAGCGCGTGCCGTGCCGTCACCACGTTGCGGCCCTGATGGCGCGACGTCTCCACGAAGACGGTGCCGCACTCGACGACCTCGTCGGAGGAGTGGGGACCCGGAGCCATGAGCGGTCCGAACGCCTCCATCGCGATGTTGCGCAGCTGCGCGTGGACGGTCTCGAGGGCGAGCGCGAGAAGGCGGCTGCGCGTCGACGCGTAATAGTTTACCGACCCTGGTGCGAACCCGGCGGTCTCGTCGACGGTCCGGTGGGTGAGGGCGCGGATGCCCTGGGTCGCGATGATCTCCACCGCTGCCTCACCGAACTTGCTCCGACGCTCACCCCGACGCTGCTTGGGGAGATCCATGGCGCTCCTCTCTACCTGTTGCACTTCGCCCGGCCCCGACTATCCGTTACTGGTGCGCGGTAGACGCCCGCCTGCTTGAGCGTCACTCATGTTACGAGCGTCCGGTCAGCGACGGCAGGTCTGTGCGACTGCTGTCACGTTCGGCCTGTGGTGTGCCCGACATCATGATCATGGACGATTGTCCAGAAAAATATGCGTGGGCGGGAACATTTGCCGAACATCCCCCGTTGACCCCAGTGAGAAACTTGAGTCTGATCGGCTCAACCCGGTTGACTCCGGCGACATGTTTGGTTAGAACATGAGTCGGACGCACTGAAGTTCGGGCCCTATCAGGTTTCGACGAACATCCAGGCTCGCGCAGAACGTGGCGCGGGCCCGGCCACGCACTTGGGTGCAGACCCATGAACTAGGAGGAAACACACATGTCTCGTGCTGTTGGAATCGATCTCGGCACCACCAACTCGGTGGTCTCCGTGCTCGAAGGCGGCGAGCCCGCCGTCATCGCCAACGCCGAAGGCTCCCGCACGACCCCGTCGGTCGTCGCGTTTGCGCGCAACGGCGAGGTGCTGGTCGGGCAGCCGGCGAAGAACCAGGCGGTCACCAACGTCGACCGCACCATCCGGTCCGTCAAGCGCCACATGGGCGAGGGCGACTGGTCCGTCGAGATCGACGACAAGAAGTACACCCCGCAGGAGATCAGCGCGCGCACGCTCATGAAGCTGAAGCGTGACGCCGAGTCATACCTGGGTGAGGACGTCACCGATGCGGTCATCACCGTGCCGGCCTACTTCAACGACGCCCAGCGTCAGGCCACCAAGGAAGCCGGGCAGATCGCAGGTCTCAACGTCCTGCGCATCGTCAACGAGCCGACCGCGGCAGCCCTGGCCTACGGCCTCGACAAGGGCGAGAAGGAACAGACCATCCTGGTCTTCGACCTCGGTGGCGGTACGTTCGACGTCTCGCTGCTCGAGATCGGCGACGGTGTCGTGGAGGTACGTGCCACCTCGGGTGACAACAACCTCGGTGGCGACGACTGGGATCAGCGGATCGTCGACTGGCTCGTCGACAAGTTCAAGAGCCAGAACGGCATCGACCTGACCAAGGACAAGATGGCGATGCAGCGTCTGCGTGAGGCTGCGGAGAAGGCCAAGATCGAACTGTCTGCCTCGCAGAGCACGTCGATCAACCTCCCGTACATCACCGTCGACGCCGAGAAGAACCCGCTGTTCCTCGATGAGCAGCTGTCCCGCAGTGAGTTCCAGAAGATCACCTCGGACCTGCTCGAGCGCACCCGGTCGCCGTTCCAGGCGGTCATCAAGGACGCCGGCATCTCCGTCGGCGACATCGATCACGTGGTGCTGGTCGGCGGGTCGACCCGCATGCCCGCGGTCACCGAGCTCGTCAAGGAACTGACCGGTGGTCAGGAGCCCAACAAGGGCGTGAACCCGGATGAGGTCGTGGCGGTCGGCGCCGCCCTGCAGGCAGGTGTCCTGCGCGGCGAGGTCAAGGACGTGCTGCTGCTCGACGTCACCCCGCTCTCCCTCGGTATCGAGACCAAGGGTGGCGTGATGCACAAGCTCATCGAGCGCAACACCACCATCCCGACCAAGCGGTCGGAGACCTACACCACCGCAGAGGACAACCAGCCGTCGGTGCAGATCCAGGTCTATCAGGGTGAGCGCGAGATCGCGTCGCACAACAAGCTGCTCGGTTCGTTCGAGCTCGGCGGCATCGCTCCTGCGCCGCAGGGTGTCCCGCAGATCGAGGTGACCTTCGACATCGATGCCAACGGCATCGTGCACGTCACCGCGAAGGACAAGGGCACCGGCAAGGAGAACTCGATCCGCATCCAGGATGGTTCCGGCCTGAGCAAGGACGAGATCGACCGGATGATCAAGGACGCCGAGGCCCACGCCGACGAGGACCGCAAGCGTCGCGAGGAGGCCGAGACCCGCAACCAGGCGGAGTCGCTGGTCAACCAGACCGAGAAGTTCCTCAAGGACTCCGACGACAAGGTCCCGGCCGAGCTGAAGACCAAGGTCGAGGGTTCGATCGAGGGTGTTCGCGAGGCGCTCAAGGGAACCGACATCGGCGCGATCAAGACGGCCGTGGAGAAGCTGACCACCGACTCGCAGGAGCTGGGTCAGGCGATCTACGCGGCATCGGCTGCCGAGTCGCCCAATGGTGACGCCCCCGAGGGTGGCGCCGCAGGCGACAGCGACAACGACGTCGTCGACGCCGAGGTCGTGGACGAGCCCTCCAACTCCGGAGACAACAAGTGACCGCTGGGGGGCCGGAAGGCGCCCGTACGGAGGAGCCGGTGACGGTGACCGATCGTCGTCGTATCGACCCGGAAACGGGTGAGGTACGCGATGATCCGGCCGCCGGCCCGGGTCCGGCGGAAGCCGAACCGGTCGTCGACGACGTGCCTGCCACCGATTCCGTCGACCCCGAGGTCGCGGAACTGACGGCGGCCCTGCAGCGCGAGCGCGCACAGTTCGCCAACTTCAAGCGGCGTGCCGCGGAAGAGAGGCAGGGATCGGTCGCCTATGGCAAGCAACTGCTGATCGACAAGCTGCTGCCCGTGCTCGACGATCTCGACCGTGCCCGTGAGCACGGTGACCTCGAGAGCGGTCCGCTGCGCGGTGTGGCCGACAAGTTGGCCGGCGCGCTCAGCAGTGAGGGGCTCGCCAAGTTCGGCGAACCGGGCGACGCGTTCGACCCAGAACTCCACGAGGCCGTCCAGCACGACGGCGACGGGGCGACTCCGGTGATCGGCGCGGTGTACCGGGCCGGCTACCGGCTCGGCGAGAAGGTGATCCGCACCGCGATGGTGACCGTCACCGACCCGGCCGAAACTGGTGCACAATAAGCCGCAACATTCTGTGCCTGCCCGGCGACGCGAGCGCCGCGTCGCCGGGCAGCGCAGTCTCCATGACAACTACATCCAGACAACTGATACATCGAAGGAGGTGACGTCTGGTGGCTCCACAACGGGAGTGGTTGGAACAAGACTTCTACAAGGACCTGGGCGTTGCTTCTGACGCTTCGGCTGAAGAGATCAAGAAGGCCTACCGCAAGCTCGCCCGCGAGCTGCACCCGGACGCGAATCCGGGCGACGCGGCGGCCGAGGAGCGCTTCAAGCGGGTGTCCGAAGCCCACAGCGTGCTGGCCGATCCCGAGAAGCGTAAAGAGTACGACGAGACCCGCGCGATGTTCGCCGGTGGGCGATTCCGCGGCGGGGGCAACGGATTTCCCGGGGGCTTCCCCGGTGGTGGGGGAACGACCTATACGACGACCGGTGGCGGCGACTTCGACCTCGGTGACCTGTTCGGCAACGCCGGTGGCGGCGCCGGATCGGCGGGCGGCGGAGGTTTCGGCGACCTGTTCGAGGGTCTGTTCAACCGCGGCGGCCAGCGGTCCTCGACGGCCACCCGGCCGAAGCGCGGCAACGACCTCGAGACCGAGACAACACTCAGCTTCAAGGATGCGGCGCAGGGCACCACGGTTCCGCTGCGGGTGACGAGCCCGTCGCCGTGCACCACATGTCACGGCAGCGGTGCCAAGCCCGGCACGAGTCCGCGGGTGTGCCCGAACTGCAACGGTTCCGGATTCGTCAGCCGCAATCAGGGCGCCTTCGGGTTCAGCGAGCCGTGCCAGGACTGCCAGGGCACCGGATCGCGGATCGACGACCCGTGCACCGACTGCGACGGCAGCGGCGTCAAGGTCCGGGCCCGCACCATCAACGTCCGCATCCCCGCGGGTGTCGAGGACGGCCAGCGCATCCGACTGGCCGGCCAGGGCGAGGCAGGGCGTCGAGGAGCGCCGTCGGGCGACCTCTACGTCGTCGTCCACGTGACCGCCGACAAGGTGTTCACGCGCAGCGGCAACGATCTCAAAGTGCAGCTGCCGGTGAGCATCTCCGAGCTGGTGCTCGGGGCGACGGTCTCGGTGCCCACGCTCGACGGCAGCGTCGGCGTCAAGATCCCGGCGAACACCACCGACGGCCGGACCCTGCGGGTGCGCGGACGCGGTGTGCCCAAGCGATCCGGTGGTGCAGGCGACCTCCTGGTCACCGTCAAGGTGGCCGTGCCGCCCACGCTCGACGACGCCGCGGTCGAGGCAATGCGCAGGTATGCCGAGGCCGAGAAGGCGAGCGGTTTCGATCCTCGCGCCGGGTGGGGGCGATGATGATGGCCGGCAACTACGAGACGGACTCGGCCGCGACCTTCATGATCTCGGTCGCCGCCGAACTCGCCGGCATGCACGCCCAGACCCTGCGGACCTATGACCGATTGGGTCTGGTGACGCCGCAGCGCACGAGTGGCGGCGGACGCCGCTACTCGTCGCGCGACGTCGAACTGCTCCGCGAGATCCAGCGCCTCTCCCAGGAGGAGGGCGTCAACCTGGCCGGGATCAAGCGGATCATCGACCTCAGCAATCAGGTCGACGCACTCCAGCGGCGCGTCCGTGAGTTGCAGGCCGACCTCGACAACGCCGGTGCGCGGCGTGGGGGCGAGCTCGTCCCGGTGCCGCGGACCAGCGCGCTGGTCGTGTGGCAACCCCGTCGCAAGCGCAACGCCGACTGATCGCTTGTCCCGGGCACCCGCTACCCTGACTCGGGACCAACGGCACAGACAGGGCAGACGGGACAGACATGGCCGACACGACGAGCGACCGCGCGGCGAGCGGCTCTCCGACGGCCGGTTCGATCCTCGGGATCTCGGTCGTCGAGGATCAGGTCTGCTCGGTCGTCCGCAGCGCGGACGGTGACATCGTCGCCAGCAACCTGGTCGACCTGCCCGATCCCTCCGCGCAGAGCGCCGAATCGGCCATCCACGAGCTCATCGATTCCGTGCCGTACGAGATCGACCGCATCGGCATCGCGTGTGCCCGTCCGGCCACCCAGAGTTATCTCCAGACAGCCATGTCCCCGGGGACGTCGCGGCCCGGTTGGTACGACAAGGTCGTCGTCACCGACCTGCCCGCCGCCCTGGCCGAGGTCGCGAGCGCCATCCCGACGAACAAGGGCATCATCGCCGTCATCGACCTCGATCGGTCGGCGATCCCGTCGCCCGGCTCATCGGTGGTGACGCTGGACTCGGCGACCGGCGAGATCCTCGGCACCGCCGAGTTCGCATACGGATCGCCCGGTCCGGTCACCGACTCGGCACATGCGAGTGCGGTCGCCGACGCGGTCATCGCCGCGCCGGGCGGGTCGTCGGTGACCTCCGTGGTCTGCACCGGCCCCGGCGCCGAGGTGCCCGGCGCGGTCGCGGCTCTGGGCTATGCACTGGCCCGACCCGTGACCGTGGCCGATCAGCCGACGCTGGCGGCGGCCGTCGGCGCCGCCGCGATCGCGTTGCGGCCGGGCGCTGTGCACCGCGGATCGTCGAACCGGCGCTGGTGGATGATCGGTGCGGCCATGGTGGGCGCGCTCGTGCTGGGGGCGATCGCCGCGTCGGCTGTGTTCGCCGGCGTCGACGCCGCCGAGGAACGCTCGGCCCCGACCTCGACGGTCACCCAGACCCCGCCTGCTGTCACCGTGACCAAGACTGCCGATCCGGTCACCGAGACCCGCACCGACGTCGACACCACGACCGTCACGCGGCCACAGCAGACCGTCACACGGACGACGACGGAAACGCAGACCGAGACCGAGACGGCGACCGAAGGCTCGACGGTGACGGTCACCGAGACCCAGACATCGACGGTGACAGCGCTTCCCGACGGCGGCCCAGGCGGCGGACAGCAGTAGCTCCTCGGCCGGTTGTTTCGGGCGTGTGTGTCAGACCGGGTCGTGCTGGATACGGCTCGCGCGCACCCCCGAGATGATCAATCGTCGGCGGGTCGCCTCGATCATGTCCGCCGACCCCGCGAGCAACACCTGATGCTCGTCCCACGGTCCGGCCGCGCTGACCGCGTCGGCCAGCGTGCCGATGTGATGGGAGATCCCGAGTGACTCGGGTGTCGCCACCGACGTGATCCACCACGGATCGGACGTCTCCTCGGACACGGCCGTGATCGTCAGCCACGGATTGGTCGTCGCGATCCGTCGCAGGACCGCCAGATCGTAGAGCTCACCCGGATACCGCATGCCGTAGAAGATGTGGGTCGGAGGCGAATCGGCCCGCTTGGACATCTCGATGAGCAGTGCGCGCAGCGGCGCGAGACCGGTCCCGCCGGCAACCATCAGCACCGGCGACGACCGATCGACGTGCAGCGTGCCGTGGCCCTGCGCGAGGAACCACACGTCGCCGACCCGTGTCTCGCCGACGATCGCCGAGCTGACCGTGCCGCCCTGCACGGCGCGCACGTGGAACTCGAGTTCACCGGCCGGGTTCGGCGGGATCGCGGGTGACAGGTCGCGCCAGGTCTTGGGTCGCTGTGGAATCTGCACCTCGAGATACTGGCCCGGCTCGAACCGCAACGGCGAGGTGGTGAGCAAGCGTACGACTGCGAGGTCGCGGGTGATCCGGAACTTCTCGACCACCTCCGCCGACCACAGGGCCGGGTGCGGAGCGGTCTCCGCAGCACCGCGCATGACACCGGTCGTCAGCATCATCGCCTGGGTCACGGTCTGGGCCGCCTCGTCGTCCCAGTAGTCGCCCAGCAGATGCGCGAACTCGGAGACCAGCGCCTGGTACATGATGCCGTAGTGCTCGGGGAGCACGCCGTACTTGCGATGATCGCGGCCGAGCTGCGCGAGGAGCTCGATCAGTTCGTCGTGGCCGGTGTCGCTCGGGATGACGTCGAGGACGTGATCGATGACGCGATAGAAGGCGTCGCGCTGGCCGGCCATCACCGCCGGAAACAGTTCGCGCAGATCGGGATCGATCGAGAACAACCGGGTGTAGACGTTCGCGGCGAATCGGCCGGGATCGCGGTTGATGAGGTCACGGAGATGATGCAGCGTATGCCGTGAGTGACTCGGCACGACCCGGACACCCCCCTCATCGTCGGACACGGTTCCTCCGCCCAAGGGTAATCAGACTAGCGGTAGATCGACGAGGCGTTACGTTCCATCAATCGATGTCGTATCTGCTTCGGCTGTGGCAGGGTCGAATGTGTGAGCACGCTTGATGGTGTGATTACGGGCATTGTCGATGCCCATCTGCACCAGTGGAATCCGCGGAGCACACCGTGGGCGGCGAATCGTCTGTCCAAGCTCTATCGTTTCGTGCCTGCATTCGGCGATAGGGTCTTCTCGATGGCGGTGTCTCAGGCCGACCGCGAATACGTCCTCACCCCCAGCACGGTCGCCCGTGTCTACGAGCCGATGCAGTACCTCGGCGACGCCTCCGCGGTCACCACGATCGCGGGTGTCCCCATCGACACCGTCGTACACATGGAGTCGCACTGGCGCAGTGATGAGACCGCCGGTCGAGCGGAATCGCCGGCCGGGCGCTCCGCCGTCGAGGAGACGCGCTACGTGATGGGACTGCCGTTCGGTGTCGGGCAGTCGCCGCGGCTCGGGGCCATCGTCGCGCACGCCGACCCACGGTCGGAGAGCTTCGGCGAACTGCTCGACGAGCACAGTGCACTGACCGACAGGGTGCGGGGCATCCGGTGGATCACCACCCGGCATCCCGACCCGAAGATCCGCAACGGCGCCGACGTCGACGGCATTCTCGCATCGACGGCCTTCCTGAAGGGATTCGCCGAGGTGGCCGAGCGTGGCCTCGTCTTCGACGCCTTCGTCTACTCTCATCAGCTCTACGACGTGGTGACGTTGGCGCGCGAGTATCCCGAGGTGACGATCGTCGTCGACCACATGGGTGCGCCGGTCGGCGTGTTCGGTCCGGTCGGGGCCCGTACCGGTGCGACGGCCGGGGCGCGCGCCGACATCCTGCGGTTGTGGCGCGAACGGATGGTGACCCTCGCCGCGTGCCCGAACGTGATGGTGAAGATGTCGGGCCTCGGGCTGCCCGTGCTCGGTTACGGGCGCGAGCGGTGGGGCAACATCGGCAGTCGGGGCACTCTCGCCGAGATGGTCGGGCCGCTCATCGACCACGTCGTCGGACATTTCGGGGCTGACCGCGTGATGTTCGGTTCCAACTTCCCGATCGACAAACCCAACGCGGCGCTGGACATGATCATCGGCGCCCTCGTCGACCTCCTCGCCTCGCGTGGCGACTACGTGTTGGCAAAGGCGTTCCGCGACAACGCGATGCGGGTGTACGGGATCGAGTGAAGTCTCGTGGGCCGTGGTTTCGATACGCGTCGGACTCGCTGGGCTCGTGCCCCTACTCAACCATCAGTGGGAGCCCCTGCTGGTCGGGTAGCCGAGCGACCGTGGCGAATCCAGCGTGTGTCTGTTTGTCGAGTAGTCGTGCGAGCGTAAGCGAGCCCGGCGTATCGAAGACCACCCGCCTCAACTCCCGTCACCCTCGGTGTCGTGGTGGGGATGCGGCCCCTCCGGGACCGGCGGTTGCGGGACGACCGGATACTCGCCGGTGTATCCCTGACGTTGCGCCGCCATCGTCATCACCTTGCCGCGCACGGCATACCAGCCACCGATCAGCAGCGGGATCAGCACGACGATCGCGATCAGATTCCAGATGTTCTCGTAGCACATCAGACCGACGACGGCGGCGAGGAAGACCAGGGTGGCGTAGCTGGTGTACGGAGTGCCGGGCAGTCGGAACGCCGGCCGTGACAGGATGCCCCTCTGCTCCCACCTCCAGAGCTGGATTTGGCAGGCCATGATCATCGCCCACGTCGAGATGATCCCCAATGCGGACAGATCGAGCGCGATGTTGAAGGCGTCCTCGGGGACGAACAGATTCAGGATGATACCGAGCAGGGTCAGCGCACCGGTGAGCGCGATGCCGCCGAACGGCACGCCGTTGCGATTCATCTTGCCGGTGAAGGCCGGCCCGCTGCCGTTCATCGCCATCGATCGCAAGATGCGCCCGGTGGAGTAGAGCCCGGCGTTCAGGCTGGACATCGCCGCGGTCAGGACCACCAGGTTCATGATCCCGCCGGCCGCCGGCACGCCGATCTTGGAGAAGAACGTGACGAACGGACTCTCCCCTTCCTTGAACTCGGTGTAGGGCAACAGCAATGCCAGCAGAAGAAGTGAGCCGACATAGAACACGGCGATCCGCAGGATGACCGAGTTGATCGCGCGTGGCATCACCTTCGGTGGATCCTCGGTCTCGCCGGCCGCGATTCCCACGAGTTCGACTGCAGCATAAGCGAAGATGACACCCGAGGTCACGATGCAGAGCGGGAAGATCCCGACGGGGAACATGCCGCCGTTGTCGGCGATCACCGAGATCCCGGTCTGCTGGCCGTCGATCTCGAAGCGCCCGGCCAGGAACACGATACCGACGACGAGAAAGAGCACGAGTGCGGTGACCTTGATGATCGACGCCCAGAATTCCATCTCGCCGAACAGTTTCACCGAGATGACGTTCATCGTGAGCACGATGCCGAGCGCGATCAGGGCGATCAGCCACTGTGGGATCGCATCGAACATGCCCCAGTAGTGGACGTAGAGGGCCACCGCCGTGACGTCGACGATCGCCGTGGCCGCCCAGTTGAAGAAGTACAGCCACCCGGTGACGAACGCCGTCTTCTCCCCGAAGAACTCGCGCGCATACGACACGAAGGACCCTGACGACGGGCGATGCAGCACGAGTTCGCCGAGGGCGCGGAGGATGAAGAACACGAAGATCCCGCAGATCGCGTACACGATGAACAGGCCGGGGCCGGCGTCGTGCAGACGGCTGCCGGCACCCATGAACAGGCCCGTGCCGATCGCCCCACCGATGGCGATCATCTGGATCTGCCTCGGCTTGAGGCTCTTGTGGTAGCCCTCGTCCTCGTGGGCAAGTGCTGACGTGTCGTAGGACGTCGGTGATTCGGCCGTCATGATCTTCCCTCTGGGTCGGGTGATGCCGGGCATGTCGGGACACGGACCGTGTGACCCTCTTGCCGCGATCAGTGAAGAAACACGAGAGCCCACGCTAACGGTCGTGTGTGAAACCAAATTTCCGGTGATGTAAACAAACTGCCCGGGAACCGCGCGCGCTTGCGCACTGGGGATGCGGTAAGCGGCTGTGACAGAATCAGTCTCGGCGCAGTGTCCGAATTTACTTGGCTAGACGACGTGTCGTCGGCGCCACAGCCGTCGGCGAGGTGGGGTGTCCGGCGGCGGGATGTCGCGCAGCGCCCGTGTCACGATCTCGGTGAATTCGGTGCAGGTCCCGTACCGGTCACGCGGGTCCTTCGCCAGGGCCTTCGCGAAGACGGCGTTCAGTGCGGACGGGAGCCACGGGCGCAACCGGGTGAGTTTCGGCAGGGGATCGTGGATGTGTGCGTAGGTGATGGCGAAGGCGGTGGCTCGCGGGAACGGTGGCTCGCCGGTGAGCAGTTCGAACATGCTGGCGGCGAGCGCGTAGAGATCGGTTGCCGGTGAGAGGCGTTGCGCCGTCAGTAGTTCCGGGGACGCGTAGGCGATCGATCCCTGTACGCGTCCGTTGCGGGCGAGGGGACGGGCATCGTCGAGCAGCTGGGCGATACCGAAATCGGTGAGGACGGAGCGTGAGTCGCTGTGTGTCCGCTCCACCATGATGTTGGCGGGCTTCACATCGCGGTGCAGGACGTCGCAGGAGTGGGCGTAGTCGAGTGCGGCCGCGATCTGGCCGCCGACCTTCACGACGGTTGCCGCGTCGGGTTCGGCGCCACGTTCCGGGATCAGCTCCATGGCGGACGTGCCGGCGATGTACTCCATCGCGATCCACAACACCGTTGCATCGGGATGGTTCTCACGTCCCACCACGTCAGCGTCGATCTCCCCGCGCGCATACATGCCGACGATGTGGGGATGGTGCAGGCGGGAGGCGATGGAGAACTCACGCTCGAACCGTTCGCGCACGCGTTGCTGGTCGTTGGGCCGGGTGTGCAACACCTTGAGCGCCATCGCCTGCTTTGACTCACCCCGATGCACGCGATAGACCTCGGCGCTGCTGCCGCTGCCGAGGAACTCGTCGATGGTGTAGCCGGCCACCACCTCACCCGCGCCGAACACGACGTCAGCGTATCCGCGAACGATGCCGGGGGCGCGCTGTCCGATGCCGGCCACCGCTACCACCGTCGCAGGGCCGGATCGGCGATCAGCGGGTCGACGACGGCTCTCACGCGTCTCAGTCTGAACGTGCCGACGGCGATCGTGACGCAGAACACTACAGTGGAAGCCATGGTCGACGTCATCTCGCCGGCGGATCTCGCCGCCACGCTGCCCGACGGGATGGTGGTCACCGATCCCGACATCCTCGCCGCCTATCGCCAGGACCGGGCGCAGGACCCGGACGCCGGCACGCCGCTGGCCTTGATCCGGCCGACGACGACGGAGCAGGTGCAGACGGTCGTGCGCTGGTGCGCCGAGCACAAGATCCCGATCATCACTCGTGGCGCGGGAACCAGCCTGTCCGGGGGCTCCACCGCGGTCAACGGCGCGGTGATGCTGTCGACGGAGAAGATGCGTGAGCTGACCGTCGACACCACCACCCGCACCGCCGTCACCCAGCCGGGATTGTTCAACGCCGAGGTCAAGGCGGCCGCCGCAGCACACGGACTCTGGTATCCGCCGGACCCGTCGTCGGTCGAGATCTGCTCGATCGGCGGCAACGTCGCCACCAACGCGGGTGGGCTGTGCTGTGTGAAGTACGGGGTGACCACCGACTACGTACTCGGCCTGCAAGTGGTGCTGGCCGATGGCCGGGCCGTTAGACTCGGTGGCAAACAACTCAAGGATTCGGCCGGACTGCCACTGACGAAGCTATTCGTCGGCAGCGAGGGGCTCCTGGGAATCATCACCGAGGTGACCCTGCGCCTCCTGCCGCCGCAGGCGCCCGCCTGTACCGTCGTCGGCGCCTTCGCGTCGGTGCACCACGCCAGTCAGGCCGTCCTGGCAATCGTGTCGCAGATCCGGCCGGCCATGCTCGAGTTCATGGATTCGATCTCCATCAACGCCGTCGAGGACATGTTGCGGATGGGACTAGACCGAGAGGCCGGTGCCCTCCTCGTCGCCCAGTCCGACGCCCCGGGACCGGCGGGCGCCGCCGAGGTCGCGATCATCCGGGAGGCGTTCGAGACGCATGGGGCGAGCGAGGTGTTCGACACCGACGACCCGGCCGAAGGAGAAGCATTCACCGCTGCGCGGCGTGCCGCCATCCCCGCCGTCGAGAAGATCGGATCACTGCTCCTCGAGGACGTCGGGGTTCCGCTGCCGCAGTTGCCCACGCTCATCGACGGCGTCGCCGGCATCGCCGAGGAGAACCAGGTGATGATCTCGGTGATCGCGCACGCCGGCGACGG
Source organism: Gordonia sp. ABSL11-1 (assembly GCF_030315685.1). GTDB lineage: Bacteria > Actinomycetota > Actinomycetes > Mycobacteriales > Mycobacteriaceae > Gordonia. Next base: position 80,916 of record NZ_JASXSI010000010.1, on the reverse strand, counting down.
CAACACCCACCCGCTGATCGTGTTCGACCCCACCGACGACGACGAGGCACAGCGCGCACAGCGATCCTTCGGTCAGATCATGGATCTCGCGATCTCGTTGGGCGGCACCATCACCGGCGAACACGGCGTCGGACGGTTGAAGAAGGGGTGGCTGCCCGATCAGGTCGGCCCCGACGTCATGGACCTCACCGCGACCATCAAGAACGCGCTCGACCCGCACGGCCTGCTCAATCCGGGGGTCATTCTCTGACCCCGCGTCACCTTGCTCCCGGAGGAGCGAGCCTGCGAGCGGCACGAAGGGCCCGAACCTGAACCTCAGTGCCGCTCCAGAATCCCCGCCAGGTCGGCGCCATCGGGCAACGCGCCGTACTCGAAAGCCCGGTCCTCACCAAGCCGCGCCGCGACGAACGCATCCGACACAGCGGCCGGTGCATACCGCACGAGCAGTGATGCTTCGAGTGCGAGAGCCATCGACTCGACGACGCCCCGCGCACGGCGTTGTGCCGATACCGCATCCATCCGGGCGAGTTCGCCGAGATGGTCGCGGAGTCGCTCGAGGTGCAGATCGAGGGTGCGGTTGGCGCCGAGTGCGGTACCGATCTCGGCGTCGAACGCCGCGATCGATTCCGGTTCGCGAGTCATCGCCCGCAAGACGTCGAGTGCGATGACGTTGCCCGATCCTTCCCAGACCGCCATGACCGGTTGTTCACGATAACGCATGGCCAGGGGGAAGTCCTCGGTGTAACCGTTACCGCCCAGGCATTCGAGGGCCTCGTAGGAGTGATGGGGACCGCGCTTGCAGATCCAGTATTTCGCGACCGCGGTGGCAAGACGGCGGAACGCGCGCTCCTGATCGTTCGCATCCTCGTCGTGTGCCCTCGCCAGTCGGATGGCGGTGACTGTCGCGGCCTCGGATTCCAATGCGAGATCGGCCAATACCGCCGTCATGGCCGGCTGATCTGCCAGGGTGGCACCGAATGCGTCGCGGTGACGCGCATGCCAGACGGCCTCCGCGACCGACTGCCTCATCCCAGCCGTGCTGCCGAGGACACAGTCGAGTCGTGTCTGTGCCACCATCTCGATGATCGTGCGGACACCACGCCCGGGCTCGCCGACCATCACCGCGACGGTCCCGTCGAGCTCGATCTCCGACGACGCGTTCGACTTGTTGCCGAGTTTGTTCTTGAGTCGTTGGATGCGGAAGACGTTGCGGGTGTCATCAGGCAGGACTCGGGGGAGCAGGAAGCAGGAAAGCCCTTCTCCACCTGAGCCTTTCGCCTGGGCGAGCACGAGAAATGCATCCGACATCGGTGCGGAGCAAAACCACTTGTGGCCGGTCAGCAGGTACTCGGCGCCAGGTCCGCCGGACCCGACCGGAGTGGCGATCGTCGAGTTGGCGCGAACGTCCGACCCGCCCTGCTTCTCGGTCATGGACATACCGAAGATGGCGGAGGCTTTCTCGGCATCGAGATCGGAGGAGTAGCTGCGGGACAGCGCCTTCGGAACCCACTCGGCGGCCACGTCGGGTTGTAGCTCCAGGGACGGAATGACTGCGTGAGTCATCGAGACCGGGCAGGCGTGCCCGGGCTCGATCTGGCCGAACAGCATGAAGCTCGCGGCGCGGACGACGTGCGAGCCTGGCTGTCGGTCGGCCCAACATCGGGTGTGGCTGCCGTGCGCGATCGACGCCGAGATGATCCGGTGGTACGCAGGGTGGTACTCGACCTCGTCGATCCGGTTGCCCCACCGGTCATGGGTGTGCAGTTCCGGCGTGTTGGTGTTTGCGAGATGCGCGTCGTGCTGGAACCGGACGCTCCCGACGAGTTCTCCGATCTCGCGTAGCTCGTCATCGGCCCAGCTGGCGTCATGTCGCGCAACCGATTCCCGCAGAACGGTGTTGAGCTCGTACTCGTTGACGTCGACCCGGGCCGCCGATTGATTGAACACGGTGTGCGTCGTGTGCGGTCGCGGATGCGTTCTGGTGTCGGACGGGTGGGTCATGAGCTACCTTTCAGGACGTTGTTTCGCCGGTGGGTTCGCCGCGCCCGCACCTCAAATCGCATGCTGCAAGACCTGTTCCGGGATCTGGAGGTTGGTGAACACGATCGCGACGGCTTCCTCGAGGCTGTAGTCGAGCTCGTCGGACGCGGCCGCCTGCTGTATGACGAGCCCGAAGATCGCCGACCAGAACGCTCTTGCCTCGACGTCGATCGGTGCGCGCAACTCCCAACCGGTCCGCACCAGCGTGCGCATCAGCGCCTCCGCGCCCCGGCGATGCAGATCGGACAGCGTCTCGGCGATCTGCGGCCGGAGTTCGGGGCGCCGCGACGCCATTGACATCGCGGTGGTGAACAGTTCGACGTTGCGGGCCTGATCGCCGATGAGCGTGAAGATCAATGCATGGGTGTACTCGCCGACGGTCGTCGCCGCCGATGCCGCTTCCTCGGCATGACGGCCGCCGCGCAGCACGGCGGCACACGCGACCTCGACGAACAGGTGCTCCTTTGATCCGAAATAGTAGGTGACCTGGTTCGGATAGGTGTTGGCGTTACGGCAGATCTGTGCGACCGATGCCGTCTCTCCGAGTTCCCTGAACACTTCGGTGGCAGCACACAGGAGCGCCTGACGAGTCGCTTTGCCGGCCTCGCGACTCCCTCGGCTGGGAATGGTCATGGGAGAACCGTCTCACACTCTTGTTTGTCTGACAAACAATAATCGTCGGGCCTACGAAACGAACGGCCGTGAGCCGGCCGGCCGGCCGAGAGGCGTGACTCGTCCGCACGAGAATCCCCCCGCACGAGAATCGCGCCCCGCATGAAAATCATCCCCCGCATCAGGATCACGACAGCGCCGGGGAAAGTGGATAATCCACGTTCCCCGACGCTGACGTGACTTTCATGCGGACATCCGTGGTTACGCCCTCACGACAGTGCCGAGTCCCGCCCTGCCCCCAGCCCGATGTCCGCGGTGTTGCGCTGTCCGGCAACAATACTGACCTGTACGGCAGTCGGTTCGTACATGCTCGCGACGACGGTGAATCGTCCGTCGGTGAGGCCCTCGATGCGATAGCGGCCATCGGCGTCGGTGGTGGCCGACGTGACGATGGTCTGGTCTGGGCCGATCGCCGATACCGTGGCGCCTTCGAGTGCGGTGCCGTCGGAGGTGCGGACCGAACCGTGCAACCCGCTGTTGGCGACCAGCACGATGTCGAGGGGCTCGGCTGTGCGCCCGGTCGGGGTGTCGACGGTGATCAGCTGACTGGCCGGTTGGCATCCCGCCGCGGATGCGGTGAGCGCGACGGTGTCGCCGTCGGGCAGTCCGGTGATCGTGAAATGCCCGTCAGGGCCGGCATGCGTCTGTGTCACGACGGCTCCGGACCGGTCGGTGACGATCACCTGTGCGGCAAGCGGCCCGTGGGCGTTGCGGACACGCCCGCGGACCGATGCGCCGCCGGTGAGTGCGAAGTCGCGGCGGAACACCGCTTCGCCGACGACCGGGACGGTCATGGCCCTCGGCAAGCGCCCGGGTGCGGTCGCGATGACGGTGTAGGTGCCGTCGGCGAGTCCGTAGACGGCGTAGGAGCCATCCGGGTCGACCGCGGTGGCTCCCGTCTGACGCCCTCGAAGATCGGTCACGGTGATGGCGGCACGGTCGAGTGCGGTGCCGTCGGCGGCGGTGATGCGACCGGCGACACGTGGACGCGGGCCGTGCGACGCATCAGACGTCGGCGCGGGATCCGCGTCGGTCGAGGTGGCCGTGATCGGAGCGTTCGTCGACTGTTCGTCGACAAGTGTTTCGGGAGTGCCGGATTCGACTGATCCCGTCGGATGGTCGCGTCCCTCGTCGGAACGACCACCGCCGGTCCGATGACGCGCGATCGGGATGAACAGGGTGATCGCGACACCGACGAACGCGGCGATCGCACCGATCAGGAAGCACCACCGGAACGCGGAATGGCTGGGCACGTCGACCGGCCCATAGGAGGCGGTGGAACTGGTCAGGACCAGCGCCATGACGGCCGACGCACTGGTGGTGCCGATCGACCGCATCAGGCCGTTGAGCCCGACGGCGGCACCGGCTTCGGTCATCGGCACGGCGCCCATGATCAGGGTCGGAATCGCCGCATAGCCGATGCCGACACCGGCCGAGCAGATCACCGACGCCAAGGCCAACTGCCACGGTGCGTTCATCAGCAGGAACGCGCCGAGATAGCCGAGTCCGAGGACAGTTGCGCCGATCGCCAGCGTGTATTTGGCGCCGATGGTGTTGATGAGCGTGCCCGAGACGGGCGCGAAGACCAGCATCATCAGCCCGCCGGGCGCCATCCACAGACCCGCGGCGACCAGGGTCTGCCCGAGACCTCCCATGGCCGTGGGGATCTCGAGTAGCTGCGGTACGACGATGGTCTGCGCCATCATGCCGAATCCGATCGCGATCGCGCCGATGTTGGTGAGCAACACCGCCGGACGTGCGGTGGTCCGCAGGTCGACCAGCGGTGCACGGTGCCGGAGTTCGAACAGGCCCCATACGACGAGTACCGCGAGCCCGCCGAACAGCAGCCCCAAGGTCGCGCCGGTGCCCCAGCCCCAGTCATTGCCCTTGGAGACGGCGATCAGCACGCCCGACAGTCCGATTGCCAGGCCGATCGCACCGATGACGTCGAACCGCTTCTCGCCAGTGCTGTCGTCGATGTGCGGGACCACGAACGCGACGAGGACGGTGACGACGGCGGCGAGTCCGGTCGACACCCAGAACAGTGCATGCCAATCCCATTGTTGGGCAACCCAGGCCGACAGCGGCAGGCCGATCGCGCCGCCGACGCCCATCGTCGCGCTCATCGCCGACACCGCCATCGATGTCAGACGCGGTGGCGTCACCTCGCGCATCAGGCTGATGCCGAGCGGGATGAATCCCATCGCGAGACCCTGGACCGCGCGTCCCACGATCATCGGGATCAATGCCGAACTCAGCGCGCACACGAGCGACCCGGCGATCAACAGGATCGCGCTCGCCAGGATGATGCGCTTCTTGCCGAACATGTCGCCGAGACGGCCTGCGATCGGCATCGCGACCGCTCCGGCGAGCAGGGTGGCGGTGACGACCCATGACGCATTCGAGATCGACGTGCCGAGCAATCTCGGCAGTTCTGGCTGGATCGGGATGATCAACGTCTGCATCAATGACGCGACCAGACCGCCGAAACACAACACGGCGACCACGGCGAGCGCGGCTCCGGTGTGCTTGTCGTCGGTCAGTTCACTGTCCACCGCCACGGTGTCGTCCGTGGCCGGGGCGTCGCCGGTCGGCGTAGTGGTCATGTGGGCACCCTCCTCGGGATGTGTACCCTACATATGTATCGTGCACATGCCAACACGCACGCCGACTCTTCCGCTCGTCCCACGCTGACCGTGTCCAACTTTTCGCCGACCGTGCCCGACGGGCAGGACGTCGCCGTGTGGGTTCAAGTGATCGCCCCGCAACGGGTCCATCGGCAGAACACGGTCGGCGAAAAGTTGGACACGGTCGGCGAACTGTCGGACCCGGCAGGACCGCGGTCCGACTAGTCTTGTCCCGTGACCTCATCTGTCGCCGAGTACATCACGATCAACCATCCGACGCCGGATACCCGTGTATGGCACGAGATCCACGGGGACGGCCGGCCCGTCGTCCTGCTGCACGGCGCGTTGTCGGGTGCGTCGTCGTGGGGCGGTCAGATCCCCGCCCTGGTGGACGCCGGGTGGAAGGTCTACGTTCCCGAGCGTCACGGGCACGGGCACAGCCCCGACGTGACCGACGAGTTCCACTACGCGGACATGGCGGCCGAGACGATCACCTATCTCGACGAGATCGTCGGGGGACCTGCCGAGATCGTCGGTTGGAGTGACGGTGCGGTTGTCGCCGTGCTCGTGGCGATGCAACGGCCCGACCTCGTCGGTCACCTGGTGCTGATCGGCCAGTACTACAACAGTTCCGGCCGGGCCGTCGGGGGGATATTGGACGCGCTCGACGCGGCCGATGACGAGATGATGGCCTTCTTCGCCGCCGAATACGCCGCCGAGTCGCCCGACGGCGCCGGCCACTTTCCCGTGATCTTCGATAAGACGATGGCGATGATCCGGTCAGAGCCGGAGATCGATCTGGAAGACCTGGCGGCGATCTCCGCCCCGACGCTGGTGATGCAGGGCGACCGCGACGAGGTGGCCCTCGATCACAGCCGCGCAGTCGTCGACACGATCACCGAGGCGCGCTTATGTGTCCTCCCCGGCTCCCATCTCATCCCGATCGAGACGCCGGCGGCGGTCAATGCGGTGATCGGGGAGTTTCTTGGTTCCGGCACCTGAGCCACAGCAACACCCCTGTTCTGAAACATCACCTTGATTGTGAATGAAGTTGATGAGTGAGAATCGAGGTATCTGTAGTCAGCAGTTGGTAACTGCGGGAGATGTTTTCGCAATGACTGGTCAGCCATCGATCATTGACCGGACGACCGCGCTTTGATCTGCTCGTAGAAGACCCGCATGTCCGGGCCGATTTCGGCCAGCTCGATGCAGGGTATCCCGGCGTGCCCGGCGTCGAGGTAGGCGAATCGCATCGCACCGCCCATGGCCCCCCGCTGGATCACCGCGTTGCCCGCCTGTTCCGCGTCGTCCACGGCGCCGTCGAAATCCGCAGGCTCGAAACAGATGTGATGGATACCGGGGCCGCCGCCGCGCAGGAACTCGGTGTAGATGCTCTCCCCGCGTCGGGGCTCGATGAGTTCGAGCTGCATGTCGCCGATGTACGACAAGGAGACATGCGCGGTGAAGTCGGCCGGTTCGTCACGGTAGGTGCAGCCGTCTCGGAATTCGATGTCGGGCATCCGGGTCCATTCACCGGCGCCGCACAGGTGTGACAGCAGGCGTTCGGTGGCGTCGATGTCCTCGACGACCCAGGCGGTCTGGGTGATCGGTCCCCATTTCGATGCGGTCATGCCCCACGGTACCGACCCGGGTGTGGCCGGTGACGTCACCCGAGGTGACGCAGGACCACCGGTGTCCACGAGGGCCATGCGGCACCCCCGATCAAGACGCCGTGGGTGAACTCGGCGACGGGCAGGGGTGCCACGGCCGACGAGCTGTCGTACACGGTGGCCTCATCGGCGCGGGAGATCGCCTCGGCCGCAAGCGGCCAGAGACGACGATGACGGGCGATGATCTTGTCCTCGGGAACGGAGTGCCCTCCTGCTGCAACACGGTGCGCGACACGGAGGACCGACAGTTTCTCCGGAACCGCGAGCACATGGAGGATCACGGTGAAGCCGGCCGCGTGGGCGCGGCCGATGAGATCGAGCTTGGACGGGTGGGAGAACACGGTCTCGGTGATGAAAGAGCGGTCGCCGGCAATCACCCTGTCCCACGTTGTTGCTGCGATCCGGGCCGCCTCATACGATTTCGCCTCGGAGTCATCCGGCCATCTCTGCTTGGCGATGAGATCGGCATTGATGAACGGGCTTGCGGGCAGCAACGGGCCGAGTGTCAGTTCGACGAATGTGGATTTGCCGGCCCCGTTCGGACCGATGACGAGATCGAGACGCCTCATCCCTCGTCGACGATCCGGGTTGTGCCATCAGGTCGGTACTCGATCATCCGACCGTCGTCGTCGAGGGCGACGGTCGTGATGCCCCGCTCCTTGAGCGTTTCGCGATAGTCCGCCGTGGCGAGGTGTTCACCGACTCGTGCCCGGATGGTCGCATCGAACGCCCGGCCCTCGGGCTCCGTCAGGTCCGTGGTCGGTCGGTCGCCGTTCACCGCGGCTTCGATACGGGCGACGGATGCGGATTCGTGGGAGGTGAGCGCTCGGCCCACGCGGGCCCAGTACTCGAGCTGCTGGCGTCCGGTGCGGTGCTGGCGCCTGCCCTCGGCGATCGCGCTCTCGACCAGATCGGCGTCGAATCGGGTGACCTTGTCTGCTGAGCGGGTCATCATTCCTCCAGAGTGCGGTGTGCGCTCACTGTAGCAATCTGCTACAGCGACGTGCGATCGCAACAATATTCGGGGGCTCAGCCTCGAACACGCCTCCTCGGCCGTTGCGGTTGCCGTTCGGCGACGGCCTGGGCGAGGGCTTCGCGGATCGCGCGCACTGCGGGATGTCCTGCGCGACCGTCGCGCACGGCGGTGTAGACGATGCGCAGCGGGTCGCCGGGAAGGCCGACGAGCTGTGTCCCCTCGAGATGGTCTGCGGCGATGAGCGCGGGCACGAACGCGACGGCGTGTCCGGTGCGGACGAGGTGGGCGTGCAGCAGCGGATCGGGTCCTTCGAACCGGATCTGCGGCTCGAAACCCGCGCTGCGACAGACGATACGGGCCCAGTCGCCGCTGGCGCTGCCCGGCGGGTCCAACGCCCACGGCGTGGCGGCCAGCTCGGCGATCGTCGTCGGAGCCGAACTCCACGGCCCGTGCGACGGGATTGCGAGATAGATCGGATCGGTCACGAGGTCGGTTCGGTCGGCGCCCTCGCGGACCGGATCGGGCAAACCGGGGTACTCCTCGCCCAGGATGACGTCGAACTGACTCGACAGCAGCCCGCCGAACGCGGTGTCGACGTCGCGCATGGTGATCTCCACCTGCAGCGCCGGATGGCTTCGCTCGAGCAAGGTGAGCACGGCGGGCGCGATCTCGAGGACGACCGTCTGGAACGACGCCAACCGGAGGGTTCCGCGCACGGACGGCTGCGCAGCGGCGAGGTCGGCCTCGGCCCGCTCCAACTGGGCGAGCACGATCTCTGTGTGCGCGACGAGGGCGAGCGCATCGTCGGTCAGGCGGACCCGCCGGCCCACATGTTCGAGGAGTTGGACCCCGGTCTCACGCTCGAGAATCGACAGCTGCTGGGAGATGGCCGACGGCGTGTACGACAGTGCCCGCGCCACCTGCGCCAACGTTCCGCGCACGTGCAGTTCGCGCAGGATTCGGAGTCGCGTCACGTTGAGCATCGGACACCTCGTCGATTGATTAGCAGAACTGATCATATATCGGCAGAAAGCGTCACTGGACTGATGGAGGGAGTGGGTCGATCCTGGAAACATGAACCACACGTCGCGCGCATCCGGTGGCAGCGGTCCCGCCGCTGCGATGATCCTGTGCTCGTGTGTGTCGTTGCAGTTCGGCGGTGCGATCGCCGTGCACCTGTTCCCGACGATGGAGTCCTGGGGTGTCACGACTCTCCGGCTCGGCTTCGCGGCGATCGTCCTGCTCGTCGCGGTCCGGCCACGATTCGTGCGGTGGTCGGGAACGCAATGGCGGTCGGTGGTGTTCTTCGCGGTTGCACTCGCCGGCATGAACGGCACGTTCTACTGCGCGATCGAACGCCTGCCCTTGGGCGCGGCCGTCGCGATCGAGTTCCTCGGACCTCTGCTGTTGTCGGCCGCGCTGTCGCGGCGTGCCATCGACCTCGCCTGGGTGGTGTTGGCGTTCCTCGGAATCGGACTCCTGGGCGTGGAGAGCATCACACAGGCAGACTCCCTGGACCCGGTCGGCGTCGTGTTCGCACTGATCGCCGGATCGTTCTGGGTGCTCTACATCCTCACCAGCGCGCGCGTCGGCCAACACGTGCCCGGCACCGGCGGACTCGCGATGGCCCTGGTGCTCGCCACCGTGTTCGTCCTGCCGATGGGCGCATCCGGCGTCGCACACGGCGCCACCGACCCGACGATGCTCGGGCTCGCGCTGGCGATCGCACTGATGTCGTCGGTCATCCCGTACACGCTGGAACTGGCTGCGCTGCGTCGACTTCCGCGCAACGTCTTCGGGATCCTGCTCAGCCTCGAACCCATCGTCGCCGCACTGGCCGGATGGGTCCTGCTCCACCAGCCGACCGGTCCGCTGCGTCTGGCCGCGATCGCACTGGTGATCGTCGCGAGCATCGGGACCATCGTCACCGCGCCCAAGGCGGTGGGTCGTGCGGAGGAGTCTCCGACATCCGACCGTGAGCCGGTGGGAACGTGAGCGGACGATGGGTTGTGGTTGCCACGGGTGGCCCGGAAAGCAAACCCGCCCCACCGGCGTTGCAGCACACATGACCGCACCCACCGAGTACGACCCCGATCTCCTCCGTATCGTCGCCGACCACAAGCAGTCCATCCTGATCACCCTGCGCAGAGACGGTCGCCCACAGTCATCGAACGTCGTGCATGTGTGGGACGCCGAGTCGGGCTCGGCGGTGATCTCCGTGACGGCCACCCGTGCCAAGTCCCGCAATGTCGAGCGTGATCCGCGGGTCAGCCTGCACGTTCTCGGCGACGGCTTCTTCTCCGGATATGCCGTCGTCGAGGGCATCGGCGAACTCACCCCGATCGCCACGGCACCCGACGATGAGACGGTGCAGGCGCTCGTCGACTACTACCGGGCGTTCAGCGGTGAGCATCCCGACTGGGACGACTACCGACAGACGATGGTCACCGAGCAGCGACGGCTGTTGCGGATTCGGCCGGAGAAGATCTACGGCATGACCCGTCTGCCCGGCTGAAGCTTTTCGCCCGGTAGCGGCCGCTCGTGCCGCCGGTCCTCACGCCTCGGGGATGTCGAGCCCGACCTTCTCGCGTGTGATGTCCTCGGGTTCTGGTCCGCCCCGCACACCCGTGTCGAGGGCGTCGATGGCGGCGAGCTCATCTGCACTGAGTTCGAAATCGAAGACGTCGACGTTCTCGGCGATCCGCGACGGTGTCACCGATTTCGGGATGACCTGCCGACCCTGCTGGAGATGCCAGCGCAGCATGACCTGAGCAGCAGACTTGTCGTGGTCGCCGGCGATCTTCACGATCGTCGGGTCTTCGAGGGTCGAGCCGTGCGAGCCGTCGCGGTAGAACGTGATCCCGCCGATCGGCGACCAGGCCTGCGACACGATGCCGTGGGCGGCATTCGCCTCCAGGAGTGTGGACTGCCGGAAGTAGGGATGCACTTCGATCTGGTTGATCGCCGGAACCACCGACGTGGCCTCGAGGAGGCGCTCGAGGTGATCGGGCATGAAGTTGCTGACCCCGATCGCCCGGACCTTGCCGTCGGCCAGCAGACGCTCGAGCGCCTTGTAGGCGTCGATGGTGAGGTCGAACTCGCCGGGCAGGGCCTGTGCAGGATGAGCAGGTCGATCTGTTCGAGGTCCAGCTTGGCGGCAGCCTTGTCGTAGGCGTGCAGGGTGGCGTCGAAGCCGTAGTCGGTGATCCAGATCTTGGTCTCGATGAACAGCTCGTCCCGAGCGATCCCCGACCGTCGGATCGCGTCGCCGACGCCGCGTTCGTTGAGATAGGCCGCGGCGGTGTCGATGTGCCGGTAACCGACCTCCAGGGCGGTCTCGACCGCGGTGGTGGTCTCCTCCGGTGGGGTCTGGTAGACGCCGAAACCCAAAGCCGGGATGTGGATTCCATTGTTGAGTTCGATCTGGGGGGAGGCCATGGGTTTCACGGTACGCCGGTGGGGAAACCCGTTGGAGTGTTCATCGGGACGTGTACTGGCATGACCTCCCACGGGTCCGGCGACGGATCTATCGTGTGAAGTGCGGCAACGAAAGGATTCTCGACGATGACATGGACCGACGACGAACTGGATCGCATCGGCGGCGCCGACGAACTGCAGGTCTCGTCGTACGGATCGGACGGCACGCTTCGGCCGTTCGTGACGATCTGGGTGGTGCGCACCGGCGGCAACCTCTACATCCGGTCGGCGTATGGGCGTGAGAACGGTTGGTACCGACGGGCGGTGACCAGCGGCCGAGGGCAGATCCGGGCCGGTGGGGTGGAGAAGGACGTCACGTTCGTCGAACCGACCGAGGATGTGCACTCGGCGTTGGACGATGCGTATCACGCCAAGTACGACCGATACGGGGCCAAGATCGTGGGAACGGTCGTGGCACCGCACGGCGTCGGTGTCACCCTTCGGCTCGATTCAGAGGACTGAACACCGCACACCGTAGCGCTCGCCTCACACCGCAGGCGGCGCCCCGGCGGCGTCCTCGGTGATCCGCTCGCGTGACAGCAGGAACCAGCCCGCGATCGCGGCCAGCACGAGAGCGATTGCGGCGCCGTAGAATCCGACAGCGATAGCGTCGGCGGAACTGTACAGGATCTCTGCCTTCGGATTCAGGCTGTGGTGTGCGGCGATGGTTCCGGTGTGTTCGCGGGCGAGGACGACCGCTCCGATGATCGCGACGCCGAGTGTGCCGCCGAGTTGCCGGATGGTCTGCACGATGCCCGAGGCCTGCGCGCGGTCGGCGGCGGTGACCCGGCCGAGCGCGTCGGTGTTGACGGGCGAGAAGATCAGGCCCAGGCCGAGTCCGGCGATGATCATGCCGGGCACCTGGATGCCGTACTCGAGCCGACTCAGCGACAGCGCCCACAGCACGACCCCGACGGTGGCGATCAGCAACCCGGTCAGCACCGGTCCGCGGACACCGGATCGGTCGTACCAGCGCCCGGCGAGCTGGGCTCCGATCGCGATCGGGATGATCAGCGGCAGCGCGGCCACGCCCGCCATGATTGGTGAGTAACCCAGCAGATCCTGCACGTAGAGCGTCGAGAACAACACGATGGCCAGCAGTCCGAACTGCACCGCGAACAGGACGACGAGATTGCCGGAGAACGCTTTTCGCACGAACAGCCGCACGTCCACCAGCGGCTCGTCGGACCTGGTCTGCGTCCACACGAAGAATCCGGTGATCACCACCCCGACGGCGAGCAGGCCCAGCGTGGCCGGAGACCCCCAGCCCCATTGGCTCGACTGCTGGATCGCGTAGACCGACAGGGCGAGCCCGGCGATCATCAGTGCCGCCGACACGGGTTGAATACGCAGCGACGGCCGTCGCATGTTGTCCGGCTTCGCCCGGGCAACGAGGACGAGCGCGAGCAGACCGACGGGGACGTTGAGCCAGAAGACCGCGCGCCAGCTGACCCACTCGGTGAGCGCGCCACCCAGCAGCGGTCCGATCGCCAGGAAGATCTGACTGATCCCCACGTACACGGCCATCGCGCGACCCCGCACCGCCACCGGGAACGCATCCATCACGATGGTGGCGCTGGCCGGCATCATCAGCGCCGCGCCGACACCCTGGACGGCGCGCGCGATGATCATCCACTCCTCACCGAACGAGCCGGCCGGAGCCAACCCGCAGAACGCGGACGCGACGAAGAAGACGGTGACGCCGAGTCGGAAGGTGGTGACCGGGCCGATCTTCGCGCCGAGTTTCCCGCCGAGCGCGACCATCGCCGCCATGGCCAGGACGTAGGCGTTGACCACCCACTGCTGGCCCGACGCGGTGAGTGGCAGTTCGCGGGTCATCGTCGGCAGCGCGACGGTCACCACGGTCTGGTCGAGCATGATCATCGACAGGCTGCCGGTCATCGCGACCAGCGTCAGCCAGGCGTGCCGGGTCGCGCCCGTCGTCGTGGAAGTGGTGGTCACCGTGTCCTCGCTCTCGGTCGATCCCGTGACGATCGGTGTCGCGGGGTGATGAGCTCAACCGAACAGCAGGTCGCTCACAAACCGCTCACATCGACCATCATCGGCCATACGGGAGCGACGCGAGGCGTGATCGAGCGGGTGACGCGGAGGTCAGAATCCCTCGGGTTCGCGCGGTGTGTACGGCGCCTCGAGTGCGGTCAGTTCATCGGCGTCGAGTGCGACATCGAGGGAGGCGACGGCGTCGTCGAGGTGTCCCGTCTTGGTGGCGCCGACGATCGGTGCCGTCACCGCCGATTGCTGCCGGACCCAGGCCAGGGCGACCTGCGCCCGGGAGACACCCCGCTTGTCGGCGATCTCGGCGACGGTCTCGATGATCGTGTTGTCGGATTCGGCGTCCTGCCGGTACATGCGGGCAGTCATCGCGTCGGTCTCGCTGCGCGCGGTCGTCTCGCCTGCCGGTCGGGTCAGACGCCCCCGCGCGAGCGGACTCCACGGCAGCACCCCGATGCCCTGATCGAGGGCGAACGGATGCATTTCGCGTTCCTCTTCACGCTGGATGAGGTTGTACTGATCCTGCATGGAGACGAAGCGCGTCCAGCCGTGCAGGTCGGCGGTGAACTGCATCGTCGCGAACTGCCAGGTCCACATGCTCGAGGCGCCGAGGTAGCGGACTTTGCCGGCCTTGACGACGTCGTGCAGCGCTTCCATCGTCTCCTCGACCGGGACATCGGGATCGAACCGGTGGATCTGATAGAGGTCGACGTAGTCGGTGCCCAACCGGGTGAGGCTGGCGTCGATGGCGCTCATGATGTGCTTGCGGGACAGCCCTCGCGAGTTGGGGCCGTCACCGGTCGGGAAGAACACCTTGGTCGCGATGACCACCTCGTCGCGGCGGGCGAAGTCAGCGACCGCGCGCCCGACGATCTCCTCGCTGGAACCGGCCGAGTAATAGTCGGCGGTGTCGAGCGTGGTGATCCCGGCCTCGAGCGCCGCGCGGATCAGAGGTCGCGACGACTCCTCGTCGAGTGTCCATTCATGCGGTCCGCGCCCGGGATCGCCGAAACTCATGCAGCCGAGGACGAGCTCGGAGACGGACAGACCTGAGGTACCCAGACGGTGAGAGTCCATGGCGCCCTTCCCGATCAGTGGCTACTTCTCGTAGCTGTAGAACCCTCGCCCGGATTTCTTGCCGAGATAGCCGGCGTCGACCATGCGGCGCAACAGCGGCGGCGGGGCGAGGTGCGGCTCGGCGAACTCGTCGTAGAGCGAGTCGGCGGCGGCCAGCGTGATGTCGAGGCCGATGGTGTCGATCAGCGTGAGCGGACCCATCGGGTAACCGCAGCCGCCTTTCATCGCGGTGTCGATGTCCTCGGCCGAGGCATAACCGGAGTCGAGCATGCGGATCGCCTGGCACAGGTAGGGGATCAGCAGCGCGTTGACGATGAAGCCCGAGCGGTCGCCGGCGCGGACCGGGTTCTTGCCGAGGGTGTCCTCGACGTAGGCGGCGACCGTATCGGCGGTGGCGGTGGCCGTGGTGAGCGTGGAGATGATCTCGACGAGCGGCATCACCGGTACGGGATTGAAGAAGTGCACGCCGACGACACGTTCGGGGTGCTTGGTCGCCGCGGCCACCTTGATGACCGGGATCGACGACGTGTTGGTCGCCAGGATCGCGTCCGGACCGACGGCCGCATCGAGGCGGGCGAAGATCTCCTGCTTGAGTTCCAGGATCTCCGGCGCCGCCTCGATGACGAGTTCGCGGTCGGCGAGCTGGTCGTAGTCGACGGTGACACGCAGGTTCGCCAGGGCGGCGTCGGCCTCGTCCGCGGTGATCTTGTTCCGGGCGGCCGCGCGGGACAGGGATTTCGACACCCGCTCGTACGCGGCGTCGGCGAACTCGGGCTTGGCCTCGACGACCACGACGTCGCTGCCGGCCCGGATGCACACTTCTGCGATCCCGGCACCCATGGTGCCGCCACCGATCACACCGATCTTCTGCACGATCAACCTCCCACATGGTCTGACCGACACGGTAGTACGCCCAGTGCGGTGCAGGCAGAATGGCCCCCATGATCCGCATGGCGACCATCGGTACCAGCACGATCACCCGCTCGTTCCTCGACGCCGCGGCCTCGGTGCCGGCCGTCGATGTGACGACCGCGTACTCACGCGACGCGGGTCGGGCGGCAGAGTTCGCCGCCGACACCGGACTCGCGTCCTCTGCGTCCGACCTCGGCGAACTCCTGTCGTCCCCGGAGATCGACGCGGTGTACATCGCGTCACCGAACGGGACGCATGGCGAGCAGGTGCGGCAGGCGATCGGTGCGGGCAAACATGTACTCGTCGAAAAGCCCGCCGTGCCGACGAGCGCGGAGTTCGTCGATCTCGCCGACGCGGCGTCGTCGGCCGGGGTGATCCTGCTCGAGGCCATGCGCAACTGTTACGACCCGGGACTGGACGACCTCGCCGGACTCCTTCCACAACTGGGCACTCTGCGGCGTGCATCGTTGGCGTACTGCCAGCGGTCGGCCCGCTACGACACGGTGCTCGCGGGGGAACGGGTCAACATCTTCGACCCGGCGATGGCGGGCGGCGCCCTGCTCGACCTCGGGGTCTACACGGTGGCGGCGATGGTTGCACTGTTCGGTGAGCCCGAGCGGGTTGTCGCGGCGTCGATCCCGATCCCCGGCGGCGCCGACGGTGCCGGCGCCGCGCTCGCCGTCTACGAGGGCGGATTCGTCGTCGACCTGTCGTACTCGAAGATCACCGCGTCGGATCGGGTCAACGAGATCCAGGGTGAACTCGGCACGCTGACGTTCGAGCACGTCGCACAGCCGACGTCGGCGCGGGTGAGCCTGCTCGACGGCACCGTGCGTGATCACACCTTCGACGGGCCGTCGAACAACATGGTCCACGAGGTCCGCCGCTTCGCGGACCTCGTGGACACCTCGGGCCACACGTCGGCCGATCATGAGCGGACGCTGGCCACTCTGCGTGTCGTCGAACGGATTCAGTCAGCGGTCTGAGCGGGGCCTGTCGCGTCGCCCTGACCGTCGTCGTGCTCGGCCAGTCGTCGCGTGGAGCGACGGAACGCCCAGACGACGACCACGAGAGCCAGTGCCAGCAACGGGAATCCCATGCCGATCCGCGATACCCCGAGCCAGCCGGTCGCGTCCGCGTCGTACAGGTGGTCCTGCACGATGAACCGGGCGATGAACAGAACGGTCAGCGTCAGCGTCGCGATGTCGTGGGCGCAGAGCGCCGGACGATCCTGACGCCACCGATATCTGTTGCCGTGCAGAGCGTTCCACAGCAGTCCGGTGACGGGTCGTCGGGCGATCAGGGAGGCTCCGGTGATGACGGCTCCGGCGAGGCTCGCCCAGATGCCGATGAGGAAGTAGCCGTCGGCCGACCCGGTCGCGCCGGCCACGGCGCCCGCGGCGGCCACTCCGAACACGCCACCGAGGGCGGTCATCACCGGTTCGCCGCGGACGACCCGCAACACCGCGATCGCGATGGCGACGGCGATGGCCACGCCGATCGTGATCGGCAGCGACGCAACGCTGTTGGTGATGACGAACACCACGACGGGGATGGCCGTGTAGATCATCCCGGAGGTTCCGCCGAGTTGGTCGAGGATCAGTTGGCCGGTGTCCGGCTCGTCGTCGCGTCGTTTCTGATCGATCATGCTGTCCGTCCTCCCAGGTGGCGAGCGAGGAAGCGCTCGACGGTGCGGTAGAAGGTGATCTGATTCTCGGGGTTGACGAATCCATGTCCCTCATCGTCGAAGACGAGGTAGTCGACGTCGATCCCGCGCTCCCGTAGCGCGGCGACGATGGTGTCGGATTCGGCCTGGACCACGCGGGCGTCGTTGGCGCCCTGGGCGATCATGAGGGGCCGGGTGATGTCGTCGACCCGGCTGATCGGGGAGCGGGCGCGCATGTCCGTCGCTTGCTCCGCGACGTCCGGATCGCCGACGTAGCGGTACCAGTTGTTGATGATGCCGGGGCCGATGAACGCCGGCTGGGTCCGCATGAAGTTCTCCAGATCGGAGATGCCGACGTAGTCGACGGCCGCGGCGAAGACATCGGGAGTGAAGGCCGCCCCGACCAGCGTGGCGTAGCCGCCGTAGCTCCCGCCCATGATCGCGACCCGGTCACGGTCGGCGTAGCCCTGCGTGACAGCCCAGTCGACGGCGTCGAGGAGATCGTCGTGCATGGCGGCGGCGAACTCGCCGACGGCCTTCTGGGTGTGTGCCTTGCCGTATCCGGTCGAGCCACGAAAGTTGACCTGCAGCACCGCATATCCGCGGTTGGCGAGCATCTGCACCAGGGGCTGGTATCCCCACGAGTCGCGGTACCACGGGCCGCCGTGGACCAGCAGCACCATCGGGAGATCTCGTGGCTCCTCCCCGACGGGCAGTGTCAGATAGGAGGGCAGGGTGAGTCCGTCACGGGCGGTGACGGTCACCGCCGTCATCGGCGCCAACTCCTCCGGGTCCAGGTGCCCGAACGGCCGGAACAGTTCGCGACTCTCTCCGGTCGCATGGTCGTACAGCCATGTCACCCCGGGCTCACGATCGTGGGCGAAGCTGACGACCCAGCGTGTTCCGCTCTCGTCGGAGGAGATCTCGCCGATGTCGCCGTCCGACAACGACTCCATCTGCTTCAGGACCGCGGCGAAGTGATCATCGAGGGCGTGGATGACCTGCCGCTCACCGAGATAGCGTGCGCCGAGCAGTTCGCCGGTCGCGCGATCGTGTATCAGCGGTGACGACATCTGCGCCACCGCACGACGGTCGGCGTCCAGCTCGAGAGTGGGGTGATGGTCGACCACGGTCTCGGCGCCGGTCATCAGGTCGACGTGGACCACGGCGGTGAGGTCGCGGTCGCGCTTGGAGCCGATCCACATGCCGGTGCTGTCGGGGGTGACGGTCGCCAGGGATACCCCGAGCGGATGATCGTCGCCGTCGAGCGTGATGACGGTGTGCAGGTCTCCCGTCGTCGGATCGCGGCGCGCGAACTCGTAGTCACCGTCGTCGGTGATCGAGGAGCAGAAGAGTTCACCGTCGCGGCCCGGAATCCAGGCCGACCCCACCCCGGGGCTCTCGGCGACCATCGTCAGTTCGCCTGAGGCGACATCGATCTCGTACAGATCGAACTGTGCGCGGTCACGGGCGTTCAACAGGAGCGTCATGATGCCGGCGCGGCCCCTGGCCCGCTCGAGGCCGAGGGCACGGGCACCCGGATACGGAGTGAGGTCGACGGCGGGGGCATCCGGATCGTCGAGATCGACTCGGAAGACGTGCCAGTTCTCGTCGCCGCCGGAGTCCTGCAGGTAGAGCAGCCAGCGCGGGTCGTCGGTCCACTGGTAGCTGAGCACGCTGCGCGTGTCGTCGGCGGTGACGCACCGGGCGTCGGCCATGACACCGTTCTCGTCGGGATCGAGGTCCTCGATCCACACGTTCAGGCGATTGCGCCACGGTGCGAGGAAGGCGATCCGCGTGCCATCCGGGGAGATGGTCGCGCCGGTCCGGCGCGGCGGTGCGAAGAAGTCGTCGATGCTGATCAGCCGGGGCAAGGTGTTCGTGTGCTGTTCCATGCCTTCGACACTGCCCGGCACGGGCTGCGGCCAGTAGTACGCACAGTCATCGATCGTCGGTGACTTTCCGGACCGACCCGTGATGACAAATGTCAGATCACCGAGGTCGGCGCTGCAGAACCGGTCAGATCCAACCGAATTCGCGTGCCTTCCGTGCCGCCTCGTACCGGTTGGACGCGTTGAGCTTGGCCATCGCCGACGACAGGTAGTTGCGGGTCGTCCCCGGCGACAGGTGCGCGCGGGCCGCGATCTCGTCGACGGAGGCGCCGTCGAGGGCGTACTCGAGGACATCGGCCTCGCGCGCCGTCAGTACCGTCTCGCCCGCGCTGATGGCCTCCGCCGCGAGTTCGGGGTCGACGTACCGGCTTCCGCCGTGCACCGTCGAGATGACCTCGGCGAGAGTGGCGGCCGAGGCGGTCTTGGGCAGGAAGCCGCGAACGCCCGCGGCCAGGGCGCGCTTGAGGTACCCGGGGCGGCCGTGACTCGTCACGATCACGATCCCGGCATCGGGGGTGATCTCGAGTAGCTGTGTGGCCGTGTCGATTCCGTCGATGCCCGGCATCTGCAGGTCGATCAGGGCGACCGCGAGCCCGTCGCCCGCATCGGCGCGGACGCGCCACAGGTCGACGAGTTCCTCGCCCGAACCGACATGTGCGACGACCTCGATCGCCTCCTCGAGGTCCAGCATCGTTGCCATCGCCGCCCGGATGAGGGTTTCGTCGTCGGCGAGCAACACCGGGATCATGCGTCCTCCCATTTCACCTCGAGCACGAATTCGTCGGCGGCGCAGGTGTGCTCGAGGTGAGCACCCACCTCGGCGAGCCGCTCGGCCAGGCCCTGCAGGCCGGATCGTTCGTCCGCCGCCCTGCTCCGGGCGTCGGTTGTCACCGACGATACCCCGTTGTTCCGCAACGTCATTCCGGACGAGCCCATGGCGAACGTGGCCGATGACGCCGACGAGTGTTTCACGATGTTCGTCGTCGCCTCACGGACCACCCAGGCGCCGACCTCGTGGAACTCGGCCGGCACCGCCGACGGATCGCCCTCGACGGTGAGCTCGCATCCGGCGGCGGACAGCAGCGAGCGTGCGCCGGCGACCTCGCCGTCGAGATTGATGTCGCGGTAGCCGCGGACCAGCGCGCGCATCTGTTCCATCGACTCGACGGCCAGGGTCTTGATCTCGTCGACCTCGGTGCCCGCGCGGTCGGCGGCACCGGCCCTCAGGAGTGTCGTCGCCAGTTCGCTTTTCACCGCGATCGCGGAGAATCCCCGACCGACGACGTCGTGCAGGTCACGGGAGAACCGCAGACGTTCCTCGGCCACCTGCAGTTTCGCCTCGACGACTCGTGCACGCTCGAGGTCGTCGACGACGGTGAGCGCCCAGCGGGTCAACAGCGTGGTGCCGACGAGGAAGACCGAAACGACAAACGTGATCCCGGCGACCTGCAGCATTCCACGAGGCCCCGCGGCGAAGGCCGCGCCGGTCGCCACGCTGATGCCGAGAGCGATCCACCAACGGTGCCGGACGAACGGGACGATCGACAGGGCGGCGAGCATCGCGACGTAGATACCTGCGCTCCGGGCGGCATCGACGTCGGCGTCCGCCGACATCACCCGGGCGGCTATCGAGTACGCCACCCAGACCGCCACCAGCACCGCGGCGGTTACCGGCAGCATCCATCGTCGCGGTCGGCTGCGGCCGCGGGTGGTGAACTCCGGTTGGGCCTCGACGGCGAGCAGAGCGGCGGCCCCGGCGATCAGCACGCCGGGCGCCGCCCACGGCCGGGCGGTGGTGACGGCCAGGATGACGGCGACGCCGAGGATGGCGGACTGCAATGTGAGACGGGTGTAGAGGCGGAACCGTTCGGGTCCGGACAGCCCATGCCACCAGCCCACCACCGCCGTCACCCGCGATCGTCCCACCGGAAGCTCGTCGAGGTGAGGGCGAAAGCCAGAACCGACCATAGGACCAGTGTGGCAACCGGCTGCGCGATCTCGCCGAAGGTGCCCGCGAAGTCGAGGGCCGCGTCGCTCGACGACGCCATCACCGACTTGCCGGTGGTCCCCAACGAGATGAGGTCGGACACGGCGGCGAACGGGGTCCATCCGGCGACGCCGGCCAGGCCGTCGGGGAGGATCGAGCGGATCGATCCGAGCCCGATCGTGGCGAGGACCATCACCGGCAGCGACGTGATCTGGGCCGCCTCGGCGTTCTTCGTGACGGCGCTGGTCGCGAGGGCGAGCACGGAGAACAGGATGACTCCGGCGGTCAGTGCGGCGGCGATCAGGATCGGGTTCACTGGTGCGGGCGCGCCGAATCCGTAGACGATTCCGGCGACGATCGCCGCACCGGTGGCGGTCAGCAGGACGCCCGGTGCGGCCGGGGCCGTCAGGATCTGCCAGTCGGCCGCCTCTCCGGTCCGCAGGCGTTTGAGCACACCTTCGCCGCGGCGCGTGGTGACCATCGACAGCACGGAGTAGTACTGCACGAACAACAGGGCCGCGTAGGCGAACAACTCGAGGGTGGTGGCCGCCAGGGCGGTGGTGGCGTCCGCGTCGCGGCGCGCGATGACGAACGTCGCGAGGGGAATGCCGATGGGGAACACGGTGCCCATCGTGACGAGTGTCTTGTTGCGGCAGAACTGGCGGAACTCCGCGGTCGCGAGCGCGGTGAGCGGCCGACGGCGAGGGGTGTCGACGGCGGTGGGGCGGCTGCCGGGGTTGGCGGTGGTCATCGGTGTGCTCCGATCGGGGTCGCGTGGTTGGTCGGCGTGGTGGCGAGGCTGTCGGAATGTCCGGCGGCGTCCGCGTCTCCGGCGATGTCTTTGAGTCCGGCGATGTCCAGAAACACCGATTCGAGCGATGCCGCCCGCGCTTCGAGGCCGTGCAGGGCGACACGGTGCTCGCGAGCCCACGTGAGGAGCGTGTCGAGGTGGGCCTGCAGGTGCTGGGTGGCGATGGTGACCCGCGCACCGGACTCGACGACCGCGTCGGGCAACTCGGGCAGCACCAGGCCCGGGTGATCGAACGCGATCCTGGCCGGGTGGCCGTCGACGATCTCGCGGAGGGTTCCACAGCGGGAGATCGCACCACGATGCATGATCGCGATGCGGTCGGCGAGCACCTCGGCCTCGTCGAGATAGTGGGTCGTCAACACCATCGTGACGCCGTCGGCCTTGAGGTCGGACAACAACTTCCATGTCTGACGCCGGCTCTCCGGGTCCAGACCGGTGGTCGGTTCGTCGAGGAAGAGCAGTCGCGGTTGGCCCAGCAGCGCGCAGGCGAGGTCGACGCGTCGCTTCTCACCTCCGGACAGCGAACCCACCCGCACGTCGGCGCGATCGGTCAGATCCACCTTGGTGAGCACGTCGTCGACCGTCGTCGGGCGTGAGCACGTACCGCGCCACATCTGCAGCGTCTCGGCGACGGTCAGCTCGGCGGGCAGACCGCCGGACTGCAGCATGGTGCCGACCTGCGGTCGTACGAGGGCACGGTCGCGGAGGGGATCGAGCCCGAACACCTCGACGTCACCCGCGGTCGGTGCGGTCAGGCCCTCGAGCAGGTCGAAGGTCGATGTCTTGCCTGCCCCGTTGGTGCCGAGCAGGGCGAACACCTCTCCCTCGCGGACGTCGATGTCGATGCCGCGCACGGCCTCGAACGCCGAGTTGCGCTTGCCGTAGGTGCGCCGGAGCCCCGTCGCGGAGATGACCGGCGACCGCTGTGTCGTGTGGGGGCCGAGGTCGACCTCGAACCTGGTGGCATGTCTGTTTCGCATGCACCGAGCATCGTCGGGCGGCATCGTAGGAGGTAGTGGGCGCAATCATCGATTCGTGCTGACAAATGTCATCACGGGACCAAATCGGCGACACCTGTTGTTGGAACGGGTGTCGCCGCAGCCAGCGGCGCCGAAGGAGGAAACGTGAGCAACGAGTACCGCAAGACCGACGAGGCCGTCGGCGGTCTCACCGACGCGCAGTACCGCGTCACCCAGAAGGACGGCACCGAGCCGGCCTTCCACAACGAGTACTGGGACAACCACGAGCCGGGCATCTACGTCGACGTCGTCTCGGGGCAGCCCTTGTTCTCCTCGACCGACAAGTACGACAGTGGGACCGGATGGCCGAGCTTCACCCGTCCGATCGACCCCGACGCGGTGACCACCAAGTCCGACCGGACGCTGTGGATGCGCCGCACCGAGGTCCGCTCGTCCGGCGCAGACAGCCACCTCGGCCACGTGTTCGGCGACGGCCCGCGCGAGGCCGGTGGGCAGCGCTTCTGCATGAATTCGGCAGCGCTGCGGTTCATTCCGGCATCGGACCTCGACGCGGAGGGCTACGGCGCCTACCGCACGCTGTTCGATATCACCGACGATCAGACCGACACCACGACCGAGAGGGATGCCTCATGACGACCGACACCGGACAGATCACCCGCCGCCCCGGCACCGAGACCGCAGTCCTCGCCGGCGGATGCTTCTGGGGAATGGAAGACCTCATCCGACGCCAGCCCGGCGTGCTCGACACCCGGGTCGGATACACGGGCGGGTCCAACGATCACGCCACCTACCGCAACCATCCCGGTCACGCGGAGGCCGTCGAGATCGTGTTCGACCCGACGCAGACGTCGTACCGCGACATCCTGGCGTTCTTCTTCCAGATCCACGACCCGAGCACCAAGGATCGTCAGGGCAACGACATCGGCACCAGCTATCGGTCGGCGATCTTCCCGCTGACACCTGAGCAGGATACAGTCGCGCGCGACACCATCGCCGACGTCGACGCGTCGGGTCTGTGGCCGGGCAAGGCGGTGACGACGATCGAGCCCGCCGGACCCTTCTGGGAGGCCGAGCCCGAGCATCAGGATTACCTGCTCAACTTCCCGAACGGGTACACCTGTCACTTCCCGCGGGCCGGCTGGGTCCTGCCGAAGCGCGAGGACGCCACTCAGTGACGATCGGCTCGCCGCCCCGGATCGCCGGCGGCGAGCAGCCCGACTGCTCGTCGGGTGGGGGAGCCTGCCCGACGAGCGTTCAGGGCACCGGCGTCGGTGCCAGACTGTTTCCCCGCGGGATGGTGGCGCAGTTGCTGCGCGTCGGTACATCGCCGAATCGCTCTGCCAGATACTGGAATGCCTGTGGCTCGAAGGCGGCGAACGCCTGCTGATGTTTCAGACCGTCGAACCGCCGAAGCGGTAGAACGGATCGGCCGACGGTACCGGCGAACCCGGACCCGGATCCGCCCGGGAATCGGGCACATTCGCGGCGACGATCGCGGTCGTGACGAGAAGTACGGCGACGATGACGCGACGTATCCCGACGCGGAGGGCCGATGGCGCGTACGGCAATTCAATCATCGCCGGTACCTGGTGTCGGCCACTTCTGGCCGAGTTCCCACACCAGAAGGGTGGCCGTGCGGCGCGATCGGTCGTATCGTGGGGACCGTGACTGATTCGAACAAAGGTTCGACGTCGGGTGACGAGGACATCCTCGGCGCCGGCGCCGGCAACACCACCGAGAAGGATCCCGAGGATTGGGTGACCGGCGACGAGCCGATGACCGGTGCGCAACGCAGCTATCTGGACACCCTCGCCCGCGACGCGGGCGAGACGATCTCCGCCGACCTGACGAAGGCGCAGGCGTCCGAGGAGATCGAACGTCTGCAGGCCAAGAGCGGGCGGGGCTGACCGGGCTACTCGGTCATCGTCGGCTGGTGGGTCGGTGGGACCTCAGGCGACCACTCCAGGTGCGTCGTCGGCGAGCGCGACGGACTGCGACCGTCCACGCGATACGGGACAGCGCTGCCGATTCCCGGATCAGCGTGCCCGGCTCGTTGGCGATGAGGTCGACTGCTTCACGCCCGGCGATCTGTGCGACTCCGCGCTTGGTCGCGGCGTCGGCGGTGGCAAAGCTGCCGCAGTCGTAGGGCGGCTGCGGGTCGTACTCGATCATGAGCTGCGCGGCGCGGGCGACGTCGTCGCCGGCGACCTTGCCCACGAGCCACAGCGCGGTGTCGATTCCGGCGGACACCCCGGCACCGGTCACGATCTTTCCGTGCTGCACGATCCGCCGGTCGGACACGGGGTGGGCGCCGTACGCCTCGAGTGCGGCCATTGCGGACCAGTGGCTTGTCGCGGGTACGTCGTCGAGCACACCCGCGGCGGCGAGGATCACGGATCCGGTGCACACCGACGCCGTCCACCGTGTCGTCGCGTGCACTCGACGCAGCCAGTCGAGGACCCTCTCGTCCTCGGCGATCGTGGCCGTCGCCGTACCCGATCCGCCGATCAGGACGATGTCCGGTGAGGGCGTCTCGTCGAAGGTGTGGGTCGCGGCCAGGACGAAGACGCCGCTGTCGGCGGTCACCGGTCCCTGTTCGGCCCACACGAATCGGAGTTCGGCTCCGGGGATGAAGCGCAGCACTTCGTATGGCCCGACGATGTCCAGCGCGGTCATGCCGGGATAGATGACGATGGCGATCTGCATGGGTGGCCCTTTCAGGAAACCTTCGGTGTGGTTTGGAAGTGCTGGCGGTATCGGCCGGGTGTGGTGTGTACGCGGCGCACGAACGCCCGATGCAGGGTCTCGGGCCGTCCGAATCCCACGCGCTCGGCGACGGCCGGGATGACGAGGTCGGTCGTCGCGAGGAAGGTCTTGGCTGCTTCGACGCGCAAGGATTCGACGAGCGTCGCCGGTGTGACTCCGACTTCGCGGCGGAACACCCGGCCGAAGTTGCGGGGACTCATGCTCACCCGCGCGGCCAGCCGCTCGATCGTCAGGTCCTCCGCGAGGTGGTCGGGGAGCCACCGCTGCAAATCGACCAGCGCCGGTGTTTTCGCGGGTGGATTCCGCAGGTGCACACTGAATTGCGATTGCCCGCCGGTTCTGCGGAGGAATACGACCAACCAGCCCGCGACGGCGTGGGCGAGGTCGACGCCGTGGTCGGACTCCACGAGCGCCAGGGCCAGATCGATTCCGGCGGTGACACCGGCCGACGTCCAGCGGTCACGGTCATGGACGTAGATCGCATCGGCGTCGACGTCGATCCGAGGATTCTCGGCACGGAGGGATTCGCAGGCCGCCCAGTGGGTCGTCGCGCGGTAACCGTCGAGCAACCCGGCCCGTGAGAGCAGCACCGCACCCGAGCACACCGCCGTCGTCCGGCGCGAGACCGCGGACAGCCGTCGGAGACCGTCGAGTGCCGCAGGGTGGTCCTCGGCGAATCGATAGACCTCGACACCGCCGACGACCAGGAGTGTGTCGATTGCTGGGGCGGGGGGTCCGGCCGCGGGCCCGGCGACAGACGCTGCCTCGCCGAACGACGCATCCACGCCAAGGGTCACGCCGCTCTCCGAGCGCACCGGCCGCCCGTCGTGTGAGGTGAGAATCGTGCGATAGCCGGGGCCGCTGCCCAACAGCGTCGCCGCCTGGAACACGTCAGTCGGTCCGGCGACGTCGAGCAGCGCGCAGCCGTCGAACACGACCACGACGATCACACGCGGCGAACCGGTTGCCTGCACACGACGATCGTCGTCGGTCGTCGACGTGGCCGCAAGGACAAGCTACTGACGATTTCGGCCACTCGAGGACCGTTCCATGTCAGCCCGCCCGCGAGAACGCCGCCACCCGGGGTGTGGGAGTGGGTGATCCACTCGACCGTCTCGGTGTGTGCGTCGATGAGCCGGTCGGCAAGGTTCACCAGGTCGGTGTCCTTCTGGCCGTCGCGAGGGCCTTCAGGTACATCGCGCGGCCCTTCTCCGCGTTGCCGGCGAGTTCGTCGCGGATCGCGTCGGTGCGTGCCTGGGCCTGGCGGATCTCCGCGGTCTGGATCTCGACGTGCGTGAGCGCGAGGATCGCGCGAAGCTGTCGATGGATCGTGGTGGTGGAAATCGTCATCGGGAATGACTCCCTTCGTAGGCGTTCTGGCTGCGACCGTCACAGCGTGGCCGTGCCGGTCATACTCCAACACCGTGTGCTCGGAATTCTCGGGGGATCGTCGAGAGGGATTGTCCGACGGCCACTTTTGGCGCGATGTGTCATGTGTCGCAGCACGGCCGTCTATGCGATCGTCCCGGGAAGCGGCGAGGCACGAAGAGACCGCCGTCCGAAACGGAACGGCGGTCTGTTCGTGTGAGAGGGACGGCCTCAGGCAGTGCGCCTCTCGGCGAGAGGCCGCTCGTGGCGGCGAATGAGGTGGGGCCCGGGGGCAGAGATCCCGAGGCCGTCGCGTCGTTCAACCGGGTCGGTGCGGGATCTATTCCGAGGTACCCGGAAACCGCCCCGGAAGAGCTTCCGTAGATCCCGGAAACCGCCCCGGGAAAGCGCCCGGGTGGTGCGTGTGGATGTCGGTAGGCGCAAATGACCTGGGACAACGCCGAAGTGTTGGGCGCTTTTCCGGCGCACACTCGGCCCGGTTGCGCGCCGACTCAGTAGGGCACCACCAGGAACGCGAGCACCATCACCTGCGGTATGAGTGCTCCGACGATGTCGATGGCGATCGGCCAGCGCCGAGAGCTTCGGGCTTGGTCGTCGAGGATGTCGAGAACGTCGCCGATCCGTATCGGATCGGCGGGGGCGGTGATGGTCATCGGGGCTCCTGGGCGGGATCGTTGGTCTCGATCCACACAGTGCTGCCCAGGACTTGGAGCTCACTTGGTGTCCTGCTGAACCCCAGGTCACGTGTATTCTCCGTCAATGCTGCTGCGCCGTGGTGAGGTCGTCGACGTCCATCGGCGTGCCGTACAGCAGTGCATACATCGAGACGCCGTCGGCGAACGCGGTCACGGCACGCGCTGCGCGTTCGCCGATGTGCGGTGACAGGAGGGCGACCATGCCGTCCGACCAGCGCACCGCGAGCGGCCGCAGTTTCGGATCGACCGCGGCGGCCGAGATCAGGGCCATGTCGGCGCGGATCAGGTCGTCCTGCGAGATGTAATCGTGCAGCGTCTGTGCGAACACCGCGGGCACCGGTCCGTGCTCGGTGAGTGTTTCGGACACCTCGGCGAGTCCGACGTCGATGTCATGCGCGAGGTGCGCCAGGCGGCGGCGCGCAGATCGTCGAGGGTCGCGAAGTACTGGGTCGTCGATCCGAGCGGGACCTCTGCACGGCGCGCGACCAACCGGTGTGTGAACCCACCCGAGCTGACCTACAGGATCAGGGCCGCCGCAGCCTCGGTGATCGTCCGGCGCTGTTCCTCAGGGTTGCGACGACGGGGTCGCGGGGTCTCCGACATGCGTTTCTCTTTGTGTACACATGCACAGAAAGGGGTGACCTCGAGCGAGGGTGGCGGGAATCACCGAAAGCCGCACGCCCACATCGTTTGTTGCAATTGTCTGGGACGGATGACCCGGTATCGTCGGGATTCATGAGATTCGGTTTCGCCATGCACGGGAGTCGGGGAGACGTCCAGCCCGGTGTCGCGGTCGCTCAGGCGCTCGCCGAGCGCGGACACGAGGTCACCGTGGCGGCACCTGAGGACATCGTCCCTGCTGTCGTGCGCACCGGGTTGACGGCGCGGGTGCTGTGTCCGGACAACTCAGAGCTGCTGCGCAGCCCGTTGGTGAAACAGCGCCTCAAGAGCAAGAACCCGTCAACGCGGCTGAAGGCGTTGTCGGAGATCTCCGCCTTCGGTGCGGACACCTCCGAGCAGGTGATGGGTGAGCTCGCCCAGGACGCCGACGTCCTGGTGACCGGACTGCTCGCGCAGGAGCGCGCCGCCACGGTCGCGGAGGGCAACGATGCCACTTTTGTGCCGCTGCATTACTGCCCGATCCGGTCCAACGAGACGGTCGACGTCTTCGGCGCGCCGCGCTGGGCCCGCCGGGCCCTGTGGGCGATCGGCGACCAGGTGAACTGGTGGACCGTCCGCGGCCGCGACGGCGACCTGCGCCGACGTCTCGGCCTCGCCCCTGCCGGACAGCCACTGCCGCAACGACTTCACGAGGCCGGCACGCCGGAGGTGCAGGCCTACGATCCGGCGCTCTTTCCAGGTCTGCCGAACGAGTGGGGTCCGACCCGGCCGTTCACCGGGGCGTTGCTGCCGGACGCGACCACCCGTCGTCGTTTCAACGGCGACGACGGCCGGGCTACCGAGCAGGCCATCGCCTGGGCCGACGCCGGCCGGTCGCCGGTGTACGTCGGATTCGGCAGCATGCCGGTCGAGGCCGAACGCATCGACGGGATCGTCGGTTCGCTGACCGGATTCGGACTGCGCGTCATCGCTCACACCCCGCACGAACTCCCCCAGCGCGACGACGTCCTGCACGTCGTGGATGCCCTCGACCACGAACTGCTGCTGCCGCATTGTCGTGGTGCGGTCCACCACGGCGGCGCGGGCACCACTGCGGCCGTCGCCCGTGCAGGCATCCCCGCCGTTGTCGGCTGGATCAGCGCGGACCAGCCGATGTGGACCGCGGCGCTGCGGCGTCTCGGCGTCGGTGATGGTCGCCGACTGCGACTGCTCGGAGCGAACGATCTGGCGATCCTGCTCGACGACGGCGTCGCGGACGCCGCAGCCACGCTGGCCACGGCCCTGACCCCGCCGGACATCGCGGTCGCACGGGCGTGCGACGTCCTGGAGTCGGCCGCGAGTTGATCGGGCGCGCTGATCGGGGGCGCGCGATGCATGTGTCGACCCGGGTTCCTCCTGCGCGTCGATCGGTCGCGGCCTGATCGCGACACGGGGGCTAGGCTGAACCGTGTGGTGAGACCTGCATCATATATCTGATCGAGGGCGGACCGTACGCGCGATCGGGTCGATCGGCTCGACGGGACCGGGTGCGAACTGGCCCGGGTGCGGCCAGAGCGAGCGCTGGCGGTGTGCTTGGCCACGGCCGGTCGACCCGCGGACGCCCGACAGCATGCCGGCAACGTACCTCGCCGTCTGTTCGCGGGTCGGTATGGTCCGCTACCCGGCCGACGGTGGCTCCGTATTCCGTTCACTCGTCACCGACATCCGCTCGGAGAGTTCCGGTGCGGCACCGGGGTCGTCGGTGCTCGGCGTGCCCGTCGAGTTCCTCGACCGCGCGGTGGCCTCACCTCGGTGAGAGTGCCCGACCGGGGGCCTGCGGACAGCCGCCAGGTGAGCTCCGTGGTGCAGCGGCGAGAATCCGTGGGACCGATCCGACCGCTGTGCGATGCCAACCAGCCGGTTTGCCTCAGAACGTCATCGATGACAGCCTCGGATGGGCGCCTCTTGTAGGCGCATGACAACTCCACAGCGCACCTGACAAGCGTGTCCTGCGTCGAGAGATCCCTTGCGGGTTTGAGGGTTTGGACCGTTCTTCGGCAGGGAAACTTCCGACGTAGGACATTCGACGCCGACTGAGGGAAAGGATCAACGCAGATCGTGGTAACTCAAACAGCAACCCGTTCCGTCGATGTGTACCGCACAAGGCTCGCGGAGCACAGTCAGATCGAGCCGCGCCCGCATCCCGTCGTCTGGGGCAGCATGAACAACCCGGGACCCCTGTCGAGCCCGGAACTCCGACGCTACGACGAACGTGGTTATCACACAACGTCATCTGTTCTCGACGACCGCGACATCGCGCGGTGCCTCGACGACGTGAACGCGATCACGGATCGTCTCGGGGAGGACGATCGGGTGATCCGCGAGTCGACCAGCGGTGACGTCCGGTCGTTGTTCGCCGTTCATCAGTTGAGTGACGTCGTCGCCGAGATCTGTTCTCGCGAGGACGTCATCGGTGTCGCACGGCAGATCCTCGACGACGATGTCTACATCCACCAGAGTCGGGTCAACCTGAAACCGGGCTTCGCCGGTGGGCCGTTCTACTGGCACTCCGATTTCGAGACCTGGCACGCCGAGGACGGCATGCCGTCGCCGCGGGCGCTGAGCGTGTCGATCGCCTTGACCCCCAACCATTCCTACAACGGATCGCTGATGATCATCCCCGGATCGCACAAGCTATTCGTCAGTTGTGTCGGAGAGACGCCAGACGGCTATCACGAGGAGTCGTTGGTGTCGTATCGGCCGCCGTACGGGACGCCCGCGGAAAGTGACGTCACCGAACTCGCCGACGAGTTCGGGATCGACACCATCACCGGCCCGACCGGTTCCGCGCTCTACTTCGACTCGAATTGCATGCACGCGTCGTCGGGAAACATCACCCCGTACCCGCGCAGCAACCTGTTCGTCGTGTTCAATGCGAAGTCGAATGCGCTGCACGATCCGTTCGGCGCGGCGTATCCGCGTCCGGACCACCTCGCGCACCGCTGACGACGGTGATCTGCTGACATCGGAGGGACGGCCGAGCCCGTCCCCTCCAAGCGGCCGTGCAGGAGGGGCGACCATCCTGAACTGGGCCAATGGTGGATTCATCTGCATCCGCCGGCGGCGGTGATGGATCGGGACTCATGGACCGTCGAGGAGACCAGAGCGGCGACGGCGCGATCGGCGCGACCGCCGGCGCGCTGTACGCCCTGATGTCGGACTTCGTCCGGCAGATCCCTCGCGACATCAGCATGACTGCGGTGTCCACCCTGGCGATGCTGCGGAGTCACGGCCCACAGCGGGTCACTGCGCTCGCCGGCGCGCAAGGGGCCGGCGCAACCGTCGATGACGGCGATGATCACCAGCCTGGAGAGGGCCGGACTGGTGAACCGCCGGCATGATCCAGGCGATCGGCGCGCGACGCTCGTCGAACTGACCGAGGCCGGCGACGCCTACGTCGTCGACCGCAAGCGTCGCAACATCGAACGCATCGCCGACTACGTCGGCGGGCTGCGGCCGGACGACATGTCGGCGCTGGAGGCCGCGCTACCCGCGTTGCATAGGCTGGACTCGCTTGCCCGACATCATGTTTCGTGAGTGGGCTCGATACGCACGCTCGTTCCTCGCGGGCTACTCGACCAGCGGTCGATGAGCCTGCCGGCCGCGGGTCTCGATACGCTCGACCAGCGGCCGACAGGTCCGGCAGATCAGGCCTGCGCCGCCGGGACAGCTGCGTCGGTCCCGGTCTCGGCCTTCGCCGCGGCCCGCTTGCGGGCGGCGGGGATCGACATCGTGATCGCGACGCCCACGAACGCGGCGATCGCGCCGATGAGGAAGCACCACTGGAACGCCGAGTGGCTGGGCACCTCGACCGGCCCGTAGCTCACCGTCGAACTGGTGAGCACCAGGGCCATCACGGCGGAGGCGCTGGTGGTGCCGATCGACCGCATGAGGCCGTTGAGACCCACGGCCGCGCCGGCCTCCTGCATCGGCACCGAACTCATGATCAGCGTCGGCATCGCTGCGTACCCGATGCCGACGCCGGCCGAGCAGATCACCGAGGCGACCGCGAGCTGCCACGGCGCATCCATCAGGAGGAATGCGCCCAAGTAGCCGAGGCCCAGGACGGCGGCGCCGATGGCCATCGTGAACTTGGCGCCGATCTTGTTGATCAGCGTGCCGGAGACGGGTGCGAACACCAGCATCATCAGACCTCCGGGCGCCATCCAGAGGCCCGCGGCGAGCAGCGTCTGCCCGAGACCGCCCATCGCCTTCGGGATCTCGAGCAGCTGCGGCATGACGACGGCCTGTGCCATCATGCCGAAACCGATCGCGATGGCCGCGACGTTGGTCAAGAGCACGGCGGGCCGGGCGGTGGTCCGCAGGTCGACCAGCGGATCCGAGTGGCGGAGCTCGAAGACGCCCCAGATTCCCAGCAGCGCGAGACCGCCGAGGAGCAGTCCGATCGTCGTACCGGATCCCCATCCCCAGTCGTTGCCCTTGGAGACGGCGATCAGCACGCCGGACAGACCGAGGGCGAGGCCGATGGCGCCGACGACGTCGAAGTGTCCGCCGTTGCTGTCGTCGACATGGGGCACGAGGAAGGCCACGAGCAGCGTCACCACGACCGCGAGGCCGGCGGCCACCCAGAACAGCGCACGCCAGTCGAAGGACTGGGCGACCCAGGCCGACAGCGGCAAGCCGATCGCGCCGCCGACACCCAGCGTCGCGCTCATGGCGGCGACGGCCATGGAGGTCAGCTTGGGCGGGGTCACCTCGCGCATGAGGCTGATGCCGACGGGTATGAAGCCCATCGCCAGACCCTGCACGGCACGACCCACGATCATCGGAATCAGCGAACCGCCGAGGGCGCAGATCAGCGAGCCGACGACGAGCAGAGCGGCGCTGCCCAGCATGATCCGTTGCTTGCCGAACATGTCGCCCAGTCGCCCGGCAATCGGCATGGCCACCGCGGCGGCCAGCAGCGTCGAGGTGATGACCCACGATGCGTTGGAGATCGAGGTGTTCAGCAGTCGCGGCAGTTCCGGCTGGATCGGGATGACCAGGGTCTGCATGAGCGACGCCACGAGGCCGCCGAAGCAGAGCACCGCGACCACGGCGACCGCCGCTCCGCTGTGTTCCCCGTCGGTCAGTTCCTCGGCGACCGGCGTATGTGCCTGATCGTCGGGCTGGTGGTTGCTCATGTGACGTCTCCTCATTGTCGATGTGTAGCGTACATATGTACGATGCACATGCCAACTCGTGAGTAGATTGTCCGATATCGGCAAGGGAGGACCTGTGGGGATGTCGTACGCCGGGGATGCTTCGTTCTGGCCGTCGCCTGTCTACGGCGACCTGGCCGAGGAACTACTGCGCTTCAGCCGCCGCAAGACCAACGTCATCGACGGCGCCGTGCTCGAGTTGTCGGCGTTCACGATTCTGTGGACACTCGCCGACGGCCACCCGCGCACCTTGCGCACTCTGAGCGAGGAACTCGAACTCGATCAGTCAACGGTGAATCGTCAGGTCAACGCGGCCATCAAGCACGGCTACCTCGAACGGTTCGAGGTAGCCGGCCAGGTCAGTCGACTCATCCGGCCGACGCCGGCGGGTGTCGAGGCGTTCGCGCACGACGGCCGGCTGCGGGCTGAGCGACTCATCCAGGTCTTCTCCGACCTCGCGCCGGGTACGCCGGAGTCGCTGCTGCATGAGATGCGCGCGTTCAACGACGCGTATGAGCGGACGACGGCGCGGCCGGACGACCGGGCGAAAAGACCGCAGGCGCTGTGATCGAGGATGCGAGTGTCGAGACGGGCGGCACCGAGAATCCCGACGCTGCGCGGACGTACGTGGTGACCGGCGCGGCGTCGGGCATCGGCGCCGCGACGGTGGAACGGCTGCGCGCGGCCGGTCACACGGTCATCGGTGTGGATCTGCGCGACGTCGACGTCGTCGCAGACCTGTCCACGTCCGACGGTCGGCGTCTCGCTGCGGACGCCGTGCTCGAGCGGTGCGGTGGACGGCTCGACGGCGCGGTCATGGCGGCCGGGCTCGGGCCTCACCGGGGTCGTGAGCAGATGATCGCCGAGGTCAACGTCCTCGGTGTCACCGAGCTGCTGGCGATGTGGCGGCCGGCGCTGGCCGCATCGGATGCTGCGAAAGTCGTTGTCTTCGGCTCGAATTCGACCACTACGACACCGTTCGTCCCACGGCTGGCCGTCCGGCGGCTTGTCGACGGTGACGTCGGACGGGCGGTCCGCCAGATCCGTCGTCGCGGCGCGCTCGCGGGGCCGGTGGCGTACGCGGCCTCGAAGATCGCTGTCACGCGATGGAGTCGTCGTACCGCGGTGTCCGACGACTGGGCGGGCGTGGGTATCCGGCTCAACGTGATCACGCCGGGGCCGGTGATGACTCCGCTCCTCCAATCACAGCTCGACAGCAACACCGGCGAACAGATCCGGTCGTTCCCACTGCCGATTCGCGAGTTCGGTACCTCGGAGCACATCGCCGATTGGGTGATGATGATGCTGTCGTCGTCGGCGGACTTCCTGGTCGGGAGCGTCATCGTCGTCGACGGTGGCACCGACGCGCTGATCCGGACCGACGACTGGCCGCGGGCACTTCCGCTGCGTGCGGTGCCGCGATTCCTCTGGACCATGTACCGCGCGCCCCGTGCGGGTCGGGTCGCGCAATACTGAGCGCGGACATCGTTCGAACTGCAGAGAAGGGGATCGGCATGACGGGTTTTCGTGAGGCCATCGACGCGCGTGACATGGATGCGGTCGAGGCGCTGCTCGCCGACGGCGTGGTGTTTCGCAGTCCGGTCGCGTTCAAGCCCTACGAGGGCAAAGCGATCACCGCCGCGATCCTGCGTGCCGTCGTCGAGGTCTTCGAGGATTTCCACTACGTGCGCGAGATCGGTGCGTCCGGCGATGTCGACCATGCGCTCGTCTTCGAGGCGAAGGTCGACGGTCTCGCCGTCACCGGCTGCGACTTCCTCCGCTTCGACGAGGACGGCAAGATCGTCGACTTCATGGTGATGGTCCGTCCCCTGCGCGCCGCAGAGGCGTTGGCCCGCGCGATGGGCGCACGGTTCGAGGAGATCGCGAAGGTGGCGGCCCAGAACAGCTGACCGCGTCCCCTCTCGCGCCGCGCCCACTCGCCGACTGTGCCCTGGAATGTGCCGAGTGGGTCCAGCGAGGGCGCGATGGGCGACATTCTGGACACGGTCGGCGTATCCCGGGATCACACTCGGCAGGACAACTCCATGGTGTCGGAGTCCTTGCCCGGGAAATTGATACTCGTGTATCCGTTCTCCGGTGATCGGACATGACCGAGATACGGTGCGGTGTCAGGTGCTTCGGTGTTGTCGGCGACGATCAGTGATCCGACCGGGATTCGCGGCTCGATGACCTGCAGGACCGGGAGGTACATCTCCTTCCATCCATCCATCAGGACGAATCCGATGTCACCGGGAACGGTGGTGAGCGTCACGAGGGCGTCACCATCGAGGATGGTGATCACGTCGTCGAGACCGACCTCGACAAAGGTCTCGGCGGCGGCCGCGATCTTCTTGGTGCTCAGCTCCGTGGTGTATACGCGGCCGAACCCGTTGTCGCGCACCGCAGCTGCGAGGTGCAGCGTGGAGATCCCGTAGGACATACCGAATTCGACGACGACGGCAGGTCGCGTCGCGCGGATCAGCGAGTACATCAGCCTCCCCGCCGTGGGGCTGATCGGGAGATAACGGTCCTCGGCGGCGTCGGCCCGTTCGGCCGCGCTGCCGAGCGGCTCGTCGCCCGTGCGGTCGCGTCGTGGGCGCGGCTGATTCGCACGTTGTGCGTCCGCGGCGTCGTAGAGGGCGGAGATCTTTGCGGCGACGGGGCCACTGTCGAGGGTGGTGGTCATACGACCACGCTAACCATCGGGCTGATGATGCACTGTGTGTTCCCTGTGGCCGCGTGCCGCCCCCGCCTCGCGCCGACCGTGCCCGGAGAATCGCCGAGTGGGTCCGGTCTGGGCACGATCGGCGAAATTCAGGACACGGTCGGCGAGCTCGAGTCCGAATCCCGCCACCCGTCCAGCACCCGATGTACCTCCTCGGCGCCGCGCAGTGGTTCGGGAGGGTCCGGGGAGGTCTGTCGGGACGGCAGGACCGGGATCGTCAGCCCTCGTGGATCACCCGGCCGCCGACAACGGTCGCGCGGATCTCCGCGGCCGACGCGTCGTCGGCGAGTTCGGGTGGCGTCCACCGGGTGATCGTGAGGTCGGCGACGGCTCCGATCCCGAGGCCGCGCGGCCGGCCGGTCGGCGGCTCCCCAGAACGGCCGCAGTGCGATCGCGGCATCGTCGCCGAAATCGATCTGCATGGGCCGGGATCGCCCTCCGCCGGTGAAGCTCACCCAGATCCGACCGGCCGGATGGGGCACCTGATCGGGGGAGAGGCCGAGTCGTTCGAGAGCGCGCGGGTCGACCTTTGACGACGTGTGCACCCGCCCGCTGCAGCACCGTGGTGGTCGGTCGGCGACGATGGCGTCGGGTAGGTGTGCCGACGCGATGCCGAGCATCTGCGCGCTCGACGACAGCGGGTGCGGAGGAACGACGGACGAAGTGGGCGATGTCACGCCATGCGTCGCCGGTACCTGCGTCCTCGATCAGCGCGGGCACCGATGCCACGTCGTCGGGTCGGCTCAGCGAGATGGCGCGCCAGCCGTCGGTGGCGGGAAGCAGCCGGGTCATCCCACCCGCGGCGACCTGACCGTCGCGGCGTAGTCCACGCAGCGCCGCCCGCCAGGCGATGACGCCCGCGGCGTCGAGGCTCACCGGCGTGCCGGTCAGCCCGGCAGCGTGCCGGTCGATGGCCCGATGACCGGCAGCGACAGCCAGTGCGCGCGGAGCCACCCGTCGACGACCGTTGCCGGTGTGGTCACGCGAAGATCGGTGGCAGTGCGAACAGGACGACGACGCCCCAGACGACGTGGGTACAGATCGGCGCGAGTACGCCGTCGGTACTGCGACGCAGGATCGCGCACACCCAGCCCAGGATGATCGCGGCGAAGCCGAGCATGACGTTGCCGCTCGCCAGGGTTGCCAACGTGTACAGCACCGTCGAGATGACGACGGGGTGCAGCCGCTGGAACGCGGAGTAGACCGCGCCGCGGAAGAAGACCTCCTCGGCGACACCGTTGCCGAGGGTGATCACGGTGACCGCGACGAGACTTCCCGCGTCGCGGAAGGCGAGTACATCGGTGACCAGGCCGGCGAGCGCGGGGATCTCTCTGGTGATGAACGCGCCGACGACGAACGCCACTCCGACGAGAACACCGACGATGATTCCCAGTGCCGCGGTTCCCGCGGTCGACGGGGTCCCGCGAAAAGCGAACCGCCCCACATGGACCGGGCCGGAGAGGAGCCCGCCGACCAGCCAGGTCGCGGCCAGGGCCACAGTCAGCGGATAGAACGAGCTGTCGCCGGGTTCGGCGGTGAGGGAGAAACCCAGGATCACCGCCCCGATGACGAGAAAGACGCCGACGACGGCGCGCCGCCGCATCAGCCCGCTGTCGTGATCGCGGCGGGTGTCCGGTGCGCAGGTGAAGACTCGTCGGACGAGTACGTCGATGTTGTCGGTCATCCTGTCAGCAGGGATACCACGCCTCGGGCCCGTCGTGCAGCGGAGCCGATCACGGAATCGACGTGACGTCGGACTCGCATCAGGTCGCCGCCGGCCCAGGTCGGGTCCGTCTCGGCGAGATGGTGGGCATCGGCGAGCTCGCACACCGGTCGTGGTGCGGGCGTGCGCACAGCCGCCGTCACGGCCACCCGCATCGGGGTCAGCCCGCCGTCGGGCTCGGGTACCAGGTCGCGGATCGACTGCTCCGAAGCGTTCATCGGCTTGTTCAGCGACGTCACCAGATCGGCGGTCAGCGACGTCGGCACCGGCACGATCCGGCCGGCGACCTGCCCGGTCAGGCGGGTGCTGAGGTAGGGCAGCGGAAGCCGGATCCGTGGCTGCTTGATCGCGCGTAAGTACTCGGTGAGGACTGAGTGGTAGCGCGCGCCGACGTCGGGTCCGGAGATGTCGTAGGCGCCTGCCGGGATCTTCTCGTCGACGACCGCGGTGAGATAGTGCAGAACGTCACGGATCGAGATCGGGTCCATCGGATTGTCGGTCCAGCTGGGCTCGGGGATGACCGCGAGCCGGTCGGCGACATACCGGATGATCTCGAACGACGTCGAGCCCGCGCCGAGGATGACCG
This sequence comes from Gordonia sp. ABSL11-1, assembly GCF_030315685.1. Taxonomy (GTDB): domain Bacteria; phylum Actinomycetota; class Actinomycetes; order Mycobacteriales; family Mycobacteriaceae; genus Gordonia. The sequence continues at coordinate 42,410 of NZ_JASXSI010000010.1, read as the reverse complement.
CCGCCCGCAGCCACACCAGCTCGGGTCCGTCGGGCAGGTCGAGCGCGTCCGCGACGTCGGCGCGGCTGCGCAGGTGCGGGGACAGATCGTCGCGGTCACCCGTGGGCACGAATCCGCCCAGGTAGACGATGCGGGCGACGTCGGCATCGCGAGCGCCGAGAGCCACGTTCTGTGCGGCCTTGATGTCGCCGCCGTCGAAGTCGGACTGACCGATCCCGTGCACCAGGTAGTACAGCGCGTCGATGTCTCCCGACTTCAGCAGCGCGTGCCGCGTCGACACAGGGTCGTCGGCATCCATCTCGATCGCGGTGACGTCGTCGTACCAGCTGAAGCGTCGCAGCGACCCGGCGTCGCGGCTGCTCACCACGACGTCGTGTCCCTCGCGCAGCAGGGCGCAAACCAGCCGTGAACCGACATAGCCGGACGCGCCGGTGACGAACAGCCTCATCAGAACCCCCCTGACACAGGACGAAATGATCGCCTCATACCCCGACGGTACGGGCGGCAAACGCCGTCGGCAGGACGGCGACGGCTCGCGCAACGAGATCGGGACGTCGATCACGGGCGGATAACGGGGCTCGTCGGATGACATGATCGGGCCATGCTGATCACCGTGGATGCACTCTCCGAGGCGATGCTGTCCGACAATCCGCCCGTCATCCTCGATGTCCGATGGCAACTCGGCGACGATCGTGGCCATGATCACTACCGCGAGGGTCACGTCCCCGGCGCGGTGTTCGTCGACCTCGATCGTGAACTTGCCGCCGCGCCGTCGCCGGAACGCGGTCGCCATCCGCTGCCGGACATCACTGATCTACAGGCGGCGGCGCGGAGGTGGGGGATCGACGATCGCTCGCCCGTCGTGGTCTACGACGACATCGGCAATCTCGCGTCCGCGCGTGCATGGTGGCTGCTGCGATGGGGTGGGCACGCGGACGTGCAACTGCTCGACGGCGGGCTCGGTGCCTGGCGGGACGCCGGACTGCGCCTGTCGTCCGGCGACACCACACCCCGGACAGGGTCGGTCACGCTGCGCCCCGGACACCTTCCCGTCGCCGAGATCGACGACGTGGCGACGACGTCCGCCCGGGTCGTCGACGCGCGTGCGGCCGAACGCTATCGCGGCGAGGTCGAACCCGTCGACCCGCGCCCCGGCCACATCCCGGGGGCGATCAGCGTGCCGACCGCGGGCAACGTCGGCGCCGACGGTCGATTCCTCTCTGCCGACGACATCCGGAAGCGGTTCGCGGACAACGGGATCTCCGCCGACGACGAGGTCGTCGCCTACTGCGGTTCGGGTGTCAACGCGACCCACGAGATCGCGGCGCTGGAGATCGCAGGCATCCGCGCGGCACTGTTCCCGGGCTCGTGGTCGCAGTGGTCGTCGGATCCGGATCGCCCCGCCGCGACCGGGCCGGAGTGAGGGCCCGTCGTCCGCCGGTTGAGTAGCGACGTGCCTGTGTCGCGTGGGCGGGTCATCTCTCGCTGGTTGAGTAGCGTCGTGCGAGCTTGCGAGCCCGCCGCGTATCGAAACCACCCCCGACCACACCGCGAAACCTGAGTACCGTGGCCATCGGGACGACTTTCGACGACCGAAGGAGGTTGGACATGGCACGAACAGTGCTGTTCGTCATGACCGGATCGAATCAGTGGACCCTCAAGGACGGGACCAAGCATCCGACCGGCTTCTGGGCCGAGGAAGCGGTCGCGCCGTTCGAGATCTTCCGTGACGCGGGCTTGGACGTGACTGTCGCCACCCCTGGTGGAGTACGTCCTCCCGTCGACGAGGGGAGTCTCTCAGCCGAGAACGCGGGATCCGCGCAGGCCGCTGTGCACTTTCGTGACGTCATCGAGAACGCACCGGAGTTCCAGAACCCGATCGCGCTGTCGGCGGTGAATCTCGCCGATTTCGACGCGGTGTTCGTGCCCGGCGGCCACGGGCCGATGGAGGATCTCGCCGTCGATGCCGACGCCGGGACGATCCTCACCTCGGCGAAGCAGGCCGACCTACCGGTGGGCATCGTGTGTCACGGCCCGGCGATCCTGCTGTCGGCGGTCGACTCCAACGGGCAGAGCCTGTTCGCGGGCAAAACGGTGACGGCGTTCACGAATGTCGAAGAGCAGCAAGCCGGTCTCGCGGACCAGGCACCCTGGCTGTTGCAGGACCGCCTCACCGACGCCGGCCTGAAGGTGCTCGCCGACGAGCCGTGGGCACCGCACATCGAGACCGACGGATCGCTGTTCACCGGACAGAACCCGGCGTCGTCGGCGCCACTGGCGACCGCCCTCGTCGAACGACTCGGAAAGGCGAACTGATGTCACGCCCACCGCTGCCCCACACGGCAAAAGAGCTGCTGGCCAAGCCGAATCCGTCGGTGATGGCAACACTTCGCAAGGACGGTGCGCCAGTGACCGCCGCCACGTGGTACATCCTCGATGGCGACCACATCCTGGTGAACCTGGACAATCAGCGCGCCCGCCTCGGCCACCTCCGACGCGATCCGCGGGTGACGCTGACCGTGCTCGCCGACAACTGGTACACCCATGTGACAGTGATCGGTCGGGTCGTCGAGCTTCGTGATGACGTCGACCTCGCAGACATCGACCGGATCTCGCGCCATTACACGGGCAACGACTACCCGGTACGCGACAACCCGCGCACGACTGCGGTCATCGAGGTCGAACGCTGGTATGGCTGGGGCGAACTCAAGGACAACGACCAACCGTCGGGCTGAGCGTCGCCGTCGGTCACCGGTCTTCCTCGGCACCCCAGCTGTCAGGCTGGGTGCCGTCGAGGTCGGTGCATCCGTAGGCACGGGCGAGGTCGGCCGAGCTGACCGATCGTTGATTCCACTGTGCGCGGTCGGGGTCGCCGGCCAGTGCAGCGATCGCGACCACGTATCGGGGTGACTCAGACTCGGCGAAACCCGCAGGGGTGGTGGGAAAGCCGGTGACTGTGCCGTCGAGGGCATCCCGCCAGTTGTCCTCGGAGACGCCGAAGCCGGCGAGCATCATCTCCGACCGCGGCCGCCCCGGCGTGACCGACACCGCAGTCGACCCGTGCGCGGCGAGCTCGTGTCCCTGGGAGAAGGCGAGCCGATTGACCGCGACCTTCGCGAGGTCGTAGTACGCCGAGATCCGGTAGTTCTCGGCGTTGAATTGTGCGGTGCCGTCGGTCATCTCGACGAGGAGACCGCCCGGCCTGCCCACCATCAGGCCGAGTAAGTGGTGCGAGGTGATCAGGTGGGTGTCGATCGCCAGTCGCAGGATACGCAGCCCGGTGTCCAGGTCGTGCTCCCAGATGGGCGTATTCCAGTTCGGCGGAGGGCCGGTCCGGATCCGGCGTCTCGCCCATCGGATCAGTGTCGCAGGTGAGACGCTCCCCTGTCAGGCGCTCGGGCGGTCGCTACGGTCCCGCGCGTTCGAGAGCGTCGTCGAACTCCTCGGCGGCGGCCTTCTCGCCTTTGCCCGCGGCCAGGGCACGCTGATAGACGGCGAGCAGGTCGTCGCCGTGTGCCGCGTACCGTCGCGCCCATCGTTCGCCTTCGGCGCGCCAGTAGCCGATGATGTCGTACTGGTCGCGGTGCCAGCCTCGTACATTGCGGAGGTGTTTGCGGACCGCGCGCGACTGTGCCGCTTCGCCCGCGAACCAGCAGTAGCCGCGTCCGGCCGGCACGTCGAGGCCGGCGACGGCATCGCCGAGAACGCTGGGGGACAACCCGTTTCCGCTGCCGACCAGTGGGATCACGCGGGTGTCGCCGGAGAACCCGACGTACTCGAGGTCGTCCTGCTCGGCGACCTCGACGACGGCGGTGACCGATTCCGGCCGTGGGTGCGTGCCGAGAATCCGGGCCAGTGCGGGCAACCCGCTGAGGTCGGCGACCAGGAGGTGCCAGTCGGCGGCCGGGTCGGGTCGATACCAGCCGCGCGCGTAGGCCATCGTGACCTGGTCGCCGGGGCGGGCGGCCTGCGCCCACTCGGTCGCCGGGCCACTGTCATGGACGACGAAGTCCACGGACATCGTGCCCGCCACGTGGTCGACCTCCCGGACGGTGAGGGTGCGCCCAACGGGAGCGGGCTCGACCCCGTGGAACGCCCACACCCCGTCGACCTGCGTCATCGCCGGAGGCGCGGACCGTCCCGGCGCGGGAAAGTAGATACCGACGACCTCATCGGGCAGATCCGGCAGTTCGAGTCGTCGGAGGTCGGGAACCTCGAACCGGACCCGCCGCAATCGCGGACCGACATCCGTGGCGGCCGTCACCTGTGCGAAAGAGAAGCTCATGACGACACCAGGCTACGTGGGTGGTCGGCCGGGGTGGGCGCGTGCGGAACGGCGTCCGCATGAAGGTCACCGGAGAGCGGAGGAAAGTGGATAATCCACTTTCCTCCGCTCTGACGTGACCATCATGCGGAGTCTCGGTCGGTGACGCATGACATAGGACGCGTGAGGCCTTCGGGTCTACCCTCGGTTCATGTCGAACACCGAAGCCATACACCCTCGTCCGACGAGGGTCGTGATCGCCGGTGGCAGTGGATCATTGGGGCGGAGAATCGCGGACGACCTGGCGCGTCGGGACATCGACGTCACGGTTCTCACCCGCTCGCCCGACGGCGGATCCCCCCATCGACAGGTCGAGTGGGACGGCCGGACCGTCGGCGCATGGTCTGCTGCACTCGACTCCGATGAGCCGACCGCTGTGATCAATCTCGCCGGGAAACTCGTCGATTGTCGTCCCACCGGAAAGAACATCGCCGCCCTACGTCGCAGCCGGGTCGAGCCGACCCGTGCGCTGGTGTCCGCGGCCCAGGAGCTGAGACGACCACTCGTGCGGTGGATACAGGCGAGCACGACCGCGATCTGGAGTGATGCCGGCGATGTGTGGTGCACGGAGGACACTCCGATCCCTGTCGGACTGCCGCAGATGACCGGAGTCGCCGCACCGTGGGAGGAGGCCGTTGCCGATGCGAACGTCGATCATCGGATCATCTTGCGGACGTCGATCGTCCTCGACACGGATTCTCCTGCACTGCAACGACTGATGATGCTGACGAAGTTCGGGCTCGGTGGTCGGGTGGGCACCGGGCAGCAGTGGTTCAGCTGGATTCACCGCGATGACTGGCTGGCGATCGTGCGGGCCGGCCTCGGGCTTGACCCCGACGTCACGCTGCCCCCGGGGGTCGTCGTCGCGGCGACGGACAATCCGGTCCGAAACGTCGACCTGATGGCGACGCTGCGCCGCCGGTTGCATCGACCGGCGGCACCACCGACCCCGGCCCCGCTCCTCAAACTAGGAGCTGTCGTGTTGCGCACCGATCCTCAACTCGGGCTGACCGGTCGTCGCGCACGGTCCCGTGTGCTCGCCGAGCGCGGGTTCGTGTTCCGATTCCCGGAGCTCGATGGCGCGCTGGCCGATCTGATCGGCTGATTCGTTCGGCGATCGGGAGCGGTCGCACCCCAACGACAGCCACCCTCGGTTCGAAACATCACCTTCTTTCGAACCACGGTGATGTCACGAAGGCCGGGTGGCTGTCGGGCGACGGTGCGAAAGTGACACACCACTCCCGTTTCCGTTGGTCAAATCGGGCACTCGATGCGTTCGCACCATATCCGCGAACCCGTTCCCCGCAGGTCTAGCGTCGGGAGGATGAAGGGCAAGAACGGCGTGTTCCGCACCAAGGACGTCGACACCGTCATCCATCAGAACGATGACGGCAACGTCACCGAGCGTGGCCGTCTCCGAAAAGCGCTGCGCGCCCGCGACCTGATCGGGTTCGGCGTCGGCATCGTGATCGGCACCGGCATCTTCACCCTCACCGGTATCCAGGCGAAGAACAGCGCCGGGCCGGCGATCATGATCTCGTTCGTGGTGGCCGGGGTGATCGCCCTGTTCGCCGCATTCTGTTACGCCGAACTGTCATCCGCGGTGCCGACGGCCGGGTCGTCGTACACCTACGCGTACACGACGCTCGGTGAGATCATCGCCTGGATCATCGGCTGGGACCTCATCCTCGAGTTCGCGCTCGGTGCCGCGGTGGTGTCGCGCGGCTGGTCGGGCTATCTGCAGGAGGCGCTGCATCTGCCCACCGAGTTCTTCGGCGAGTCATCGTCGGTGAACCTCGGTGCCGTCGCCATCGCACTCGTGTTGGGAATCGTTGCGACCGTGGGGATCAAGGAGTCCGGCTGGGTCACCAACGCGTTGGTGCTCCTGAAGGTCTCGATCTGTGTGTTCATCATCGTCGTCGGAGTCTTCTTCATCAAGGCGGCCAACTACTCACCGTTCATCCCGCCCGCCGAACCCACCGGAGGCGAGGCGGGCCTGCGACAACCGCTCTGGCAGTGGGCGACCGGGGTCGACGCCACCGCGTTCGGCGTCGCCGGGGTGCTGTTCGCGGCGGCCGTGGTCTTCTTCTCCTACAGCGGATTCGAGATCGTCGCCAATCTCGGCGAGGAGACACGCAACCCGGCACGCGACATGACCCGTGGTCTACTCGGGACGTTGGTGCTGTGCACCGTGCTCTACGTCGGCGTGTGTTTCGTACTCGTGGGCATGGTCAACTACACCGATCTCAGTGAGGGCGCACCGCTCTCGGACGCGTTCGATCAGGTGGGACTGAGCTGGGCGGGCGTCCTCGTCGGGATCGCGGCGATCTGCGGTCTGACATCGGTGATCCTCGTCGACATCGTCGGGATGTCACGCATCGGCTTCGCGTTGTCACGCGACGGCCTGATCCCGCACTCGCTCGGGCGCGTCCACCCGCGATGGAACACGCCCTATCGCATCACCATGCTCACCACGGCCGTCGTGGTGCTGCTGGCTGCGTTCGTGCCGCTCTCGGCGCTTGCCGAGATGGTCTCGATCGGCACCCTGTTCGCATTCCTGGTCGTGTCGGTGGCCGTGCCGATCCTGCGTCGGACCCGCCCGGCGATGAAGCGGCCGTTCCGCGTCCCGTGGTCGCCGTTCCTGCCCATCGTCTCGGCGGTGTGCTGCGCCGGGCTCATGGCGAACCTGGCAATCGAGACGTGGCTGCGGTTCGTGGTGTGGCTCGTCCTCGGACTGGCGGTCTACGTGTTCTACGGACGGAAGCATTCGATCCTGGCGAAGTCGTCTGGGTCGGCCTCCACACCGACCCGATCGTCGGATCCCGCCTGATTCGCAGCCTTCCAAGGTTTCGAACCGCCCCGCACAGAACCATGTCGCCGGCGGGGTCGCCGTCGGACACTCCTTGCATGAGCGCATCAATTCGCCTGCGGACCGTCCCCGCCGGACCCGTCGACTCGGCTGCTCTCGTCGACTACGAGGTGCAGTGGTATCGACACGGCGGCGGTTCCGATCGGGAGATCGCCGACATGTTCGGGCTCTCTGCAAGGGAGTACTTCGGCCACCTGCTGGGTGCCCTGGAAACCCACGCCGCCCATCTGCCGCCGACAACGGTGACCGGCATCCGTTCGGTCGCCCGCAGGCGACTTTGGCTCGCGTCGTGACGGCACCCGACGGGTGGGCTCTCGACGGGCCGGCACTCGATGACATGGGCTGGCGCCAGCAGGCTCGCTGCGGGGAGGAATCCGCGCACCTGTTCATCGTCGACAACCGCGAGACCAAGAATCAGCGGGCACACCGTGAGGCTCTGGCGAAGATGCTGTGCCGGAGTTGCCCGGTGTCCTCCAAGTGCCTGGAGTATGCGATCGGTGTGGGCGAGGAGCAGGGAATCTGGGGAGGACTCGGCGTCGCCGAACGGGAGGCGCTGATCCGCGCACGCGACTCCCGAGACGATCGCCGATCGGCGTGACCCTTCGACACGTCATCATCTAGCACACCGCGGCGAACGCCGACGAACTTTCTGTTCAGCGGGCGAGAAAGGGTGGCCAGGGCGCTCCCGGCGGCGTTTGATGTGAGGGTTGTCGAACGACGAGGAGTGATGCATGAGCAGGGTTCCCGTGCTCAGCAGCGACGATGCCGTCGCGGTCGCCGCAGAACTCGGTGAGGTCTTCGCGAAGGGCGCTGCCGACCGGGACCGCGACAAGATCCTGCCCACCGGGGAGATCAGGCGGCTCGCTGCCAGCGGACTCCTCGCGATCACCGTGCCCACCGCGGTCGGGGGCGCCGGACTACCCGCGAGCACCGTCGCCGAGGTCTTCCGGCTCATCTCCAAGGGTGACCCGAACATCGGTCAGATCCCGCACAGTCACTTCGTGTTCGTCAATCAACTCCTGCTGCAGGGCACCCGCGACCAGCAGTCGCGCATCCTTCCCGAGGTCCTCGCCGGAGCGGCCCTCGGCAACGCGCAATCCGAGCGCGGAACCAAGCACATCCGCGAGTACACGACGACCTTGCGCCGCGACGGCGACGCCTGGCGACTCGACGGCACCAAGTTCTATTGCACCGGCGCGTTGTTCGCCGACTGGATTCCCACCCTCGCCCACCTCGGCGAGGACGGGCCGCTGCACGTGGCCTGGGTGCGTCGTGATGCCGACGGTGTGGAGGTCGTCGACGACTGGGACGCGCTCGGTCAACGGACCACCGCCAGCGGCACGGTGCGCCTGACGGACGTGCTGGTCACCGACGACCTCATCACCGACTTCTCGGTCACCTTCACCGGCCCGACGACCTATGGCGCGTTCGCGCAACTGCTGCACGCCGCGATCGACGCAGGGATCGCCCGGGCCGCGCTGGAGGACGCGGCGGAGTTCGTGACCACCAAGAGCCGGCCCCACCCCGACGCCGGCGTCGAGCGTGCCGCCGACGACCCACTGGTCATACATGCCTTCGGTGAGATGGAACTCGCCGTTCGCGGCGCAGAGGCCCTGCTCGCCGAGGCCGGACGTGCCGTCGACCGCGCCGACGCGGATCTCGACGAGGCCACCGCCGCCGCGGCAACGCTGGCGGTGGCGGCAGCGCGCGCAGCGACGACGAAGACCTCGGTCGACGTCGCGAGCCGACTGTTCGAGGTGGCCGGCACACGATCGGCGGTCGCCAAGGAATCGCTCGACCGGCACTGGCGCAACGCCCGTACCCACACCCTGCACGATCCGGCATCGTGGAAGGTGCAGCACCTCGGCCGCTGGGCGGTCGACGGAATCCTGCCCCCACGAACCGGGCAGCTCTGACAACGACGAAGGAAGTGAAAGAGTCCATGAGCGCCTTGAAGTTCCACTGGTTCCTGCCGACCAACGGGGGCGACGGCCGCCATGTCGTCGGGGGCGGGCACGGCGTCTCCGCCGGCACCGGGGGACGTCCGGCGTCCGTTCCGTACCTCGGCCAGATCGCCCGCAGTGCCGAACAACTCGGCTTCGAAGCTGCACTGACACCCACCGGTGCCTGGTGCGAGGACGCGTGGATCTCCACCGCGATGATCAGCAGCCTGTCGGAGCGGCTGAAGTTCCTGGTGGCCTTCCGGCCCGGCGTCATCGCGCCGTATCTCGCCGCCCAGATGTCGGGGACCTTCCAGAATCTCTCCGGAGGGAGGCTTCTGCTCAACGTCGTCACCGGTGGTGAGGATCACGAGCAGCAGATGTTCGGCGACTTTCTCGGCAAGGAGGAGCGATACGCGCGTGCCGACGAGTTCCTGGAGATCGTCCGGCGGTTGTGGACGGGCGACACAGTCACCTTCGAGGGCAAGTACCTCTCGGTGAACGACGCCACGCTGCAACACATCCCGGATCCACTGCCCGAGATCTACTTCGGTGGATCGTCGGCGGCCGGTATCGCGGTGGCCGCCAAGCATGCCGACGTCTACCTCACCTGGGGGGAACCGCCGGAGGCGGTGGCCGAGAAGCTCGATCGGGTGCGCAAGGCCGCAGCCGACGTCGGTCGCGAACTGAAGTTCGGCATCCGTCTGCACACCATCGCGCGGGACACCTCCGAAGCGGCGTGGGCGGAGGCCGACAGATTGCTCGAACACATCTCGGAAGACGAGATCGCTCGCATCCAGTCCGGTCTCAAACGCAGTGCTTCCGAAGGGCAGCAGCGGATGCTCGAGCTCAACAAGGGCTCCAAGGACGGCCTCCAGATCTACCCGAACCTGTGGGCCGGGATCGGACTGGTGCGTGGTGGCGCCGGAACCGCGATGGTCGGCTCCTACACGGAGATCGCCGATCTCATCGAGGCGTATCGCGCGGTCGGGATCGAGGAGTTCGTGCTGTCGGGATACCCGCATCTCGAGGAGTCGTACTGGTTCGGTGAAGGCGTGCTGCCCGAGCTGACGCGCCGGGGTCTGTGGCAGCATCCGGCGCCCGTCGTCGGGCGGGCCGCGGTGCCGTTCGGCGCTGCCGCACCGACCACACGGGTGGCGGCATCGTGAGCGGCGTGTCCACCGCCGTCGTCGTCGGGAACCCCAAACCCGCGAGTCGAACACTCACCGCCGCAACGTATGTCGCCACCCAGCTGACCGGTGCGGAACCGGATCTCGTGGTCGATCTCGCCACGTTGGGGACCGCCGTGCTGGACTGGTCCGACGAGACGGTCGCCGGACTCGTCGACCAGGTGGGCAAGGCCGACCTGGTCGTGTTCGCCAGCCCGACGTACAAGGCGGCCTACACCGGTTTGCTCAAGCTGTTCCTCGACCGGTTCGCCGGCGGAACAGGACTGTCCGGCTTGGCGATTCCGCTGATGCTCGGCGGCAGTCCCGCACACTCGCTCGCGCCCGAACTGGCCTTGCGTCCGGTACTCACCGAGATCGGCGGGACCGTGCCGGGTCGCGGACTCTACGTGGTGGATTCCGCATTCGACGACCCCGCGGCCTACGCGGACTGGCTCGCGGCGACCGCCCCCATCGTCACAGCCGTGTTGGAGGCTCCTCGATGAGCAATCTCTGGACGAATCAGGACATCGATCCGACCAAGCTGCGCAAGGCTTTCGGGGTGTTCCCGACCGGTGTGGTGGCGGTCGCCGCGGAGGTCGACGGGCAGCTCACCGGTCTCGCGGCGAGCTCCTTCACCAGCGTCAGCCTCGATCCGCCGCTCGTGTCGTTCTCGGTCGCGAACACATCGAAGACCTGGCCGGATCTGCGTCGTGCCGCGCACCTCGGGGTGACCATCCTCGCCGACCATCACGGGGACGTCTGCCGACAGCTCGCCGGGCCGGTCGATCAGCGCTTCGACGGCATCGCTGTGAAGGCCTCCGACGTCGGTGCGGTCACCCTCGACGAAGGCATCGCCCGGTTCGACACGACCATCTACCGCGAGGTGGAGGCCGGCGACCACATCATCGTGTTGCTCGAGCTGCACGCCGTCGATCATCCCGACGCCGGGAATCCGCTGATCTTCCACCGGAGTGCATTCGGGCGTCTGGCGGTCTGAGACAGCACTGAAACAGCCGCCCGAATGTGGGAAATCACCTCGTTCGCGATCATTGTGGTGTTCCACAGTCGAAGTGGCTGCAGCGAGAGGCTCGGCGCTGCCCGCGTCGCCGGTGTCAGCTCGCGGCGCGCTGCAACTCCAGAACGGTGATCTCCGGCGGTGCACCCACTCGCACCGGCGGGCCCCACGCGCCGGCCCCACGCGTGGTGTACAGCGTGGTGTTCCCGATCGTGTCGAGGCCTTCGACGGATGGTTGCTGCAGCGGCACGAGGTAGCGGATGGGCCAGATCTGCCCACCGTGTGTGTGTCCGGACACCTGCATGTCGACGTCGAGATCCGAGGCCTCGAGGGCCTGTCGTGGTTCGTGTGCGAGCAGCAGGACGAATCGCTGGGGATCGCGACCGGCCAGTGCGGCCGGCAGATCGGGTTCGTACGGGGCGGGCGCGGTGTAGTCCTGGATGCCGGCGATGTCGATCGTGGCGCCGTTGCGCTCGACCGCGACCCGCTGATTGCGAAGGGTGTGCACGCCGAGCCGCTCCCACTCGTCGAGCCATGCCCCGCCGTCGTCGGAGTAGAACTCGTGGTTGCCGCTGACGCCGAACACCCCGAGCGGCGCCGACAACCCGGCCAGTGGTTCGAGGTCGGCGCCGACGTTCGCGATCGTGCCGTCGGTGAGGTCGCCGGCGATCAGGACGAGGTCCGGGCGTTGGGCGTTCACTTCCTCGACCACCTTGCGCGTGAATGACGCCGACCTCGCCGGTCCCACATGGAGATCCGAGATCAGCACGACCTGCGCGCCGTCGAAGCCCTCCGGAAGCCCGGCCAGATCCACCTGCTGCGTCACCACTTGCGGCCGCGCCGCCGCGACCACACCGTAGATGGTGGTCGCCAGCGCGATTACGACCACGCCGGCGGTCGCCACGCGCAGCACGGCGCGGTGTCGCCTGGCGGCGTCCTCACCGGTGGTGCCCCGGACGCGACGGATCGCCCGAGCCACCAGGGACCCGATGCCCACGAGTGCCAGTCCGAGGACGAGGTACAGCACGGCGGCCATCCACGTCAGGCCGATGACTGCCGGGATCCTGAACCACGCCGGATCGAGCAGTCGCCCGGTCGCCACCCCTACGACCGTCAATGCCCACAACGCCACCAGGACGGCATCGGTGATCACCGACCACGGTCGTGACATCGCGGTGGCCCGGACTATTCGACGATGCAGCCAGAAGATGATCAGCGCCAGGAACAGCGCGGCGAACAGGAGCATTCCCACGCTGTCGACGGTAGCCGGTGTGCAGGATCAGAGACGGAACAGCATGACCTTCTCGGTGTCACCCGTGGGCCGGTCGCCGTTCGCGCGGCAGGATCAACCAGGCCGCGGCACTGGCCACCACCAGGAACACGGCGCCGACGGCAAGCCCGACCTGATATCCGTCGCGGGCCACGCTCTGATGGGTGGCGACCGTGACCAGTACGGCCAGACCGATGGTCCTGCCGAGTTGCCGCGAACTGTTCAACACGCCCGATGCCACGCCCACGTCGTCGGCGGCGACACCCGCGGTGCCCGCGGCACCCACCAGGACCATGGACCCGCCGATGCCCGTGGCGGCCAGCAGGGACGGCAGCAGAATGCCGGTCCAGAAGTCGAATTCCTCTGGCATGCGGGCGAACACGGCGAGGCCGGCAGCTCCGAGGAGGCCGAGAACGACGATCGCATTCCGAACCCCGAACCGGGCGGAGAGTTTGCTCGACACCGCGATGCCCAGTCCGACGAACGCGCAGAACGGGAGGAACAGGATGCCGGTCAGGTCGGCGCTCACCTCCCATACCGTCTGGATGTAAAGCGAACAGAAATAGAACGCCGCCAACTGGCCGGCGGCGAGCATGAAGCCGAAGATGTTGGCGCCGAGAATGCTTCGTGTGGCCAGGACCCGGATCGGCATCAACGGATGACTTCCGGTCCGTTCGACGACGGCGAATGCCGCAAGGAGGACGATCGCTGCGGCCGTGCCGATCACCGTGCGAGCTGAGAACCAGCCGTGGTCGCCGGTGGCCGACACCGCATAGACGAGTGCCGCCACCCCACCGGTGACCAGGATGCCGCCGGTGACGTCGAGGCGCGACCGCGCCCCTGGCCGCCCGCCAGATACGACGCCGCGCAATGTGGCGATCAGCGCGATCACGACGATGGGCACATTGACGAACATCACCGCGCGCCAGTTCCACCAGTCGGTGAGCACGCCACTCGCGACCACACCGACAGCGCCACCCACCGCGCCGGCACCACCCCAGAGGCCCATCGCCTTCCGCCTGCGATCGGTGTCGTCGATCGTGGCGACCAAGGCCAGTGATGCCGGTGCGAGGAGAGCCGCGCCCAGGCCCTGCGCCGCCCTGGCGCCGACGAGCAGTCCTGGCGCGGTCGCCAGTCCGCCGATCACACTCGCGCAGGCGAAGATCGTCAGACCGACGAGGATGACCGGTCGGCGGCCCCACACATCTCCGACGCGACCCCCTACCAACATGAACCCGGCGAAACAGAGGAGGTACGCGTTCACAACCCAGGACAGGCCCGCTGCGGTGAAGCCCAAGTCGCTGCGGATCGCGGGCAGGGCGATGTTGACGAGGGACATGTCCAGTGCGACCAGAAACTGCAGGACGAACACGGTGATCAGCAGAGCGCCGGTCCGGGTGGCAGCGGCGGGCGGGGTGATGGTGCGCAATGAGACTCCTTGTTCGTACGCGTACGAATTGGTACGCGTACGAAATGTACGCTCCGACGAGCGTCGAGCCAAGTCCTCGACTCGTATGCGTCAAGATGGATGAATGCCACCGACGCCCTCATTGCAGCGTGACGACATCGTCGAGGCCGCGATCCGGATCCTCGAGCGTGACGGAGTCGACGGCCTGAGCATGCGGCGACTGGCGGTGGAGCTCGGCTCTAAGCCGATGACGCTCTATCACTATGTGCCGAACAAGTCGGTTCTGCTCTCGCTGGCGCTGTCGGAGATCGCGGCCGCCATCCCATGGCAGGCGCCGACCGGTTCACCGCGACAGCGGATGATCACCATCGCGATGGACATGTACGACAAGCTCGGAGACATCCCCTGGGTCGTCGCGATACTGCAGCTGGGTACCAATGTGGGTACCCCTGCGCTTGCATTGGCGGAACAGTTCTTCTCCGCTGCAATCGAACTGGGTCTCAACGATCAGTCAATGCTCGATCTCTGGCGGTCGGTCTGGTATCTCGTCGTGTCCGAGTTGCACTGGCGTGACGTCATGGCGCGGCGTTCGGCCGACGACCGGTCGTGGTACGAGACGATGGATCCGGCCGAGGTGGCCGATCTGCCGCGAGTAGCTGCGATTCTGCCCCGGTGGGGCGAACTGTCGAGGGAGTTCGACCTTCGGCAGGCGGTCGAGGCTCAGATCGACGGAGTGGTCGCGCGGGTGGGCCGGCCGATCACGTGACGGTCGGCGCCAGATCGGCGAGCCGCGGCAGCACGACGCCGCGACAACCCGGCCCCCCTCGGGCGCAGAGTCCACGTGAGCGTCCAGTTCGCGGTGAAGGTGTAGGCGAATCGGGACGGCGGCTCGGCTTCCAGTACGCGACATGGCTGTCGGCCGAAACCCGGCATGTCGAGGGTGAACTCGTGACCGTCGCAGCGATCTCGCCGTCCGCCCACCACCGGGCGACCAGGTCGGGCTCGGTCAACGTGCGCCAGACGGTTTCGGTTGTGGCGGCGACGAACTGGTCGACGCGAATGGTGGTGTCGGTGTCGGTGTCGGTCATCTCTCGAGATCCTCTGCGATGTGGGCGATATCGGACAGTGGTGCCGCCAGAAGCGCTCGAACGGATGCAGCCTGGCGCCGAGTTCGGCGAGCAGTTCGGCGTGCAGGTGGTAGATGCGATGCCGGCGGGGCCGATCGACGACCAGGCCTGCCTCTTTGAGCACGGTCAGGTGCTCGGTGACCGATGAGCGGCTCTGGGTCAACTGCGACGTCAGATCGCCGGCCGCGGTCGGTTGCTCGGCGAGAAGCTCGAGCAACCGACGATGGACCGGATTGGCGAGCGCCAGGAACACTCGATCGTCGGCGGGCACGCGAGACCGATTCATGTCGGAGAGTTCCGACATGTCGCTCGCCGGTGGCGTACGCCGGCGCACGGTGTCGTCGAAAGCCCGGCCGACCGGGGTCTTCGGGGGTACCGTTCCGTACCATGAAGCATCTTCTTCGCGGTCTCGTCGGGATGGCCGCCGTCCTGTCTCTCGGCGGTCTCGTCCCCGCGGTCGCGGAGGCGACACCGTCGTCGGGGATCTCGGCGGTCACCCTGGCCGAGGGTGACATCCCGGCCGGGCTGCTGCCGTTCGTTCCCGACGGCGTCCACGTCGCGGTCCGGGAGATCACGATTCAACCGGGCGGGACCACCGGATGGCACTATCACGACGGCGATCTCGTGGGACTCGTCCGCGCGGGCACGCTCACGCATCCGGGCGCGGATTGCAAGCCGGTCATCTACAAGACCGGCGATATCATCAGAGAGCCACGCGGACAGGCGAACACACACGTCGGCCGAAACCTCGGATCGACACCGGTCGTCCTCGACGTGCTCTACCTCATCCCGCTCGGCAAGCCGTTGTTCGAGGATGCGCCTGCGCCGGGGTGTGATACGCCGGCGACCTGATGGCGTGGCTCTCCGAACCGCGACGAGCGTTGGCGAGCTTTGCGCTCGGACTGGTGGCGATCGCGGTTCTGTACGGCCTCGGTGACTTCCCGGCCGAGCTGTCCGTCGTCGATGCCGGGGTGTTCGGTCTCCTCGCATATCTTGTTGCCTACCTGGCGATCACGGTCGCTGCCTTCTCTCGTGCATCGACCGACGCCATTCATGATTGGGCTCGTCGAGAAAGTCGCGGGACGGTTCTGCAACGGTACGTTCTCGGTACGGCTCCGGGACCGGGGGTGTCGCTGTTCATCGCAGCAGCTGCCCTGGCAGTCGCCATGATCTGGATGCCGGGACATGGCGGCACCACTCTCGCGGAGTCTCCGCGCATCGGAGTGGCCGTGGCGCTGATCGTGGTGGCCTGGCTCTGTGTGGTCGTGTCCTACGCGGTCACCTTTCACGCCGACGATTTCATCGACGAGGGCGACAAGGGGCTGGATTTCCCCGGCGACGCTGATCCCGTGTGGGTCGACTACGTCTACTTCGCGGTCTCGGTGATGACGACGTTCGGGACGACGGACGTGACGGTGACGTCTCGTGAGATGCGCCGAACCGTCACCGCGAACGCGGTAATCGCGTTCGTGTTCAACACGGTGATCATTGCGGCGGTGGTGTCCGCGTTGACGGGCTGAACCCACGGCGGAGAACAGAGCACCACCCACCACACCGACATGACGCGGGTCGGCTCAGATCACGCGAGTCGTCGATGGCCCGCGCGAGCCGGTCACTTCTTGGTGCGTCGACTACCGCCATGCCAGTCCTCCTGCGCGCCAACCTCGTCCACGTCGACACCGAAGGCGCGCAACTGCGGCTTCTCGCGCAGGCTGCGCTTCAGTTCGGCGAAGCCGGGGAAGCCGGCGAGGCCGATGACGTGATCCCACAGGCGGACGGCGTCGTCTTCGTCGGGCAGGCGGCTGATGACCGGACCGAAGAAGGCGACACCCTCCGGTGGCTCGAAGTGGATGATCGGCGTGCCGACGTCGCGGCCGGTGAGGGTGAGGGCCGCATCGGTCTCCGCCTGGATCTCGGCGTCGAACGACGTGTCGTCGAGGGCGGCGAGATGGTGCGACGGGAGATCCAATTCGGCCAGGATCGGTGCGAGGAAGTCCTCGGTACCGCGCTGATCCCGGTCGTCGAACATGTAGGTGCCGGTGTGGGAGTCGAAGATCCGCGCGCCGAATGCCGAGTACAACGGGCCGATCGGCTCGCGACCGTGGTCTCGTCGCACACTCGCCGCGGCGCGCAGTAGACGCAGTCCGGCGGTGTGCCCCGCCTCGTACTCCGGCGGGAAGTGGGATGCGTAGTCGATGTGCGCGTTGAGCAACCGCAGGGAGATGAACCGCCAGTCGACGGTGTAATCGCGCTGCGATTGGACGGTCCGGACCCATTTGCTGGTCATCCATGCGAACGGGCAGACGGGGTCGAAGTAGAAGTGGATATCGCTCTCGGCCATGCAGCCATTGTGTCGTAGGGAGCCGTGTGGGCGGCCGACGGCGGTAACGAACCCCGCGCCGAAACGGATAAAACGCGCACAGGGCTCACGTGGTCACCGGCTATCGGGGTCCGCCATCCGAACTCGGACCGAGGAGGACTCGAATGCGCTCGACGATGAGAACAATGCTCGCGGCCGGAGGCGTGATCGCCGGTGCGGTCGCCACTGCCTTTGGTGCCGGCGCCGCGCAGGCCGCCCCGGTGCCCGTCTATCAGATCCCGGCGGCAGCGATCGCCGTCAGCGGGCTCGTTGTGCCGGGTCCCTATTTTGCCACCGTCCACGCCGCAGGTACCGCCGTGCGCGGTCAGACCGCGTTGTCCGCGCCCGCGAGTCCGTCAATCTGCTCGAGTTCGGCGGCCGGGGCGCTTGTGCGGATCAACTACCTCAATGTGTCCACCGGGCAACGCGGCGCGACGACCGTGAAACCCTGCCCGTACTACCTGAATCCGACTCCCGTTGTCGCCACGGTCCGAACCGGCAGCGGTCCGATCGTGCTCACCGTGCAGGTGACGGGGTCGGCCGCCTACCCGAATGCCGGACAGCCATCGTTGCCTGGCGTCGGCACGTTCACCGCACCCTGACCTGACCACGAGTCGCACCGTCGAACAACGACCAGAGCTCGGAGCCCTCGTGATCGATGTCGGTGCCTGCTCGGACGCGGACGAGCGCGGCGTCGAGCGCTGATCGGATCGTCGCCGCCATGATCGCCGGGTCATGATCGCGGAAGTCGCCCGACCGTATGCCGTCGACGAGGATCTCCTCGACGTCGGTGAGCTCGGATCTGTGTTCCCCTTGCTCGGCGCGCGGCATGTCCGCCGTCCGATAGATGGCGGAGAGTGCCACCATCTCGACAGAGTGTTCGGCGTAGAACTCCAGACTTCCGACGATGAACGTGCGCAACGATTCCCGCGGACTGGCGGCTGAATGTACACGGTCCCCGAGCGCGTCGTGTGCCAGGCCGTAGACGTGGGCGACCACGGCGGCGAACAACGAACGTCGGTCACGGAAGTGGTAGGTGACCACACCGCGGGTGATACCGGCACGCTCCGCGATCTGCGAGATGCTGGCACGGTCGGCGCCGACGTCGGCGATCACCCCGATCGCGGTGTCGATGAGTTGGGCACGTCGGGCGCGGTGGATGAACGTGTCGTTGTCGACTCGGGTGGATGGCATGTGCCGATTTCTGGCTCTCGGTTCGCTTCGGGGCTCAGATCCAGAAGCCGCACTGGTGGTCGGCGGCGTAGTCGACCTCACGGGTGGCCGTGGTGCCGAACTGGAGGACCCGGCTGGTGTCGGGCCCAGCCGCGTCGGCGTCGGGTCCTCCCGTGATCCGAGGTGTTCCGTTGTGAGCGAACGATGTCCAGTAGTCGATCATCTGATCACCGATCTGGTGCTGACGCGGGGTGGTGAGCAGGTTCTTGCCGCCGAGGTCGAAGTAATAGGGCGTGTCGGTGGCATGTGCTGCTCCCTGCGGAATCGTGGTGATCTGGTTGACGTTCGGCGCGGTCTCGTCGGCGAACTCATAGATGTGTGTGGGTGCGCGCGTGCTCATCAGCCTCGCGCCCTCCAACGTCGGGCACGACCAGACGGCGTCGGTGGTGACGGTCGACCATGCGATGGGCGCACTCGGGAAGCGGCTCAGCGGATATCGCGACATCACCTCGGACGCTCGGGGGCCGAACGCAGTGCGGATCAGATCGGGATAGGACTCCGGGGTGACGGCATCGGGTTGTGCCATCAGCAGGCCTCCGACGAATGACCGCTGCTCATCGTGGTTTCCGCCGGTGATCACGGGAAGCTGGTGCTGATCGCCTCGCCGGATGACCTCTGCCGGGTCGTCGGGCAGAAGCTCTGTTCCGTACGCCAGGTTGTCGGAGAACTCCGCGTTCACGCTGAGCAGCCGATCGACGGGCAGCTTCCGTAGACACGCAATGGCGTCGTCGCCACTGCATCCGAGTCGCCGGGCCGCCTCGACACTCGTCGACTGATTGTCGGCGCGGGATGCGTACGGCGTGTGTGCTGGGACGCCCGGGTAGAGGCCGCCGTCCGGCCAGCGCAGCATGCAGTTGCCGGACGCCATGATCGCCTTGTCGATCAAGCCCTTCGTCGAGGGCGATGTCAGCGCCGCGCAGGCCGACATCGCGCCGGCGGACTCGCCGACGACGGTCACGTTGTCGGGGTCGCCACCGAAGGCCGACGCATTGGACTGCACCCAGCGCAGACTCTCGATCTGGTCGGCGAGCCCGAAATCGCCGCCGCCCGCCATGCCGGGCATCCCGAGGTAGCCGAAGACGCCCAACCGGTAGTTGATCGTCACGACCAGGACGTTCCCGCGATCGGCGAGTCGCTGTGCGTCGTAGGAACTTCCGGCACCGCTCGTGTAGCCGCCGCCGTGCCACCACACCATGACCGGCAGGTGCATGTCGGAATCGGTCTGGCGAGGCGTCGTGACATTCAGGGTCAGGCAGTCCTCGGACGGTGCCGGGTGGTCACCGGGAACCGGCAGGCCCTGGGGACACGGACTGCCCGCGCGGGAGGCGTCGACGTCGGCATCCGGTGTCGCCGCCGTCCGGGGGAGCGTCCAGCGGTGCTCTCCGGTCGGCGGTTCCGCGTACGGGACGCCGAGAAACGTGCGACCGGTGTCCGTTGCGACTCCGTGCAGACGGCCGCTCGTGGTGGCCACGGTTGCGGAGGAGGGATCCGCGTCCGGTTCGGGTGCCGTCGAACAGCCCGCGATGACGCAGAGGGTCACGAAGAGTGCGAGTACGGGGAGTCGAGTGGTGGTCGTCGGGCTGAGGTTCGTCGGTGTCGGCCTCATGGTTGCCAGTGTAGGCAAAAATTTCTCATGGGTGGGAAATAGATCGATCTCGCGATCGACGGTGGCCGCCGTCGATGGGTCCCCGAATCGACAAAGGGTGGCAGCGGCAAATCAGGGACTTCTAGGAGCAGGCCGCCGTATGCACCAGCAGGCCTGGAGGGCGGCGGCGCCAATTATTGACGCGCGCACCCTCTCCTGCCGCTCTGATATCGCGTCCGCCGAGCATCCCAACCCTCGCAACATCCTGCGTCGCTGCATGTTCGGCCGAGAGGCAGCCCAGGACCTGCTGCGCGGGGTACAAACAGATGATGACCGACACCGCCGTCATCGAGATCAGCCGCGACCGCAATCCGTTCGCCCAAGACGGGGTGGCGCGCGACGATTCCGGGACTTTGCACTACATCGATGTGCCGGCGACGCTCATCGACGTTCTGCGGGATCGGGCGACCACACGGCTCGACGACGAGGCCGTCGTCGAGCTCGGTGGTCGTCGCCGTGGATCTGGCTCCGGGCACCCCGCTGCCCGACGGCGAGCCCTTCGTCGTCGACACGGTGAGCCGGGCGTCGTCGATGCCGCGGTGATCCCGGTTCCCGACGAGGTGATGAGTGAGAAGGTAGGCGCGGTCCTGGTCTCCGAGTCGGGTGACCTCGATCCGGTGCTCCAGCACTGCCGAAAGAATTTGGCCGACTTCAAGATCCCGCAGTTCGCCCAGGTGTCGAGTGAGGCGCTGCCGCGAAACGCGGGCGGCAAGCTGCTGAAGAACCGACTCCGCGGTGAGGTGGAGTGGGGCGATCCGCTGCGGTAGGTGGGTCGGTTCTGCGGGTGTGCAGTCAGTCGCGTCCGTGGGCCGTGCAGTTCAGGAACAATATGGGGTGCACGTGCAAGGACAACTGCGCCGCACAGACGCTGGGCACACAGGAGGATCGACCATGGCTGATTCGGATGACTGGAACGCACAGATCATCAAGGAGTTCCGTGAGAACAACGGCAAGGTGGGCGGGCCGTTCGAGGGTGCACCGATGGTGTTGCTGCACCATACGGGCCGCAAATCCGGCAAGCAGAGTGTTACGCCGTTGATGTACATGCCCGCCGACGGTGACTCGATGTACATCTTCGCGTCGAAGGCTGGGGCGCCCACCCATCCAGCCTGGTACTACAACCTCACCGACTCCGGCAGCGCTCGCGTGGAGCTCGGCGACGACGAGTATGACGTGAATGTCACCGAGGTGACGGGCGAGGATCGCGACCGCATCTACGGCGAGCAGGCCAGTCGCTACCCGGGTTTCGCCGAGTACGAGACGAAGACGGCGGGGATCCGCACCATTCCCGTGCTGGCGCTGCGGCGCGCGTGAGGCTTTCGTAGGTTCTTCTCGGCGCTCGGGAACATTCTCGCGGATTCGTCGCGTCCAATCGGTGTTCGGCCGCGAGGCCGACAGACCTTGAATCCGAGTGAAGGAACCGACGATGATCATCGCAATCTACAATCTGGGTGTCGCCATCTGGAATCTCGTCGTCAGCATCATCTGACGCGTCGCATACGTCTCTGTCACGAATGCCCGCCGACCGTTCTCTGGTCGGCGGGCAGCGTTGTGCCCGGACCATTGTGTTCCGTGACCCGTCGCCTCGTGGTTAGCGTGGAGTGAATCTGACGATGCGAGCCGAAGGAGTACATGGTATGACCGAGCAGTTCGAGGTGACCAGGCTGATCGAGGCCGACAGAGCGGAGATCTTCTCGCTGCTGTGCTCCCCGGCGGGGCACGTCGCCATCGACAGCTCGGGCATGTTGCAGAGCGCCGACGGCGAGCCGGTACGCGCGGTGGGGGATGAGTTCGTCGTCCACATGGATCGGGAATCCCTCAACGACCTCCCGATGGGCAAATACGACGTGCGCGTCATCATCACCGGGTTCGACGACGGTCGCTGGATCGAGTGGACCATCGCCGGAACGGTCCGGCCACCGCTCGATCACCGCTACGGGTACCGGTTGGAGACCGTCGACGAAGGGACGCGCGTGACCTCGTATTACGACTGGAGTCGGGTCCACGAAAAGATCCGCGGGCGGTTTCCGATCATCCCGGAGGCGGGTATCCGGGCGACGCTCGGGATTCTGGCCCGGACGGTGGAGCGTAGGTAGGGGTGCGGACACGTAATGTGATGTACATCACTCTCGCCTTCAAGGTTGAGTGGAATACGCTCAACCCTGGATGCGCTGAACAAACTGTGGGCTCATACTTGAGCCTTGTGGACTAAAGAGCGTTACAGAGAGAAAGGTACACGCGAGTGGACAGCTTCAATCCGACCACCAAGACACAGGCAGCGTTGAGTGCTGCCGTGCAGGCGGCGGCCGCTGCCGGCAACTCCGACGTGCGCCCGGCTCACATCCTGGTGGCCCTGCTCGATCAGTCCGACGGCATCGCCGCACCGCTGCTCAAGGCGGTCGGGGTGGATCCGTCGACTGTTCGCGCCCAGGCCCAGGGACTGGTGGACCGTGCCCCGACGGTGGCCAGCGCGAGCGCGCAGCCGCAACTCTCCCGCGAGTCGATCGCGGCGATCACCGCAGCTCAGCAGCTGGCCGGTGAACTCGACGACGAGTACGTGTCGACCGAGCACATCCTCGTCGGCCTGGCGACAGGCGACTCCGACACGGCCAAGCTCCTCGCCAATGTGGGTGCGACCCCGCAGGCGCTGCGCGAGGCCTTCGTCTCCGTGCGTGGCAACGCGCGCGTGACGACGCCCGACCCCGAGCAGACCTATCAGGCGCTCGAGAAGTACTCGACCGATCTGACCGCGGCCGCCCGCGAGGGCAAGCTCGACCCGGTGATCGGTCGCGACACCGAGATCCGTCGCGTGGTGCAGGTGCTGAGCCGCCGCACCAAGAACAACCCGGTGCTCATCGGTGAACCCGGCGTCGGCAAGACGGCGATCGTCGAAGGTCTGGCCCAGCGCATCATCGCCGGCGACGTGCCGGAGTCGTTGCGCGGCAAGACCGTCATCTCTTTGGACCTGGGATCGATGGTGGCCGGTGCCAAGTACCGCGGCGAGTTCGAGGAGCGGCTCAAGGCGGTTCTCGACGAGATCAAGGGATCGGCCGGGCAGGTCATCACCTTCATCGACGAGCTGCACACCATCGTCGGCGCAGGAGCGACCGGCGACTCCGCGATGGATGCGGGCAACATGATCAAGCCGATGCTCGCCCGTGGCGAACTGCGGCTGGTCGGCGCCACCACGCTGGAGGAGTACCGCCAGTACATCGAGAAGGACGCCGCCCTCGAGCGGCGCTTCCAGCAGGTGTACGTCGGGGAGCCGTCGGTGGAGGACACCATCGGCATCCTGCGCGGACTCAAGGACCGCTACGAGGTGCACCACGGCGTGCGGATCACCGACTCCGCGCTGGTGTCGGCGGCCACACTGTCGGATCGCTACATCACCTCGCGCTTCCTGCCGGACAAAGCCATCGACCTTGTCGACGAGGCCGCGTCGCGGCTGCGCATGGAGA
Organism: Gordonia sp. ABSL11-1; assembly: GCF_030315685.1. Lineage (GTDB taxonomy): Bacteria > Actinomycetota > Actinomycetes > Mycobacteriales > Mycobacteriaceae > Gordonia. The sequence goes on along the minus strand of NZ_JASXSI010000010.1, from coordinate 18,593 downwards.
TCGACTCGCGCCCCGTCGAGATCGACGAGGTCGAGCGGATCGTGCGTCGACTCGAGGTCGAGGAGGTCGCCTTGGAGAAGGAGACCGACGTGGCGTCGAAGGAGCGGCTGGAGAAGCTGCGTGGCGAACTGGCCGACCAGAAGGAGAAGCTCAACGAGCTCTCGGCCCGATGGCAGTCGGAGAAGACGGCCATCGACGCGGTCCGTGACGTCAAGGAAGAGCTGGAAAGGCTTCGTGGAGAGGCGGATCGGGCCGAGCGTGAGAGCGATCTCGGACGTGCGGCCGAGCTGCGGTACGGGAAGATCCCCGCGCTGGAGAAGGAGTTGGCCGCGGCGTTGGAGAAGACCGGCGCCGATCCGGACCAGGACGTGATGCTCCAGGAGGAGGTCGGACCGGACGACGTCGCGCAGGTCGTGTCGGCGTGGACCGGCATCCCCGCTGGACGCATGCTGGAAGGTGAGACCGCCAAGCTGCTGCGCATGGAAGACGAACTCGGACACCGGGTCATCGGCCAGAAGGACGCGGTGCAAGCGGTGTCCGACGCGGTCCGTCGTGCTCGTGCCGGTGTCGCCGACCCGAATCGGCCGCTGGGTTCGTTCCTGTTCCTCGGGCCGACCGGTGTCGGTAAGACCGAGCTCGCGAAGGCGTTGGCGGAGTTCCTGTTCGACGACGAGCGCGCGATGGTCCGCATCGACATGAGCGAGTACGGCGAGAAGCACAGCGTCGCACGACTGGTCGGTGCCCCTCCAGGTTACGTGGGCTACGAATCCGGCGGACAGCTGACAGAGGCGGTACGGCGACGTCCATACACGGTGGTGCTGTTCGACGAGGTCGAGAAGGCGCACCCGGACGTGTTCGACGTCTTGCTGCAGGTGCTCGACGAGGGGCGTCTGACCGACGGTCAGGGACGAACGGTCGACTTCCGCAACACCATCCTCATCCTCACCTCGAATCTCGGTTCGGGTGGCGACAAGGACCAGGTGATGGCGGCGGTCCGGGCGGCGTTCAAGCCGGAGTTCATCAACCGGCTCGACGACGTGGTGATCTTCGATGCGCTGAGCCCGGAGGAACTGGTGTCCATCGTCGACATCCAGCTCGCGCAGCTGGGCAAGCGTCTGGCGCAACGCCGACTCGAACTCGAGGTGACGCCGAAGGCCAAGGAATGGCTGGCCGAGCGTGGTTTCGATCCGCTGTACGGCGCGCGGCCGCTGCGCCGCCTGGTGCAGCAGGCGATCGGCGATCAGCTCGCGAAGGCGTTGCTGTCCGGCGACATCCACGACGGTGACGTCGTGCCGGTGAACGTCGGGGCCGACGGAGAGTCGTTGGTGCTCGGCTGATCTGATGACCAGAATCGTCCCCGAGAGGGCGGTCCGAGGGGTGTCCCCTCGGCGCCACCCCTCGGGGACGATTGCTGTCGTCACACCCCGGTGGCGCCGTCGATGCGTTCGCGGATCAGGTCCGCATGACCGCAATGGCGGGCGTACTCGGCGATCATGTGCAGGTAGATCCATCGGAGGCTCACCTCGCCACCACGAAACGTGCTGGTGTCCTGCAGTTCTCGGGACGCACAGTTCTCGCGCGCCCGCACGACCTCCGCATCCCAGGCGCCGATGGCGCCGCGATACGACGAGTCGTCGGTGAGGGTGAAACCGCCGTCATGTCCCTCGGATGCGTTCTCGTCGACATAGACCGGACCGATGTCCTCGCCGATCAGGACGCGGCGAAACCAATTGCGCTCGACCTCGGCCATGTGTTGGAGCAGCCCGAGCAGGGTGAGTTCCGACGGTGCCACCGAGGCCGTGCGCAATGGGGCGTCGTGGAGCCCGTCGCACTTCTGGGCGAGTGTGGCGCGGTAGAAGTCCAGCCAACCCGCCAACGTGGCGCGTTCGTCGTCGTTCATCGGGGGTACCGGCCGGGAGGTGGTCGTCATGAGGACGATGGTGGCATCCGGCGCCGACAACGCGAAGCCGACCCGAACCGCGTCCGGACCGGCATAGTGGAGGCATGACCGACACATCAGGCGCGCGCCATGATCCCGACCTGCCGAGCGATCGCGAGGAGAATCGCTCGGTCTGGGAACGTCAGCCGCAGGACGAGATCGGCGAGACCGACCGCATCGCGGAGGAGAAGAAGGTCTACGAGGCCGCCGCGGACACCAACGACCCGAACGAGGGTGATCACGCCGTCGGCGGGAGTGAGGGGACCGCGGACGGGCAGTGAGGTGGGTCTCGATACGCCGCCTCGCTGCGCTCGTGCCTGCTCGACCAGCGGTACGGGGGCGTCGTTCCTCGTGGCTACTCGACCCGCGACTACTCGGCAGCGGCCCGGTACAGCCATCCGGTGACGAGGGCGCCCGGGTCGACGACGCCGCGCGCGTTCTCCCCGACGTAGCTCGCACGTCCCTTGGATGCCGTTGTGTGGCGGGTGGATTCGGCCCCCGCTTCCGCGTCGTCGGCGACCGCTGACAGCGACTTACCCTCGGTGAGGGCGTCGGACGCAGGTGCCAGCGCGTCGACCATCGTGTTGTCGCCGACATCGGCGCCGCCGAGATCCTGGATCTCTGCCAGCGCTGCGGCGGTTCCATCGCGCAGTGCGCCGGCGATGTCGTCGGAGGCGGAGAACGCCGTCGCGAGGTGACGGAACAGGACTCCGAACACCGCCCCGGACGTGCCGCCCGCCCGCACCAGGAACGAGGTGCTGATTGCGCGGAGGACGTCGGCGTCGGAACCACGTACCGGCAGATCGAAGTGGTCGAGTGTCGCTGTCATGTTGGCACCGAAGTCGCCGTCACCGGCCTGCTGATCCAATGCGGTCAGCTCGTCGATCGCGTCACGGACGCGGCGGATGAACGCCGACAACCACGGTGCTTCCGGCCCGTCGTCGGCGGCGTCATCCGGCTCGGCAAAGGTGACCTCGGAGACCCGCGCCGGACCTCGCCCGATGCGGGCCGGCCACGCCGGTGCCGTCGTGTCGGCGTCGAACAGGTCGAGCGTCTCGTCGTCGAGTCGGACGAGGGTGATCGAGAAGCCGGCCATGTCCAGGGCGGTGACGAACGTGCCGACCATCGAACGCTCGACGACGACATCTCGTGCGTCGAGATTCGACACCACCTCGCCGAACACGAGTGACAGTTCCAGCGGATGAGCCGAACCCAGCCCGTTGACCAGGCACAGCATCCGCTCACCCGCGGTCAGGGCCAGGGAGTCCGCGATGCGGTCGAGCATCCGCCCCACCAACTCCGAAGCGGCCACACGCGCGGTGCGGTCCTCCCCGGCCTCACCGTGGATGCCGACGCCGAACTCCATCTCGTCTGCCTCGAGATCGAAGGTGGGCCCGGTGGCGCCAGGGATGGTGCATGCGCGATAGGCGACGGCGAAGCTGCGTGAGTTCTGCGCCGTCCGGCGCCCGATTTCGGCGACCTGTGGAAGGTCGTCACCGCGCGCAGCGGCTGCGCCGCAGACCTTTTCGACAATGATGGTGGCTCCGGTGCCGCGACGGCCCGGTCCCGACTCCGATTCGGTGGCGACGTCGTCGTCGACGAGCACATGATCGGTCGCAACCTCGTCGCGCAGCAGGTGGCGGGCGATCCGGAAGTTCATCACGTCGCCGGTGTAGTTCTTGACGATGTGTAGGACGCCCTGACCCTGGTCGGCCCATCGCGTCGCACCCGTGACCTGCAGCGCGTTGGGCGAGGTGAACACGAGGCCCGGACAGGCGGCGTCGATCATGCCGTCGCCGATGAGGCCCGCGTGCATCGGCTCGTGACCCGTCCCGCCGCCCGAGATGACCCCGACCCGCGGCGCATCCGGTGCACGGCGTCGATGCAGGAATCCGGGATCGGGCTCCCAGGAGATCGACGGATTGGCGGCGAGGAATCCGCGCAGCGCGTCGGTGATGAAGGTGTCCGGAGAGTTGAGGACGTACTCGTGCGGGGTCACGATTCCAGGGTAGGGGTCGGGTCTGAGCGGACCCTCACGCCGACAGCGGCGCGACGTGGGCGCGGAGGCGACGCATCCCGTCGCGGATCCGGGACTTGACGGTCGGCAGTGCGACACCGAGACGCTCGGCCACCTCGCGATACGAGAGTCCTTGGAAATAGGCCAGTTCCACCGATTCCCGCTGCAGATCCGTCAGCACGCCGAGTCCGTCGCGGACGACCTGGTCACGTTCGCGGGCTTCGACGATCTCGCCGACGTCATCGCCGGGCCGGCGGATGGTGGTGATCCCGTACCAGGTCGATCGCCGGCTGGACGCGGCCTCGGAGCGGACGCGGTCGACGGCGCGGCGATGGGTCATCGTGATGAGCCAGGACAGGGCAGAACCCGAACGTGGGTCGAAGCCCGCCGCCGACCGCCACACCTGGAGGTAGACCTCCTGTGTCGCCTCCTCGCTGTATCCCGCGTCGCGCAGGACCCGCAGGGCCATGCCGTAGACCCGAGCGCACGTGAGGTCGTAGAATCGCGCGAACGCGGCCTGGTCACCGCACGCAATGCGGGTCAACAACTCGGCGAGTTCGCGCATGGGGTCAGCCGGTGCGAACAGGTCCGTCGAGAGTGGTCGGTCGAGAACTGTCATCTGTCCACCCGCCTCGTATCCTCAGACCCCTGCGCCCGGACGAGATGTTCACCATCGGCGCTTTCCCCGACGTTATCGGCAGGAAACCCCGTCGGCCGTGTCACCAGGGCAGGTGCGACGCGATCGCAACTCGGATAACGGGGTGATAACGGCCCCCTCAGTCGCCGAGTCGCCGATCCAGATTGATGGCGGCGCTGATCAGCGACAGATGGGTGAACGCCTGCGGCAGATTGCCGAGTTGCTCCCCGGTCAGGCCGATCTGCTCGGTGTAGAGGCCCAGGTGATTGGCGTGGGTGAACATCTTCTCGAGCGCGAGGCGAGCGTCGGCGAGGCGTCCGGACCGGGTCAGGGCCTCGACGTACCAGAACGTACACAGCGAGAACGTTCCCTCCGATCCGTCGAGTCCATCGTGGCCGTCGGAGGTGTCGTACCGGAATACGAGGGTGTCGCTGACGAGATCCTTTTCGAAGGCGCGCAGGGTGCTCTGGAACCGATCGTCAGTGGGCGCCAACAACTTCACGGCGGGGATGAGCAGCAACGAGGCGTCGAGCCGATCGGAGTCGAGGGTCTGGACGAATGCGCCGAGGTCATCGTTCCACCCGCGATCCATGATCTGCGCGAAGATCTCGTCGCGTGCTCGCATCCATCCAGCGATGTCCCCGGGCAGTCCGCGCTGCCGCGACATCCGGATCATCCGTTCGAGAGCCACCCACGACATGAGCCGTGAGAACACATAATCCTGTGGCTCCGAACGGACTTCCCAGATGCTGCGATCGGGCTGGTCCCAGTTGTCGACGAGCCACCCCGCCACCTCGCACAGATGCGACCACGACTGATAGGAGATGCCGGGACCGTACTTGTTGTACAGATACACCGAGTCGACGAGTTCGCCGTAGATGTCGAGCTGCAACTGGCCGGCGGCCGCGTTGCCGATCACCACCGGCGACGACCCGCGGTATCCCTCCCAGTGATCGAGCACGGTCTCCTCGGGCGGCGGGTCCCCGTCGAGTGTGTACATCAGCCGCAGCGGGCCGATGTCGACGGCGTCGTCGTCGCCGTCGTTGTTGGCATGGTTGTCGAACCGGCAGGTCAACCACTCCATGAACGATGCCGCCTCGTCGAGGAACCCGAGACGCAGCAACGCGTACAGCGTGAAGGCGGTGTCTCGGATCCACACATAGCGGTAGTCCCAATTGCGTTCTCCACCGATGTCCTCGGGCAGTCCGGTCGTCACCGCGGAGACGACCGCGCCGGTCGGCTCGTGGGTGAGCAGTTTGAGGGCGAGCGCCGAGCGGTGCACCATCTCCCGCCACCGGCCGGTGTAGGTCGACTGCGAGATCCACTGCTGCCAGAAGGCGACGGTCGCCGAGACGACAGCGGGGTCGCTGTCGTGGCCGTAACAGTCGTCGCTGATCGGCTCGGGTGCGGCAACGATCGTGGTGCATTCACCGGCTGTCAGGGTGAAGGTGGTCTCGGCGTCACCGTCGTCGACCTTCTCCCACCCGGTCTCGGATGCCACATGCAGATCGAAATCGTCGGTGCTGAACACGAGGCTCCCGGTGCCCCCGATGTCAAGAGTGTGCCGGGCGCGGCCGTAGTCGAAACGTGGGCTCATCTGCACGCGGAATCGGACGTCGCCGCGGATGCAGATGAACCGTCGGACGATGCGGGTGCGGTGATCGGTGTCGTGCGGCCGCGCGATCGGCATGAGGTCCTGGACCTCGGCGACACCGTCGTCGCTCATGAAGCGGGTCACCAGCACGTTCGAGTCGGGCAGGTAGAACTGTCGGGTCGTGACGTCGCCGTCGAGCTGTTCGACCGTCCACGACCCGCCCTTCTCCGCATCGAGCAAGGAGCCGAACACACTCGGGGAGTCGAAGCGCGGACAGCAGAACCAGTCGATCCGCCCATCGATGCCGATGACCGCGGCGGTGCGCAGATCGCCGATCACGCCGTGGTCGGCGATGGGCAGGTAACCCGATCCGGTGTCCGCGCTCGTGGTACTTCCATCGCAGCGGGCGCTCATACTCGCACCGTACGTGCGTTCGGGTCGGTGGGTGGGTGGCCGATATCGATGCGGAGACCGATTCGTGACCCGCGACGACGATTCGGTTGCGATGTCGATCCGGTGTCGCTCGTTCTGCGGGCCCACGAACCGTGCGACGGTGTTGACCCTGACACCGTGGGAGGCAGGAGTGTGATCGTGTCATGTTCACCATCGGAGATTTCGCCACGATGGGTCGGGTGTCGGTCCGAATGCTGCGGCACTACGACTCGATCGGACTGCTGCAGCCGGCCCGCGTCGACGAGTTCAGCGGCTACCGCTACTACGAGGCGGATCAACTGCGTCGCCTCAACCGCGTGATGGCGCTGAAGGATCTGGGCTTCACGCTGGCCGAGGTCGGCCGGATCATCGACGCCGACATCGACACCGCCGAACTGCGCGGGATGCTACGCCTGCGCAAGGCGCAGGTGGAAGCGCAGATCGCGGTCGAGTCGGACCGGCTCGGCCGCATCGAGGCGAGACTCCGGATGATCGAGAGGGAAGGCGCCATGAGCACTACATCCGTTGTCGTCAAGTCCGTTGCCCCGCTGCGGGTTGCGACAGTGTCCGGCGAAGCCGCGAGCAACAACAACGAAGACGTCGGGCCGGTCATCCAAGGTCTGTTCGGCCGACTCTTCGCCGCGCTGGGCGCCGCCGGCGTCGAACCGGCGGGACCGATCGTCGCCACCTACGCGCCCATCGCCGACGGCGCACTCACCGTGACCGCGGCCTGCACCGTCGGCGACGACGCGGTCATCGACGGTCTGGACGCCGTGACACTGCCCGGCATCGACGCCGCCGCCTGCTATGTCCATCACGGAGAGATGGTCGACGTCGGGGAGGGCTATCAGGCCCTGGCGACCTGGATCGAGGACAACGGTCACCGCACCGACGGCACCGCGCGCGAGGTCTATCTGGTGAGTCATCCCGAACCCGGGGAGCGCTGGCAGACCGAGTTGCAGATGCCGATCACCTAGCTCTCGGCAGATGTCGGGGGCCCGCGATACTGTGCGGTGTCCCGACCGATCCGAGGAGCCCTCATGTCGTTTGTGATCACCGGTGACGACGGCCTGACGCGCTGCGGGTGGGCCGGCGTCGAACCGGAGACCTCCTATCACGACGAGGAGTGGGGATTCCCGCTCGACGGCGACGGCGCGTTCTTCGAGCGGGTCGCGCTCGAAGGCTTCCAGTCCGGGTTGAGTTGGCGCACGATCCTCACCAAGCGGGAGAACTTCCGCGCGGCCTTCGCCGGTTTCGACATCGAACAGGTGGCCCGCTTCACCGACGCCGATGTGACGCGCCTGCTCGGCGATGCGGGGATCATCCGTCATCGCGGCAAGATCGAGGCGGTCATCAACAATGCGCAGCGTGCGGCCGAGTTGATCGAGAGAGAGGGATCGCTGCCGGCCTACTTCTGGCGTTATGAGCCCGAGAGCGCACCCGAACCGCAATCGCAGACGACGTCGCCGGAATCGATCGCCCTGTCGAAGGACCTCAAGAAGCGCGGCTGGAAGTTCGTCGGTCCGACGACGATGTTCGCGCTCATGCAGGCCAGCGGGATCGTCAACGACCACGCGGTGGAGTGCGTGATCCGGTCGCGCGTGGCGGAGGCCCGGGCAGCCCCCCGCCCGGCGCGGACTCCGCGCTGACCTGCGGAGACGATCGAGGCAGTCCGGTAACACAAACGTCACCTCACACAGATTGTTGACAATCCGACGATATGTCATCATTCGGGCATGAAACCGGTGGACAGTGCCGACCTGCCCGCAGGGGTGACTGCGTTGGTGCCCCAGCAGCAGGTGGGGATCGGGATGGTGTGCCCGTTCGACATGGCGCTCGATCGCGAGCTCTGGCGGTGGATGCCGAACTCGGCGTCGATCTACTTCACACGCACCGGCTTCCTCGACGCACCGGTCGATGTCGACCTCTGCCGCGACCTGAACAACCACGCCGAGATCGCAGCGGCGGTCCGCAGCGTCACCGCCGTGGGACCCCGCGTCGTCGGATATGCCTGTGCGTCAGGCAGTTTCGTCTATGGGATGACCGGGGCGAGGGAACTGTCGAACTGTATGCTCTCGGCCGGGGCGCAGGCCGCGGTGACCACATCGGAGGCATTGGTGCGGGCTCTCGACGTGATGGGCGTCGGGCGGATCGCCGTCGCGACGCCGTACACGTCCGCGCTGACCGGGCTGCTGTGCGACTTCCTCGGCGAGGCGGGCCGGACCGTGGTGTCGAACGCCGGCCTGGGCCGCGATCACGAGATCTGGACGATCCCGTACGCGGTCACCTGCGATCTGATCCGGTCGGCCGACCATCCCGACGCCGAGGCGATCTTCGTCTCCTGCACCAACCTGTGGACCTACGAGATCCTCGGGATGATGGAGGCCGAGCTGGGCAAACCGGTGTTGTCGGCGAATCAGGTCACCGCGTGGGCGGCCTTGTCGGAGGCGGGTCTGGTCGCCGAATCACTACCGCACACCAGCGGACAGTCACTGTTCTCCCGCGTGGCCTGACTCTCGCGTAGCCTGACGGACATGTCCGCCACGAGTGCGCCCTTCGGAGAAGCCACCGACGCCAAGTACATCGAGCTGACGACCTTCCGCAAGGACGGGACGCCGAAGCCGACACCGATCTGGGCCGCCCTCGACGACGATGGCCGGCTCGTCGTGTGGACCGAGGCGGAATCGTGGAAGGTCAAGCGGCTGCGCAACAATCCGCGTGTGACCGTGCAGGCCTGTGACGCACGCGGCAAGAAGACCCATGGCGCCGTCGTCGAGGGGACCGCCGAGATCCTGGACGCCGCGGGAACCGAGCGTGCTCGCCGACTGATCGGTCGCAAGTACGGACTGCTCGGCAAGCTGCTCGTGAAGGCTTCAGTGATCCGACGAGGCAAGAGCGGCACCGTCGGGATCGCCATCACCGCAGCCGGCACGACGGCCTGATCTCTCACCCATCCAGCTCGGCGTAACAGCGCGCCCACACCGCCTCGTGCTCGACGGGGCCGATCCGGCCCGCCCGGGGGTCGGAATCGGTGTGCCGGAGCAGGTCGACCATGCGTAGCAGTCGGTCGCGCTCACTCGACGACGTCGGCTCCTCACCATCACCCGTCCATACCGTCATCTGGCGGACCAATCGTCGGGTGGGCGACGCGGCAGCCGCCGATCGCGCGACGACGGCGGCGGTGATCACGATGCTGACCGGGATCGACACCGCGTGGCCGACGCCCATCGCGGCGACCACGGTCCAGACGGCGAGCCACAGCAACAGGCCCCAGATGGGTGCGGCCATTCGGGTGCGTAGCCGGATCCGCTCGTGGTCGTTGATTCCCGGCGGGAAGACAGTCACACGGTACTGCGCCCAATGACGCGCGTACCCGACCCGCAGCATTCCCCACGTGTCCGGACCGCTCAGGACGCGGCCCCAGGTGCGGGGAGCTCGAGTGATGGTCGTCAGTGTGATCCGCCGTGGTGTCCGATCGTCGCGTCGCTCATGCTTCAGGCGTACTCCGATCCGCCCGGGCCACCGCGCTTCTCGACGTGATCTGTGTACCCGCGCAAGCGATTGTGACGTCATCTTGACGAGCTGCACGGCGAGTGCAAAAGCCGTGACAAGACTTCGCCGAGCCGCGTATGGATCGCGTTAAGAACACCGGCGAGGTCGATTTCCCGAGTGATCCTGTGTCGTGCCGCGTGGTGAGTGCTGCGCGCGCCGATGTGATCGGCAACCGGAGAGATCGGGAGTGGAAGTGGCTGACCTGCTGTATGTGGTCGCGGCCGGTGCGGGGTTCGTCGTATGCCTCGTGACCGTGCGCGCCGTCGACTCGAGGACGAACCGATGACCGCCGACGGCGTGGAGAACGTCGTCCTCCTCGTGCTCGCCGCGGCCGTCGTCATCTATCTCCTGACGGCGCTGATCTTCCCGGAAAGGTTCTGAGCCGTGTCCGTGACAGCCGCCGGCTTCCTTCAGCTGGCTCTCGTGCTCGTCGTGCTGGGCGTCCTCTATGTCCCCCTCGGTGACTACATGGCCCGGGTCTACGACTCGGGCCGGGACCTCGTCGTGGAGCGCTGGTTCTATCGCGCCGGCCGGATCGATCCCCGTCGCCAGCAGACGTGGGTCGGCTATACCCTGGCGGTCCTGGCCTTCTCGGTCGTCTCATTCGTGTTCCTCTACGGATTACAGCGTTTTCAGGGCGTGCTGCCCTGGTCGGACGGGAAGCCGGGGTTGGCGCCCGGGATGGCATTCAACACGGCGATCTCGTTTGTCACCAACACCAACTGGCAGTCGTACTCGCCCGAGGCCGTGATGAGCAATCTGACACAGATGCTCGGACTCGCGGTTCAGAATTTTGTCTCTGCCGCAGTCGGATTGGCTGTGGCGATCGCCCTCATCCGGGGCATCGTGAATCGGCGCGGCAGCGGCCAGATCGGGAACTTCTGGGTGGATCTGGTCCGTGGAGTCGTCCGGATACTGCTGCCGTTGAGTGTCATCGTCGCCTTCATCCTCCTGACTCAGGGGGTGGTCCAGTCGTTCCGCTCGGGATTCGACTTCACCACCCTGACCGGGCAGGACGCGCACGGTGTTGTCGGCCCGTTCGCCTCGCAGGAGGCCATCAAGGAGATCGGCACCAACGGTGGTGGTGCCCTGTCGGCGAACTCCGCTCACCCGTTCTCTAATCCGACACCGTTGTCCAATGTCGTGGAGATACTCGCACTCCTTCTCATCCCGGTGTGTCTGACGCGGACCTATGGCACTTTGGTCGGTGACCGGCGCCAGGGCATCACGCTGCTGGGCGTGATGGCCACCATCTGGACCGCGATGCTCGCGGTCGTATGGATCTTCGAATCCCGCACCGACGGTGCTGCTTCCGTGGCTGCCGGCGGAATGATGGAGGGCAAGGAGCAGCGGTTCGGCATTCCGGCCTCGGTTCTGTTCGCGGTATCCACCACCGGAACATCCACCGGAGCGGTCAATTCCGCACACGACAGCTTCTCGGCCGCCGGTGGTGGCGCGCTGATCTGGAACATGTTGCTCGGCGAGGTCGCGCCCGGAGGGGTGGGCGCGGGGCTCTACAGCATCCTCGTGATGGCGGTGATCACGGTGTTCGTGGGCGGGCTCCTCGTCGGACGGTCGCCGGAGTTCCTCGGTAAGAAGATCGGTCAGCGCGAGATCACCATGGCGGCACTGTATGTGCTGGTGATGCCGGCGCTCGTGCTCGCCGGGACCGCCATCTCGGTGATCCTCGGTTCCACCACGGGTTTCCAAGGGAACTCCGGTGACCCCGGCACTCCGGGATCGATCCACGGGTTCAGTGAGGTCTTGTACGCCTACACGTCGGCAGCCAACAACAACGGCAGTGCGTTCGGCGGTCTGACGGTCACCAGCGACTGGTTCCAGACATCGTTGGGCGTCGCGATGCTGCTCGGCCGGTTCCTGCCGATCGTGGTCGTCCTCGCTCTCGCCGGCCTGCTGGCGAAGCAGCGGCCGAGGGTTCGGGAGGCAGACGTGGAGACCGCGGTCGTCGTCGGCGACTCCGACAGCGTCGATCGCGGAGGCAGTTCGGGCTCGGTGGCGCTTGCCGAGCGGACCCAGACGCGCGCCGGCCGCCCCGCCGACGATCCCTCCACACTCCCGACCCACGGAATGATGTTCGGCGCCTTGCTCGTCGGCACCATCCTGCTGGTCGCCGGACTCACCTTCTTCCCGGCGATGGCGCTGGGACCGATTGCAGAGGCAGTGTTGTGACAGTGCATGATTCGGAGCGGTCCCTTCGTGACGCCCGCAAGCCCGCTCCTCAGGCGGCGGGGGATGCTCGCAGCCTTACCGTTCGATCCCTGAGGAGCGGAGCGTCAGCGGAGCGTCACGAAGGGTCGGACGTCGACGATCGCGACCCCGCAGCTCTCGTGACCACAGGAGCGTTCGACGTGCGAGCGCTGATCACGTCTCTCCCGCAAGCCATCCGGAAGCTCACCCCACGAGCGCAGGCCCGCAACCCCGTCATGTTCGTCGTGTATCTCGGTGCCGTGGTGACCACGGTGCTGGCCATCTGGCAGCCTTCCTGGTTCGCCTGGACGGTCGCGGCATGGCTGTGGTTCACCGTCGTGTTCGCCAATCTGGCCGAGGCGGTTGCCGAAGGCCGCGGTAGGGCGCAGGCAGACAGTCTTCGGAAGGTCAAGCGCGACACAGTGGCCCGGCGCATCGACGAGGACGGGACCATCCGGGAGATCGCGGGCAGCGATCTCCGGATCGGCGATCTCATCGCGGCCGAGGCCGGTGAGGTGATCGCCGGAGACGGGGACGTGGTCGAGGGCATCGCCACGGTCGATGAATCGGCGATCACCGGCGAATCCGCGCCTGTGGTGCGGGAATCCGGAGGGGACCGATCGGCGGTGACAGGTGGCACGGTCGTACTGTCGGACCGCATCATCGTGCGGATCACCACCGCGCCCGGCGAGACCTTCGTCGACCGGATGATCACGCTCGTCGAGGGTGCATCACGAAAGAAGACGCCGAACGAGATCGCCCTCGACATCCTGCTCACCAGCCTCACGATCATCTTCCTGCTGGCCGTCGTCGCGGTCGGACCGATGCAGCACTATGCCGGACAGTCGCCCGATCCGATCAAACTGATCGCGCTGCTCGTCTGCCTCATCCCGACGACCATCGGCGCGTTGCTGTCGTCGATCGGCATCGCCGGGATGGATCGCCTCGTCCAGCGCAATGTGCTCGCCATGTCGGGCCGGGCGGTCGAGGCGGCCGGCGACATCGACACGCTGCTGATGGACAAGACGGGCACGATCACCTTCGGCAACCGCCGCGCCACGGACCTCCTCGGCGCACCCGGAGTGACCACCGAGGAACTGGCCACCGTCGCCTATCGATGCAGTCTCGCCGACGACACCCCCGAAGGGCGGAGCATCGTCGACCTGTGCCTGGACTCCTATGGCGTCGAACCGGTCGATGCGGCGCTGCGGGATGCCACACGGTCGAATGCCCACCCCGAGTTCACGACGGTCCCGTTCACCGCGGAGACACGGATGAGTGGCGTCGACCGCACCGGCCGTGACGGACGCGTCGTCGAATACCGTAAGGGTGCCGCCGATGCGGTCGCGCGGTGGGTGTCCGCCCACGCAGGAACCGTTCCGGAGTCGGTCCTCCACGAGGTCGAGCGCGTGTCGTCGGGCGGGGCAACGCCTCTGGTGGTCGCGGTTCGTGGTGTCGGCGGTGCGAAACAGGTTGCCGACGGCGACGGGACGCGGGTGCTCGGGGTCATCCAGCTGTCCGACGTCGTGAAACCCGGTATGGCCGAACGCTTCGCACAGATGCGGGCGATGGGCATCCGGACCGTGATGGTGACCGGCGACAACCCGCTCACCGCACAGGCGATCGCCGCCGAGGCAGGTGTGGACGACTTCGTCGCCGAGGCGACCCCCGAGGACAAACTGGCGCTGATCCGCAAGGACCAGTCCGGTGGGCGCCTCGTCGCGATGACAGGAGACGGCACCAACGATGCGCCGGCCTTGGCGCAGGCCGATGTCGGACTCGCGATGAACACCGGTACCTCGGCGGCCAAGGAAGCCGGCAACATGGTCGACCTCGACTCGGATCCGACCAAGCTGATCGACGTCGTCGCCATCGGCAAGCAGCTGTTGATCACCCGTGGCGCGCTGACGACGTTCTCGCTGGCGAACGACCTCGCCAAATATTTCGCCATCCTGCCCGCCTTGTTCAGCGTGATCTACCCGCAGCTGGACGCGCTGAACATCATGCGTCTGCACTCGGCACAGTCGGCCATCGTGTCGGCGGTGGTCTTCAACGCGCTGATCATCGTCGCGCTGATCCCGTTGTCGCTCCGTGGTGTCCGGTACCGCCCGTCGTCGGCATCGCGGTTGTTGGGACGCAATCTGCTCATCTACGGCATCGGAGGTGTGATCACGCCGTTCCTCGGAATCTGGCTGATCGACCTCGTGGTGCGCTTTCTCCCGGGAATGGGGTAGGAAACTCATGAACACGGTTCTGTCAGGATTCGTGAGACAGTGTGTGGCCGCCGTCGGCGTGCTGCTCGCGCTGACCGTCGTGCTCGGCGTCGTCTATCCGTCCGCGGTATGGGCGGTGTCGCGCATCGGCAGCGGGTCGGCCGAGGGCTCCCAGGTTCGCGACGCGCGCGGCTGCGAGGTGGGGTCCTCGCTCATCGGGATCGACCCGCAGGTGCCGGCCGGTCAACCGGATCCATACCTCCACGCGCGGGTCATCGGCTCGGCCGACGACCCGATGGCCACCGGCGATCCGGCGGCATCAGCGGCGAGCAACAAGGGGCCCAACAACGAGGATCTGCTCGAGTGGATCGAGAAACGTCGCTCGACGATCGCCGTGCGGGAAGGCGTCGCACCGTCGGCGGTACCCACCGATGCCGTCACGGGTTCCGGCTCGGGTCTCGATCCCGACATCAGCCCGGAGTATGCGCAGCTGCAGGTTCCACGGCTGGCGCGGGAGAACCAGCGGCCGCCTGCGGAGATCGAGCGGATCATCGACGAACACACCAGCGGCCGCCAACTGGGGTTCCTGGGGCAGCCGCGCGTGAACGTCCTCGAGGTGAACCTCGCGCTCGGCCACACGGCGCCGTCGTGTCCGCGATGACGCTCGGTCGTCGAACCGGCGGATACACTGGTCGACATGGCCACGGCAGGTGATGCCCGGGGGCGACTGGAGGTCTTCCTGGGATGCGCGCCGGGCGTGGGCAAGACGTACGAGATGCTTGCCACCGCTCGGGTGCTCGTCGACGAGGGTGTCGATGTCGTTGTCGCCGTGGTCGAGTCGCACGGCCGAGTGGCCACGGCGGCCCTGGTGGAGGGATTCGAGGTCGTCGATCGACGGCGGGTGGAGTATCGGGGCACCGTCCTCGAGGAGATGGACCTCGATGCCGTTCTCGCCCGGAAGCCTCAGGTGGCGCTCGTCGACGAGCTCGCACACACCAACGCGCCCGGGATGCCGAACGCCAAGCGCTGGCAGGACATCGAGGTCCTGCGGGATGCCGGTATCGATGTCCTCTCGACGATCAACATCCAGCACCTCGAGAGTCTGAATGACGTCGTCGCCCAGATCACCGGTGTGACACAACGCGAAACCGTGCCCGATGACGTCGTCCGGACCGCCGACCAGATCGAGCTGGTAGACATCGCGCCCCAGGCGCTCCGGCAACGGCTCGCGGTGGGGAAGGTGTATCCGGAGGGTCGGATCGACGGCGCGCTGGTGAACTACTTCCGGCAGGGCAACCTCACCGCTCTGCGGGAACTCGCGCTGCTGTGGCTCGCCGATCAGGTCGATGACAATCTCGCCGATTATCGCGCGGCACATGCGATCACCGAGACCTGGGAGGCCCGAGAGCGGGTGGTCGTGGCCGTCACCGGTGGGCCGGAATCTGCGACGCTGCTACGCCGTGCGAGTCGCATCGCGTCGCGGTCCAGTGCGGAACTCGTTGTCGTGCATGTGGTTCGTGGGGATGGCCTCGCGGACGACGTGCCGACGGACCTGGCAGCTCTGCGACAGTTGGCCGCAGGCTTCGGCGCGAAGATCCACACCGTCGTCGGCGACGACATCCCGACGGCGCTGCTCGATTTCGCCCGGGGGGTCAACGCTACCCAGCTCGTGCTGGGTACGTCGAGGAGGCCGCGGTGGCAACGGATTCTCGACGAGGGTGTCGGGTCCAACGTCGTCCGTGAGAGTGGCCGGATCGACGTCCACATGGTGACCCACGAGGAGACGCGCAAGCGCAATCGGCTCGACATCCGGCACACCCGATTCCATCGGCCGGTGAGTTGGGTGGCCGCCGTCGCGGTGCCGGTCGTGGTGGCCGGCGCGCTGGCCTTTCTCGACCGTTGGCTCGGCTTCGCCAGTGAGTCCGCACTGTTCTTTGTTGCGGTTCTTGCGGTGTCCCTGCTGGGCGGAATCGGTCCGGCCGCGCTGTCGGCGGTGGTGTCGGGACTGCTGCTGAACTACTTCTTCACCGACCCTCGTTTCACCTTCACGATCAACGAGCCGGACAACCTCATCACCATCCTGGTGATGTTGGTGATCGCGATTGCCGTTGCCGCGCTGGTGGACTCGGCGACGATTCGCCGGATGCAGGCGCAGCGGGCCGGTCGCGACGCCGAACTCCTGTCGGTGTTCTCGAGTGCAGTTCTCGGTGGGGCGGATGTCGCCTCCCTGCTCGAACGGGTCCGCGAGACCTATGACCAGCGGGGCGTCGTGCTGGTGCAGAGATCGGAACGCGGTCCGGCCGAACCGGTGTCCTCCGTCGGCCAGGGTGTGCCGGCCTCCGAGCGCGAGGCGGTGACGGTCTGCCCGGTTCCCGACGGTCGATTCGAATTGTGGTTGACCGGTCCCACCCTGAGCGGCCGCGACCGCCGGGTACTCACCACGGTCGCCACTCAGGCTGCAGGTGTCGTCCAGCGTCATCGGCTGGAGGCGGAAGCCGCGGAGGCGGAGGCGATCGCCCAGGCCGACGAACTGCGTCGAGCTCTTCTCGCCGCCGTCAGTCACGACCTGAGGACGCCGCTCGCGGCGGCCAAGGCATCGGTGTCCAGCCTGCGCAGCACGGATGTCACCTTCAGCGAGGAGGACACCGCAGAGCTGCTGGCGACCGTCGAGGAGTCGGTGGACCAACTGGCCGCACTCGTCGGAAACCTCCTGGACTCCTCTCGACTGGCCGCGGGCGCGGTTCGGCCCGAGCTCCGCCGCACCTACCTCGCGGAGGTGGTCCACCGCGCGATGGCGGCGGTGTACCGGCGCGACCCGACGACCCCGAACGTCGCCGTCGAGCTCGATCAGCCGTGGGTGTACACCGATGCAGGACTGCTCGAGCGTGCGTTGGCCAACCTTGTCGACAATGCGGTCCGACACGGCGGAGGAGAGGTGAAGGTCGGTTCGCACGTGGGTGCCGACAACGATTCCGCCGGTTCGGACGATCTCGGCGACTATCCGCGCTGCATCATCACGGTGACCGATCACGGCCCCGGAATCCCGGCCGGCGAGCGTGATCGGGTGTTCACCGCATTCCACCAGTACGGTGACCAGAGCGGCGCGAGTTCGGGTGTCGGACTGGGACTTTCGGTGGCTCGCGGGTTTGTGGTGTCCCTCGGCGGCACGCTGGACGCGACCGAGACCCCCGGTGGCGGAACGACGATGGTGGTCAGCCTACCGATGTCGCCGGATCGGACCGATGCCGGAGGTCGCCCGTGAGTATCCGAGTGCTCGTCGTCGACGACGAGCCGCAACTGCTGCGTGCCCTGCGGATCAACCTGAACGCGCGAGGATATGCGGTGACCACCGCCGCCACCGGCGCCGACGCACTGTCCGCCGCCTCGCGGACGAACCCGCAGGTCGTCGTTCTCGATCTCGGACTCCCGGACATCGACGGGCTCACCGTGCTCGAGGGCCTACGCGGCTGGACCACTGTTCCGGTGATCGTGTTGTCGGCGAGGACGGATGCGGCGGACAAGGTCGCCGCCCTCGACGCCGGCGCCGACGACTACGTCACCAAACCATTTGGGATGGAGGAGTTCCTGGCGAGGTTGCGAGCGGCCGTCCGTCGGGGTTCGTCGACGTCGGAGAAGCTCGAATCTCCGGTGGTCGACGCAGGGACGTTCGTCGTCGATCTCTCGGCGAAGTCGGCGACCCGCGGCGGCGCATCCGTCCACCTCACCCCGACGGAGTGGGGCATCCTCGAGATCCTCGTGCGCAATGAGGGAAAGCTCGTGGGACAGAGGGAGATCCTGCATGCGGTGTGGGGACCCACCTACGTCACCCAGACCAACTATCTGCGCGTGTATCTCGCGAGTCTGCGGCGCAAGCTCGAGGATGACCCGGCCCATCCCGAGCATCTGCTGACCGAAGCGGGAATGGGGTACCGGTTCGTTCGTTGATGCCGAACGGTTCTTCCCCCGGCTCTGTGGTGGGGGGGGGGGGGGGGGCCGCCGCC
>NZ_JASXSI010000001.1 GCF_030315685.1 Gordonia sp. ABSL11-1 | reverse complement strand
GTCGGGCGCGAGTACTCCTTTGACGTAGACCCAACGGCCGTCACGCTTCTCGAACGTGCTGCGCTCGTGGAGCCGCTCACGCCCGTCGGCGGTCCGATAGTGCGCGGTGAAGACGACCTCACCAACGGTGTCGAACGGCGTTCCGCCCGAGGTCGATTCGATGTCGAGGCGATACCAGGTGAGTGATTCGTCGAGTTCGAGGGTGCGAGGGCGCGTGCGCGGATGCCAACTGTCGAGGAGGTGTTCGCGGTCACCGACGGCGAATGCGGTGAACCGGGAGCGCATCAGCGCCTCCGCGGTTGCCGCGCGGCGCCCGCCGTCGAGAATCGGACCACAGCAGTCCGCGAACGGCAGTCCCGAGGTGCAGGGGCAGCGTTGCGGGCGCGTCCCGGCTCCGGTGGAGTTCGTCATCCTGGTGAGGATAGGCGGCCGGGGTGAGTGTGCCGCACGGACCGCCGGGCGGTGGTCGTCGGCGCCCAGGCAACTGACAGGCCGGACACACGATGGTCGCAGTGTGCGGCGGTGAGATGTCGGTATGACCAGCAACGAACATGCGCTCGACGCCATCCTCGTCGTCATGGACGGCACCGCGCGGGCACGATCGATCGTGCATCAGATCCTGCGTTCGGGCCGCAACGTCGCCGTCGCCGGGACGTCATCGCGCGACCTCGTCCCCTATGTCGACGCAGCAGTCCGTCACCGGGTCTGGGCCGTCGTCGCCGACCCGTCCGATCCGGCGCAGGTCGACGCGATCATCGAACGCGCCACCGACATCGTCGGGCCCGTCATCATGATCGTCGACCCGGGAGGGCTGTTGTCCGACGTACACTCCGCCGACAGACGCGTCGCCTGAGACACCTCACCGGCCCCCGAGCTGGGCCGGCGGTGACATCGTGGACGGGTGGACATGACATCCGACGACGAGATCGCACTCCTGGCCGACGCCGATCGACGCGCACGGGCGTGGACGGCGGGGATCGGACGGGGCGAGCGACGGGTCTTCCCGTCGACCGAATCTGTCGCCCGACTCGACAGCTTCGCAGAACCGTTCCCGACGGCGGGACGGCCGGCCGCCGAGACCATCGCGATGCTCGACGAGATCGCCGGTGCAGGTGTGGTGGCGTCCAACGATCCCCGCTACTTCGGGTACGTGGTGGGGTCGACACTCCCGGTCGCCGCCGCAGCCGAACGGATCGCATCGGCATGGGATCAGTGCGCGTCGTCGTTCGACAACTCGCCGGCCGCCCATGTGCTCGAGACCCGGGCCGGACGGTGGGTGCTCGACGCACTGGATCTACCCACCGGGTCCGCAGTCGGGTTCACCACGAGTGCGACGGCGGGGGCGGTGACCGCGCTCACCGCGGCGCGCCGCCGACTCCTCGAACGACAGGATTGGGACGTCGACCGCCGGGGCCTCGCGGGCGCGCCGCGGATCCGCGTGGTCATTTCGGCGCAGGCCCACATCACCGTCGTCCGGGCACTGCGCGTCCTGGGGTTCGGCCTCGACACGATCGAGCGCGTGCCCGTCGACGAGTACGGGCGCGTCGACGCCACACAGATGCCCGAGCTCGACGACACCACACTCGTCGTGCTGCAGGCGGGCGAGGTCAACACCGGCGAGTTCGACCCGTTCGACGACGTCATCCCGGCGGCGCGACGGGCAGGCAGTTGGGTGCATGTCGATGGCGCTTTCGGCCTGTGGGCTCGTGCGTCGCGCACACACCGACACCTCACGTCAGGAATCGACGGCGCCGACAGCTGGACGACCGACGGCCACAAATGGCTCAACACCCCGTACGACAGTGCGATGGTGATCGTCCGCGACGCACCCGCGCTGTCCGACGCGATGAACTCGGACGCCTCCTACCTGACCGGGACCGCCGACTCCCAGAAGAACCTGACCCTGGAGTTCTCCCGTCGCGCACGCGGTATCCCCGTGTGGGCGGCTCTGCGCACACTCGGTTCCGAGGGCGTCGAGGATCTGGTCGACACCTGCATCGCCAACGCCCAGTACGCCGCCGTGCGGCTGCGCGGCTCGGACCTCACCGTGGTGAACCGCTGCGTGCTCAATCAGGTGCTGGTGCGCGCCGACACCCCCGACCAGACGGTGGCCGTGCGCGAACGCGTCGTGCACGGCGGCCGCACATGGTTCGGACCGTCGGTATGGCAGGACCAGCCGGCGTTCCGGATCTCGGTGTCGTCGTGGCGGACACGACGCTCCCACATGGATGATCTGGTGACCGAGCTGCTCACACCCCTTCCCCGCGCCCCGCAGACCTAGCGGGAATCGTCGCCCACAGACGATTCCCGCTACGTCTGCGAGGCGGGGTGTGCGGGTGGATCCCGTGTTCGCGAAGGGAACCATGGGCGGGGGTGTCGCCATCCTGCCGTCCGGTGACACCGTGTACGCGCCGGCCGTCGCGACGATCGTGGCCGCCCAGCCGACCGGTCACGCGTTCGGCATGGTCCTCGACGGCGGTATCGAACTACTCATCCATGTCGGCATCGACACCGTCCAGCTCAAGGGTGAGGGATTCGACGTCAAGGTGAAGGCCGGCCAGAAGGTCGAGCCGGGGACGCCGCTTGTCACGTTTGACCGCGCCGTGATCGAGGCCGCCGGTTATCCGCTCATCACCCCGGTCGTCGTGATGAACACAAAGAAGTTCGCCTCGGTCGAGCAGATCGCCGAGGGCGAGACGGAGGTCGGCGCACCGATCATCGCGGTCGAGGCGAAACCGAAGGCGTGAGTTGCCCTTCGTGACGCTCGACTATCGCCTCGCTCCTCAGGGAACAGCAATGCCCGGCCGGCGCCTCGCACCTCAGGGGGCATGGGTGGCGGTGGCGAACGTCATCGACACCAGGACGAACTGGCGGACCCGGCCCGGGACGCGTGCGCCGCAGGTCGACAGCAGCGGATCGGAGAGGTGCTCGGCCAGGGTGACGTCGATCGGGCCGTCAGATCCGCTCAGCTGCACGTGGATTCGGTGATCGGACCGCTCGACGTCGAGCGGCACGAGTGCGTCGATCCGGTCCTCACCGGTCTTCTCGCGAACGAAGTGTTGGGCCGCCTGAACGGCGTGTGGCAGCGACGTCCGGCCACGTAGTAGGGAATCGACCAGTCGCCCTTGGGTGTACCGATGGATGATGTCGGCGGGATCGGCGACCGAGTCGACACGTCCGTAGCAGAGTCCGTGCGGCAGGACGAGCATCGTGGCGGCGAACCGATCGCCGCCGACATGGGAGCACTCCCACGTCCAGTCCGGGTACGCGTCGGCGATCGCCGAGGTCGCCGCTCGGCCCCGCACCGCGCAGCACTGATCGTGTTTGCCGTGTGCACAGATCGTGACGAGCGGCTCGGACGACCGCTCTCCGTCGGAGCCGTCGAGAGCGAGGTCGAGATAGCCGGACGGGTCGTCCACCTCGCCGCGATGCACCGTCTCGGCGCCGGGCTCGGCCTGGACGATGAACCAGCGCCAGCGCGGAGTCGCCGAGCGTCGCCCTGGGCGGCGGATCGCGACGATCCGCATGCCGGTGGCCTCGACCCGGCGCACGATGGCACGGCCGAGTTCGGGCTCCAGGATCGACGGGGACGTGAGGAACACCGACGGCCCCCAGGGCCCGGCCAGTTCGAGGAACAGCCACGACGATCCGGCGGAAGCGGTGCCGAACATGGGGTCGTCGCGCTCCGCAGACTGATCGCTGCAGGGACGGCGATCGGTCATCCGTGGCGCCTCATCGACGTCGACCCTTCGGCACCCGATGAGCAGCCGCGATCAGCGCGCACAGGTACGACGACCGCCTCGCGAAGGAGTCGACGCAGCAGGACGGCGCCGTCCACGGAATCGAGCCCCGGGAGCCGGTCGGCGCTGACCTCCGACCCCGTCATGACCGCCGCCACGGCGTCGCCGCAGAACGACGGGAACCCGATCGTCCGATCCGACAGCCGCAGCTCGACGCGTTCACCTGCGGGCAGCAGGTCGCCCACGAGACCGCGGCGCCACCGTAGAACCGTCTCGGTGGTGAGCGAGCCCGCGGCATCGACGGTCGCCAGCGGCCGGACCGCCTCGGGGCGGGTGCGATCGGCGTGCCGGGCCACGAGGGCTTCGGCCGCACCGGTCGTCCACTGTTCGGATCGGTTCTGCCATTCGTCGACGACCGTCGCCATCGCCGTGCGGACCACCGCGACCGTGTCGGCGCGGTCCGTCAGGTCGATGCCGAGCGGCAGTGATGCACGCAGGTCGTCGATGATCCCGGCCTCGTCGACGATCGCGGCCAGCACGTCGCGCACGGTGACCGGCGAGACCCCGATCGTCAGGTGGACCGAGGTCTCCCCCAGCGCTCGCGCGGAATGAATCCACCCACGCGGCAGATACAGTGCGTCGCCCGGTTCGAGCACGATGTCGAGGACGGGTTCCTCATGGGCTCGTCGTGCGACGGCGGTTCGGTGATCGGTCCACGGTTGAGACGACAGCGGATCACGATGCACCGGTGCGTGCACGGTCCACCGCTTGCGGCCGGTCGTCTGGACAACGAAGACGTCGTGCACGTCGTAGTGCGGGTCGAAGCCACGATTGGACGCGGGAGTGATGTAGGCGTTCGCCTGCACGGGATGACCGAGGTCGTCGACCATGCCCCGCACGAAGTCGATGACCGGCGGCCACAGCCGGTGCAAGCCCTGCAACACGATGGTCGCGCCACCACTGAACTCGGCCAACACCTTTGCCGAGTCGACCTGATCGGGCATCTCCGCGCCGAAACCCTGCGGGCCGAGATAATCGTCGCGAGCGAGAACGCCGCCGTCCCTGGCCATCCGGATGAACGGTGCCCGCACCCCGCGCTCGGCGATGAGCTCGTCGACCATCCGGGCCGTGAGCAGGTCGTCGAAGTCGCGGGGCAGGGACACCGAATTGCTGTGCAGCGGTTGCCGACCCCAGTACTCCTTCGCGAAGGTGTCCGGGTCGACCGCGATACAGCGACTCAGCACCGGGCGGCCGTCATGCGGTGCCGTCGGCGCCTCCGTCGTGTCCGCCCGGGTTCGAGCCGCCGTCGGCCGGTCCCTCACCGGCGTCGGCGGTGCCGTCGGCGCCACCGTCGTGACCGTCGGGGTTCGAGCCGCCGTCGGCCGGTCCCTCACCGGCGTCGGCGGTGCCGTCGGCGCCACCGTCGTGACCACCCGGGTTCGATCCTCCGTCGGCAACTCCTTCGCCGCCGGCGCCGGACGTGGTGATGTCATCGTCGTCGAGTGCCATCGGTGATCCTTTCTGCTCGCGAAGCCACCGAGGATCGGAGGCTCCTGTCTCCACTATGGGCAGCGGGGCGTCCGGTGTCCCGGCGTTGGCCGGATCTCCACCAGTCGCTGCGGTCGTGGCGACCTCCACCGCTCACCCGTTTCGGATGATTCCCCCTCACCGGCCCCGGCAAACACCGGTCGCGCACCACTCCCGGCGTAGCGTTCTGTCGGTGAGGAAATGGGGCGTTCTGCTCATCCTGTGTGCGGCGCAGTTCATCATGGTCCTCGACACCACGGTGATGAACGTGTCCGTTTCCGCGGTGGTGGTCGACCTCGACACCAGCATCACCCAGGTGCAGCTCGCGATCACGCTGTACACGCTCGTCATGGGCTCGTTCATGCTGTTCGGTGGCCGTCTCGGTGACATGTTCGGTCGTCGGCGCGTTTTCTCCATCGGCCTGCTGGTGTACGGCGCGGGGTCGCTCATCACGGCATTCAGTCCGAACATCGGCACTCTCCTGTTCGGGTGGTCCTTCGTCGAAGGTGCCGGAGCCGTGCTGGTGATGCCCGCGATCATCTCGCTGACGGCCGCGAACTACGACGGCAAGGATCGCGCGACCGCCTACAGCGCGTTGGGCGGGATCGCCGCGGCCGGCGCCGCGGCGGGGCCGCTGATCGGCGGCTGGGTCACCGAGACCCTCACGTGGCGGGTCGTGTTCGCGGCGGAGACGGTTGTCTGTGTTCTCGTCATCGCGTGCGTGCGGGTCATCGCCGACACCGGGCGATCCGGCTCACGGCGGATGGACTGGGGCGGCACGTTCCTGTCCGCGGCCGGCCTCGGGCTGATCGTGCTCGCGTTGCTGAAGTCTGGTACGTGGGGCTTCGTCAAACCCTCCGGTGCGCTCGAGATCGGCGGGACGGAGATCACACCGTTCGGCCTGTCGATCGTCCCGTTCATGATCGCGGCGGGCATCTTCGTCCTGATCGCGTTCGTCCACTGGGAGCGGCGCGTGATCGCGCACGGACACGTGCCGCTGATGCATCCCGACCTGCTGCGAAAACTCCAGTTGCGCAACGGCTTGGTCATGCTGATCGCACAACAGACGATCATCGGCGGGATGTTCTTCGTCATCCCGATCTACTTGCAGTACGTACTCGGGAAGAATGCTTTCGAGACCGGGCTCACGCTGGCACCGATGTCTGTTGCGATGTTGATCGCCGCGTTCTCCAGTCCGAGATTCGCTGCGACACAGTCACCTCGACGGATGGTGACAATCGGCCTGCTGCTGGTGATCATCGGTTCGTCGGTGCTGATCACGACGATCGATCCGGAACTCGATGGCGTGGTCTTCGGCGTCGGGATGACCGTGTTCGGTGCGGGATTCGGACTCATCGCCTCGCAGTTGGGCAACGTGGTCATGTCGTCGGTGGGTGAGCGCGACCGCGGAGAGACCGGCGGGTTGCAGGGCACCGCGCAGAACATCGGCACGTCGGTGGGCGTCGCGCTGCTGGGTGCGCTGCTGATCGCCTCGTTGAGTTCGGACTTCTCCGCTGCCGGTCAGGCGGATCCCGATCTGTCCGCCACCACCAAGACACAGATCGCCGAGGCATCTGCCGACGGGGTCGAGATCCTGGGGCGGGATCAGCTCGAGCAGGTCGCACAGGACAACGGGATCCCGGCGGACGAGGTGGCCACGCTGATCGACCACTACGTCGAGGCACAGCTGTTCGCCATCAAGATCTCGATCCTGCTGGCCGTGTTCCTGGCCGCCGTCGGACTCGTGATCGCTCGACGACTCCCCCGGGTGCCCGCCGCCGAACTGTGACATCCGAGTCCGGCGGCGGCCGGGTCGTCAGCTGCCGAGGATCTTGGCCTTCTGTGCGGCGAACTCCTGCTCGGTCAGGATGCCCTGCTGGTACAGCGCGCCCAGCTCCTTGAGTTGCTCGATGGTGTCCTGAGCGGGGGCGGCCGCGGGTGCCGGCGCGACGGGGGGAGCCTGCACGGGTTGGGCTGCGGGTTGAGAGTGGCGCTGCTGGTTCTCGTAATCCTGCTGCGCCCAACGGTTCGCCTGACGTCGGGCGACGCGGTTGCTGACCGACGTGGCGGTCCCGGCGATCACAGCGGTGCGCGCTGCGGCTCGGATCAGTCCTGGCATGGGAATCTCCTCAGATGTGGGGCGGATGCGGTGTGGATGGGCGGGGAGGTCAGGCCTCGACCTCGTCGAGCGCGGCGACGAACTCGTCGTAGGGGATGCGTCCGGTCGCGACGACCTGGGCGCCGTTGCCGCGCAGCGCGGCCGCGAACTGTGCGGCCCAGGCATTCTCATACACCAGCAGGGCGGCCGCCGACCCCGGATCGAGTACCGACGCCGCCTCGGTGACGTCGCTGTCGCCGATCAGGTCGGCTGAGGCACCGTCGAGGATCGCGAACTCCGCGCCGAGCTCGTCGAGCGCCAACTGCGCGACGGTCCCATCCTCGGCTTTCATGATGAAGGCGAAGTCGATGATGCGGATGATCCCGCGCTCGACCAGACCGATGAGGTGAGGGAGTGCTTCTCCGTTCGGCTGTTTGCTACCGGACCACTCCACCACTACATAGTCGATGGGTCCGATCTCCTGAACGACTTCTTCGGCCATGGGAGCTCCTCGCTGCGTCGCGATTGACAAGTGACGGCCGATCGGATGGCGCGGTGATTGACCTCCGAGTCGATGGTAGATCGCCGCGGTGCCCGTGACAGGCGTCGGCGGACATCTCATCCGTATCGGGCGAGGGATCTATACGCTGATCGGATGTCGAGTTCCGGCGTGCCGCCCTCCACCGCCCGCTTCGTGAGTGCGGGAATCCTGGTGGCGCTGGCCGGGATCTGTTACTCGTCGTGGGTACTGGAGTTCCTGTGGCCCAGTCCCCTCGACCCGCTGCGCAGTTTCCTCAGCGAACTCGATGCAGCACAGCGCCCGCATCGTGAGGTGTATGTCGCCGGTGACGTGACGACATCGTGCGCCGCGATGCTGGCCGCGCTGGTCATGCTGATCCCCCGACCACTCGTGCGTGGCTTCCCGGCGATCTGCGCGGTGGTCGCGTTGGGCGCGTTCGGTGCGTCGACCATCGCAGACGCCCTGCTGCCGATCGAGTGCATCCCCGGTGTCGATGCCGGGTGCCCCTCCGAGCCGAGCGGAATCCTCCCGCAGCTGCACCACGTGCATGCGCTCACCAGCACACTGGCCGTCTTCTCCATCTTCACTGTCATGATCGCGGCCGTCGTCGCCACGTTCCGGGCCGGCGTCTGGCCGATGCTGCGGGCGGCCGGGACGATCGTGTTCGCGATCGTCGTGGTGGCCACGGTGTGGATGCTCGTCGCCGACAACCTGAGCGGCGACTACCGCCTGGGGCTGGCACAACGAATCCAGGTGGGCGGAATGACCGTATGGCTGATCATCTGGGGATGGTCGATCGCCACGAGCCGTCACCGCGACGATCGACCGTCCACAGAGCTCTGATCAGAGCTCTGATCGCCGCTACCTGAGGTCGACGACGTCGGCAGCCGGTGCGTCGTCGTACATCTTGACGATGTGATCGGCGTACTTCGTCGCAATCGGCTTGCGCCGCAACTTCATCGTCGGCGTCAGTTCGTCCCCGCCCGGATCCCAGGCGTCGGGCACGATGGTGAACCGCTTGATCTGCTCGACGCGGGACAGTGTGCCGTTGCCCTCCCGGATCGCCGTAGTCACTTCGTCGAGCACCTCGCGACGTCCAGCGACGGTCGCGACGTCGGCATCGGGGATGTTGAGGTGCTTGGCACGCGCCGCCGCCGCATCCGGATCGAGGACCACGAGCGCAGACACATACGGTTTGGCGTCGCCGATCGCGACGACCTGACCGATCAGCGACGACGCGGCCTTCATCGCGTTCTCGATGTTGGTGGGCGACATGTTCTTGCCCGCCTCGTTGATGATGAGTTCCTTCTTGCGGTCGACGATGGTGACGTTGCCGTCGGCGTCGATGGAGGCGATGTCTCCCGTGGCGAGCCAGCCGTCGGCGTCGATCGTCTCGGCGGTCTTGTCGGGTTGCTTGCGGTATCCACGCATGACCACAGGCCCGCGGATGAGGAGCTCGCCGTCGTCGGCGAGCTTGGTCTCGACACCCGCCACCGGCTTGCCGACGGTCCCGATCTTCAAGTTCTCCGCCGTGGTCATCGTGGAGACGCCGGTGGTCTCCGACATCCCCCAGACCTCGAGCACCGGGATTCCGAGCCCCAGGAAGAACTGCAGGACCTCGGCCGGGATCGCCGCGGCGCCCGAACCGGCGAAGGTGATCTCGTCCATCCCGATCGCGGCACGGACCTTGTGCAGCACCAGCTTGTCGGCGAGGCCGTGCTGCACACCGCCGAGCAGTCCTTCGCTGCGACCGTCGAGGTGGGCCTTCGCCGATGCCGCCCCGGCACCCAGCGCCCAGGCGGCCAGGTTCTTCTTGACCGGACTGGACTCCTCGGCCATCTTCGCCTCGATGCCGGCGCGGATCTTCTGCCAGACACGTGGGACGCCGAAGAAGAAGGTCGGTCGGACCTCCGGCAGCGCCGCGGCGATCTCCCGCGGATCGGGCACCGTGGTGACCTGGATTCCGCGCACCATGTTCGCACCGTGCGAGGACACCCGGTCCGCGATGTGCGCGGCGGGCAGGTATGAGATCACCCGGTCGTCGAATCCGACCTCGACGTGCTGTTCGAGCGCGGCGAGCTGGGCGATCACGTTGCGATGCGTGATCTCGACACCTTTCGGCGGACCGGTGGTCCCGGAGGTGTAGATCAGGGTCGCGAGATCCTCCGGCTGCACGGCACGCCAGGACGCGTCGAGATCGAATCCGTCGGGGGCAGATGTCGCCTCCAACTCGGCCAGCGTCATCGCATCGCTGGCGGCACCGTCGACGACGACGGTCGTCGTGACGGCGGTGTGCGCCGCCCGGATCGCGGGCAGGAACACCTGCTCGGTGATGACCACCGTGTTCTCGGCGTTGCCGAACAGATACTCGATCTGATCGGGCGAACTGGTGTTGTAGATCGAGAACGGGATGGCCCCGAGGTGCAGCGCCGCAGTGTCGACGAGGTGAAACTCCGGCCGGTTGGTCAGCATGATGCCGACGGTGTCGCCGCGGCCGACTCCGAGCGCGGCCAGACCGCCCGCGATCGCCTCGACCCGCGCGGCGTACTGCGCCCAGGTGATCTGTTGGATACCGCCGACGGTCCGCAGCGCGACCGCGTCGGGACGGAGGGTCACCGTCTGCTGGAATGCCTCCGGGAGCGTGGCCACCGCGGCCCCACTCTCATGTGGAAATGTGATGCGTTCTGTCTCCGCCATGACCGAAATCCTCGCTTTGCCCGACATTGTGGTCGGCATCACAGTACCGGCAGTTCGAGTGCATGGACAGCGATCAGCGAGATTGGTAATCCAACGGTAAAAAAGTGACGTCAGAGCAATGTTCTCGGCGTCTGACGCCGCGGGTCAGCTGGCCACCGGACGCAGTTCCCAGGCACCGCCGCCGGTCAGCTCGAGCACCTCGGTGTGATGCTGATCGGTCGTGCTGCGGTGACTGACCGACACCAGGATGGTGTCCGGGAGTTCGGTGCGGATCAAGGTGTACAGCGAGTACTCGAGTCCTTCGTCCACCGCCGAGGTCGCCTCGTCCATGAACACGACCTCCGGCCGGGTCAGCAGGATGCGGGCGAACGCCACCCGCTGCTGCTCGCCCGGCGACAGCACCTTCGACCAGTCCTCCTCGTCGGCGAGACGACCGGTCAGATGCGGCAGGAACACCTGCTCCAACGCGGCGCGGATTGCGTCGTCGCCGACATCGTCGGGCAACGCCGGATAGGCGACCGCGGTGCGCAGATCGCCCAGCGGGATGTACGGGATCTGGGACAGGAACAAGGTCCGATCGCCCGCGGGTCGCGTGAACTCGCCGTCGACGAAGGGCCACAATCCGGCGAGTCCACGCAGCAGCGTCGTCTTGCCCGACCCGGAGCGGCCTTTCACGACCAGCGCGTCACCCGGATCGAGCGACAGGGTGAGGTCGCGGATCAGCTCGTCGCCGCTCGGCGTCGCGATGTCGACGTCGGTCAGGCGGACCGCACGGTCGCGGTCGGCGGTGGCGATCGCCGGCAGTGTCCGCGACTTCTTGTCCGCGTCCTCGAGACCGTCGAGGCGGATGATCGAGGCGCGCAGATCGGCGAAGTCGTCGTAGGAGTTACGGAAGAACGACAGTGCGTCGTGCACGTTGCCGAAGGCGTCGGAGGTCTGGGTCACGTCGCCGAGGCTGATCCGGCCCTCGAAGAACCGAGGCGCCTGAACGAGATACGGAAAGACCACCGACAGCTGCGTGATGCTGAAGTTCCATCCGACGAACTTGAGGTTCCGATAAATGATCTGCCAGTAGTTGGCGATGACGGCGGCGAAGCGTCCCATCAGGCTGTCGTGCTCGACCCGCTCGCCCCGGTAGAAGGCGACGTTCTCCGCGCCGTCGCGAACCCGGACGAGCGCATAACGGAAGTTCGCGGTGAGGCGCTCGCGCCAGAAGTTCAGGCGGATCAGCGGATGGCCGATCCAGAACGCGATGACCGTCGCGATCAGCACGTACATGAAGACGAGCCACACCATCATGCGCGGGATCTCCACGCCCCACAGGGTCATGGGCCCGGACAGGTTCCACAGGATCTGGGTGAACGAGACGATCGTGACCAGGGCGGGGATGACGCCGTTTGTCGACGACCCACCCGAGCTGAAGAGCAGCAGCCGGCTCGACTGCGCGACATTGGTGATATCGGCCTCGATGCGCTGATCCGGGTTGTCGATGCCGGGTTGGATGCCGGAGTCGTTGCTGTCGTCGCCGAGATCGACGAATCGGTTGCGGTAGAACGCGCGACCGCGCATCCAGTCGGCGGTGGCGTGGGAGGTGAGCCACTGGCGCCACCGGATCTCGAAGGCGGCGCCGATGTAGAGCTCGACGAGCGTGCGCACGACGTGCACCGCCGCGATGGCGGCGAACACCCACATCGAATGCCAGAAGCCGGCCTTGCCGGCGTCGATCAGTTGCTGCGCCTGCGGTCCCTGTCCGTTGAGTCCGGAACCGACGTTCTGCAGCGATGTGAAGAGGTCATTGCCCCAGTAGGAGAACAGGATCGACATCCGGACACCGAAGATGCAGAAGATCAGCAGAGCCAGGATGTAACCCCACGCGACCACCCGGGTGGACGGCCCCGCAAAGAAATCGCCGTTGACCCGCCAGAACTGCTGTCCCCACCGGGTGAAGCGTGCGATCACGAATCCCACCAGGAGCAATCCCGCGAGTGAGATCGCGCTCGCGATCACGATCCACCTCAGAGATGTCCAGATCTCGGTGGACCAATCGATGCTGTATTCCATCAACCCCCCTCGGCGTCGGCCGGCGTGCGGTCGGACAGATCGCCGCAGTCTAACCCGCGCCGTGTCATCCCACCGGACGACCCGCGGTGGACGTCAGCCCACGGGGCGCAGCACCGCTCCGGCGGCAAGGGCGGATTCGGACACGGTCTCCTGGAAGGCATTCCCGACACGGACGACATATCCCCCACGTCCGGCCTCGACGTCGTGAGCGCTGAACGGGAGTTCGCAGCGACCGGACTCCGCGGTCCGTCGCTGGCCGAGCGTTGTCGTCGCGAGCTCGGTGCCGCGTTCATCGGAGATCTGTACGGGCGTCCCTGGTCCGATCTGCATCGCCTGCACCGAGGCCGACGGACACACGACGATTCCGCGCGCGGTGAAGAAGGACGCGTTGACCGATCCGACCAGCAGGGCGACGACAGCGATCGCGGCGAACGCCAGGCCGGCGAGAGAACTGATCACCATGATCGGAGAACGGGTGCTGCGCTGCCAGGTCCGTTGCTGCAGCATCGGCCCGGACTGCAGCCAGTACTGGGGCTGCACCGGCGGCTGTGCGGGATGGTGCGCGGGCTGATACGGGATCGGATCGGCCCGTGGCGGCTGGGCCGAGGTCATGGAGAACAGTGTGCCATCGGGGCCGTCAGTTCTTCGGCGGGAAGTACTTGATGAGGGCTTCCTGCACGACCGAGGTGGCCAGCGTGCCGTCGCGCATCCAGAACCGGCCCGAGCCCATCCCGCGGGAGCCGGACGCCACCGGTGAGCGGGTGGCATAGAGCATCCAGTCGTCGAACCGGAAATCTCGGTGGAACCACATCGAGTGGTTGACCGTCGCTGCGAAGAGTCGGTCGATCCCCCACGACAGTCCGTGCGTGGTGATGATCGAGTCGAGCACTGTCGTGTCCGACGCGTAACACATCGCGGCTACGTGCAGGATCGGGTCATCGGGCATCGGACCGTCGGTCTTCATCCAGACCCGGTTGTCCTTGAGCTTTGCCCCCGCGTCCCGCACCTTCCAGGTGGGATCGTTGGCGAACCGGATGTCGATGGGGTGCATCGCGTTGACGAATGTCGCGATGCGGTCCTCGTAACCCTTGAAATGCTCGCCGAGCGTCGGCAGTTCCTCCGGGTACGGCACCTGCGGGATCTCGACCGCGTGCTCGAGCCCGGCCGTGTTGTCCTGGAAGGCGACGAGCATGGTGAAGACCTCGGCACCGTCCTGCATGGCGGTCACCTGGCGGTTCGCGAACGCCTTGCCGTCGCGGAATCGCGCGACGTGATACTCCATCGGCTTGCTCACATCGCCGCCCCGGATGAAGTGGGCGTGCAACGCGTGGACCGGAGGCTTTCCACGGGTCAGGGTACGCGACGCGGAGATGACCCCCTGGGCGAGCAGTTGACCGCCGAAGGTGCGGGCGGTCTTCTGCTCAGGGTGCTGCCCGAGGAAGAGGTCGTCGTCGCGCTGCTCGACGTCGAGGAGTTCGAGAAGTTTGCCGAGATCCGCGGATTGTTCGGTCATGAGAGCACACCCTATGCCCTCGGTCGGCACTCACTCGAGATGACTCCTCCCGAGCCCCTTCGTGACGCCTTGCTCGTTCCTCGCGAGGCCCTCAGGGATCGTTTGCTCCGGTCAGTGGTCCTGTTCGCCGATGCGGTGGACGTGAATCATGTTGGTGGAGCCCACGGTTCCGGGCGGGGCGCCGGCAACGATGACCACCACGTCACCCTCGTCGAGCCGACCGATCTTCAGCAGCTGCTGATCGACCTGGTCGATCATGTGGTCGGTGGTGTCGACGTGATCGACGATGAACGTCTCGGTTCCCCAGCTCAGGGCGAGCTGACTGCGGACCTCCTGGGTCGGCGTGAACGCCAGCAACGGCAGCCGCGAATGCAGACGCGCGAGACGCCGCACGGTGTCACCGGACTGTGTGAACGCCACGAGCGCCTTCACCTCGAGCCGCTCACCGATATCGCGGGCGGCATAGGAGATGATGCCGCGTTTGGTGCGCGGCACGTGCGACAGCGGCGGCACATCACGGGGACCGCCCTCGACCGCACGCGCGATCTTGTCCATCGTCAGCACCGCGTCGATCGGCCACTTGCCCACCGACGTCTCACCCGAGAGCATCACCGCGTCGGCACCGTCGAGTACGGCATTGGCGACGTCGGAGGCCTCCGCGCGCGTCGGACGCGAGTTCTCGATCATCGAATCGAGCATCTGCGTCGCCACGATCACCGGCTTGGCATTCTCCCGCGCCATCTGGATCGCGCGCTTCTGCACCAGCGGCACCTGCTCGAGCGGCAACTCCACACCGAGATCGCCGCGAGCGACCATGATCGCGTCGAACGCCAACACGATCGCCTCGAGGTTCTCGATCGCCTCGGGCTTCTCCAGCTTCGCGATCACCGGGATACGACGATCGACGCGATCCATCACCTCGTGCACGAGTTCGATGTCGGCCGGGCTGCGCACGAACGACAACGCGATCATGTCCACGCCCAGCTCGAGCGCGAACTCCAGGTCGGCGATGTCCTTCTCCGACATCGCCGGCACCGACACGTTCATCCCGGGCAGCGACAGTCCCTTGTTGTTGCTGACCGGACCGCCCTCGGTCACCCGGCACACCACGTCGTTGCCGTCGATGCCGGTCGCGGTCAATCCGACCTTGCCGTCGTCGATGAGCAACCGGTCGCCGACCGAGGCGTCCTCGGCGAGCTGCTTGTAGGTGGTCGACACCCGATCGTGGGTGCCCTCGACATCGTCGACGGTGATCCGCACCTCGTCACCGGTGGCCCACATGACCTCACCGTTGAGCGCGCCGTCATCCCGGAACTTGCCGAGGCGGATCTTGGGTCCCTGCAGGTCGGCGAGGATGCCCACGGCCTTCCCCGTGGCGTCGCCGGCCTTGCGCACACGGTCGTAGACGGACTTGTGATCCGCATGAGAGCCGTGGCTGAAGTTGAGCCTCGCAACATCCATGCCCGCTTCGACGAGCTCTTTGAGACGCTCGTCGCTGCTGGTGGCCGGACCGAGGGTGCAGACAATCTTTGTACGCCGTGTCACTGTGTTCACCTTAGTCGGGTTGGGTCGCCATCTCTATCTCGGTGGCGAGTGGTCACCTGCCGGCCACATGGGGTTAGAGGAGGTCAGAGGGCGGTCCCCCACCGTCGCGAACAGAATGAAACCGACGATCCCGCGCGCGTTGCGGTGGGGTCGGCGGTGCTGTCGGCGACGGTCACCGCACCGACAGCGGCAACGCGGCCGGCCGCACCGGCGACGGCAGGTCCGATTCGCCCATCAGGAACTCGTCGACGGCACGCGCCGTCGAGCGCCCCTCGGCGATGGCCCACACGACCAGCGACGCTCCCCGATGGGCGTCACCACACACGAAGACGCCGGCCGCATCGGTCTGCCAGTCGCTGCCGCACGACAGCGCACCCCGACCGTTCGGCTCGATCCCGAGGTCGTCGAGCAGCGGGCCGCGGGTCACCCCGGCGAAGCCAATGGCGAACAGCGCCATGTCGCAGGGGATCTCGAACTCGTCGCTGATCGGCGTGACGACGCGGCGACCGTCGGACTCGCGCCGCACCTCGACCTCGGCGAGCACCATGGTGGTGACGTTGCCGTCGTCGTCGCCGACGAATCGCTGCACGGCGACCTCGTACTTGCGCTCACCGCCCTCGGCATGGGCCGACGACGTCCGCATGACCAACGGCCACGTCGGCCACGGTGACCGGTTGTCGTCGCGGTCGCTCGGCAGCTCGGGGTTGTAGTCGAGCTGCACGACCGACGCCGCGCCCTGCCGGTGCGCGGTGCCGAGGCAATCGGCCCCGGTGTCGCCGCCACCGATGATGACCACGTGCTTACCGGCCGCGGTGATCGGCGACGGCCCGTCGCCCTCGCACTCACGGTTGGCGGGCACGAGGTGCTCCATCGCCAGGTGTACGCCGTGCAGGTCGCGACCGGGCACGGGATTGTCGCGGGCCTCCATCGCGCCGATCGCCAGTACGACGGCCTCGTGCCGGGCCCGGAGCTCGGCCACCGCCAGGTCAGTGCCGACGTCGCAACCGGTCACGAACTCGGTGCCTTCGGCCCGCATCTGTGCGATCCGGCGGTCGATGTCGGATTTGGGGAGTTTGTACTCGGGGATGCCGTATCGCAACAGGCCGCCGATACGGTCGTCGCGCTCGTAGACGGTGACGTCGTGGCCGGCCCGGGTGAGCTGCTGGGCCGCGGCCAGACCCGCCGGTCCGGATCCGACGACGGCGACCGACTTGCCCGACCGGGCCGCGGGCGGTTCCGGACCGATGATGCCCTCCGCCCACGACTCGCTGGCGATGGTCTTCTCGATCCGCTTGATGGTGACGCTGCCGCCGGTCGTCGGCTCGCTGATCGACAACACACACGCCGACTCACACGGCGCCGGGCAGACCAGGCCGGTGAACTCGGGAAAGTTGTTCGTGGCGTGCAGGCGTGCACTGGCCGCGTCCCACCGTCCCCGCCGGACGAGGTCGTTCCACTCCGGGATGAGGTTGCCCAGCGGACATCCGGCAGTGCCGGAGTGGCAGAACGGAATGCCGCAGTCCATGCAGCGTCGGGCCTGTTCGGATACCTCGCCCAGTTCCCGTAACGGGTTGTCGGGGTGGGCGTAGACGTCCTGCCAGTCCTGCACCCGCTCGGTCACCGGGCGGTACTTCGCCTCTTTCTTGGGGATCTCCAGGAACCCGCGTGGATCAGCCACGTGCCGCCTCCATGATCGCTGAATCGACGTCGCGCCCTTCGGCTTCGGCCATGCGGGCGGCATCGAGAACTCGTTTGTAATCGGTCGGCATGACCTTCGTGAACGCCAGGCAGCGCCGCGGCCAGTCGGCGAGCATCGACGCACCGATGGCCGAACCGGTCAGCTCGGTGTGTTTGGCGATGTTGTCACGCAGGAACCGCAGGTCGTCGGGATCCGGTCGGAGCAACTCGACCATGGCCATGTTGACCTTCGCAGGATCGAGGTCGTAGACGAACGCGATCCCACCGGACATCCCGGCCGCCAGGTTGCGCCCGGTCGGCCCGAGAATGACGACACGCCCACCGGTCATGTACTCGCACGCGTGGTCGCCGACTCCCTCGACGACCGCGGTGGCACCGGAGTTGCGCACCGAGAACCGTTCACCCACACGGCCTCTCAGGTAGACCTCGCCCGACGTCGCGCCGTACAGGATGGTGTTGCCGGCGATCACCTGGTCCTCGGCGATGAACCAGGCGTCGGGATCGGGCGCGACGACGATCTTGCCGCCGCACAACCCCTTTCCGACGTAGTCGTTCGTGTCGCCGGACAGCCGGATGGTGACGCCCGGTGGCAGGAACGCGCCGAGCGACTGGCCGGCCGAGCCGGTGAGTTTCACCACGATGGAATCCTCGGCCAGACCGTCGGCGCCGTACCGTCGCGTGACCTCCGATCCGAGGAGGGTGCCGACGGTCCTGTTGACGTTGCGCACAGGCAGTTCCAGCGTGACCGGGTGCGCGTCCTCGAGCGCTCCCTCGGCGAGCTGGATCATGGTCTGATCGAGCGCACGGTCGAGTCCGTGGTCCTGCCCGCGCATCCGTCGGGTGGGACCCTTGTCCTCGTACTTGCGGAAGATCGGCGACAGGTCCAGGCCGCGGCTCTTCCAGTGGGCGACCGCCTCGTCGGTGTGCAGCCGCTGAGACTGTCCGATCGCCTCGTCGAGGGTGTGATAGCCCAGCTGCGCCAGATACTTTCGCACATCCTCGGCGATGAACCGGAAGAAGTTGACGATGTGTTCGGCCTGCCCGGTGAACCGCGCACGTAGCTGCGGGTTCTGTGTCGCGACCCCGACCGGGCACGTGTCGAGATGGCAGACCCGCATCATGATGCAGCCCGACACGATGAGCGGGGCGGTCGAGAAGCCGTACTCCTCGGCACCGAGCAGCGCCGCCATGATGACGTCCCGTCCGGTGCGCAGCGCACCGTCGCACTGCACAGTGATCCGGTCGCGGAGACCGTTGAGCATCAACGTCTGCTGGGCGTCGGCGAGCCCGATCTCCCACGGGGTGCCGGCGTGCTTGAGCGAGGTCAGCGGTGAGGCGCCGGTACCGCCGTCGTGGCCGGAGATCAGGACGACGTCGGCGTGCGCCTTGGACACGCCGGTGGCGACGGTTCCCACACCGACCGCACTGACCAGCTTCACGTGGATGCGCGCCTCGGAGTTGGCGTTCTTCAGGTCGTGGATCAGTTGCGCGAGATCCTCGATCGAGTAGATGTCGTGGTGCGGCGGCGGCGAGATCAACGCCACCCCCGGCGTCGAATGACGTGTCTTCGCGATCCACGGATACACCTTGTACGCCGGGAGTTGTCCGCCCTCACCGGGTTTCGCGCCCTGCGCCATCTTGATCTGGATGTCGGTCGCGTTGATCAGATAGTCACTGGTGACGCCGAATCGTCCCGATGCGACCTGCTTGACCGCGCTGCGTCGTTCGGGGTCGTAGAGTCGGTCGACGTCCTCGCCGCCCTCCCCCGAGTTCGACCGGCCGCCGATCCGGTTCATCGCGATCGCGATGGTCTCGTGCGCTTCGGCCGAGATGGATCCGTAGCTCATCGCACCGGTGTTGAATCGAGTCATGATCGACTCGATCGGCTCGACCTCGTCGAGCGGGATCGGGTCACGCCCGGCCAGGTCGAAATCGAAGAGGCCCCGCAGTGTCCCGCCCTCGCGGGAGAGCTTGTCGACCTCGTCGGAGTACTTCTGGAAGACCTCGGCCTGACCGGTCTTCGTCGCGTGCTGCAACAGGAAGATGGTCTCCGGGGTGAACAGGTGCAGTTCACCCTCCCGGCGGTACTGGTACTCGCCGCCGACGTCGAGACGTCGGTACACCTGCTCTGTCGGATTCTCCGGGAACGCGCGATGGTGGCGCATCCGGACCTCTTCGGCGAGTTCGTCGAGACCGACGCCCTCGATTCGCGAGACCGTCCTGGTGAAGTACTCCTTGACCACCGCCGACGACAGGCCGACGGCCTCGAAGGCCTGGGAAGCGGTGTAGGAACTGATGGTCGAGATGCCCATCTTGCTCATCACCTTGAGCACACCCTTGCCCAGAGCCTCGAGGTAGTTGCGGATCGCCTTCGACGACGGGACGCCGGTCAGCTCGCCCTCGGCGATGAGGTCCTCGATCGTCTCCAGCGCCAGGTACGGGTTGACCGCGGCCGCGCCGAACCCGATCAGCAGAGCGATGTGGTGCACCTCGCGGGCATCGCCGGATTCGACGACGAGTGCGACCTTGGTGCGCTCCTTGGTCCGGACCAGGTGATGGTGCACCGCTGAGATCGCGAGCAGCGATGGGATCGGCGCGTGCTCGCGGTCGGTACGCCGGTCGGAGATGACCAGCGTCGTATGGCCCTCGGCAATGGCCTGGCTCGCCCGCATCCGCAGGTCCGCGAGGGCCGCCTCGAGGCCGGGACCGCCCTCGGCCACCTCGTAGAGCCCGTGCAAGACCTTCGCCGACAACCCGGGGTTGTCGCCGTCGTCGTTGATGTGGACGAGCTTGGCCAGGTCGTCGTTGTCGATGACGGGCCAGTGCAGCAGGATCTGCCGGCACGACGCGGCAGTGGGGTCGAGCAGGTTCTGCTCGGGCCCCATCACGCGTGCCATGGACGTGACGATCTCTTCACGGATCGCATCCAGTGGCGGGTTGGTGACCTGTGCGAACAGCTCGACGAAGTAGTCGTAGAGCAACCGGGATCGCTGGGACAACACCGCGACCGGGGTGTCGGTGCCCATCGAGCCGAGCGGTTCGTACCCGGATGCGGCCATCGGCGTCAGGAGCACGCGGAGGTCTTCTTCGGTGTAGCCGAACGACACCTGGCGACGCACCACCGTGTCGTGATTCGGTTTGTAGACGGGCCGGTTGGGCAGGGTCGCGATGTCGAGCAGGCCCGCATGCAGCCATTCGTCGTAGGGCTCGGCGTGGATCAGGTCGCCCTTGATCTCCTCGTCGGGGATGATCCGTCCCTGCTTGGTGTCGACGAGGAACATCCGACCCGGTTCGAGGCGGCCCTTGGAGATGACGTCGTCGACGGGGACGTCGAGGACCCCGGCCTCCGACGCGAGGATGACCCGGCCGTCGCGGGTCTGCCACCAGCGGCCCGGGCGGAGACCGTTGCGGTCGAGCACGGCTCCGACCACGGTGCCGTCGGTGAACGTGACGCACGCCGGGCCGTCCCACGCCTCCATCAGGGACGCGTTGAACTGCAGGAAGGCGCGCCGTCGGGGATCCATGTCGCCGACGTTCTCCCACGCCTCGGGAACCATCAGCATCACCGCGTGCGGGACGCTGCGACCGCCGAGGTGCAGCATCTCGAGCACCTCGTCGAGGGACGCCGAGTCCGACGACTCGGGCGTGCAGATCGGGAAGGCACGGCTGAGATCGCCGGGGATGAGGTCGGTGGCCAGCAGGGCCTCCCGGGCGCGCATGCGGTTGCGGTTGCCGCGGACCGTGTTGATCTCGCCGTTGTGCGCCACGAATCGAAATGGATGCGCGAGCGGCCACGACGGAAAGGTGTTGGTGGAGAAGCGGGAGTGGACGATGGCGATCGCGCTGTGGCAGCGGTCGTCACGCAGGTCGTCGTAGTAGAGCGGCAACTGCATCGTCGTGAGCATGCCCTTGTAGACGATGGTGCGGCTCGACAACGACGGGAAGTACAGCCCGGTGCCCGCCTCCTCGATCTCCGGTGTCATGCGTTCGGCCTGCTTGCGGAATCCGAAGATGTGGCGGTCGAGGTCGAGGCCGCCGATGCGCTGCCCGCCGGCGGCGGGATCGACGGTGACGAAGAGCTGCATCATGAACGGCATGCAGCCCGCCGCGGTCTCGCCGATGTCGGCGCGCGCTGCGTCGACCGGGAGTTCACGCCAGCCGAGGATCGTGATGCCCTCGGCGTCGGCAAGAGCACTCACCCGCTCGATCGCGCGCACGCGCAGGGCGGGGTCGACGGGCAGGAAGCAGGTACCGGCGGCGTAGGTGTTGTCGCCGGCGGGAGTGGGCGCCGGAAGATCGAAATCGACCACCGCGCGCAGCAACTCGTCGGGCAGCTGGATGAGGATGCCGGCACCGTCGCCACTGTTGACCTCGGCGCCCGCCGCCCCTCGGTGTTCGAGATTCTCCAACGCCAACAGTCCGTCGGCGACGATCGAATGCGATCGACGACCGTGGACGTCGGCGACCATGGCGACGCCACATGAGTCGACCTCGGCCTCGGGGTCGTACAGACCCTGCTTGGCCGGGAGCGCAGAAAACAACATCTCGAACCTCCACTCGACTCGGTGACGAATCGCAATGCTCGATGTCCTCAGGGACAACGCTGGCCCGTGGAGCAGTGACGATGCAGGGGTCGAAGGGGCTGATCCCGTGCACCGCGAATCTTCATCGTATCCGACCGAATCCGCTGGTGCGCTCTGGTCGGATGTGATCGATGTCCGATCATGGTGTGAACCGGCCGACCTGTCTGGGCCGGGCGTTACTTGTCGTCGGCGGGGTCGTCAGTGCCCTCGGCGGGGTCGTCAGTGCCCTCGGCGGATTCGGGGATGCCGTCGGCGGGTTCGGGTTCGGGGTTGTCGTCGGCGAGGTCGGGGTTGTCGTCGGCGAGGTCGGGGTTGCCGTGGGCGAGGTCGGGGTTGCCGTGGGCGAGGTCGGGGTTGCCGTCGACGGGAGAGTCGGTGTTCTCGGCAGCCGGGGGGTCTGTGCCCTCGGCGGCGGGGTCGTCGGTGCTCTCGGCGGGATCGGGGATGCCGTCTGCGGGCTCATCGTCCGATTCGAGGACCCAGGCCTCGCCCGACGCGTCCGAGGACACCGGTTCGCCGTCGTCGGTGCGCGGGGTGTGCCGCGCGATGGCCGCGGCCAACGCGGCCTGTGCGACGCTACCGGTGTCGGGCGCGTCACCGTCGGCGCTGTGTGAGGAGGGTACGGATGCCGACCCGACTGCCGGTTCGGACTCCGGGACGGAATCGGTCGTGGTACCGGCGCCCTCGTCACGACCTCGGGCGTCGTCCCGTTCCATGTCGCGGTTCGTGTCGCGGTCGGCGTCGGCCCGGTCGGCATCGGCGTCGAATCTGTCGTCGACGTAGCCGAGCTCTCCGAGTTCTTCGAGTTCCTCGGCGCGTGCGTGGTGATAGATCGACAGACCCTGTTCCCGCCCCTTCGGCGCGAGCACGAAATAGGCAGCAGCGCAGGCGAACACGACGATGGCGGTGAAGACGTTGATCCGCGTGCCGAAGATGTGGGTGGCCGGGTCGGAGCGCATCAGCTCGACACCGAACCGACCGACGCAGTAGCCGGCCACATAGAGCGCGAAGAGTCGCCCGTGTCCGATACGGAACCGTCGGTCGGCGACGACGAGGAGGATCACGACGAGCATGTTCCACAGCAGTTCGTACAGGAACGTGGGGTGCACGATCGCGACGACGGTGCCGTTCGACGAACCGGTGATCAGTCCGGGATCGGCGAAGCCGTCGGAGTCGACGCGCTCGTAGATCTTCAGGCCCCACGGCACGGTGGTCTCCCGGCCGTAGAGCTCCTGATTGAAATAGTTTCCGAGTCGGCCGATCGCCTGGGCGAGCAGGATCGGCGGAGCGAGCGCGTCGCCGAAGGGTGGCAGTTTGATGCCGTGTCGTCGGGCGCCGATCCATGCACCCACCGCACCGAGCAGCACGGCACCCCAGATGCCGAGACCGCCGTCCCAGATCTTCAGGGCGTCGATCGGATCCTTCGGTCCGTCGCCGAAGTAGGTGCGCCAGTCGGTGGCGAGGTGATAGAGCCGGCCGCCGACGAGGCCGAACGGGACCGCCCAGATCGCGACGTCGAGGACCTCGCCCTCTTGTCCGCCACGAGCTTTCCACCGGCGGTTGCCCCACCAGACGGCGATGATGATGCCGGCGATGATGCACAGCGCATACGCACGCAGCGGAAGCGGGCCGAGGTACCACACTCCGGCCGGTGGGCTGGGGATGTAGGCCAGGATCGTCGAACCCGTTTGAGGCGTCGGCACCGTCACGCCTGCCACCCTAACCGACCCGCGCGGACGTCCCGCTCACCCGCCGGGCGCCGGCCCGACCGCGGTCGTCGGCACGGTCGTGGCCGCGTCACCTACGATGCGGCGGGTGCCGCCGAACGGACGCCGTCGGCCAGTTCACCGACGAGTGCCGCGAGGTCCCGGCTACTCTCCTTGGCCGCGCTGACCAGCGCAGAGCCAACGATCACTCCGTCTGCGTACGCGGCGATCTCGGCGGCCTGCGCCTTGTTGCGCACGCCGAGTCCGACGCCGATCGGGATGTCGGAGTGTGCCCGCACACGCGCGCAGAGTTCCGGCGCGGCGTCGGAGACCGCGTCACGGGCCCCCGTGACACCCATCGTCGACGCGGCGTAGATGAACCCGCGCGACGCGTCCACGGTCATCGCCAGGCGCTCGTTGGTCGACGACGGCGCGACGAGATAGATCCGGTCGAGTCCGTGCTCGTCGGAGGCGGTGTGCCACGCGGCCCCCTCCTCCGGGATCAGGTTCGGGGTGATCAGGCCGGCGCCCCCGGCGTTCGCGAGGTCGCGGGAAAACCGATCGATGCCGTACTGCAGCACCGGGTTCCAGTAACTCATCACGACCGACTGGCCACCGGCGTCGGAGATCGCCTGAACGGCGGTGAACACGTCACGCACCCGGACACCGCCGGCGAGCGC
Source organism: Gordonia sp. ABSL11-1 (assembly GCF_030315685.1). Taxonomy (GTDB): domain Bacteria; phylum Actinomycetota; class Actinomycetes; order Mycobacteriales; family Mycobacteriaceae; genus Gordonia. Next base: position 506,458 of record NZ_JASXSI010000001.1, on the reverse strand, counting down.
CGTGTCGGCGGCCTCCTGGATGGTGGGCCCGTCCATCACCGGGTCCGAGTACGGGACACCGACCTCGATGATGTCGCAGCCCGCCTCGACCATCGCGCGGAAGTACTCGACCGACTTCTCGACGGTCGGATAGCCGACGGGCAGGTATCCGATGAGGGCGCTGTGTCCTTCCTCGCGGCAGCGGGCGAAGGTGGGTCCGAGCTTGGACGGCGTGGTGTGGGTGACCGTCCCGGATGTGGTGGCGCTCATACGGTCTCCCCTGTCTGCTCGCCGCCGGCCGACGCCTCGTCCTGTGATGGCGGCTTGTCGAACAGGTCGAACCACCTGGCCGCGGTGTCGACGTCCTTGTCACCCCGTCCGGAGAGGCTGACGATGATGACCGCTCCGTCCCCGAGTTCCTGCCCGAGTTTCAGCGCACCGGCCACCGCGTGGGCCGATTCGATTGCCGGGATGATGCCCTCCCGTCGGCTGAGCAGCGCGAGCGCGTCCATCGCCTCGGTGTCGGTGATGGGCTCGTAGGTCGCGCGACCGGTGTCCTTGAGGAAGGCGTGTTCGGGCCCCACACCCGGGTAGTCCAGTCCTGCGGAGATCGAGTGCGACTCGATGGTCTGTCCGTCCTCGTCCTGCAGGAGATACGAGTACGCCCCTTGGAAGGCGCCGGGCGTACCACCGGTGAAGGTGGCGGCATGGCGACCGGTGTCGACCCCGTCCCCCGCGGCCTCGTAGCCGACGAGGCGGACCTCGGTGTCGTCGATGAACGGATGGAAGATCCCGATCGCATTGGATCCGCCGCCGACGCACGCGACGACGGCGTCGGGGAGCCGGTCTGTCTGTTCGAGGATCTGCGCCCGTGCCTCCAGGCCGATGACACGTTGCAGATCGCGCACCATGGCCGGGAACGGATGCGGCCCGGCGGCCGTGCCGAAGCAGTAATAGGTGTTGTGCGCGTTGGTGACCCAGTCGCGCATGGCCTCGTTGATCGCGTCCTTGAGGGTGGCCGACCCGTTGTCGACGGCGATGACCTCGGCGCCGAGCAACCGCATCCGAGCCACGTTGAGCGCCTGGCGGTCGGTGTCGACGCGCCCCATGTAGACGACGCAGTCGAGCCCGAGGAGCGCGCAGGCGGTCGCGGTGGCGACGCCGTGCTGGCCGGCGCCGGTCTCGGCGATGACGCGCGACTTGCCCATCCGTGCGGCGAGCAGCGCCTGACCCAGGACATTGTTGATCTTGTGGGATCCGGTGTGGTTGAGGTCTTCGCGTTTGAGGAAGATTCGTGCGCCGCCGGCGGATTCGCGCAGTCGCTTGGCCTCGTAGAGCGGTGAGGGACGACCCGTGTAATCGCGCTGCAGCCGGTCGAGCTCGGCGAGGTAGTCGTCGTCGCGCCGGAGCTTCTGATAGGTGGTGGTGACCTCGTCGATCACCGCCATGAGGGCTTCGGGGACGTGCCTACCGCCGTAGACACCGAAATGACCGCCCTCGTCGGGTTCGATGGACGTGCGGGTGGTGAGGCCGACGCTGGCGGCGGGATAGGACGTGTCTGGGGAATCGGTATGCGCGGTCACGGTCTCTTGTTCGCTATCGGGGTCCGCAGGCGGAAAAGGCTGTCAGCGAACCGGTTTCGGGCAGGACGGGTGGGTACCCGCGGTGACCAGCTCGGAGACGGCGGCCCGGGGGTCGCCGCTGGTGACGAGCCCCTCTCCGACCAGTACGGCGTCCGCGCCGGCTCCGGCATAGGCCAGCAGATCGGCGGTGCCGCGCACCCCGGACTCGGCGATGCGGATCACCTTCGTCGGCAGGCCGGGGGCGATGCGGGAGAAACAGTCGCGGTCGACCTCGAGGGTCTTGAGGTTGCGGGCGTTGACGCCGACGACGGATGCGCCGGCCTCCAGCGCGCGGTTCGCCTCCTCCTCGGTGTGCACCTCGACGAGCGCGGTCATGCCGAGGCTCTCGGTGCGGTCGAGCAGGGAGGCGAGCACGTTCTGTTCCAGCGCGGCGACGATCAGCAGGATGACGTCGGCGCCGTGCGCGCGCGCCTCGTGGATCTGGTACGGACCGACGATGAAGTCCTTGCGCAGGACCGGGATGTCGACCGCGGCACGGACACTGTCGAGGTCGTCGAGCGATCCACGGAAGCGGCGCTGTTCGGTGAGCACGCTGATGATCCGCGCACCGCCGGCCTCGTAGGCGCTCGCCAGTTCGGCGGGATCGGCGATGGTGGCGAGATCTCCCTTGGACGGGCTGGCCCGCTTGACCTCGGCGATGACCCCGATGCCGGGCAGCTGCAACGCCGCCATCGCATCCTTGGGGTCCGGGGCCTTCGTGGACGCCGCCTTGACAGCCGCGTAGTCGACCACGGCTTCGCGCGCGGCGACGTCAGCTTTCACTCCCTCGATGATGGAGTCGAGGACAGTCGGCGAGGTCACGACCGTTGGCCCCCTTTCGATGTTCGTGTGGTCTCAGGGTAGCCGGAGGGCCGAATCGTCCTGTGGCCGGGTTGGCTGCTCAGCGCTGGTCTCCTCGGCGTCGTTCTTCCCCGTGGTCGTCGGGGACGTCGGTCGGATCGATCCCGGTGTCGAGTGCGTCCCACAACATGCGTTCGTTCGCGGGAGGCGCATCGTTACCCGTGCTGCTCGGGCCGGTCGAGGTATCGGCGGCGTCGTCCGGCGACACCGGCTGTCCGGTCGCCTCGCCGGACACAAACGGCGAGCCCTGCGCCGCCCCCGACTTCCGCTTGTCGTGGTCGGCGAAGATCTGACGCTCGATTTCCTCGCGCCGGGCCCCGGGGGTCTTGTACTTCGACGACATCCCCGAGACCCCGCCGGCGACGCGCAGGAGCAGCACTCCCGCCAGCACCGCGCACACCGTGCCGGCCAGCACGACGACCGCCGCCCAGGAGTTGGTGGTGATGAGGATGATCTGGAAGCGGCCGGGGATGTCGGCGGCGTCGGACGCGTAGTCGGAGTCGGCGCCGCCGGTCACGAGGGAGATCGCCGGGATCGCGGCGAGCACACCGGCGGCGGCGACCAGCAGCGCGATGATCCGAAGGCCCCAGCCGCGGACCGAGAACGCCGCGAGGATGGCGGCGAGCAGGACGAGGGCCAGCGGGGTGAGCCAGGGACTCCAGTCCGATCCCCTGACGTCGAAGTCACGCGGTGGGGCGAGGCCGTCGGCGGCCAGCACCCGACACCAATTGAGCCGGGACGCCGTCCAGTACGCCAGCGCGGCCAACGCCAACAGGACTGCGGCGATCATCTGACGACGACGCAGGTAGGCCTTGACCGCGACGGCCGTCTCGTCGCCGGACGGGTTCGGCGTGGTCATGACGGTCCCTTCGTCGTCGCCGGGGCCGCGCCGCCGACGCGACGCATCGTCGCGGCCGCCGCGACCGCGTTGAGGACGGCCGTCGCCTTGTTGCGTGCCTCGTTGTACTCGTATTCGGGTTCGCTGTCGGCGACGACGCCACCACCGGCCTGGACGTAGGCGCGGCCGTCGGCCATCAGGGCGGTACGGATGGCGATGGCGGTGTCCGCGTCGCCGGCGAAGTCGAGGTAGCCGACGATGCCGCCGTACAGTCCGCGCCGGGTCAGCTCACGCTCGTCGATGAGTTCCATCGCCCGGACCTTCGGCGCGCCGGTCAGGGTGCCGGCGGGAAAGCACGCCGACACGGCGTCGAGCGCGTGTTTGTCGTCTCGCAACGTCCCCGACACCGTCGAGACCAGGTGCATGACGTGGCTGTAGCGCTCGACGTGACGGTAGTCGCTGACCTTGACGGTGCCCGGCCGGCAGACGCGTCCGAGATCGTTGCGCCCGAGATCGACGAGCATCAGGTGCTCGGCGTTCTCCTTCTCGTCCTCGACGAGCCCCTTGGCGAGGAGCTGGTCCTCCTCCTCCGTCGCGCCGCGCCAGCGGGTGCCCGCGATCGGATGGGTCGTCGCGACGCCGTCCTGCACGGTCACCAGAGCCTCGGGGCTGCTGCCGACGATGGTGAACGGTCCGCGTCCGGTCCCGCCTGGCATGCGCAGCAGGTACATGTACGGACTCGGATTCGAGGCGCGCAACACGCGGTAGACGTCGACGGGGTCGGCGTCGGTGTCCATCTCGAATCGCTGCGACGGAACGACCTGGAAGGCCTCACCGGCCTCGATCTCGCCGACGAGGTCGACGACGATCTCGCTGTACTCCTCGAGCGTGCGTTGTGACGTGTACTCCGGCGTCGGACGGTCGAAATGGGACACGGTCGACGGTGCCGGTGCGGCGAGCGCCTCGGTCATCGCGTCGAGTCGTGACACGGCGTCGGCGTAGGCCTCCTCTGCGCGCTCGTCCGAACCGTCCCAGTTCACGGCGTTGGCGATCAGCGTGATGGTGCCCTCGTGGTGGTCGACGGCGGCGACATCGGTCGCCAGCAGCATCATCATGTCGGGCAGACCGAGGTCGTCGACCGGGGTTCCCGGCAGCCGTTCGAGCCGTCGGACCATGTCGTAGGCGAAGAAACCGACGAATCCGCCGGTCAGTGGCGGCATCCCGGGGAAGGGGTCGGTCGCGAGCAGGCGCAGCGACTCGGCGAGCGCGGCCAGCGGATCGCCGCCGTCGGGCGCGCCGCTGGGCACCTCCCCCCACCATCGGGCCTCACCGTCGACGACGGTGAGCGCCGACGGCGACCGCGCACCGATGAACGACCACCGCGACCACGATCGGCCGTTCTCCGCCGATTCGAGCAGGAACGTGCCCTCCCGGTCGCCGGCGAGTTTGCGGTAGGCCGACAACGGTGTCTCCGAGTCGGCGAGGACCTTGCGGGTCACCGGAACGACGCGGTGGTCGGCCGCGAGATCCAGGAACTCCTCGAGTGTGGTGGTCGCGCTCATCCCAGCGGCTCGCCGCCCACGCCCCAGTGCTGTCGCGGTACCTCGGTGATGGTCACCCAGACCGAATCGGGGTTCTTCCCGGTCGCCTTGGCGTACGCCTCGGTGACCGCCGCGATGGCCTCGCGTTTGACCCGGTCGGACAGGCCGGGGGTCTGCGAGATCTGGATCAGTGGCATGGACGCCGTCACCGCCTTTCTGCTGGAGTGGTCGGGTTCATTCTCCCCCGCCGTCGGCCGCGGGCAGCAGCGACGGGGTGTCGAAACAGCTGTGGTTGCCGGTGTGGCAGGCCGCACCGACCTGGTCGACGACCAGCAGCACGGTGTCGCCGTCGCAGTCGAGCCGCACGTCGTGCACGTACTGGGTGTGCCCGGACGTCTCGCCCTTGACCCAGTACTGCTGTCGGGAGCGCGAGTAGTAGGTGCCCTGCCGGGTCGCCAGGGTGCGTTCGAGCGCGACGTCGTCCATCCACGCCATCATCAGGACGATGCCGGTGCCGCGCTCCTGGGCGACCGCGGCGAAGAGCCCGTCGTCGTTGCGTTTGAGCCGGGCGGAGAGCTCGGGATCGAGGGCCATCACGGGTGTCCTGTCCTGCTCGTCGGTCTACGGAGATGATCGGGGGGCGTTCGGTGGGGCCAACGTCGCATCAGCGGACGATGATTCCGTCGGCGGCCATCGCCGACTTCACGTCGGGGATGGTCAGCTCACCGAAATGGAACACCGAGGCGGCCAGCACGGCGTCGGCACCGGCCTCGACCGCAGGGGCGAAATCGCCGATCGCGCCGGCGCCGCCGCTGGCGATCACCGGCACGTCCACCTCGGCGCGTACCGCCGCCAGCATCCGTAGATCGAATCCGCGTTTCGTGCCGTCGGCGTCCATCGAGTTGAGGAGGATCTCACCGACGCCGAGTTCCTGGCCGCGGCGCGCCCACTCGAGGGCGTCGATGCCGGTCCCCCGGCGTCCACCGTGCGTAGTCACCTCCCACCCGGAGGGGGTGGGCGCCTCCCCGTCCGGCACGGTGCGGGCGTCGACCGACAGCACGATGCACTGCGAGCCGAACCGCCGGCTCATATCGGCGAGGACCTCGGGTCGGGCGATGGCGGCGGTGTTGACGCTGACCTTGTCGGCGCCGGCACGCAGCATCGTGTCGACGTCCTCGACGGTGCGGATGCCGCCGCCGACGGTGAGCGGGATGAAGATCTGATCGGCGGTGCGCTTGACGACGTCGATCATCGTCGAGCGCCCCGAACTCGACGCGGTGACGTCGAGGAAGGTCAGTTCGTCGGCGCCTTCCCGGTCATAGCGGCCGGCGAGTTCGACCGGATCACCGGCGTCACGCAGATTCTGGAAGTTGACCCCCTTGACGACGCGGCCGTCGTCGACGTCCAGACAGGGGATGACTCGAACGGCAACCGTCATGACCGACCTCCTGGGTTCGCGGGGGGTGTCGTCCCGACGTCACCGGCGGCGCCCCACTCGTCGCCGACGACGTCGGCGATCACCGCCATGATCTCCTCGTGTACCCCGGGGGCGGCGCACACCAGCGACGGCGACGACGCCGTCCACGGCGCGCCGCTCAGGTCGGTGGCCACACCACCTGCCGCCCGCACCAACGCCGCGCCCGCTGCGTTATCCCAGGCGTGACGTCCGAAAGCGATTGCGCCACCGAAGATCCCAGCCGCGGTGTAGGCCATGTCGACGCCGGTGCTGCCGGTCATCCGCAGGCGCGCGACCCGCGAGCTCAGGGCCCGGATGACATCGGCGCGACGCGCCCCCGGGTACCGGCCGCGGCCCGCGGCGTTGAACGGCCCGTAGGCGATCGCGGAGGCCTTCAGGTCGAGTGGTGCCAGCGCGGGCGCGGGCGCGCCGTCGGCGAGCAGCGGACCGTCGACGTGAGCGGCATAGCGTCGACCGAGCAGCGGCAACCAGGTGAGACCGAGCACCGGATCGCCGTCGACGAGCAGGCCGAGCAGGATCCCGGCCATCGGCACGCCGGTCGAGTAGTTGTAGGTGCCGTCGACGGGATCGAGGACCCAGACCGCGCCCTCGGTGACCGGCGGACCCCCGAACTCCTCACCGTGCACCGGGATCTGCGTGCGGTCGGCGAGCTCGGCGGCGAGGCGGCGTTCGAGATCCAGGTCGACCTGCGTGGCGAAGTCGGTCACGCCCTTCTCGACGGCACTCGGGGCGCCGAGGCCGGCGACGAACTCGTCGACGGCGGAGTCGAGGACGGCGCTCGCGATATCGAGCAGACGCTGGTGATCCATCACGTCCCGGCGACGGCCGAGAGTGCCTCGGGCAACGTGAACCGGCCGGCGTAGAGCGCCTTACCGACGATCGCGCCCTCCATGCCCCGGTCGACGAGCCCCGAGATGGCGATGAGGTCGTCGAGCGCGGAGACCCCGCCGGACGCGACGATCGGCGCCGACGTCGCGTCGGCCACCTCGCCGAGCAGTTCGAGGTTCGGGCCGCCGAGCGTGCCGTCCTTGGAGACGTCGGTGACCACATAGCGCGAGCAGCCGTCGCGGTCGAGCCGGGTCAGCACCTCCCACAGGTCGCCGCCGTCGGTGACCCAGCCACGCCCCCGCAGACGATAGGACTCGCCCTCCCTGATCACGTCGAGACCGACGGCGATCCGATCCCCGTACCGATCGATCGCGCGTGCGCACCAGTCGGGGTTCTCCAGGGCGGCGGTGCCCAGATTGACGCGGGTGCAGCCGGTACCCAGAGCCGCGGCCAGCGAATCGTCGTCGCGGATGCCGCCGGACAGTTCCACCTTGACGTCGAGTTCGCCGACGACGTCGGCGAGGAGCTCCCGGTTGTTCCCACGGCCGAACGCGGCGTCGAGGTCGACGAGATGAATCCATTCGGCGCCGTCGGACTGCCACGCCAGTGCGGCCTCACGGGGCGACCCGTAGGAGGTCTCGGTGCCGGCTGCGCCCTGCACCAGTCGGACGGCCTGCCCGTCGGCGACGTCGACGGCCGGGAGGAGTTCAAGGGTGTTACCCATCGGTGGCGGAGTTCCTGTCTGTCGGTTCGATGGTGCGTGGGTCGAGGCTGCCCGGAGGAGCGGTGCCGTCGGGACGCGCGGCGGGTGGGCGGGCGGTCCGGTCGTGTTGCTCGGCGGCGCGCGCAGCCAGGATCTCACGCTCGGCGGTGGCGATCATCCGCCGGGAGACGGTTCCGATCGCGGCGATCATCGCGAGGACCGCGAGGAGTGCGACGACGAGGCCCGCGATCGGCGACCAGTGCGCGATGGCCAGGATGATCGGGATCGACACCACGAGCACGAGGACGCCGGCGCCCAGTGCATAGAACACCAGTTTGCCGAGCGAGAAGCGGGTGCCGTCGACGTTCATCCGAGTGACCGCACCCAGTTGCGCAGCAGGTGTGCCCCTGCGTCGCCGGACTTCTCCGGGTGGAACTGGGTGGCGGACAGCGCGCCGTTCTCGACCGCGGCCAGGAACGGCCCCCCATGGTGGGCCCAGGTCAGTTTCGGCGCGGCGAGAGGCGTGCCGTCGCTGTCCATCTCCCAGCTCTGCGCGGCGTAGGAGTGCACGAAGTAGAACCGCGTGTCGGCGTCGAGACCGTCGAACAGCGCCGTCCCCTCGGCGGCCTCGACGGTGTTCCAGCCCATGTGCGGCAGCACCGGCGCGGGCAGCCGGCTGATGGTGCCCGGCCATTCGCCGCATCCGTCGGCCTCGACACCGAACTCGACGCCGCGATCGAACAGGATCTGCATGCCCACACAGATGCCCAGCACGGGCCGGCCGCCGGCGAGACGCTGATCGATGATGCGGTGTCCATTGACCGCCTTCAGACCCTCCATACAGGCGGCGAAGGCCCCGACGCCGGGTACGACCAGGCCGTCACACTCGGTCGCGGCGTCCCGGTCGTCGGTGACGGTGACGTCGGCGCCGGCACGCTCGAGCGCGCGCTGCGCGGATCGGAGGTTGCCCGAGCCGTAGTCGAGGATGGTGACCGCAGGGGCGCCGGTCATCGGACGCACCACCCCGCGCCGGACAACAGCTTTCCGGAGAAGCGACCCCGGGATCCGCCCTCTGGACGGGTGCCGTCGACGATATGTGCGCGCGTCCTCTGCGCGGGGCGCATCCCCGGGGTGCTTTTCCGGAGCACGCTGCCGGGGATGCTGCCTGCGATCACCGGCCCCATCAGAGCGCACCCTTCGTCGACGGCACGCCGCTGACCCGGGGGTCGTACTCGGTGGCGGCGCGCAGCGCGCGGGCGACGGCCTTGAACTCGGCCTCGGTGACGTGGTGCTGATCGCGGCCATAGAGCACGCGGACGTGCAGTGCGATGCGGGCGTTCAGGGCGATCGACTCGAACACGTGCCGGTTGATCACCGTCGAGTACGGCACCCCCGGATAGCCACCGATGACCGCGGTGAGGAGATGGTCGGGTTCGCCGGTGTGCACGCAGTAGGGGCGCCCGGAGACGTCGACGACCGCGTGGGCCAGCGTCTCGTCCATCGGGATCCACGAATCGCCGAACCGGCGGATGCCCTTCTTGTCGCCGAGGGCCTGTCCGAGCGCCTGTCCGAGCACGATCGCGGTGTCCTCGATCGTGTGATGCCCCTCGACCTCGACGTCGCCCTTCGCCTCGACGGTCAGGTCGAAACTGCCGTGCTGACCGAAGGCCGTGAGCATGTGGTCGAAGAACGCGATACCGGTGGAGATCGAGGTGACGCCGGTACCGTCGAGGTTCAGCTCGACGGTGATCGACGATTCCTTGGTGGTGCGTTCGACACGAGCGATCCGCGGGGCGGGTGAGGTGGTCACCGGGAGTTCTCCAGATCTGTGGGCGCAAGCGTTCGGCTGACATCGAGGAAGGCATCGTTCTCGGCCGCCAACCCGATGGTGACACGCAGATGACCGGCGATTCCGACGTCACGGATCAACACGCCGTGGTCGAGGTAGTGCTGCCAGGTCGCCGACGCATCGCGGAACCGTCCGAACAGCAGGAAGTTCGCGTCGGAGTCGATCACGTGGTGGCCCATGTCGGTCAGCTCGCCGACGACACGCCGGCGTTCGTCGATGATCGCGGCCACGCCCGCCAGCGTGTCGTCGCGGTGGCGCAGGGCCGCGCGCGCCGATGCCTGGGTGAGCACCGACAGGTGATACGGCAACCGCACCAGCTGCAACGCGTCGACGACCGCCGGGGCGGCGGCGAGATAGCCGAGCCGTCCGCCGGCGAACGCGAACGCCTTGCTCATCGTCCGGCTGACCACGACCTTCGTCGGGTACTGCTCGATGAGTTCCACGGCGCTCGGCTGCCGGGAGAACTCTCCGTAGGCCTCGTCGACGACGACGATCCCGGGCGCCGCCTCGACGATCGCGCGCAGGCCGTCGTTCGGGATCGACCCGCCGGTCGGGTTGTTCGGCGACGTCACGAACACCACGTCGGGTCGACGGTTGGTCACCTCGGCGACCGCGTACGGGATGTCGAGGGAGAAGTCCGAGGCGCGGACGGCGTGCAGCCACGTGGTGTCCGTGCCGTCGGAGATGATCGGATGCATCGAGTACGACGGCACGAAGCCGAGGGCACGACGTCCGGGCCCGCCGAACGCCTGCAGCAACTGCTGCAGGATCTCGTTGGAGCCGTTGGCCGCCCACACGTTGTGCACCGACAGCGTGGTCCCGGTGGCCTGGGTCAGATACTCGGCGAGGTCGGCGCGCAACGCGACCGCGTCCCGATCCGGGTAGCGGTGCAGCTCGGCCGCCGCCTCCCGCGCCGAGTCGGCGACGTCGGCGATCAACGCGGCCGACGGCGGGTGCGGGTTCTCATTGGTGTTCAGGACCACGGGCACCTTGAGTTGCGGTGCGCCATAAGCACTCTTGCCCCGCAGGTTCTCCCGCAGGGGGAGATCGTCGACGCAGATCTGTCCACCGGGCACGCCGGAGGTGTCGAGGTCCACCGAATCCGGGGCGCTCACGAGGCACCCGCTTCTGTCGCCGCCCCGCTCGTGACGAAGCGCTGCTTCACCGCATCGCCGTGTCCGGGAAGGTCTTCGGCGTCGGCGAGGGTGACGACCTTGTCGGCGACGGCGCGCAGCGCGTCCTCGTCGTAGTCGATGACGTGCACACCCTTGAGGAACGTCTGCACCGACAGACCCGATGCGAAGCGGGCCGAACCCGAGGTCGGCAGAACGTGATTGGAGCCCGCGCAGTAGTCGCCGAGACTGACCGGCGCATACGGTCCGACGAAGATCGCGCCCGCGTTCTGCACCCGGTCGGCGACCGCGGCCGCGTCGCGGGTCTGGATCTCGAGGTGCTCGGCAGCGTAGGCGTCGACCACGGTCAGACCGGCGTCGAGGTCGTCGACGAGCACGATGCCCGACTGCTTGCCCGACAGCGCGGTCATCACGCGTTCGCGGTGCTTGGTCGTGGCGACCTGCGCGTCGAGGGCGAGGTCGACGGCGTCGGCGAGGTCGGCGCTGTCGGTCACGAGGACCGAGGCCGCGAGCACGTCGTGCTCGGCCTGGCTGATGAGGTCGGACGCCAGGATGCCGGGGTCGGCGCTGTCGTCGGCGAGGATCGCGATCTCGGTCGGCCCGGCCTCCGAGTCGATGCCGACGACGCTGCGGCACAAGCGCTTCGCCGCTGTCACGAAGATGTTGCCGGGTCCGGTCACGAGGTCGACGGGATCGAGGACGGCGCCGTCGGAGTCGGTGCCGCCGTAGGCGAGGAGGGCCACGCCCTGGGCACCACCGACGGCCCACACCTCGTCGACCCCGAGCAGGGCGCAGGCGGCGAGAATGGTCGGGTGGGGCCTGCCACCGAAGTCCTTCTGCGGGGGCGAGGCGATCACCAGGGAGCCGACGCCGGCCTCCTGGGCCGGCACCACGTTCATGATCACCGACGACGGGTACACCGCGTTGCCGCCGGGTACGTACAGACCGACACGTCGGACGGGAATCCACTTCTCGCTGACGACGCCGCCGTCGACGACCTGGGTCCGGGACGTCTCCCGGCGCTGATCGGCGTGCACCTTGCGGGCACGCACGATCGATTCGCGCAGGGCGTCGGCGACCGCGGGGTCGAGTTGATCGAGTGCATCCGCGATGACCGACGGCGGCACCCGTACCGAGTCCGGACGCACGCCGTCGAACTGCTCACCGAACTCGAGGGCGGCGTCCGCGCCGCGCTCGGAGACCTCATGGACCAACGGCGCCACCGTGTCGAGGACGGCATTGACGTCGGTTCCCCCGCGGGGCAGCGCACGTCGCAGTTCAGCGAGCGTGGGCCGGGCACCGCGCAGGTCGGTTCGGGCGAGCATCGGGTTCTCCTGTGAGCCGGGAACGGCGCACTTCGTGCGCACACATCACCCACGAGTTTATGGGGTCCGGCGAAGTGGTTTTCCACACGGTCGGCGGGCGTCTCCGACCACCGGCGGATCCGCGTCAGGAACCGGCCGGCGGCGCGGGGATGTCCAGCCCGAGGTCCAACACGGTGACCGAATGGGTCAGCGCACCGACCGCGAGGTAGTCGACGCCGGTGCGGGCATAGTCGGCGGCCATGTCCAGCGACAACCCGCCGGAGCTCTCCAGCTTGGTCTCCGGGGACCGCGCGTTGCGGCGCTGCACGGCCATCTGCGTCTCCCAGAGCGCGAAATTGTCGAGCAACACCAACTGCGGTCCGAGCGCGAGGACCTCGTCGAGTTGGGCCAACGAGTCGACCTCCACCTCGACCGCCAGACCCGGCGCGGCGGCACGGACCGCCGACAACGCGGCACTCACCGAACCGGCGGCCGCCACGTGGTTGTCCTTGATCAGCGCCGCGTCGCCGAGGCCGAGGCGATGATTCACGCCGCCACCGGCGCGGACGGCGTACTTCTGCAGGTACCGCATCCCCGGCAGCGTCTTTCGGGAGTCACGCACCTTCGCATCGGTGCCCTCGACTGCCTGCACCCACCGCGCTGTGGCAGTCGCGATCCCGGACAGATGACAGACGAGGTTGAGCGCGGTGCGTTCGGCCGTGAGCAAGGCCCCGGTCGGCGCGTGGACGGCCAGGACGACGTCTCCCGGACCGACGTGAGAGCCGTCGGCGACGGACGACGTCACCTCGTAGCGTCCGGCTCCGATCACCTCGTCGAGCACCGCGAGGACCACCGGCAGGCCCGCGATCACGCCGTGTCCGCGACTCACGATCGCGGCGTCGGTGACCGCGTCGGCGGGCACCGTCGCCTGGGTCGTCACGTCCGGACCGTGCCGGAGGTCCTCGTCGAGCGCCGTCCGGATCAGTGATCGGACCTCGTCGGTGACGGTGAGATCGAGGTCGTCGGCCGCGGCGATCTGGCCGACGAACGCCTCACTCACCGGAACCGGGGTTGCCGATCGCGATCATGCGCTCGACGCTCGTGCGAGCACGCTCGGCGACGTCGGGGGCGACGTGCACCTCGTCGCGGCCCTCACGCAGCGAACGCAGCAACGCCGCAGGCGTGATCATCTTCATGTACGGGCACGACGCACGGTCGTTGACGGCCTGGAAGTCGACACCCGGAGCCGCCTTGCGGAGTTGATGCAGCATGCCGATCTCGGTGGCGACGAGCACCTGTTTGGCGCCGGTCTCCCGTGCGGCGTCGAGCATGCCGCCGGTGGACAGGATCTTCACCTTGTCGGCAGGGACTGCGCCCTCGCCGGCGAGGTAGAGAGCCGATGTCGCGCAACCACATTCGGGATGGATGAAGAGGTCCGCATCGGGGTGGCTGCTCGCCTGATCGGCCAGCTCGTCGCCGTTGATCCCGGCGTGGACGTGGCACTCCCCCGCCCAGATGTGGATGTTGTCTCGCCCGGTCTCACGCTTGACGTGCGCGCCGAGGAACTGATCCGGCAGGAACAAGACCTCACGGTCGGGGTCGATCGACGCGACGACGTCGACCGCGTTCGACGACGTGCAGCAGATGTCGGTGAGACCTTTCACCTCTGCCGTGGTGTTCACGTACGACACGACGACCGCATCCGGGTGATCGGCCTTCCACTCACGCAGTTCGTCGGCGGTGATGGAGTCCGCGAGCGAGCACCCGGCGCGTGCATCGGGGATCAGCACGCGCTTGTCCGGGCTGAGGATCTTGGCGGTCTCCGCCATGAAGTGCACGCCGCAGAAGATGATCTCGTCGGCGTCGACCTCCGCGGCGATCCTCGACAGCGCGAGAGAGTCGCCCACATGGTCGGCGATGTCCTGGATGGCGGGCAGCTGATAGTTGTGCGCCAGCAGCGTCGCATTCCGGGCGCGCGCCAGTCGGCGCACCTCGTCGGCCCATTCCCGGGTCGGCTCGACGCCGGTGTAGCCACCAGGGCCGTCGACCCATTCGGCGTCGATCAGACCCAGGGGTGCGGTGTCTGTCGCCGTTGCCGGTCGGTCACTCGTGATGCTCATCGCCACTCCTCTTGCGGTCATGCTCTCCGACACGGGGTCGTATCGGACGACACGAGTTTTCGACTGATGGTCGAAAACGCTGTCCATCGTAACACCGGTCACATCTGCGGCATTCCCGCCGCGATTCGAGTAGTCCACTACGCGTTTGCGCGGGCCACCGGCTCCATACCGTCGAAGACGTACCGAACAGCGTCGATGACGTCTGAGACCCGCCGAGCCGACCGCGGCCGCTGAGAAAGATTGCGAGCATCGTGATGACCGTCTCCCCGCACGACAGCTTCACCCCCGACAGCCTCATGCCCGGCACCGTCACGCGCGGAACCGCCGCCGCCCGGGGCGTCCCGACGCCGTCCTCGCCGGGCGTCGCACGGTCGGCGGCCGCAGCCGCCCGGCGGGAGGCCGCGTTGGCCAGTCTCGCGGCGCGACGCATGCCCCTGCCCGGGATGCCGTCGGCCGGGCCGGCGCATTCCGACGCACGGTCGCACACTGCGCCGGTCTGCGCCGACCCCCGGGCGGGGACCACGCGCCCGCATATGCGGCTGGTGCACAACGCCGAGCAGGTCGTCGCCGGGACTGTGTCGCGCCCCGCCCCACCACGTGCCGCACCCCGACCGGCGACGACAGCGGAATCGACGGCGCGCCGGACACCTGGCGCGCGAAACACCGACGGCGACGTCGCACCCGAGCGTCGGCGGCCCGGACTCACCGACCGGGAGATCCAGGTCCTGCGCACGTGGCTGCTCACCGACTCGAAGATCATGGTCGCCCAGGAACTGTGCATCTCGATCGGCACGGTGAACACCCACCTCACCCGCATCCGCGCCAAGTACACCGCGGTCGACCGGAGCGCACGCACCAAGGCCGCCCTTGCGGCACGCGCGATCCAGGACGGGCTCCTGTCACTCGACGAGCTGTAGGCGGCGCGGGCGGGCCGGCGTCACTGCTCCCCATGGACGTGTCGCGTCGATCCCGGTGGGGACGCCCATACAATCGACGCCATGTCCACGCCCCCGCCGCGCCCGTCCTCGTCCGACGGGGCGTCCGCGGCGCTCCGCGTGGAGGTGCTCGCGGCGGTGTTCCAGGTCCGTGAGGTCGAGCCCGAGGTCGCCCCTGCGCTGTGTGTCCTCCTGTGCCGCACGCCGGATGGGAGCGGGTGGTCGCTGCCAGGTGGTGACGTCGTCGCCGACGAGACGCTCAAGGCGACCGCGCGGCGGCTCGTGGCCGACACCGTCGAGATCGAGAAGATCGCACACCTCGAGCAACTCGCGGTGTTCTCCGCGCCGAACCGTGTGCCCGGCGTCCGCACCATCGCATCCACGTATCTGGGCCTCGTCCCGTCGGATGCCATGGCGACGCTCCCGTCGTCGGCGTCCTGGCAGCCGGTCGACAGCTTGCCGGAGGTCGCGTTCGATCACGCCGAGATCATCGACGCGGCCCGCCATCGTCTCGCCGCGAAATTGTCGTACACGAACATCGCGTTCGCTCTCGCCCCGGAACGCTTCCCGATGTCTCAACTCTCGGAGATCTATTGTGCAGCATTGGGTTACCCGGTGGATACCACCAACCTCCTGCGCATCCTGAGTCGTCGCGCAGTGGTGGTGTCGACCGGAACCGTCGGGAAGACCGGCCGTTCCGGCGGTCGCCCCCCGGCGCTCTACGCGTTCGCCGACACCCGACTGCGCGTCACCGACGAGTTCGCGACCCTGCGCCCGCCCCTCTGAGCGGCCGCACGATCAACGGAGCGTGAGGATCTCGGCGTCGCCGTCGGTGATCGCGATGGTGTGTTCACTGTGCGCGGTGCGCGAGCCGTCCGCGGACCGGATCGTCCAGCCGTCGGGGTCGTAGACGATCTGCGCGGTGTGTCGCGCCAGCCACGGCTCGAGCGCCAACGTCAGCCCGGGACGCAACCGCATTCCCTTGCCGGCACGGCCCACATTCGACACGTGCGGGTCCTCGTGCATGGTGCGTCCGAGCCCGTGACCGCCGAACTCGGTGTTCACCATGTAGCCGCGGGAGATGCACACCTCGCCGATCGCGGCCGAGATGTCGCCGAGCCGGCGATCAGATCGCGCCGCATCGATGCCGGCGGCCAGCGCCAACTGTGTGGTCTCGACCAGGTGCGCATCTTCCGGTCGCGGGTCACCGACGATGACCGTGCGTGCCGAATCGGCGACCCATCCGTCGATCGCGACGGCGATGTCCATACTGAGCACATCACCGTCGGTGAGCACGAGGTCATGCGGAAGTCCATGCAGGACAGCGTCATTGACGGACAAGCAGATCACGTTGCGGAACGGCCCCCGACCGAAGGACGGGGCATAGTCCCAGTAGCACGAGACGGCGCCGCGCTGTTCGATCAGCTCACGCGCCCGCAGCTCCAGGTCGAGCAGGTTGACCCCCGGCTCCGCCCGCGACGACACATCGTCGAGCAGTTCGGCGATGAACCGGCCGGTCACCCGCATCGCGGCGACCTCATCCGGGGACTTCAGTTCGATCACACACACCTCCTGGTGGTCACACCTGGTATTTAAATACCAGCCTACGACACGGTGCCGGTATTTTCATACCGCTGCCGGTAAGGTGTGGACATGGTCCGTTCTCCCCTGACCCCCGAGCAGATCGCCGCCGGACGACGCCTGGGTGCGCTCCTGCGTGAGCTCCGCGCCGAGCGGACGGTCATCGACATCGCCGGAACCGCGGGGATCTCACCGGAGACGTTGCGCAAGATCGAGAGCGGGCGGTTGCTGACACCGTCCTTCGCCACCGTCGTCGCGCTCAGTCGTGCTCTCGACGTGTCGGTCGAGACGCTGGCCGACGCGGTGGTCGCGGACGTGCCCGCTCAGATCGGCTGAGCCACAGGAGGTTCGGCAGCGCGCGGATCGTCGGTGACGAGATCACCGACCCCGAGGTCGGCCGTGCGTGATGCCAGGGCGAAGCCAAGGTAGAAGAACGCCGCGGCGAACGGGGCGCACAGGAAGAGCACCCAGGACCCGCCGGTGCCGCCCCGGACGGCTCCGTCGAGCCAGAGGTCGGGAACGAGGTCGAACGTGGCACCGACCGGTGCCGATCGCGGGTCGTCGAACCGCCAGTCGGCGACACGGGTACCGATCCATGCCGCGAGGAACGATCCGAGCACGGTCGCGACGGCGACCACGCCGAACCCGCCGGGCCCACGCCAGGAGCGCGCCGTGAACCACGCGACGATCACCGACGCGACCCCGTACACAAGCAGGAGCACCGCGAAGGTACCGACCGCGGCGAACTCCTCGGGGAACTCCTGCGCCGGGATGATCGCGGAGTCCGCGCCGACGACACGACCCGACATGGCGGGGGTGACGACGGCCCAGACCATCCCGACGACGGCGCCGGTCAGCACGATCACCGCGAGGACCGCCACCAACGGACCCGCCGGACGGGCCGCTCGGCGGCGGGGTGACGGCACGGGGGTGGCGGTCGTCGGAGCCCCTGAGGTCTGCGCGACCGGGGCGTCGGGTGACGACGGCCCCGTCACCGTCGGCCCAGCTCCGTCGAATCCACGGTCCCGTGCCGAGAACACCGCGCACCCCAACCGTCCGGCCGTACCTGCACGACCATCCGCCGCCCGCACTGGCCGCAGAACCGTGGCGGCTCGAGTCCCATCTGGGCCGACGTCGGGATGGCGTCGGCCGCCTGGAGTTCGAGCTCGATGCCCGTGTAGACCCCGTACCGGCAGGGTTCGGCCAGCGGCCCGGGGATCTCGGATTCTGCGCCGGCCGTGCGCGCCGTGTCCGCGGAGAACGGCGACTTGATGGTCACACTCACGCTCCCGAGCCTAGATGCTGTCGTTGAGTGCCTTGATGGGCATCGACAGATCGGTCAGCAGATCCAGGTCCTCCTCGGCGGGGCGCCCCAGCGTGGTCAGGTAGTTGCCGACGATGACGGCGTTGATGCCGCCGAGGATGCCCTGCTTGGCACCGAGGTCGCCGAGGGTGATCTCGCGTCCGCCGGCGAACCGCAAGATCGTTCGCGGCAGCGCCAGGCGGAACGCCGCCACCGATCTGAGCGCCTCGGACGCCGGCAGGACGTCGAGGTCACCGAACGGGGTCCCGGGACGCGGGTTGAGGAAGTTGAGCGGGACCTCGTCGGGCTCGAGTGACGCGAGGTCGGCGGCGAACTCGGCGCGTTGCTCCAGGCTCTCCCCCATACCCAGAATGCCGCCGCAGCAGACCTCCATGCCGGCATCACGGACCATGCGCAGCGTGTCCCACCGCTCTTCCCAGGTGTGGGTGGTGACGACGTTCGGGAAGTGGCTGCGGGCGGTCTCGAGGTTGTGGTTGTAGCGGTGTACACCCATGCCCTTGAGCTGATCGACCTGCTCCTGGGTGAGCATCCCGAGGCTGCAGGCGATCTGGATGTCGACCTCGTTGCGGATCGCCTCGATGCCGGCGGCGACCTGGCTGAGGAGCCGCTTGTCCGGTCCACGCACGGCCGCGACGATGCAGAACTCGGTCGCCCCGGTCTTCGCGGTCTGCTTGGCCGCCTCGACGAGCGAGGGGATGTCGATCCATGCGCTGCGAACCGGAGACGCGAAGAGTCCGGACTGCGAACAGAAGTGGCAGTCTTCCGGGCACCCACCGGTCTTCAGCGAGATGATGCCCTCGACCTCGACCTCCGGACCACACCACCGCATCCGCACGTCGTGGGCGAGTTGCAACAGTTCGGTGAGCCGGTCGTCGGACAGGCGCAGCACCTCGAGGACCTGGGCCTGATCGAGGGCCTCGCCACGTTCGAGGACCTGCGCGCGGGCGGTGTCGAGGATGCCGCCGTCATGGGCGGGATCGCGCTGCCGGTCGGGTGCGACGGGTGCCTGGGTCACGAGAGAGCTCCTTCTGTGGGCTGATTGTCGAGGTCGATGTCGGTTGCCATCGGCGGGATGTCGGTTGCCATCGGCGGGATGTCGGTTGCCGTCGGCGAGGATCGGGTTGCCGTCGGCGAGAAGCCGGTCTCGCGGGCGAGCCAGTCCGCGTCGATCCAGGACGGCGCCGCGCGACGGAACTCGGCCGGCGCGAGGGCGCCCGCACCGGTGGGGACGACGCCGACGATCGGCACGCCCGTGAGGCGGGGCAGATCCGTGCGGTTGCACTCCATCGCGAGATCCGGGCCCTCGGGCCAGGAGCCGATGATCAGACCGGCCGGGCGCAGGCCGTGGGCGCGGACGGCGTCGACGGTCAGCTCGGCGTGGTTCAGGGCGCCGAGTCCGGCCGGGACCACGACGACGACTCCGGCGTCGGCCACGGTCGCGACGTCGAGCAGGGTGAGATCGGACGCCAGCCGCACGAGCACGCCACCGGCCCCCTCGACCAGGGTGAGGTCGTGTGCAGCCGACAGGCCGGCCACCGCCGACGTCACCGTGGACAGCGCGAGAGCGGGTAACCCGGCACGGCGCGCTGCGGTCTCGGGCGCCAATGGCTCAGGGTAGCGGGCACATTCGGCGGTCGCCTCTGGTCCGGCGAGGTCCTCGACCACGGCCAGGTCACCCGGTTCGCCGGCAGCCATGCCGGTCTGCGCGGGTTTGCACACGGCCACTGTCGATCCGGCGTGGTGCGCTGCTGCGACGAGTGCCGCGGTGACGATCGTCTTGCCGATGTCGGTCGAGGTGCCGGTGACCGCGAAGACACGTCCGGGCGCGCTCATCGGGCCCCCACCCGCACGAGGGCGTCGTTGACGACGCCGGCGACGTGGTCGACGACCGACGTGTCGAGATCGGCACGCACGGTCAGACGCAGGCGCGAGGTGCCCGCGGGCACCGACGGCGGGCGGAAACATCCCACGAGCACGCCCCGGTCGCGACACAGCGCGGCGGCGGCGACCGCCGGCTGCGGTTCGCCGACGACGAGCGAGATGACCGCGGCTGCGGGCGTGTCCGCCCCGATGGAGTCCGCGAGCCGTAGAGCGTTGAGCCGCAACCGCTCCGGCATCGACGGGTCGGAGCGCACGAGGTCGAGCGCCGCCCGCGCGGCACCGACGGCGGCCGGGTTGAGCCCGGTGTCGAAGATGAAGGTGCGCGCCCGATCGGTCAGGTAGGAGCGCAGCAGGCGGGAACCGAGGACGACGCCGCCCTGGGCGCCGAGCGACTTGGACAGGACCGTGGTCACGACCAGATCGGGTGCACCGGAGAGCCCCAGTTCGGCGACCAGGCCGCGCCCACCCGGGCCGCGCACCCCGAAGGCATGGGCCTCGTCGACCAGCAACGCGGCCCCGTGATCGCGGGCCACCCCGTACAGGTCCGCGACCGGCGCGGGCTCCCCGTCGATGCTGTACACCGAGTCCGTCACGACCAGCGCACGTCGTTCCGTGCGCTCGCGCAGGGCTTTCCGCACGGCCTCGTGATCGCCCCGGTCGACCACGACGACCCGCGCACGGGACAGTCGGCAGCCGTCGATCAACGACGCGTGCGTACCGGTGTCGCTCACGATCAGGTCGCCACGGCCGGCGAGGGCGGTGATCGCGCCGACGTTGGCGAGATACCCGGACGAGAACGACAGAGCCGCCGGGAATCCGAGGAATTCGGCGAGATCGTCCTCCAGATCGACGTGCAGCGAAGTCGTACCGACGACGAGACGCGATGCCGTCGAACCGGCACCCCAGGCGTCGAGTGCGGCGTGAGCGCCGGCGAGGACACCGGGATGCCTGGACAAGCCGAGGTAGTCGTTGGACGCCAAGTTGATCATCTCCGAATCCGGTTGCCGGACAACTGGATCACGATGAAGACCGGCGGCCTGAAGTCGGGCGGCCTCCTCGGCGATCCAGTCGAGGGCGCCGACGGGCCGGTCGGTCGCCGTCGGCGGGAACGGTGTCACCGCGGGTACGGCGCGCTCGGTGGTGGTCATCGGCTCACTCCGGCAACGAGATCGGCGGTCAGGCAGGCGTCGACCGCGGCACGGACACCCAGGGCGATCGTCGCGATGTCATCGGCGGTGCAGACGAACGGCGGCATCACGTAGATCAGGTCGCGGAAGGGACGCAGCCACGCGCCGGCCTCGATCGCGGCCTCGGTGGCCGGGGCCATGTCGACGGGGCGGTCGAGTTGCACGACGCCGATCGCACCGAGCACGCGGACATCCACGACACCCGGCCGGTCAGCGAGATCGGCCAGCCCCGAACGCAATCCGGACTCGATGTCGAGGACCCAGGTCCGCCACGGGGAGTCGAGGAGCAGTTCGACGGCGGCGACGGCGACCGCACAGGCCAGCGGATTGGCCATGAACGTCGGCCCGTGGGCGAGCCCGCCGGCCTTGCCACGACTGATGACCTCGGCGATCTCGCCGGTGCACAGGGTCGCGGCGAGCGTGAGGTATCCGCCGGTGAGCGCCTTGCCGAGGCACATGATGTCCGGGGCGACGCCGGCGTGGTCGGCGGCGAAGAGCTCGCCGGTTCGTCCGAATCCGGTGGCGATCTCGTCGAAGATCAGCAGGACGCCCGTGCGGTCACAGATCCGCCGCAGGGCGGTGAGGTAGCGCGGATCGTGGAATCTCATCCCGCCGGCCCCCTGGACGACCGGTTCGACGATCACAGCGGCCAGGCGATCGGCATTCGCCGTCACCGCCGCCTCGAGCGTCCGCACGTACTCGTCGTCGAAAGCACCGGGCGCCTCGAGCGTGCCGGGCAGCGAGGGTGGCGCGGGGACGAAGATCTGCTCGGTCAGGACGTCGGTCCACAGCGAGTGCATGCCGCCGTCGGGGTCGCAGACGCTCATCGGGGTGAACGTGTCCCCGTGATAGCCGCCGCGCCAGGTCAGCAGGCGGGTCTTGTCACCGCGCCCGCGACTGCGCCAGTACTGCAGCGCCATCTTCGTGGCGACCTCGACGGAGACCGACCCGGAATCGCAGAAGAACACCTTCTGCAGCGGTTCGGGCGTGACCGAGACCAGGAGCTCGGCGAGCCGGGCGGCGGGCTCGTGTGTGAGGCCGCCGAACATCACGTGCGCCATCGACCCGAGCTGACACGTGACGGCAGCGTCGAGGACAGGGTGCCGGTATCCGTGGATGGCCGCCCACCAGGAACTCATGCCGTCGACGACCTCCCGGCCGTCCGCCAGCTCGATCTGCGCGCCGTGAGCACCTCGGACCACGATCGGCACCGTGGTCGCGGGCATCGCTCCGTACGGATGCCATACGTGCGCGGCATCGATGCGGCGGATGGTTGCCTCGTCCACGTGGGTGATGTCCTTCGGGTCGCAGGAGGGCCGGGCTGTGGGCTCCCTCACGGTCGGCGTCCTGAACACTGTACAGGCGGTTCCTGGACGGTGTACAGGCGGCGTCACCGGGGCCTCTACCCTGGGTCCGTGAGCAACACCCGAGCCGATGTCCTGCGGGCGGCGCGCGACATCCTCACCCACCACAGCCTCGCGGACCTGTCGATGCGCCGCCTCGCCGCCGACCTCGGAGTCCGTCCGAACGCGCTGTACTGGCACTTCCCGAACAAACAGACCCTGCTCGCAGCCTTGTCCGACGACATCCTCGGCAGCATCGCGGCGGCACCGGACGACCTCGCCTGGGACGATCAGCTGGCGTTCGTGGCCACCGGGATGCGCGGTGCCCTCCTCGATGTCCCCGACAGCGCCGAGGTGGTGTCATCGAGTTGGGCCAGCGGACTGTCGCCGAAATCGATCGCCGGCGAACTCGCCGCCGCGGCGCGCGGGGGCGGGCTGACCGAGCGCGATGCTCAGGCCGTGGCGACCGCGATCTGTCAGCTCGTCATCGGCCTGACCATCGAGGAACAGACCCGCGCGCAGATGGAACGCCTCCAGGTGACCGGCCCGTCGGGGCGGGACTTCGCCGGCGAGTTCAGCGACGGGCTGAGCGTCATCCTCGACGGCGCCCGGATGCGTGCCATCGTCCCGGCACCGATCGCCGAGGTCGCCGAAAGTAAAGAAAAGTAAAGGTCAGCGGGGGTCCGACGGCCGGTGTGTCGCGAAGAACCGAATCGGAATATCACAGCTTCGCCATGTAGATTGCTTCCCGGACAACCAGCCCCGACATCACCGACCACGCCGTCGGGTTCGTTTCGGTGAACCACGACGTTCGAGACAGGAAGACACACCCAAGGTAGTGGCAGCACCGACCCACACCACCGTCCCGGCGTCGCCGGCCCCGGTGGACAACGTCCCCGCGTACCGCACCGACCTCGACGGTCTGCGCGGTATCGCCATCGCGCTGGTCGCCTGTTTCCACATCTGGTTCGGTCGCGTCTCCGGTGGCGTCGACGTCTTCCTCGCCCTCTCCGGCTACTTCTTCGTGGGGTCACTGCTGCGGCACGCGATCCACAGCCAGGCGACCCACGTGGCGTTCCGCGACACGATCGATCCGTGGCCGCGGCTCAAACGGCTGCTGCGGCGCCTATTGCCCGCGTTGTTCACCGTTCTGATCGCGGTTGCCGTGCTCACCGTCATCGTGATCCCGCAGACACGCTGGGTGAGCATCGGCAAGGAACTCATCGCGAGCGGGCTGTACTACCAGAACTGGCACCTCGCATTCAATTCCCAGGACTATCTGGCGGCGAGTTCGGCGAACAGCCCGCTGCAACACATCTGGTCGATGTCGGTCCAGGGTCAGTTCTTCGTCGTGACCCTCCTCGTGGCACTCGCCTTCGCTGCACTCGTCAAACTCGGTGCGCGACTGATCGCGCCGCTGGCCGATCCGCGGGTCATCAAGGTCCTCGTCGGCGGTGCGATCCTCGCGGTCGCGGTGGTGTCGTTCTACTGGGCGCACATGCGGATGGGCGTCAACCAGCAGTTCAACTACTTCGATACCCTGTCTCGTCTCTGGGAGCCACTGGCCGGCGGCCTGCTGGCGATCTGGTTGCCGTCCTGGCGCGTGCCCCGGTGGATGCGCACCGTCGCCGCGGTGGTCGCGCTGGCCCTGATCATCACCTGCGGGTGGTGGATCGACGGCGTCGACTCCTATCCCGGACCGTGGGCTCTGGTCCCGGTGGGCTCGACCCTGCTGATCATCTGGGCAGGCGCGACCGCGGTGGAGCGTCCCCGGCCCGGCTCGACGGAACCGCAGGCACTGCCACCCGTCAACCGGATGCTCGCCAGCCGGTGGCCGGTATGGCTGGGGACGATCGCGTACTCGCTGTACCTGTGGCACTGGCCGCTGCTGATCTTCTACCTGACCTGGCGGGAGAAGGACCACGCCTCGGTCCTCGAAGGTGTCGGGCTGCTCGCCGCCTCCATCGCTCTGGCCTGGCTGACGAAGCGCTACATCGAGGATCCGCTGCGCCGTGGCGGTCGTACCGAACCCGCGCACGCACGTCGTGACGGACGCGCGCGACGGTTGGGCTACACCTCCGTCGTGACCAGCATCCTGGTCGTCGGCACCCTGGTGACCGGCACCGGGATCGTGCTCTGGGACCGCCATGTCGCGACGATGGTCGTGGACACCAAGAACCTCGATCCGCGGCTGTACCCGGGCGCGCGGGCGCTGCTCAACGGCGCCCCGGTTCCCGCCATCGATCCCCAGCCGTCCCCGTTGATGGTGACCCAGGACTTCCCGGAGACCTCCACCGACGGGTACATGAGCAACTTCGAGGACCCCGACATCCACGTCGGCGTCTACGGCGACCCGACGGCGGCCAAGACGGTCGCCCTGATAGGCGGCTCGCACGCCGAGATGTGGATCTCGGCACTCAATCTGTTGGGGCAGCGCAACCACTTCAAGGTGACGACGTACCTCAAGATGGGGTGTCCGATGTCCACCGAACTGGTGCCCAAGCAGAACGGTGTGCCCTACCCGCAATGCCACGATTGGGTGATGCGGGTGAAGAAGAAAGTCATCGAGGACAAGCCCGATGCCGTCTTCACCAACTCCACCCGCCCGCGCGACTACGAGCCCGGAGACTGGGTGCCGCCGACGTACCCGCCGATCTTCGACGAGTTCCTCGCCAACGACATCGCCGTCCTGGGTATCCGCGACACCCCGTGGCCACACAACGCCAAGGGACTGATCGACACCCCGACCTGCCTTGCCGACGGCGGTTCGGCGACCGAATGTGCCACACCACGGGCAGCGGCGCTGGCGCCCGAGGATCCGGCACTCGCCCTGGAGACGACCCGGCCGATGTTCCACGCGCTCGACATGTCGAACGGGGTGTGTGACGTGGACCTCTGCCCGGCGATCGTGGGCAACATCGTCGTCTACAAGGACTGGCACCACCTCAGCGCCACCTACGTCCGCAGCCTGACCGAGGAGCTGGGTCGACAGATGGCACTGGCGTTGCCATGGACCGGACCACCCGCTCGCTGAGCGGCGTCGGACTCGGTCACACCACACCCGGGTACCTGTCTCCGAGATGAATGCGCGACCGTTGGCGGCTAGTGTCGTGACATGAACTCGCCGAAGGTCGACGTGACCCCGTCACCGACCCCCGACTCCGGAGACTCGGCCCCCGCCCAGCCCGCGGAAGTGCTCGATGTGCTCGCTCCGGTAGACCAATCGCCGCCGCCGCCCGACCGCGTCCCGTTCGTCGTGTGGCCGGGTACCCCGTATCCCCTCGGTGCCACGTATGACGGTGTGGGAACCAACTTCTCGCTGTTTTCCGAGACGGCGACCGCGGTCGATCTGTGCCTCGTCGACGGCGCCGGGATCGAGCAGCGGATTCGGCTCGACGAGGTCGACGGCTACTGCTGGCACTGCTATCTGCCGAACATCGGTCCGGGACAGTTCTACGGTTTTCGCGTCCACGGCCCCTACGACCCGTCGCAGGGGCAACGCTGCGATCCGAGCAAGCTGCTGCTCGACCCGTACGGCAAGGCATTTCACGGTGAGTTCGACGGCGACGCGTCGCTGTTCTCCTACCCGATGGTGACCGAAGAGGACCACGGTCACCAGGCCGAGGACGAGAACACCGAGGACACCGCCGGTGCCGAGACGGTGAACAAGGTCACGGAGGACGCCTCGTCGGCCACCGGAGCCACGGACTCGGAGGCCTCCGCCGACGACGCGGTCGGGATCGACGAGACGCCGACCACCGCGGCGCCTCCCCGGCGCACGATGGACAGCGCGACGGCCGACGCCGAGGAAGCGCTCGCGCGGGCCTCCGTCGGCAGCGACGACGCCGCGGATCTCACCGAGCCCCTGCCCGTCGTCGCCCAGCATCCCGATGACATGCCGCAACTGGACTCGCTCGGCCACACCATGGTGTCGGTGGTCGTCAACCCGTACTTCGATTGGCAGCACGACCGGTCACCGAAGTTGCCGTATCACCAGACGGTGATCTACGAGGCGCACGTCAAGGGCATGACGGCCACGCACCCCGACATCCCGGAGCACCTGCGTGGCACCTATGCCGGGCTCTGTCACCCGGTCATCATCGATCACCTGAAGTCGTTGGGCATCACCGCGATCGAGCTGATGCCGGTGCACCAGTTCATGCAGGACTTCGTGTTGCAGGACAAGGGCCTGCGAAACTACTGGGGATACAACACCTTCGGGTTCCTCGCGCCGCACCTCGAGTACGCCTCCAACCCCGATCTGCCGGCGAGCGCGGTGACCGAGTTCAAGGCGATGGTACGGGCGTTCCACAAGGAGGGCATCGAGGTCATCCTCGACGTCGTCTACAACCACACCGCCGAGGGCAATCATCTCGGTCCGACCGTCTCGTTCCGCGGCATCGACAACGGCGCCTACTATCGGTTGGTCGACGGCAACCCCGAGATGTACATGGATTACACCGGAACCGGCAACAGTCTCAACGGCCGCCACCCGCACACCCTGCAACTCATCATGGACTCGCTGCGGTACTGGGTGCTCGAGATGCACGTCGACGGGTTCCGGTTCGATCTGGCCTCGACTCTCGCGCGCGAGCTGCACGATGTGGACCGGCTGTCCGCGTTCTTCGATCTGGTGCAACAGGATCCGGTCGTGTCCCAGGTGAAGCTCATCGCGGAGCCGTGGGACATCGGTGAGGGCGGCTATCAGGTCGGCAACTTCCCCCCGCTGTGGACCGAATGGAATGGCAAGTACCGCGACACCGTCCGCGACTACTGGCGCGGTGAACCGGCGACGTTGGGCGAGTTCGCCTCCCGGCTGACCGGGTCGTCGGATCTGTACGAGGCGACCGGCCGCCGGCCCCTGGCGAGCATCAACTTCGTCATCGCACACGACGGTTTCACACTGCGGGACCTGGTGTCGTACAACGAGAAACACAACATCGCCAACGGCGAGGACAACCGCGACGGCGAGAGTCACAACCGCTCGTGGAACTGCGGTGTCGAGGGCCCGACCGACGACCCGGACATCCTCGCGTTGCGCGCACGCCAACAGCGCAACATCCTGGCGACGCTGTTCCTGTCGCAGGGCACCCCGATGCTGGCCCACGGCGACGAGTTCGGCCGCACGCAGCAGGGCAACAACAACGTGTACTGCCAGGATTCAGAACTCTCGTGGATGGACTGGTCGCTCGCGGAGAAGAACTCCCACCTTCTCGAGTTCACGCGCCGCGCCATCGCTCTGCGCACTGCCCACCCGGTATTCCGCCGACGACGGTTCTTCGCGGGTAAGCCGATCCGGTGGGGTGATCAGGCACTCGACATCGTCTGGCTCACCCCCGGCGGCGAGACCATGACTGCCGCCGACTGGGACAGCGGGTTCGGCAAGAGCCTCGCGGTGTTCCTCAACGGCGACGGGATCGGCGAGAAGGACGAGCGCGGGGAGACAGTGACCGATGACAGCTTCATCATCTGCTTCAACGCGCACGACGGCGACATCGACTTCCATCTGCCCTCGTCCTGGAGTCCGGACTGGGTCGGTGAGCTCGACACCGCCGACCCGACCGGTCACACCGACATCACGGTGACGGCAGGTTCGACGTTCACCGTCGGCGCCCGGTCGGTGCTCGTACTGCGCAAGAACACGTGACCGCCGATCGCACGATGACCTCGGACACCGGATCCCGACACGTGGGCGGACGGCGCGAGCCGCTGGCGACGTATCGCATTCAGCTGACCCCCGAGGTCGGGTTTCGCGAGGTCCTCGACATGCTGCCCGCCATCGCCGGGCTCGGAGTCAGTCACCTGTACCTGTCTCCGATCGGTCGCGCGATGCCGGGGTCCACACACGGCTACGACTGGGTTCCGCCCCCGCAGGTGTCCGACGATCTCGGCGGGATCGAGGGCCTCCGCGAACTTCGCTCGGCAGCAACAGCATCCGGGCTCGGCATCATCATCGACATCGTGCCGAACCACACCGGCGTCGCCGACGCACTGCAGAATCCGTGGTTCACCGACCTCCTGCGCCACGGCTCAGCTTCCCGCTACGCGACGTGGTTCGACGTCGACTTCTCCACGGAGAACGGCGCCGACGGCAAGATCGCGCTACCGGTCCTCGCCGCCGACGGCGATCTGTCACCGCTCACCGTCGCCGACGGCACGCTGCGCTACTA
Source organism: Gordonia sp. ABSL11-1 (assembly GCF_030315685.1). GTDB lineage: Bacteria > Actinomycetota > Actinomycetes > Mycobacteriales > Mycobacteriaceae > Gordonia. Next base: position 477,782 of record NZ_JASXSI010000001.1, on the reverse strand, counting down.
CGATCACGTCTTCCCCACCGCACCCGGGTCCACGGATTCCGACGATCCGCTCGAGGTGCACGATCGGCAGCACTATCGCCTCGTCCCGTGGAACAGCGGTCTGATCGGCTATCGGCGGTTCTTCACCGTCAACGAACTCGCCGGGCTGCGACAGGAGGATCCGGAGGTGTACGCCGGGACCCACCGATGGTTGCTCGACCTGATCGACGAGGACCTCATCGACGGTGTCCGAGTGGATCATCCGGACGGACTGTGGGATCCGCAGGCATACCTGCGCAGGCTGAGAACCGACATCGGTGACGGTCGGCTGCTGTACGTGGAGAAGATCCTCGCCGCCGACGAGCAGCTCGAACCCACGCTCCCGGTCGAGGGCACCACCGGCTACGACCAGCTCCGGGTGATCGACGCGGTACTCACCGCACCGACCGGTGTGATCGAGCTCGACGAGATCCACGAGCTACGCACCGGGCAGAAGGGTGACGCGGCGTGGCTGCATTCGGCCGAACGGGCGCGGAAGCTCGCCACCCTGCGCAACATGTTCCCCACCGAGCACCGACGTCTGGTCCGGGCCATCACCCACTCCGACCCGTCGGCCGATCTGGCGGCGGTCGCGGAGGCGACCGCCGAACTCATCGCCGATCTCGGTGTCTACCGCGCCGACTACCCTTCGCTGCGCGGCAGGCTCGTGGTCACAGCCGCCGAGATCGGCAGGCGCATCCCGCGTCTGGCGCCCGTTCTGGACCTCATCGTCCAGGCCACCGCGAGTCCCGGTGCGGCAACCTCGCGCCTCGCACAGACCTGCGGCGCCGTCACCGCGAAAAGCGTCGAGGACAGCCTGTTCTACCGGACCGCGCGCCTGGTGTCGGCACAGGAGGTCGGCGGCGACCCGGCGAACCCAACTGTTTCCCTGCGAGAGTTCCACGCGCACAACGGTCGCCGCGCACGCGACTGGCCATGGGCGATGACCGCGTCGTCCACCCACGACACCAAACGCGGCGAGGACGTGCGGGCTCGGATCGCTCTGCTGACCCAGGTCCCGGAACGCTGGTCACGCCTGGTCGGAGAGATCTGGTCGCGCAACCCACCTCCCGACGACCTCTCCGGGTACTTCCTGTTGCAGAACATCATCGGCGTGTGGCCCACCGATTCCGCGGTCGACGACGACCTGCGCGACCGACTGAAGGCCTATGCGCAGAAGGCCACCCGTGAGGGCGGTCTGCGGACGACGTGGACCGAGGTCGACGAACGGTTCGAGGATGCGGTGGACGAGTGGATCGAGCAGGTGACCCGCGGCGAGAACGCCGCGGCGATCGGCGATCTCGTCGGACGGATCGCATCGAGCTGGCGTTCGGAGTCATTGTCACGCAAGGCCATCGCCCTGTTGGGCCCGGGCGTCGGCGACATCTACCAGGGCACCCAGTGGTGGGACGACTCGCTGGTCGATCCCGACAACCGACGGCCCGTCGACTACGGACAGCCCACTGATCATCCGAAGGCCGCATTGATCCGCGCCGCCCTGCGGGCCCGCGACGAGAACCGCCAGGCGTTCCGTCCCGGCAGCGACTACCTCGCGCTGACATCGGACGGCCCTGCCGCCGACCACGTGATCGCCTTCGCCCGCGGCGACAAGGGCAAGCCGCTGGTGATACTGGTGGCGCTTCGCTTCACCCACAGCCTCACCGACCACGGACGGTCGACAACGACGGTCTCGTTGCCCGACGGCGTGTGGCGTGATGCGATCACCGGCGCGACCGTGAGCGGCTCGATCGCCCTGGCCGATCTCGTCGGCGACGGGGTCGCCATCCTCACGCGCATTCGACCGGACTGAACGCCTCGCCCAATCCGGGCGGTGTCCCACCCCGGGCGGGGGACTCAGCCGGCCGGTGCCGGGGCGGTCGGATTCGCCGGCGCGGCAGGTGTCGTCGGCTGTGCCGGAGCCTGACCAGGGTTCTGGCCACCCTGCTCGGGACCGATACCGGCCTGAGCACCGCTCAGCTGGCTGACCAACCACTGGCCATCCTCCTTGCGTAGGTCCAGCCACAGCAGCATCAAACTCTTGCCGCCGTCCGGTGCGAGCGCACTCTTGCCCGACACCTCCATCAGGACCGACGTCCGCGCCGTCGTCGTGTCGAAGCTCTCCACCGACACCGACTTCACCGTCGACTCCGCGTCCTGCAGATTCAACTGGGTGACCGCCGCAGCGGTGTCAGACTGCTGCTGCTCCAGGTGCTTGCGGAACTCACCCGTCGACAGCGGGCCGAGGAGTTCCTTCATGTCACCCACGCCGTCCTTGGTCATCGTGCCGACCAGCTTGGTGACGAACTGTTCGGATGCCACCTTGCTGTCGTCGAACGCGGACAGCTTCTGAGCCTGCTGGTGATAGCCCCAACCGAGCAGAGCGACACCGACGATGGCTGCCACCACGACGAGGGCCCCGGCGGTCTTGGCGAGTCCGGCGGCGGTGAACGTCAGCGAGATCTGCTTACCGCGTGTCGCCGTCGATGCGTGTGCCGGCGCCGGGGTGTCCGTGTCGTCGGCGTCGTCGCCGGCCGGCGACGACGCCCGCCGGTCCGCCTTCGTGCGAGCGGCCTTGGTCCGCGGGCGCGGTGCGGGAGCATCCGCGCCGGATGCCGACTCAACTCCGTCCGCCGTGTCCGGGGCAGATGCCCGGCCCTCGGCGCCCGTCTCGTCGGCGATGCCGGTTTCGTGTCCTTCCGCAGTGGTGTCGGAGTCGTCGTTCGTCTTGTCCTGCTTGGTCATCCCTGCTCTTCACATCACTTGTCTAGTGGCACGGTCCGCGCGTTCGGGTCATAGTTCGGCGGCGGGCCGGCGGTGTCGTCACCGGGTGGTCGTGGGGCGTTGGCCGATCCGCGGATCTGCTGCGCCGGGTCCTCGGTGACACAGTACAGATTGGTCGGAACGCTGAGCTCAAGGATCTTCGTGGGCCGCACCGGGGTGACCGCATAGTTGCAGCTCGGTCTCGGGAAGACCGAGCCGAAGGCCCACCACGCCCCGTCGTGGAACATCGTGAGGCTCTTGACGCTCGCGTCGCGGATCGACGGCAGCAGGTTGGCGATCGCCGGTGCGCGCAGGGCGCCCTGCCGGGCGATGTCGACGAACTGCTGCAGCACGTCCGACACCGGATCGCGGATCTGGTTGAGCGAGCCGGTGAGACTGGTCAGCTGCGACGGTCCGCGGCCGAGGAGCGTGCGGATCTCTTTGTCGGAGGCGACCGCAGCGTTCACGATGGTGCTCAACGAGTCGACGGTCGTCCCGAAGTCCGGTTGGATGTTTGCCGTGGTCTTGAGGATCGTGCCACTGTCGGAGATGAGCCTCTTGGTCTCCGGCAACACGCGGGCGAGGTCGGCGAAGATGGTTCCGCCCGAGACGAACAGTGCGCGCAGCACGTTGTCGTCGTCGCCGTCGGAGCCGAGCGCGACCTCCAGATTGTCCACGGCAGAACGCAGTTTCACCGGATCGATCTGTTCGACGACGTTCAGTGCCGATTCCAGCATGGTCGGGAACGGTGCGGTGACCCGGGTCTGGTTGACCTGGATCTCGTCGCCGTCGGTGAAGTACGGACCGTCGGCGGTCTGTGGTTCGAAATCGACGTACTGCTCACCCGCAGCGGACAGACCGAGGGCCGCGACGGTCGCGTTCCGATTGATCTTGACGTCGTCCTCGATCGACACGGTCACGTCGACCGATTCGGGTTGCACCCTGATCTTCTCCACGTCGCCGATCCGCGCGCCACGCAGGGTGACACCCGAGGTCTCCTGCAGGCCACCGGAGATCGGGAAGTGCACCGTCAGCTGATAGGTGCCGCGGAACGGATCCCATCGGAGTGCCCCGAAGGAGAGGTAGGCCAGCCCGACGAGCATCACCAGGACGAGACCGATGTTGCCGACCAGAATCGAGTGCCGTCGCACCCAGCTGAACGGTCCGGACAGCGCGCTCATCCGCAGCATCCCTTCGTCCCGGTCAGGCGGGCGAGCAGCCGGGTCAGCGTCTGCTGCAGCGCCTTCGACGCCTCGTCGACGTCACCGACCTCGGGAAGCCGGGTCGCCGAATCGAATCCGGCACCCGGGTTGAGGTAGTAGACCTTCGACGACAACGCCGCCGCGCTGCCCGGCGTCGACTTGACCCACTTGGGTGTCAGCACCGCGACGTTGTCCGACAGTGCCCCCAACGTCGAGGCACCCTCGCGCAGCCCGTTGAGCGCGGTCTGCAGGTGCCCGATCATCTCGACGAGGTTGTCGCCGTCGGAGTTCAGGAAGTCGTTCGTCGCCGCCGTGACCTGATTCGTCTTGTCCAGCGTCGTCAGGATCTGACCGATCTGGGAGTTGATCGCGTTGACTGCCGGACCCAGCTTGTTGATCGACGCCATGATCTGCGCGCGACCTGCCGCAAGTTGATCCGTCAGGACCCGCGTGGTGCGCATCGACTCGTCGACCGCGCCGGCGTTCTGGTTGAACTTGGTGATCGCCGTCGTCAGGCCCTCGATGGAGCCGGACAGCGCATCCGGATCGGCGGACACCGCACTGCTGAGTTCGGTCAGGATCACCTGGACCGAGCTCAGCGAGCCGCTGTCCACCAGACCCGACGTGCTGACGAGCAGATCCTCGACGGTGGCGGCGGCCGACGTCGGCCCGGACAGTGTGTCACCATTCGTCATGTAGCCGCCCTGCTGCCCCTTGGGCGGCAGCAGGGCGACGAACACGTCGCCGAGCGGGGTGGCCTGGCGCAACTCCGCACCCGTCCCCACGGGCAACTTCGACGAGGTCCCGACATCCATGGTCACGACAGCCGAGTAGTCGCGAGCCACGATGTCGGACACCTGCCCGACGTCGTTGCCGTACAGCTTCACCTTTGCCTTGGTAGGAAGGTTGAGGGCGTTGTCGAACTTCGCGGTGAGCTTGATCGAGTCACCGATTCCACCCGGCGCCGGCAACGGGATCTGCTCGACGGTCAGGCCCGGCACGATCCCGCAGCCCGACATCGTCAGCACCACGCCCACCGCCGCCGCCATGAGCCCGCGGCGCCGCAACCGGTGACCCGATTCACCATCGGACTGTGCCCGGAAGGGTGCCGGGCGCGTCTCTCGCACGGTCACGCGTGTCATTTCGTCAACTCCAGGAGTGCCGAGAATACCCCGAGGTCGGGTCCGAAATCCTTCAATTGCCCAGTGCGGCAACCATTCTTCTGCAGGTTGATCGCCTGACAGAAGGTCGACACCGCCTCGGTGTCGATCAGCGACTTGTCCAGGAGCACCTGTGCGCGCCATGCGCCCTGTTCCGCCGACACCGAGTTGCTGAGGTTCTGGAACAACAGCGGCCCGAGATCGATGGTCTCGACGACCTGCCGCGAGAAGTCGCTCAGGTTGGACGCCAGAGCGGCGAGGCGGCCGGTCGACGAACCGATGGTGCCGGCGTTGTCCCTCAAGAAGGCCGTCGTGTTCTGCAGCGCAACATTGAGATCCGCCAACGTCGCCTGCAGACCCGGTGCCTGGGTGCGCAACATGCCCGCCACGTCGTTGATCGACCTGGAGAACGCGGTCATCTTCGGGTAGTTCGAGACGAGGGTCGTCGTGAGTTTCTGCACGGTGCGGATGATGTCGACGAGGGCGTCGCTGTTGCCCGACGCGACCGACCCGGCCTTGCTGAGCTCGTCGAGCGCCTCGCGCATCCGTTCGCCGTTGCCGCTGGTGATGCCCGTGGTGATGTCGATCATGTCGGCCACCGGGCCCTCGCCCGGCGCATCTCCGGACAACGACTTCACCAGTCCGTCGATGGAGTCGAACAGTTCGCCCACCGACACCGGACTCTTCGTCTGAGTGATGACCGAGCCGTCGGTGAGTTTGGGCCCTTCCGAATAGGTCGGCGACAGTTCGACATGCCGCGTGGTCACGATCGACGTGTTGACGATCGCCGCGGTGGCGTTTGCCGGTATCGGGACGTCCTTGTCGACGGTGAAGGTCACCTTGACCCGGTTGCCCTGCTGTTCCACGGAGGTGACTTGCCCGACCGGCATGCCGAGGACCGCGACATCGTTGCTCTTGTACAGACCAGAGACGTCGTCGAAGTAGGCGGTGACCTCGATGGCGGACCCGAAGGCCGTCGTCCATGTCGCCGGGATCAGCGAGCAACCGGACAGGCCGAGCACGACGAGTACCGACATCGCGGTCAACGTCAGCGAGCGTCGAAGAGCGATGCGGCTCAACATCCGTCCACCACCCGTGCCGTGCACAGCCAATTGTCCGGGAAGATGCCCCAGGGCAGATAGCCATTGGCGTACGGTCCGTCGCCGATCACGTTGTTGGTGAGACGTGCGGTGACCGGGAGGACCTCGAGCAGTTTGCGCAGGTTCTGCCGATTCTTCTCCAGCCCCTGCGACATCGTGTTGAGGTTGGCCATGATGGGTGCGAACTGGTTTCCGTTCTCCCGGGCGACCGCCCGGGCCTGCTCGGTGAGCTCGGCGATGCCATCGAGCATGCGGGTGACCAATGCCTCTCGTGCGGCGATCTTCTCGGCGAGCTGGCGGCCCTGGCCGACGATGATCGATAACTGCGTCTGACTGTCGTTGACGATCGAGGTCACCGTCTTGGTGTCGCTCACGAGCTGATTGATCTGATCGCGCCGATTGGTGATCACCTTCGACATCGCGGTCAGCGAGTCCAGCGTCGGCTTGGTGACCGCGGGCGCGCCGGCGAGCTGCTTGTTGAGTGTGCGCAGCCCTTCGGCGAAGTCCTCGTCGTTGATCCCGGCGATGACCGGAGTCCCCGCCTCGATCGTCTTCTGCAGATCGTAGGGCACACTGGTCTGCGAAATACGGCCGTCGGGCGCCGGGGACGTCGAATCCCCCAGGGAGACATCGACATAGCGCTGCCCCAGGAGGGTCGACATCTTGATCTCGGCGGAGCCGTTCGAGGTGACGTCGACATCACGGTCGACCTTCATCGTGACCGTCACGTGGTTTCCGTCGAGCTCGGTGGAACTCACCTCACCGACGTCGATGCCCGCGACGCGCACCTTGTCGCCGGGTCGGATGCCGCCGGCCTGCGCGAAATCACCGACATAGGTCTTCTTGCCGATGTGCGCTCCGGCCAAACCTGTGACGGCCAGCACGAGCAGCACGATGACCACTGCGCCGGCCAGACCGTACCAGACGCGCCGGTTCTCGTCGAAGCTCTTGCGCCACCTGCTCATCGACATACCTCCGAATGTCGTGTGCCGCCGATCTTGTTGATGATCCCCGGCGGGAAGAGGACGTCGCCGATGGCGATGTCGAGGTCGCATGCGTAGATGTTCAGGTAGGCGCCCTGGCCGAGCACGAGCGGGAAGTGCCCGAGGAAGATCGGCAGCTGACCGGCCAGACGATCGAGCTTGGCACCGTTGGAGATCAGCGTGTTCGTGGCCGCCCGTGCGTCGGTGGCTGCGCCCGCCAGCGAATCCCGGCTCTGTGAGAGGACGTCGGCGAATCCGCTGGCGGTCTGGCCGATCTGCGTCACCGACTTGCCGAAGGCGGCGGAGTTGGCGTTGAGGTCGCGGATCAGCGTGGAGATGCTGTCGACGACGGTGGTGACCTGCTTGCCCTGCAGCGACAGGTCACGCATCACCGAACTGAGGTTGTTGATGATCGCCCCGATCACCTGATCGCGGTCGGCCATGTCGCTGGCGAGCGTGCCGACCTCGGCGACGGTGTAGCTCAGCGACACCTGGTTGCCCTGGAATGCCTGGATGAGGCCTTCCGAGAGTGCATTGACCTGTTCGGGTTTCAGCGTCTCGAACACCGGCTGGAAACCGGCGAGCAGGCGCGTCACGTCGAAGGAGTCCTCGGACGGCTGCTGCAGCGTCGATCCGGCCGCCAAGGGCTTGCTCTCCTTCTCCTTCCCCTTGGCCAGGGTGAGCGACAGGTATCGCTGACCGATCAGGTTCTGGTAGCGGATCGCCGCCTGCGTGTTGGTGAACACCGACTGGTCGGTCTGCACCTCGAAGGTGACCCGCGCGCGTCCGTCGTCGAGCGAGATCTCGCTGACCCGCCCGACCCGCACACCCGCCATCCGGACATCGTCGCCGGTGGCGAGTCCCGACGCGTCGTTGAAGAAGGTCGTGTACGAGTTGGTGTTCCCCGGCAGCGATCGTTCCAGGGTCGACCAGATGACATACGTCAGCAGCAGCGCCACGACTCCGAAGACGGTGAATCCGATCAGAGGCTTGCGAATACTGGCCTGGCCGCGACTCATCGGCCACCTCCCTGGCGGTCACGCTGGGTACCGGGTGCAGCGGGGGCCTTCGGCGCGATGGTGCTCGACTGCACCAGAGGTCCGAGCATCAGGGTGTCCGCGGCGGTCGGCTTCCGTTTGAGTGCCGTGTTGAGCGTCTTGTTGTCCGCCCCCGTGGACACCGCACCGAACTTCGCCGCATTGCGCCGCATACCGTCCGACGGATAGATCATCAGCGGTCCCGAGCTCGTCGGACCCGTGCCCGTGCCCGGGCCCACACAGCCGGGTCCGCGGGTCTGGCCGTACCTGCCGCCGTTGTAGACCGGGCAGTTCTGTCGCGTATACCGTTCGAACGCACCGAAGCTCACGCCGATGTTCAACTGTGCGTGACCGTTCACCCCAGTGAACACGGTCAGCACCTTCGCCGCGAGGTTGTTGAGTGCCGTCAGCGCCTGCGGCAGCGATTCGGGTTCCAGGACAGCCGCTCCGATCATCGTGTTGAGATCCCGGACGACTCGCTGCCCGCGGTTCCCGTTCGCGGCGAACAGCGCCTGGGTCTCGTCGAGCACACCCTGCCCGGCAGAGAGCAGCGCGGTGAGATCCTGCTGCTTCTCCGCGATGGTCATCGCCGGGATCACGCTGCGGCCCAGGGTGTCCAGCAGCTCGGGGGTCGACTGCGACAGGCCGCGGACGGCGTTGTTGAAGTTGTCGAAGCCGGACGGCGCGCCCGGCGGGAACTGTGCGTTGATGGTCTGCCAGTAGTTGTTGAGCAGCGGCACGAACGCCCCGAACACCGCGCCGCCGCCCTTGAGCGCATCGGCGAGCGTCCCGAGGACCGACGCGAGCTCCTCCGGGGGTACCGCCTGCAACAGTGTCCGGATCTCGTTCTGCGCGTCCTGCAGACGGAGGGTCTCGAGCGACTCGTTGGCCGGGATCGTGGCATCCGAGGACAGATGCCCGGAAGCCGGTTGCTCAGGACGGACGAGTTCGACCGAGTTGACGCCGAACAGGTTCGACGGCACGGTCCGCGCGGTGACATTGCTCGGGATCCCCACGGCCTGATCCGGAGTGATGTCGATACCGACGTCCTTGTACTGCAGATTTCCCGGTCCGACCTCGTTGCTGAGCTCGATCGACTTCACCGATCCGACGATCAGCCCGTTGTAGCGGACATCAGCACTCGTGACGAGACCGTCGCCGACGTCGGTGAGCTTGGCGGTCACCGGGACCGTCGAGGTGAACGTGCCCTGATAACGCAGGAAGAGCAGGACGAAGAGTATGAGGAGCGCGACGAGGAACGCGACGCCGCGCAGGACATAGGTGAGCAGCGAAGGATCGCGGCCACCGGTGGCGATGTTCAAACTCCTCCCCCTATCCCGAGATCTTGATTCCGGGAGACGTGCCCCAGAACACCAATGTCATGACGAGATTCGCGAAGACGATCACGATGATCGCCATCCGGATCGCGTGACCGGCGGCCACACCCACACCTTCGGGACCTCCAGAGGCGAAATAGCCGTAGTAACACTGGATGAACGTCGTCAGCAGGACGAAGACGATCACCTTGATGAACGAGAACACCATGTCGGAGGACAGCAGGAACTGGTTGAAGTAGTAGAGGTACGTCCCGGCGCCCTGGTCGCTCTGGAGTTGATACATCACCTGACATGCGAGGTAGTTGGCTGCGAGCGAGACCGCGTAGAGCGGCACGATCGCCAGCACCGCAGCCGACATGCGGGTGGTGACGAGGTAGGGCAACGGGCGGATCGCGATCGACTCGAGCGCATCGATCTCCTCAGCGATGCGCATCGAACCGAGTTGCGCGGTGAACCGACACCCGGACTGCGCGGTGAACGCCGTCGCCGCGAGCAAGGGCGCGATCTCGCGCGTGGTGGCGAATGCCGACAGTCCGCCGGTCACCGGCCCCATGCCGAGCAGGTTCAGTGCGGTGTAGCCCTCGATCCCGACGGTGGCCCCGCCCATCAGGCCGAGGATCACCATGACGCCGACGGTGCCGCCGCCGACGATCAGCGCACCGTTGCCCCATGCCACGTCGGAGAGGAGCCGCCACACCTCCTTGCGGTAGTGCGTGAAGGTGAGCGGGACCGACCCGATCGACTTCAGCAGGAAGGTGATGAGGTGGCCCATCGCTGCGATACCGTCGCGCGGACCGCGATACAGGCCCTTGGCAGCCTCGACCGGGCGCAACAGAGGCGGTATATAGCGGGATGCGGTCATCTCACACCACCTTCGCCGGGACGAGCATGGTGAACAACTGGGTCAGCAACACGTTGACCGTGAACAGAAGCAGGACCGAGTTCACCACGGCCGCGTTGACAGAGTTGGCCACGCCGGCCGGCCCACCCTTCGTGTTCAGCCCGCGGTCACAGGCCACGACCGCGACAATCGCGCCGAAGATCACCGCTTTGATGATGGCGAAGGCCAGGTCCGAGGTACTGGCGAACGACGCAAAGGTGCCCGTGTAACTACCCGGCGTCCCGCCCTGGAAGTAGACGTTGAACACGTAGCCGGTGATGAAGCCAACGAAGCAGACGAAGCCGCAGAGGAGAAAGCTGACAACCATCGTCGCGAGCAGACGCGGCGAGATCAAGCGCTGGACGGGATTGACGCCCATGACACGCATCGCGTCGATCTCGTCGCGGATCGTGCGGGAACCGAGGTCCGCGGCGATGGCCGACCCGACCGCTCCGGCGAGCAGCAGCGAGGTCACCAGCGGTGCGCCCTGGCGGATCACACCGAGACCGGTCGCGGCACCGGAGAACGACGTCGCACCGATCTGGCCCGCGATGTTCGACACCTGGATGGACACGATCACGCCGATCGGGATCGCGACCAGGAATGTCGGGAACACCGACGTGCTGGCCATGAAGGCGCACTGCCGGATGAACTCACCGAACGGGAACCGACGCTTGACGATGTCGACGAAGAGGACTTTGAAGACCTCGACGAACATGCCCATCTGGCGCCCGAACGTGTCGAACGAGGCCACGACGTGCTCACGGAACCACCGGCGTATCCCGCCGGAGGTCCGTGCCCCGCCCCCGTTCGACGTCACCGCGTCAGTACTCAATCCCCCACCCTCGCGTTCGACTCCCCACACCCGGAGTAAGTCATATCACATATATGTTCTGGATCGAGACGCATGGTCGACTCCGCGCTGTCGTGTGCATCCCCCCGGATGAGCCGACCCCCCGGCCGGTAATATACCTCGCTTTACTCCCTATGCTGTGTCACGGGTCACACTACCGAGATCTGCGCCTTCAGTACCGGCGACATACCTTGTGTTGAGTGACCGATGAGTCGAGGACTGCCGACACCATAACTGGGACGAGCGACCAGAGGTGGCAAAACCCCTCCATTCCTATCTCGGCGAGTCCCCATGACGTGCCCGAGCCGCCGTCATCACCTGCGGAACTGCGTGTGTGGGCGCCGGACGCCGACACGGTGACACTGCTGCTCGACGAAACCGGCGCCGACGAGCCGCGGCGGATCGACATGCAGCGCGATGTGATCTCCCCAGGCTGGTGGGTCCCCACCGCGGCCCCGGAGTTCGACGCCGACTCGCCCGTCCGGTACCGGTACTCGGTCGACGGCGGCGATCCGGTCCCGGATCCGCGGGCGCCCCGACTCCCAGACGGCGTCCACGGTTCCGCCGCGCTGTATCGCATCGACGAATCGGTGTGGCACGACGACGACTGGTCCGGAATCGACATCCGCGGGGCCGTCCTCTACGAGCTGCACATCGGCACCTTCACCGCCGACGGCACGTTCGACGCCGCGATCGACCGTCTGGATCATCTGGTGGACCTCGGGGTCGACGTCGTCGAGGTCATGCCGATCAACGCCTTCAACGGCACGTACGGGTGGGGCTATGACGGCGTGGCGTGGTTCGCCGTCCACGAACCGTACGGCGGCCCCGACGGTTTCGCCCGGTTCGTCGACGCCTGCCATCGCCGTGGACTCGGCGTCGTCCTCGACGTCGTCTACAACCATCTCGGTCCGTCGGGCAACTATCTGCCCCGATTCGGTCCGTATCTGACCGAGGGCACGACCAGCTGGGGATCGTCGGTCAACCTGTCCGAACCCGAGTCCGACGAGGTACGGGCGCTGATCCTCGACAACGCGCTGCGCTGGTTCGCCGAGTTCCATGTCGACGGGCTGCGGCTGGATGCCGTGCACGCTCTCGTCGACCACCGCGCGGTGCACCTGCTGGAGGAACTGGCGATCGCCACCGACGCCCTCGCAGCCGAACTCGGCCGGCCGCTGTCACTCATCGCGGAGAGCGATCTCAACGACCCACGGCTGATCGTCCCGCGCGACCTCGGCGGGTACGGCCTCACCGCGCAGTGGGACGACGACATCCACCACGCGATCCACACCGCGGTCTCCGGAGAGCGGCAGGGCTACTACGCCGACTTCGGGAGCCTGGACGCACTGGCGAAGGTAGTGCGCGGCGGCTTCTTCCACGATGGCACCTACTCGTCGTTCCGACGTCGCGGACACGGACGCCCGATTCCCACCGACGTCGTCTCCGCCAGTTCGCTACTCGCCTATACCTGCAACCACGATCAGGTCGGCAATCGCGCGATCGGTGATCGCCCGACGGCCTACCTCGACGGTGGGCAACTCGCCGTCAAGGCCGCACTCGTCCTGCTGTCCCCGTTCACGCCGATGTTGTTCATGGGCGAGGAGTGGGCGGCTGCGACACCGTTCGCGTTCTTCACCTCCCACCCGGAGCCGGAACTGGCCGACGCGGTCCGCACCGGTCGGCGCAGCGAGTTCGCCGATCACGGCTGGGACAGTGCCGACGTCCCCGACCCGCAGTCGCCGGCCACGTTCGAACGGTCACGGCTGGACTGGAGCGAGCCCGATCGGCCGGAACACCACCGGATGCTGGCGTTCTACCGCCAACTCATCGCGCTGCGCCGAACCGAACCCGACCTGCGCCGCGGCGATTTCGGCTCCATCAGCACCGCCTTCGACGACGACGCCGGATGGTTCGCGATGTTCCGCGGGGACTGGGCCGTCGTGTGCGTGCTGTCGGCGGACGAGACGGTCGTACCCGTCGGCCTGCGGCCCGAGGTGTCCTGGGCGGAGCCGACCCTCGAGTCCGATCGAGTCCGCAGTCCCGGGCACAACGTGGTGATCGGGCGGCTGTCACGGCGGTGACCGACGACGTGACGGCTTCTCGACGTATGTGGATCGCGGCTGGTGTGCCCCTCAGGTCGTGCTGGGTGTCCATCGTGTGGTGGTGGCGTCTCTCGGCAAACATATGTGCCTCAGTGTCGAAAATGTCCTGAGCTGTCTGACGTTTGAGTCCTGCCTGTAGCTACTGGACAAGGTGCACAGCTGTTGGCTGATCCACGTTCGCGTCGGCGAGGGGGACGCGAACGAGGACCGTAGTACGGTGAATCGGTGGCGGGACTTCGACTTTCACAGGTAGTGTGCGTCACCGCTGCATCGGTGATGTTTGTCTTGACCAGTTGTGACGTCGAGGTCGTCCCGGCCGAGTCGGACCTCTCGCCTCGCCCCCTCGAAGCGAATCAGGCTGACGATGCATTGTCGGCGATCAGGATCGCCCTGCCGGGGCAGTATCGGTTCACTGCGGGGTACTCCGTGCCACCGCCAATGTCGGGGAAGTCGGCCCATTTCCTCCGATACGATCAGGCGGAGAAAGTAGATCTGCGTGCGTTGGCCGAGATGAACGTCGACCGCGAGTTCGGTCCAGTCCTGCAGGCGAAGTGCGGCAGTGACCTATCCAGGTACTCGCTGGGATCAGCGATGGGTCTTCACTGCGAGGGGTCGATGTCGCTGACGGTGATTCGCAACGACGGGTTGGGCGCGGGCGACCTCGTTGCGGCCGGCAGTCAGGCCATAGTCGCGCCTGCAGGTGATGATCCACGTCAGATCTACATCTATTCGGAGGGGACATAGCGGGCTGCGCGATGACCTGGTTGAGCCCGATCACTAATACTCGATACCGAGGTCCGGCCCACCACCAAGGCGATGCAGAACCCAAGGTGATTCGGCATGACTGCGGCGTTCTCGGCGCCGAGGTAGGCATCCGCCGATTATCGGGCATTCCTTCCCGACGTCGGTTGTACGTTGATCTCATGCGGCGCCCCGACAATGAAATACCTGCGATAGCCCCGGTGCGCGGTGTGCTCAACCGCACCCCCGACTTCGTGCTCGCTTTGACGTCGACGACGGTGTTCTCCCGCGCGGTGGAATGGACCGTCGAAGCCTACCGTCGATCGACAGGTGGTGTGCCGATGTCGGGGTGGGGCTTCGGCAAAACCGAAACCACAGGCCATTCCAGCCCGCCGATGCTGTTCGGAATCGAATGGGCCAACGGAGAGTTCGCATCGAACATGCCCGGTCGCCGGATGCATGGCGGACTGTCGAATACCGGGACAAGTCGCGGATCCCCGCAACACTTCCAGGTCACATTCCGGCTCGATCATCTGCCGCCGCCGGGACCTTTCACGGTCGTGACCGCCTGGCCGTTCTACGATGTCAAGCGCAGGTGAGTTTCGACGCGTCAACGATCCTCGAGGCCGTCACCGATGTCGAACAGCTATGGGAACCAGTCGAACCGCCAGTCATAGACTTCGACCAGCCACCCCCACGACTCACCCCAGAACAATCGCTGCTGGTGATGCCGCGGACCGGATGGTTCGGCGAGCACTTCGACCCGACACCACAGCCACCACGCTTTGATGAGCACGGCAACGAACTGCGCTATATCCCCGTCATCGGCGACGAGCACGGAAACCTCACGCCTGGCGGACCGACTCGCCACGGGTGGCGAATGGCACGCGAAGACGAAGAGTGAACAGGCCGCTATCGAGATGACAGCAGAGAGGTGAGGTGCGCAGAGATCGGGGCACGGTCGATCGCCGCAGACGCTCCGACCCGAGTCATCTGGTCTGGCATTGCCTGTCGAGATCTACGGCAGCACTAGCCATGTGGAACGACTACTGCTCGATCACGCCGGCTTCATCGGCTGGCCTCGTGTCAGACCCATGTCGTGAGTCCGACAACGCTCCGAGCCTCGTCATCGACGGTGAGACAGCCCCCAATCGGCCCGCCGGACCGATCCAGGAGATTGCACTCCAGGCGGCAACCCGATGGCTGTACGTCAGACCTACACATCAGTCATCTGTGATGAATCCTGTTTCGGGATCGATCATTTGAAGAAAGTCTCGGATCTTGCGTTCGTGGTCTTCCGTCATCTCGTGAGGTGGAGGCACCGTCCCCCGATCACTGACCGTCAAGGTGTGCTTGATGCAGCGGGTAGTGAATCCATAGTCCGGGTTGGGTCCCGATACCCACTTGTAGATGGATCCGCTCGCACCCTCGACCACATCGAAGGTTTCGCCATCCACGACAACGGTTCGGCGCTTCTTCGGACCGTATCGCCGTGCGATCATGGTTTCCCACTATTCCCGGTCACTGAGTCGAATACAACATTGCTCGGCGCCCCACCAGCGGCCGCTGCGCTGACGATGCGGTGGTGGATGTCGTGGGTGGCTGTCGCTGCGCTCGCTGCACTGACCGTCTACGGGCTGACGCACTGGACCAGTCTCTGGGGCTTGCTGATGGTCGGGGGCGCTCCGATGATCGTGGCTACCGTAACGATCGCGGCGATGCACTTCGCAGTGAACGCGCGGAGACTCCTCCTCCCGCCGTGCCGCCACGCAAGCATCAAGCCGTGAATGTGCGTGTCAATGCTTATAGAGCAGCCGCACCTCAATCGAACAGCTTGCACCTGAAGGGACACAGGAGCCCAGCACTCACGTCAGATAGTCGTAGGCGGGGGTTCCCGGCTCGAGCCGCTCACAGTGCAGCCGCGAATGCGACATCCGATCCATCAGTCCGGCGAGGCCTTCGGGCTCCCCGAGCTCGACGCCGACGAGCGCGGCGCCGGTCTCGCGGTTGTTGCGCTTGACGTATTCGAACAGTGTGATGTCGTCGTCGGGCCCCAGCACGTCGTCGAGGAACCGGCGCAACGCCCCCGGCTCCTGCGGGAAGTCGACGAGGAAGTAGTGCTTGAGACCCTGGTGCACCAGCGAACGTTCGATGATCTCGCCGTAGCGTGAGACGTCGTTGTTGCCGCCCGAGATCAGGCACACCACGGTGGCGTCCGGCGGGAGGTCGAGGTCGGCCAACGCGGTCACCGCGAGTGCGCCCGCGGGCTCGGCGATGATGCCCTCGTTCTGATAGAGCCCGAGCATCGTCGAACAGATGGCGCCCTCGTCGACGTGCATGATGTGCGCGGTTCCGGGGGACGGCGTGTGCCGGACGTCCGCGTCGAGGACCGGCACCGCAGGCCGAGGCGCGACATCGGCGAGCACGGGATGCGCCACGATCGTCGCCCCGAGTTCCGCCATCACCCGATGACCGATGGAGCCGATGCGTTTGACGGCGGCACCGTCGACGAACGGGTCGATCGTCTCCAGCGTGACGGGCCCACCCGCCGCCAGCGCCGCCGACAGCGAGACCGCGCCGGTGGGTTCGACACCGACGATCGCGACGTCGTCGCTGAGCGAACGGAGGTAGGTCGCCATCCCGGCCAGGCAGCCGCCACCACCGACCGGCGCCACCACCACGTCGGGCAACCGCCCGAGCTGGTCGACGATCTCGTGGGCGATCGTGCCCTGGCCGGCCGCGGTACGGGTGTCGTCGAACGCGTGGATCCAGGCGGCCCCGGTACGCATGACGTCGGCCTGAGCGGCCGCCGCGGCGGCGTCGTAGGTCTCCCCCACAGCGATCAGCTTGACGAAATCGCCTCCATGCCAAAGGATTCGGTCACGCTTCTGCTTCGGAGTCGTCGTCGGGACGTAGATCCGACCAGAGACCTGCATGGTGCGGCATGCATAGGCAACGCCCTGTGCGTGATTGCCGGCGCTCGCCGCGACGACGCCGCGGGAGAGTTCCTGCTCGGACAGCTGGGCCATCACGTTGTACGCGCCACGGATCTTGTAGGAGCGGACCGTCTGCAGATCCTCCCGCTTCAGGAAGACACGGGCACCGACGGCCGCGGAGAGTCGCGGTGCGTCCTCGAGCGGGGTGCGGGCAATGGCGTCGGCAATTCGCGGGACGGCGGCGACGACGGCGTCGCCGGTCAACGAGGAATGCTGATGAACCGGTGCCTGCTGGGTACTCACGACCTCTATGCTCTCACCTGCACGTGTCGTCGGCGCGCGCGGTGGTCGACGTGTGGTGGTCGACGTGCGCTGGTCCACGGCCTAGACTCCGCAACAGGTCAACGATCCTGTCGTACACCGCCGACTGCGCGCCGGTCCGGCGATCCGATGGCGGGACGACGCACACCGATATGGGAGGCCCACCATGTTCGGACGCACCTTCTCGACCCCGTCGGCGTCACCCCGGCCCCGTGTTCGCCGCACCCGCCGACGCCGTGTCGTCGCGGCGGTGTCGGCGGCCGCGGTGACCGCGGTGACCGCGGGCCTGGCGACCGCCGTCACCGCCCCACAGGCGAACGCCGCACCGGTCTGCCCCGGCGCGGGCCAACCCGCGCGCCTGGTGGGGACGGTGCCGGGTGCCGCGCTGGAGGGCCTCACCGTCGATGCAGGCGGTCGCCTGTACACCACGGATCTCAACTCCGGGCGGGTGTTCCGGCTGTCGCGCCCGGGTGCACCTGCCGTCCCGATCGCGCGGGTTCCCGACGGGGGTGCGGGTGCTCTCGCGTGGGCGCGCGACGGCGCACTACTCGTCGGCTACGGGGCCGATGCCCGGGTGGTCGTCGGAGATGCGCTGCGGCACGCCGGGATCGCGCGACTCAACACCGCAAACCTGGCGTTGCGACCATGGGTCCGCGGATTGTCCGCCGCCAACGGCATGGACGTCGCGGGCAACGGAATCGTGTATGCCACCAATGATTTCGGCAATCTGATCGGCCGGACATATCCGAACGGGGCAGTACAGGCGAACTGGGGATCGCTGCCGAGCGCGAACGGGGCCGTGCTCGGCCGGGGCGATCGGTGGTTGTATGTGTCGCGGACGTTCGTCAATCCTGGGGTGAGCCGGATCTCGACGGCCAATCCTCGTGTCGTGCAGAGCCTGCTGAACCTCGGCGGTGACATCACCGCCACGCCCGACGGGCTGACGCTGGATTCGCGGGAGCGGCCGGTGGTGCCGTTCAACGCGGCAGGGCAGGTCGTGCGGATCACCGCACCGGGTCGCTACTGCGTCCTGGCATCCGGGCTCCCGCTGTCGAGCGTGCTCTCGTACGGTCGCGGTGGTCAGGGCTTCTCCGCCGGCCACCTCTACCGGGCCGGCTTCGACGGCCGGATCTACGAGATCCCAGGCGGGTTCGACCCGGCCACGACAGCGGCTCACCCGGGAGCCTGACGGCGGAGCCTGCCGTCGATGACCATCAGGGTGCGCCTCGGCGCAGATCGGGTTGCCGTCCACGCGGAGGGATGCGGGTCCGGTGCCGATCAGGGGCGCGGATGCAGCGCATACCAGGCACGCTCGGCCCACCACACGGCGACCAACGCCACACCGGAGGACCACGCGACCGCGGACGCGGAGCCGGTGATCGTCAACGCGATCAGCGCGACGACGAGTGCGGCGATCACGGCGTGCACCTTGTGGGTCGGCCATTCGACACCGGCGATGTCGACGACGGGTGCGTCGGCGGCACGACCGTGTCCGGAACGTACCTCGACCAGTGCTGTCGGATTCGCTGCGGTCATCGTCACTCCTCGATGTCGGCGGTGATCGCGGGCTGGGCGATCTCCACGTCTCCGAGTGTAACTCAGACTGGACTAAAATGTTCGGGTGGCCGAAACCTGGCGTTCGGATATCCGCCGATCGGCGTATCGTCGCAGTTCAGCCACTCATGCAGCTGGGGCCGAGCAAGGCCTTCAGGTCGCCCATGAGGGCTGAACTCGGGGTGACCCGGAGTGCGTCGGTGAGCCGCAGGAGCGTCGAGCGCTGCTCACTGACCAGAGTCACGTGGACGTCGGCGGTACCCGGATGCCGCGACAGCACCTGCTTGAGGGCCTGCACCCGGTCCGGTGTGCAGGCGCGAGCACTGAGGGTCAGCGCGACAGGCTTGGCGGTGCCGACCGCGGCCAGGTCCGGGACGGCGAGGTCGTTGGCACTGATCATGGTGCTGTCGTCGCGGACGTTGACCCGCGCCTTGATGAGCACGATGTTGTCCGCGACGATGTCGAGCCCGAACACGGAGAACGACCGCGGGAAGAAGTAGACCTCGACACCACCGACCATGTCCTCGAGGGTCACGACGGCGTACGGCTCGCCCTTCTTGTTCACCCGGCGGTTCACCGACGAGATGATCCCGCCGATGGTGATCTGCGCGCCGTCGGGGACCGACCCCTCGAGCAGTGCGGTGATGGACGTGTCGGTCTGCGCGGCGATCGCGTGCTCGACACCGCCGAGCGGGTGACCGGACACGTACAGCCCCAACATCTCTCGTTCGAGTGCCAGCTTGTGCTTGGAGTCCCATTCCTCGTCGGGCACCTTGACCGCGAACACCTCGGCCATGGTGTCGTCGGCACCGCCGGCGTCACCGAACAGGTCGAACTGGCCGATCGCCTCGGCCTTCTTGGTGCCGATCACCGATTCGACGGCGTCGCCGTGGATCAGGAACAGGCCCTTGCGAGGATGGGCCAGGGAGTCGAAGGCGCCGGCCTTGATGAGCGATTCGGTGACCTTCTTGTTGCAGGCCGTCACGTCGATCTTGCCCAGGTAGTCGGAGAAGCTGGTGAACTTCCCCTTCTCCTCGCGCGCGGCGAGGATCGACGACACCACGCCGGTGCCGACGTTACGCACCGCGGCCAGGCCGAATCGGATGTCGGTGCCGACGGCCGCGAAGTTGCGCTGCGACTCGTTGACGTCGGGCGGTAGGACGGTGATCCCGAGTTTGCGGCAGTCGGCGAGATAGATCGCCGACTTGTCCTTGTCGTCACCCACCGAGGTCAGCAGACCCGCCATGTACTCGGCAGGGTAATTCGCCTTGAGATAGGCCGTCCAGTACCCGACGAGCGCGTAGCCGGCCGCGTGGGATTTGTTGAACGCGTATCCGGCGAACGGCAGGATGGTGTCCCACAGCGCCTTGATCGCGGCTGAGGAGAACCCGTTCTCCTTCATTCCGGCCTCGAAACCCTCGAACTCGGCGGCGAGCACTTCGGCCTTCTTCTTGCCCATGGCGCGACGCAGGATATCGGCTCGGCCAAGCGAATACCCCGCTACCTTCTGCGCGATGTGCATGATCTGCTCTTGGTAGACGATGAGGCCGTAGGTCTCGGAGAGGATGTCCTCGAGTGGCTCCTCGAGCTCGGGGTGGATCGGTTTGACCTGTTGGCGCCCGTTCTTGCGGTCGGCGTAGTCGTTGTGGGCGTTCATGCCCATCGGTCCTGGCCGGTACAGGGCGTTGACCGCGATGATGTCTTCGAACGCGTTGGGCTGCATCCGTTTGAGTAGTTCGCGCATGGCCGCACCGTCGAGCTGGAACACGCCGAGAGAGTTCCCGCGCGCAAGTAACTCGAAGGTTTTCGCATCGTCGAGCGCGAGCGTGTCCAGGTCGAGGTCGATACCGCGATTGAGTTTGATGTTCTCGATCGCATCGCCGATGACGGTCAGGTTGCGCAGTCCCAGGAAGTCCATCTTCAGTAGGCCGATGGCTTCACACGACGGATAGTCCCAGCCGGTGATGATGGCGCCGTCCTGGGCGCGTTTCCACACCGGGATCGCATCGGTGAGCGGTTCCGACGACATGATCACCGCGCACGCGTGCACGCCCGCGTTGCGAATCAGGCCCTCGAGACCCAGTGCGGTGTCGTAGATCTTCTTGACGTCCGGATCGGTCTCGATGAGCGTGCGCACCTCGGCGGCCTCGTTGAACCGCTCGTGATCCGGGTTCGTGATGCCCCAGACCGGGATGTCCTTGGCCATGACCGGCGGCGGCAGCGCCTTGGTGATCCGGTCGGCGATGGCAAACCCGGGCTGGCCGAACTGAACGCGGGCCGAGTCCTTGATCGCGGCCTTGGTCTTGATGGTGCCGAAGGTGATGACCTGGGCGACCTTCTCGCTACCCCACCGCTGCGTCGCGTACCGCACCATCTCGCCGCGCCGACGGTCGTCGAAGTCGATGTCGATGTCGGGCATGGACACGCGTTCGGGGTTGAGGAACCGTTCGAACAGCAGGTCGTACTTGATGGGGTCGATATTGGTGATCCCGAGTGCCCAGGCGACCAGCGAACCCGCTGCCGAACCTCGCCCGGGCCCCACGCGGATGCCGACCTCGAGCGCGTGGCGGATGAGATCGCCGACCACCAGGAAGTAGGCCGGGAATCCCATCTGGATGATGACGTCGAGCTCGTGGTTGGCGCGCTCCTGGTACTCGACCGGCACCTCGGTCCCCGCGAACCGGCGCTCGGCGAGGCCCTCGGCGACCTCCTTGCGCAGCCAGGTCTGCTGCGATTCCCCCTCGGGCACCGGGAAGACCGGCATGCGGTCGCGGTGGGCGAAGACTTCGGAATAGCTCTGTACCCGCTCCCCGATCTCGAGCGTGTTGTCGCAGGCGCCGGGCACGACGTCATCCCAGAGTGCACGCATCTCGTCGGCGGACTTCAGGAAGTATCCGTCGCCGTCGAACTTGAATCGCGTCGGGTCCGACAACGTCTTGCCGGTCTGCACGCACAGCAGCGCCTCGTGGCTCTTCGCGTGGTCCTTTGTGACGTAGTGGCAGTCGTTGGTGACCAGCGGCTTGATGCCGAGTTTGCGACCGACCTCGAGCAGTCCGTCACGGACCCGCCGCTCGATCTCGAGACCGTGCTCCATGAGCTCGAGGTAAAAGTTCTCCTTGCCGAAGATCTCCTGCCACTTCGCGGCCGCCTCGAGCGCCTCACGCTCCTGCCCCAGCCGCAGGCGCGTCTGCACCTCACCGGACGGGCAGCCGGTCGTCGCGATGATGCCCTCGGCGTGCTCGGCGATCAGATCGGCGTCCATGCGCGACCACTTGCCGAGCTGCCCCTCGATGGAGGCCAGCGACGACAGTTTGAACAAGTTGCGCAGCCCGGTGGCGTTCTCCGCAACCATCGTCATATGCGTGTACGCGCCGCTGCCGGAGACGTCGTCGTCTTTCTGATCGCGGGTGCCCCAGGTGACACGCTTGGTGTTGAACCGCGATTCCGGCGCGATGTAGGCCTCGATGCCGATGATCGGCGTGATGTCGTTGTTGACCGCGGTGTTGTAGAACTCGCTCGCCCCGAACATGTTGCCGTGGTCGGTCATCCCGATCGCCGTCATGCCGAGACGTTTGGCCTCGGCGAACAGCGGCGACACCTTCGCGGCACCGTCGAGCATGGAGTACTCGGTGTGGTTGTGCAGGTGGACGAACGAATTGGACATCGGCAAGTGGGGTCACTTTCGGGTCGCGGGGTCGTGATCACTGTATGACGCGGCACTGACGCTTTCGCGCCTTGTCGGCGTGTCGGTGGCGCGTGTCGGGAAACGCGCCGCCACGCGTCCGAAGGACGGGTGGCTCAGTCCTCGCGCAGGAGATCGAGCGCGGCCTGGAGATCGGCCGGGTACGGGCTGGTGAACTCGACGCGCCGTCCGTCGGCGGGATGGGCGAAGGCGAGCGAGCGGGCATGCAGCCACTGCCGTTCCAGGCCGAGGCGCTGCGCCAGGACCGGGTCCGCGCCGTAGGTCAGGTCCCCGCAGCACGGGTGATGCAGGGCGGAGAAGTGCACCCGGATCTGGTGGGTGCGGCCGGTCTCGAGGTGGACGTCTATCAGCGATGCCGACGCGAACATCTCGAGCGTGTCGTAATGGGTGACACTCGGCTTGCCACCGGCGGTCACCGCGAACTTCCAGTCGCTGCTCCGGTGACGCCCGATCGGCGCATCGATCGTGCCCGACGGCGGGTCCAGGTGGCCCTGCACCAGTGCGCGATATCCCTTGTCGACCTCGCGATCACGGAACGCACGTTTGAGCATCGTGTACGCGTTCTCGGACACCGCGATCACCATGACGCCCGACGTGCCGACGTCGAGCCGGGACACGATCCCCTGACGCTCCGGGGCGCCCGAGGTGGAGATGCGGTAGCCGGCCGCGGCGAGCGCGCCGACGACGGTCGGGCCGGTCCACCCCTGCGACGGATGCGCGGCGACGCCGATCGGTTTGTCGACGACTATGATGTCGGAGTCGTGATAGATGATGTCGAGTCCCTCGACGGGGGTCGGCTCGACGCGGAGCGGCTCGGCCGGCGCCGGCAGCGTGACATCGAGCCAGGTGCCGGCGGAGAGCTTGTGGGACTTGCCGACGACGACCCCGTCCACCGTGACGTCACCGCCCTCGGCGAGTGTCGCGGCCACCGTCCGCGACAACCCCAGGATGCGGGCCACGCCGGCGTCGAGCCGCATCCCGTCGAGTCCGTCCGGTACTGGCATCGAGCGGGATTCACGCATCGGCGTCCCCCACCCGGCGGCCGGGACCACCGGAGTCGTGGGCCCCGTCGGGGGCGGGTTCGTCGGGATCGTGGCGCGCTGCCCACCCGGTGCGGGATCCGTCGTACTCGAATCCGAAGAGCGACAGGGCCACCAACAGGATCGCACCGCACACGACGGCGGAGTCGGCGACGTTGAACACCGGCCACCATCCGACGGACACGAAGTCGACGACATGTCCACGCAGCGGTCCGGGCGACCGGAAGATGCGGTCGGCGAGATTGCCCATGGCGCCGCCGAGCACCAGACCGAGACCGAGAATCCACCAGGGTGAGCGCAGCCGGCCGCTGTACCGCACGATGCCGACGACCACACACAGCGCCACGATCGTCAGGATCCAGGTGTAGCCGGACGCCATGGAGAACGCCGCACCACTGTTGCGCACCAGCCGAAGGGTCACCACATCGCCGATGATGTGCACCGGCCGCATCGGGTCGAGATTCGCGACCGCGAGCGTCTTGGTCAGCAGATCGAGGCCGACCACGGTCGCCGCGATACCGAGCAGGATCGCCACCACGGCCCGCCGACGGCGCCCCTCGTCCGTGCTCGCCGACTCGACGCCCTCGGGTTCCCCACCCTCGCGAGGCCCGGGTGTCGTTTGGCTCATGACTCCATCATCCACCTCACCATCATCCACGAGGCCTGCAATACCCTGGCTGCCGTGTATCCCCGCCGCACCCGTGTCGCCGCCGCCGCAGCCCTCCTGATCGGACTCGCCGGGTGCGGGGCGGACGAGGAACCCGACGTCACGGGGTCCGACGCCACGCAGCAGGGCGGTTGCGCCACGGAGACGACGTCCGGACGCGAGGGCGTCGACCTGCTGGCCATCCCGCCGGCGAAGGTGACGGTGACCGACCCCGGGGCCGGCGAGCGGAAGGTGGCGGCCGCGGCGCCGGACCGGGGCAGCCCACAGGCGGCGACGCTGGTGACCACATCGTCGGTGGCGGCGGTCGGTGACGAGCAGGCCCAGACGGTCGAGATGCCACTCGAGGCGCGGTTTCACTGCACCGACTCGACCGATGTGGAGATGGTGCTGGGCACGGTCACCTCGCCCGACGCCGGGCTCGACGGACAGCTCCGACCCGTCGCGGGCTCGCAGGCGGGTCTCGCCATCGGGCCCGGATCGATGCCCATCTCACTGCGGTTGCTGCCCGCGGAATCGGCCGGACCGGAGGCACGGCTCGCCGTCGAGCAGGCGCTGTTGCAGTCGCTGCAGTTGTCGGTGCCCCTGCCGACCGAGCCGATCGCGGTGGGCGCGAGGTGGCGCGCCGAGCGCACGATCACCTCGGCCGCAACGGTGACCCAGCACATCGACGCCACACTCAGATCCTGGGACGGCAACCGACTGACCATGGACGTGACCGTCGAGGAGACGCCGGTCAACTCCGTGTTCGCGATCCCCGGGTCCGATCAGACACTGAACATCAGCCGATTCAGCAACTCCGGCACCGGACAGGTCACCCTCGACCTCACCCGCGGACTGCCGGTGGCCGGCCGCATCGACGTCGACGGGGCGCGCGAACTCTTCGGAGCAGATCCTGCCCAGCCCCTGATCCAGCGGACCTCGTTGTCGGTCGGCTGGCGCTGACCGACAGCAGACTCCGCGCTGTCCCGAACGGCACCCGCGCCGGATGACGGAACGGGCCGGGACAGACGATGCTGTCCCGGCCCGTTCCGTCGATCTCGTCAGATCAGTTGGGTGCCTTCGACGACGCTCCACCGGCATCGGTGCACATCGGGGTGGTGACGTTGTTCGCGGTGATCAACGGGCACACCGTGTTCCTCGACAGCTTCCACCGTCCGTCGACGTAGACGATGCTCGCGTCGAGCTTGGTCGGCGGGTTGTCGGGCAGCTTCACCTGCACCTTGACCGTCGCCTTGTTCGGCCCGGCCGGGATGACCGGCGGGAAGATCTCGTAGGTGACGTCCGGGTTGTCCTGCTTGGCCTTGACCAGCTCGTCGAAGATCTTCGGGTCCGCCGAGGAACCCTCCACCAGCTCGGTCTTCTGCGAGTTCGGCACGTTCGGATCCAGCGCCGTGTTGAGCATCTCGTTGAGGGTGGCGACCGACGGCCGCTGATTCGGGTTGGTCACCCCGCTGTCCCCACCGCTTCCGGCATCCGCCGAGGAGTCCGCGGACGAGACCGTCGGCACCTCCGGGATGTCGCTGTCATCGCTGCCACAGGCCGCAACCGATGCAACCGATGCCGCGATCAGTGCGGCAGTCACGATCTTCGGAAACTTCACCGATCTCCCTTACTGTCGTTCGTCCGGCCCACGGCGGATCTCCGCCCCCGCAGGTCCTGGCAGTTTCTGGCCGGATTGTCCCCCTCGGGCCCGCCAAAACTCACACCACTATGCCAAATCCACGGCCACGCCCCCAACAACCGCTCTCCGGGGACATCGACGTCGCAGCCGCAACGGTCGGCACGCAAAGATGGTTCCCCGGCGGAGGGCACCTTAATCTTGACCACCATGGCGACCACTCGAATCGTGCTGATCACCACCGGCGGGACCGTCGCCGCCCAGAGCACTCCGGACGGCGCGGTCCCGGCACTGTCGGCGCGCGATCTGCTCCCCGACGGTCCCGTTGCGGAGATCTCGACCGTCGACCTCATGTCGGTGGACAGTTCCGCGATGACGGTGGCCGATCAGTTCGCGGTCGTGCGCGCGATCCGTGCCGCCCTGTCGGATCCTGTGGTCGACGGTGTCGTCGTGACCCACGGCACCGACACCCTCGAGGAGACCGCGTATCTCGCCGACCTCTTCCACGGCGACGACCGACCGGTGGTGTTCACGGGTGCGCAACGACCGTCGGATGCGATCGACTCCGACGGGCCGGCGAACATCGCGACGGCGTTCGCGGCAGTGTCCGACCCGACGGTCCGGGGTCGTGGTGTGGTGATCGCGTTCGGAGGTGAGATCCTCTCCGCGCGTGGTCTTTTCAAGTCGTCGACGACGGAGTTGATCGCATTCGACAACATCCATCACGCGTTGCCCCGCCAGCATGTCGGTGACGATGTCCCGACGGCGGCGCGGGTTCGCGTCGATGCACTACAGCTCTATCCGGGGGTCTCCCCCGGTCTGATCGCTGCCGCGGTGTCCCAGCAGGCCTCGGGCATCGTGCTGTCGACGACCGGCGCGGGCAACACCCACCCCGACATCACCGCCGAGATCAGCGCAGCCGTGACCGCCGGGGTGGTCGTGGTCGTCACGTCCCGAGTCCCCTCCGGCGCGGTCATCCCCACCTACGGCGGTGGCGGCGGGGCCGTGGACCTCGAACGCGCCGGCGCCGTCGTCTCGAGGTGGTTGCGCGCCCCGCAGGCTCGGATCGCCACCCTCGCCCTGCTGTCGACCGGCGCCGACACCGATGCGGTGCGGGCGTTCTTCGCCGAGACCGCACTCGGCTGACCCGCTCGCCGCGTCGGGTGCCGGCGTCGGGCCTCGGCTCAGTCCGGGTCCGCAGACGGCAGGTCCGGCCACGCCAGGCTGTCGCGCGGATCGGCACGACAGAGATCGGGATCGTCGGCACGGAAGGTCACCGCCCGCCCGGGTCCGGTGGCGCGGGTCTCGAAGCGGACCGTCACCACGCCGTGTCCGCTCCCCTGGACCCACCCGTGACCGTGATCGGGGTGCGTGAGGTCGGCGCCGGTCTCCCAACGGCTCTCACTCCCGTCGACCTCGGCGTCCGTCGAGCCGCCGAGCGGCGCCGCGGATTCAGTGGACGAACCGGCCGCCACGAATCCGGCCTCCACATCCGTCTCGACACCGTCTTCGGCGACCACCACCGGACTCACGTCGTCGCCGAGTTCGTCGTGCAGCTCACCGAAGAGCGAGAACTGTTGCACCGCGGTCAGGCCCGAATACCCGACGCCGACGAGCCGGATCGGTCCGATGCTGCGTGGATCGAGCGCGAGGCGTTGCGCAGCGGAGGTGAGGACGCCGAGTTCGGTGGTCGCGGCGGGCAGCGTCATCGAACGGGTCAGCACGGACATGTCCGACCGCTTGAGCTTGAGGACGACGGTCCGCGCGCCACGACCGTCGGACAGGAGCCGGCGGTGCGCCCCTTCCGCGGCCGACTCGATCGCCGGACGCAGCTCCGACAGCTCGACGAGATCGCGGGGGAAGGTGGATTCGGCGCTGATCTGCTTGGCCGACGCTCGTTCCGCGACGGGCCGGTCGTCGATCCCCTGCGCCAGCCGGTGCAGCGCCGGTCCGAGCGTGGCGCCGAGTACGGAGACGACCTCGAGGTCCGACATCGCGGCGAAGTCACCGATGGTCTCGATGCCCAACCGGTGCAGGCGATCGCCCGACACCGGACCGATCCCCCACAACTTCCGCACCGGCAGCTCGTGCAGGAACTCGAGCTCGACGGCGGGCGAGATCGCCATGACCCCATCGGGTTTCGCCAGCCCCGATGCGATCTTGGCGATCTGTTTGCCACTGCCGAATCCGACGGACGCCGAGATCCCGACCGTCTCACGGATCCGACGACGCAGTCGCTCGGCGAACTCCGTCACCTCGTCCACCGACGCACCCGCGAGCTCCTCCGGTTCGCCGAAGGCCTCGTCGAAGGAGAGCATCTCGATCACCGGGATGGCATCGCGCACGAGGCCGAAGATGCGCGCGCTCACGACCCGGTAGACCGTCCCGCGCGGCGGGAGCACCACGGCTCCGGGGCCGACGAGTCTCCGAGCCTGATGCATCGGCATCGCCGACCGCGCGCCGAACGCCCGGGCCGCGTAACTGGCACCCGCGACGACGCCACGGCCGCCCGTTCCGCCGACCAGCACTGGACGATCCCGCAGCGTCGGCCGCGTCAGTTGCTCCACCGACGCGAAGAAGGCATCCATGTCGAGGTGCATCACCCAGCGCGAGCTGCGCCGGGCCCCCTCGCGCGTTCCGGCACCGTCACCGTCGGCGGCCCCGGACGGACCGGGGCTCGGGAACGGGACGTCGGAGACCATCTGACGAATCGTAGTTCCGTGGCGTCGGCCCTCCGAGCGCCGACCTCGGGACGGAAGGCGCGAGCGGCGTCCGGGAGCGGCAAGTCGGAGCGCCGTTCCTGGGCTGAGCTCAGGAACGGACCTCGAACACCGGCAGATCCTCGAGATGCGCGGCGAGCGTCTCGTCGTCGGGGTCGGTCGTCATCCCCTCGGGCAGGAACCGGCCGACCTCCCATCCCCACTTGTCGAGGTAGGCGCGGATGATCGGGCCACGCTGCGCCGGCTCGACCTCGACGAGGCGAACTGCTCGCCGACGACGCCCGCGGCGCAGTTCGGCGGTCGGGGTGACGCGGACGTTGCGCACCCACTGCGTCACGCCGCGCGGCGCCACCAGGTATTCGCGCCCCTCGAACGGCATCGGGTTCACCGGGACGGTCTGCGGCTTCCCGCTCGCGCGCCCGGTGACGGTCAGCGTCTGCGCGCCGGCCAGGTTGACACCGCGATCGGCGAGCCACCGCACCGTGCGGTTGAAGCCGTTGTCCATCCCCTGCGGCGGGCGGTAGTGCGTTGCGGTCATGGTGTGTCCTCTCGTCGTCCTCGCCGGTCGCGAGGTGAGTCGTGATTTCGAGAGCACCGCTCTCGTTTTCCAGTGTGCACCGTCGGTCCGGCTAAATCAAGAGCAGCGCTCTCGAATTGTGCGAGACTGGGACCATGACCGCCGGGACACGGGCAGCCAACCGCGCCGCCATGGAATCCGAGATCCGACGTCTGGGCCGCGCCCACCTGCGCACCCACGGCGCCGCCGGCCTGTCGCTGCGTGCCATCGCGCGGGAGATGGGCGTCGTGTCGTCGGCCGTGTACCGCTACGTGCCCAGCCGCGACGATCTGCTGACTCTGCTGCTCGTCGAGGCGTACTCGGACCTCGCGGACACCGTCCACGACGCGATCGCCCAGGTGGCGGAGGACCGACCGCGTGATCGGCTGGTCGCGGCGACCCGTTCGTTGCGGCGATGGGCCGTCGACGACCCGTCGCGCTGGGCGTTGCTGTACGGCAGCCCGGTTCCCGGGTACGCGGCGCCGGCCGAGCAGACCGTCGGTCCGGGCACGCGGGTCGTCGCCATGCTCATCACCGAGGTCGGCCGCGCCCACGCGGCGGGACAGGTGCACGCCGACGACACCGTGGCAGAGTCCGTAGCTCGCGACTTCGACGCGATACGGGCCGAATTCGACAGTGCGCTATCCGATTCCGCCCTCCTCGTGGCCACCACGCTGTGGGCGGTGACCATCGGTGCGATCAGTCTCGAGGTCTTCGGCCAGTACGGGTCGGACACCTTCGCCGACCCGGAGGCGTTGTTCGCGGCGCAGATCGAGCGTGCGCTCGCACCGATCGGCGGGTGACCCCGTGTCGACCCGCGTCAGCGTGAGATCCGTCGCGGCTCACCGACGCCGAGCAGTTTCTCCGGA
Source organism: Gordonia sp. ABSL11-1 (assembly GCF_030315685.1). Lineage (GTDB taxonomy): Bacteria > Actinomycetota > Actinomycetes > Mycobacteriales > Mycobacteriaceae > Gordonia. The sequence continues at coordinate 447,625 of NZ_JASXSI010000001.1, read as the reverse complement.
TTGCGGGTGGCGTAGATGTCGGCGACCAGACCGTCGACGACGTCGAGAACGAACACCCCCTGCAGCTCGCCGTCGAAGAAGATCCGCATGCCGGGCAGACTGTTGAAGATCGCCGGCTCGACCCGGAACTCCTCGAGCGTGGGTCCGACCCGCGCGAATCCGGCCAGCAGCCGGGCCACCGCGAGGGCACCGCGGACGGGCCGTTTGACCGCGCTCGCCTTGCCGCCACTGTCGGCGGTGAACACCACGTCCGGAGACATCATCGTCATGAGCGTCTCGACCTCCCCCGACTCCGCGGCCGCCATGAACGCATCGGTGATCTGGGCGGTACGGGCGGCGTCGACCGGCTCGAAACGTCGACGACGCGCATGGACGTGCTCGCGCGCTCGATGGGCCACCTGCCGGACCGCGGACCCGGACTTGCCGACGATCTCCGCGATCTCGTCATGGGAGAAGCCGAAGACCTCACGCAGGACGAACACCACCCGCTCGTCGGGGGTGAGGGTCTCGAGGACGACGAGCATCGCCGTCGACACCGACTCGGCGAGCACGACGTCGGCCGCGGCGTCGCGCTCGTCGAGCAGGATGGGCTCGGGCAGCCACGGACCGACGTACTGCTCCCGCCGCCGCGACGAGGCGCGCAATGCGTTGAGCGCCTGCCGCGTCACGAGAGTGGCCAGATACGGCTTCGTGTCGTCGACAGTGTCGAGATCGACGGCGGCCCACCGCAGATAGCTCTCCTGCAGGACGTCGTCGGCGTCGATGGCCGAGCCGAGGATCTCGTAGGCGACGGTGAACAACAACGGCCGCAGCTCGACGAACCGTCGAACGTGTTCGTCACACGCCGACGTCACGCCCGCACCCGGTCCGCGGTGTGGTCGACGGCCGGACCGGGCCGGCCGGAGAAGGTCGGGAACGCCCCCGGATGCCGGGCCTCCCACCGCAGGCCCCACAGCACACTCCGGCACACCAACTCCTTGATCCCGGCGGCCGCCCGCCCCGGGATGATCAGGTCGACGGGCGTGTCGTCGCGGCGTGTCGCCTGGATCACCGCGCCGCGACGGCCCAACGAGGTGCACTGCCCGACGAACACGACCCCGAGGGTCCCCGGCTGTCTGCCGGCCAGGCGGGCCAGCACGACGTCGGCGGCGTGTGGCCCGGTCTGATTGGCCGCCTGGCAACTCATCCGGATCGCCTGCCCGGCCGGGGCGACGGCATCACCCGCGCCGACGATGCGTACGTCGTCGACGCTGGTGAGCGTGTCGTCGGTGACGATGCGTCCGCGCGCGTCGGTCGTCAGACCACTCGCCGCGGCGACACCGGGCACGCCGAAGCCGGCGGCGATCACGGTCGTCGCGCTCGGCAGGGCCTCCTCCGCGGTCTGCGCCGAACGCCCGATCCGGGGATCCACGCGGGTGTCCACAACGGTGACGGTATCCGCCCCGACGGCCGCCACGCGACGTTCCTCCAGTATCTCGACACCCAGCTTCTGCAGACGTCGTCGAGCCGACCGTCGGGCCCGGGCACCGAAGGACGGCGCCAGTACGCCCGACGAGACGAGCCGGACGGCGCGACCGGCCTCGGCCAGCTCCGCGGCCATCTCGATCCCGGTGAGGCCGCCGCCGACGACAGTCGTCACGACATCCGTCGCGCTGTCACCCGTCTCCTGCCGAGTCAGGTCCGCCAGATGCGCTCGGAGCCGTTCGGCCTCCTCCCACTCACCCAGCACGAAGGCGTGCTCGGCGGCACCGCGGATCGCGTCCGCCGACGTACCCGTCGACCCGACCGCGTAGATCAGGTGGTCGTAATCGAGGATGTCGCCCGAGGCGAGTTCCACCCGAGCGCCGGGGACGTCGATCCGGGTGACCGTGTCGACGACGAGTCGTACCCGATCCCCCAGCACCTGATCGAAATCCTCGGCGGCGGTACCGGTTCCGGTGATCCACTGATGCAGACGGATACGATGCACGAAGTGCGGGCGCGCATTGACGAGCGTGACGTCGACGTCCGCCGAGCACAGACGGTTGGCTGCCATCGTGCCCGCGTAGCCGCCACCGAGGACGACGATCCTCGGACGGGTTGTGGTGGTCATGGTTGCTCCTCTCGAAGGTGGACAACCACGGGACACCACACGTCGCCGATCTGTGACACAGAGTGATCCAGATCACAGAGTTGCCCGCAGGGGCCGTCCCGACGCTACGACGCCTTCGCCACGTCCGCACTCGCGCCGTCGCCGAGGTCGATCGCGCCCGCGGGCCCCTCCGACGTCACATCGAACGTGACCGCGAGTACCTCACCGGCGATCAGGTCGGCGTGAGTGCGGGCCCAGTCGAGACGCTCGGCCGGCACGACGAGACGGACCGTGATCCGGTCGGACACGTCGAGACCCAGGGTCCGCCGCGCATCCTGCAGTTCGCGCACGCGGTCCTTGGCCCAGCCCTCCGCCTCCAGCTCGGGGGTGACGGTGGTGTCGAGCACCACGAGACCCCGGCCCCCGGGCAGCTCGGCCGTCGACTCGGGCTCGACGGCCACGAGCCGACGCGTGTACTCACCATCGTGCAGCTCGATACCGTCGGCGACGATCACCTCCGCGCCGTCGTCCCCGGTGCTCACCGACCAGTCACCGGACTTGACCGCCTTGATCACACGCTGGACGTCCTTGCCGAGGCGCGGGCCGGCCGCCCGGGCATTGACGGCGATCTCGTGACGCCCGTAGACGTCGGCGTCGGTGGCCAGGGTCACCGACTTCACGTTCATCTCGTCCTTGATGAGGTCGGTGTACGGGCCGAGTTGTCCGGCCGTCGGAGACGCCACGGTCAGCCCCGTCAGCGGCAGCCGCACCCGGAGCTTGTTGGCCTTGCGCACACTCGAGGCCACCGAACAGACCTCCTGCACCTCGTCCATCGCGGCTACGAGAGCGGCATCGGCGGGCAGATCCGTGGCGGCAGGCCAATCGGTCAGATGCACGGATCGTCCGCCGGTCAGGCCACGCCAGATCGCTTCGGTCGCCAGCGGCAACAACGGCGCCGCGAGTCGGGCCGCCACCTCAAGAACCGTGTACAACGTGTCGAACGCATCGGCGTCCTCGTCCTGCCCGGCCCAGAAACGCGCACGCGAGCGACGGACGTACCAGTTCGTCAACGACTCGACGAACTCGCGGAAGGCCTCAGCCGCCCCGGACACGTCGTAGCTGTCGAGCGAGGTGGTCATCACCTCGCGCGTCGCGGCGAGCTTGGCCAGGATGTAGCGGTCGAGCACATGCTCACTGTCGGTCCGCCAGACGGCCGGCCGGTCTGCGTAGAGCTGAAGGAAGCTGTAGGCATTCCACAGCGGGAGGAGCGCCTGACGGACCCCCTCCCGGATGCCACGCTCGGTCACGACCAGGTTCCCGCCGCGCAGGATGGGGCTCGCCATCAGGAACCAGCGCATCGCATCCGAGCCGTCGCGGTCGAACACCTCGTTGACGTCCGGGTAGTTGCGCTTCGACTTGGACATCTTCTGACCGTCGTCGCCGAGGACGATGCCATGCGCAGCAACCGATTTGAACGCCGGTCGGTCGAACAGGGCGGTGGCCAGGACATGCAGGTTGTAGAACCATCCGCGCGCCTGACCGTTGTACTCGACGATGAAGTCACCGGGATTGTGCGGCAACGCGCCGTCCGCCCCGGCGTGATCCCCCGTCGCTGCGCTCGCCCCGTCAAACCACTCAGCGTTCTCGAACGGATAGTGCACCTGCGCGAACGGCATGGAACCCGACTCGAACCAGCAGTCGAGCACCTCGGGTACCCGCCGCATCGTCGACTTCCCCGACGGGTCGTCGGGGTTGGGCCGGGTCAGCTCGTCGATGTAGGGCCGGTGCAGATTGTCCGGGCGCACCCCGAAGTCGCGTTCGAGGTCGTCGAGCGATCCGTACACGTCCACGCGCGGGAACTCGGGGTCGTCGGAGACCCACACCGGGATCGGCGCACCCCAGAAGCGATTGCGGCTGATGTTCCAATCGCGCGCACCCTCGAGCCACTTGCCGAACTGGCCGTCACGGATGTGCGCCGGCGCCCAGATGATCTGCTGGTTGAGCTCGAGCATGCGTTCCTTGATCGGGGTGACCGCGACGAACCACGACGGAACGGCCATGTAGATCAACGGCTTTCCCGACCGCCACGAGTGCGGATAGGAGTGCTCGATGGTGTCGTGCCGCAGGATCTTGCCGATCCCCTTGAGGTCCTTGATGATCACCGGGTTCGCATCGAACACCATCATGCCCTCGTACGGCGGCACGAGGGCGGTGAACCGGCCGCCCGGATCGAGCGGCTGCACGACCTCGATGCCGTTGGCCATCGACAGCTCCATGTCCTCCTCACCGAATGCAGGCGCGAGATGGACGACGCCGGTACCGCTCTCGGTCGTCACGTAGTCTCCGAGCAGCACACGGTGCGCGTTCGGATGACCGAGGAAGAAGTCGAACGGCGGCGTGTAAGAGAGGCCGGCGAGTTCGGCGCCGCCGTAGCTGCCGAGGACCTCGGGCTCGGGGATCTCCTTGGCGTAGCTGCCGAGCAATGCCTTCGCCAGCAGGTACTCCTGGCCGTCGGCCGCCCGGACATGGACGTATTCGACGTCGGGGTTGACCGCGATCGCCAGGTTCGACGGCAGCGTCCACGGCGTGGTGGTCCAGATCAGCGCGTTCACGCCGTCCAGCGACGCCAACGGACCGTCGGGCACCGACAGCGGCATCCGGACGGTGACCGCGGGGTCCTGCCGCATGCGGTAGGCGTCGTCGAGCTTGGACTCCTGGTTGCTCAGGGGGGTCTGCTCATACCAGCTGTAGGGCAGGACCCGGTAACCCTGGTAGATGAGCCCCTTGTCGTAGAGACGCTTGAACGCCCACATGACCGACTCCATGAAGTCGATGTCGAGGGTCTTGTAGTCGTCGTCGAAGTCGACCCATCGCGCCTGCCGGGTCACGTAATCGCGCCATTCGCCGGTGTAGCGTAGCACCGAGTCGCGGCAGTAGTCGTTGAACTTCTCCATGCCCATCGACTCGATTTCCGACTTGTCGGTGATGCCGAGTTGGCGTTCGGCCTCGAGTTCGGCGGGCAGACCGTGAGTGTCCCAGCCGAAGCGGCGCTCCACCTTCTTGCCGCGCATGGTCTGGTACCGCGGTACCAGATCCTTGACGTAGCCGGTGAGCAGGTGCCCGTAGTGCGGCAACCCGTTGGCGAACGGCGGTCCGTCGTAGAAGACGAACTCCTCGGCGTCCGCACGATTCTCGATGGACGCGGTGAACGTCTGGTCGTCGGCCCAGTAGTCGAGGACCCGTTCCTCGACCGCCGGGAACGACGGGGCGCCGCGACCGGTTCCGCCCGTCATGTCGACGACCGGATAGACCCGCGACTCCGACGAGCCTGCGGAGGGAGACCCGTGAGGGTCGGAGAAGGTGTCGGTGGTGTCGTTGCTGCCGACCGTCTCGGTCATCGTCGCTCTCCTCGTGCCTGGCATACGAACTGCTGCTCTGGCACGGGGACGCAGATCCGTGGTCGACGACCACTCGTGTGCGCGGTACCACCCCGCTTGCGCCGGTCAGATCCTCGGTAGAGGAGCGTGGCGCCACTCGACGGTTCACATCAGCTGATGTGAACCCACGGCTGTGACGGGCCGCTCCCCGCCCGGTTCTACTGAGGATGTCGGCGCAGCTGAGTGCCGGACTCCCGTTCTTCCGGGTGCTCCCCGGTGATGGCCGGATCGACGCAGCATCGAGTGTAGCCGCGGCGCACCCGAACGGACGAATCGTTTTCCGACACCGACCCGCCGATGACCGGGCCGATCAGTCGAGCGGCGGACGCCAGTTCGGGTCGAGCGGGTCGAACTTCTGCGTGCGCGACGGTTCTCCGTCGGGGCCGTCCGTGCGGTTGGACCGCTCCGCGGATTCCCACCCGCCGGGCGTGGAACCGTCGGGCCGCCTGGCCTGTGTCGGCGCAGGAGTCGGCGCGGCAGCACTCCGGGGGGACGGCATCCCGAAGGACTCCGTCGCGGGGTCACCCCCGGGGTAGGGCCCCGGCCGGCGGTGCGGTTCGACACCCGGCGGAATCGGTGGAGCAGGGGGTGTCTGCCCCGGAGCCGGCCGCGGGGGTGTCGGCTGCGGATACGGGCTGTTCGCGCCGCTCCTCGGGCCTCCCGGACCGGGATAACCGCGGTCCGGCGGCGACTGACGACGGGTCGCCGCGTCGTCGGCACCGCCGACCGAGCGGAGGTAGTCGTCGAGAGTGCCCTCACGCCGGGGTGTCCGCGGATCGTCTGCGCGCGCCCCGGGAGCACTACCGGACGGCTGCGCCGTAGGTGGCACGGGTTGCCTCGGTGCCGGGGGTGTCGGGCCGCTCCCGGACGAGGGGACATCCGGAGCAGCGGGCCCTCGGGCGACCAGGCCGCCCAGCGACACGTCGTCGTCGGGCACCTGCGCGGTCCGGCGACCGGCCGTGTCGTCGATGCCGTCGTCGGCGGCGTCGGCGGCGTCGGAATCGTTCGCCCCGTCGACGAAATCACCGATGGACGGCTCATCATCGCGACGGCTCGACCCGACGATGTCCGCGATGAGAAAACCCACCCCGACGAGACAGACGACGATGCACGAGACGGCAAGCCACACCGTGCCCGTGACCAGGCCGAGCACCAACAACACGAACCCTACGAGAGTTGCCGCCAGGGCGAGCGTCAGCACGAAGACTCTCCGCCAGTCCGCCGATTAACTCGGTGAGTAGCTGGTGAATCCGCCGTTACCCGGATCCGACGAGAAGGAGTCTGCTCTCCCGCCCTCGACCGGCGCCGCGCTGCCACGCTGCTGCAGTTCCTCGAGCTGGGATTCCAGGTAGGTCTTCAGACGGGTCCGGTATTCACGTTCGTACACCTTCAACTGCTCGATCCGGCCCTCGAGCACGGTCCGCTGCTGATTGATGGTGCCCATGATCTCGCTGTGCTTGCGCTCGGCGTCGGTCTGCAGTGCGTCGGCACGCTCCTGTGCCTGTCGCACCTGTGCCTCCGACCGGGTCTGCGCGTCGGCGAGGATGGCCTCGGAACGCTGCCGTGCATCGGTCAGCATCGCGTCGGACTTGGTCTGAGCGTCGGTGACCATCGCGTCGGCCCGCGAGCGGGCGTCGGCCAGAAGGGACTCCGCCTCCTGCCGCGAGGTGGAGGTCAGACGATCCGCGGTGTCCTGGGCGAGCGCGAGCACGCGTGCGGCACGGACATTGGCGTCGTCCTCGCCGAACTCGGGCCGCGGTGTCGGCTCGGGTGCCGGGGCAGGTGTCTCGGGCGCGACCGGCGCGGCGGCGAACACCTGGGTGCGCTCCTCCGCGGCCGGGGCAGTGCCACCGGCGGATGCCGACGAACGGGCCTCGGCGAGATCGCCTTCGAGTTCCTCGACCCGCTGCTTCAGGTCGCCGTTCTCCTCGATGAGACGGGCGAGTTCCGCCTCGACAAAGTCGAGGAACTGATCAACTTCGTCTTCGTTGTAGCCGCGTTTACCGATAGGCGGTTTGCTGAACGCGACGTTGTGCACATCAGCTGGTGTCAGCCGCATGTCGGTTCCCCTCATTGTCAGTCGAGTTTGGTGGATCACACTGTCTTCAGTTGGCAGCGCACCCAGTCTGCACAGTCTTTGCTACAGGCTGTCACTGTTTATTCATACCAGTCCAATTGGTAACTGGCGTCAAATCCTGTCACACGAGAATCGTTGGTAGCAGGACTTCGATGCACTCCTGCAATGCAACAGTCACTCGATGATGACCATCCAACCGTAGACCACCGGGTGGCAATGGTCACGAAGTGGTCACGAACGCGGGTCGGCGCGTCGCGGATCATCGAGAGCGACCGATTCGTCGGCGCAGGTCATGCGAGTCCCGCGATCGCCAGCGCGCTCGCCGAACTCCGGCTCAGCGAGCTCACGATCTGCATCGCGATCAGGACCACGATCATCACGATCATCAGTGAGAGATCCAGCCGTACCGGGCCCAGCGGGATCGGCGGCAGAATCCGTCGCAGCGCGCGGATCGGTGGGTCGGTCGCGGTGAACACGATCTCGATGATCACAACGGCGACACCGGTGGGGCGCCATTCCCGAGCGAAAGTGCGGACGAGCTCGACGACGAGTCGCGCCAACAGCAGCAGCCAGTAGATGAACAGCACGTAATAGAGGACCTGGAACAGAATCGTCACGCCACCAGATTGCCTGAAATGTCGGAGGGTCGGGCATCCGACCCGCTCAGGGCAGCCATGACGGTGGTCACGGCGCAGATCCCGCCGATGGACGACCGCACGATCGAGAACCCGGGCGGCCCCGACAACGCAGCGGCCCACCGGTCGTCCGGGGACGACGGGCGGGCCGCTGGGTCGATGACCGGCGCGACGCCGGGCGATCAGCTGTGGTTGTAGAAGCCGGTCTCGGCGATCTTGCGGCGATCCTCGGGTGAGACGTCGACGTCGGCGGGCGACAGCAGGAACACCTTCGTGGCGACCTTGTCGAACGAGCCGCGGAGCGCGAACGCGAGTCCCGCGGCGAAGTCGACGAGTCGCTTGGCGTCGTCGTTGCTCATGTCGACGAGGTCCATGATGACCGGATTGCCGTCGCGGAACCGCTCGCCGATGGTGCGTGCCTCGCTGTAGTCCGACGGACGCAGGGTGGTGATCTTCTGCAGCGGGCCGTCGGCGAACACGCGCTCGAGTTCGGCGCGCTCGTCGGGGACCACCGCGGTCCGCACCACCCCGGTCGGCCGCATCCCCGAGCGCTGCAGAGGCTCGAGGCGATGTGCCGCGCGGACCCGCTCGACGGGGTCGGGGCCGCCCATGTGCCGGGCACCGGCGTAGGCGTACTCCGGGACGGGTTCGAAGCCGGCGTCGTAGCCCTGCGGCTCGAACTCACCCGGATAGCGACGGTCGTCGACGTAGGCATAGTCGGCGTCGCGCGGCCCCTCACGGAACGACGACTCCCGGTAAGGCGCATCACCGTAGTAGTCGTCGCGGTAGCCGCGACCGCCACGCACGGAACTGCCCGGCTCCTCCAGGTAGTCGTCCTCGTAGTCACTCGGAGGCACCATGCCGAAATATGCTTTGAACTTCTGCATCGACGTCATTTCTGGCCTCTCTGTCGGTCCAACGCTGCCAGCGAGTAGATCGGGAGCAATCGGTGGTGCTGTTGTTGATCAGTGTGCTCGTTGGTTCTCATGTGACCAATGTGATTACTGAGAGACTAGCGGCCGGGGACCCATGATCGCGGTACCGACACGCACGCATGTCGAGCCATGTGTGACGGCGGCCTCGAGATCACCGGACATACCTGCGGACAGTTCTCCGGCATCCGGATGATCGGCGAGGAACCGCGCGCGGATGTCGGCCGCGCGCGCCATCCACTTCTCCGCCGGTCCGTCGACCGGCGCGATCACCATGAGCCCGCGGAGCTCCAGCGCCGAGGCCGCTCGCACGCGCTCGGCGAGCTCGGGCAGATCCTCGACGAGCACTCCGCCCCGGTGCGGATCACCGTCCAGGCTGACCTGCAGCAGCACACCCAGCGGACCCGTCCGGACAGAGGCATCCAGGGCCGATTCGGCACCCCGCGCCAAGGCGTCGACGACCTTGTCGCGGTCGACCGAGTGCACTGCCCGTGCCCACTCCGCGACCGATCGCGCCTTCTTCGACTGGACCGACCCGATCATGTCGAAGACGACGCCCGCGTCTTCGGAAAGCGGGTCGTCGGCGTGGATCCCGGCGATCTTGCGCGATGCCTCCGGCTCGCGCGACTCCCCGAAGGATCGCACACCGAGTGCGATCAACCTGCGCACGTCGTCGGCCGGGAAGAACTTGGTGACGACCAGCAACTCGATCCCGCCGCGATCGCGCCCGGCCGCGTCCGCCGCGGCGTCGAGCCGGGCGCACGCAGCCGAATACCGTTCGGCGAGTTCCCGACTCCGTGGATCGGGAGCCCCGTCAGGCATCGGCCGTCTCGTCGCGCGAATCGATCCAGATCACCGAGGCGAGGCGACCGGTCGGCGCACCCCGGCGGTGACTGAACAGGTCGGGATCGTCGATGGTGCACCGCGGGTCGGCGGCGACCGCGGCAACGCCGGCGGCCAGCAACTGGCGACGCAGTCCCGCCCGCAGATCCAGTCCGGTCGTGCCCTTCGCGGTCACGCAGGCACTACCCGGAAGCCGTTCCTCCACGTCATGCTGCACCTGCGCGGGTACCTCGTAATTGCTGCCGGAGGCCGCGGGCCCGAGCAGGGCGCCGATGCGTTCGGGCCGGGCGCCCAGGCCGATCATGGCGCGCAGAGTGGCCGGGATTATGCCGACGCGCGCACCCACCCGGCCCGCGTGCACGCCGGCGATGACCCCGGCCTCGTCGTCGGAGAGCAGGACCGGGACGCAGTCAGCACTGAGCACCGCCAGGGCGAGATCGGGTTCGGTCGTCACGAGGGCATCGGTCGCGGGCACGGCGCCCTCGACCGGACCTGTCACGACAGTGACGTTGCGGCTGTGGATCTGCTCCATCCAGACCACCCGGTCCGGTGGCAAGCCGATCTGGCCGGCGAGCCTATCTCGGTTGTCCGCAACGGCTTTCGGATCGTCACCGACATGATCGCCCAAGTTGAAGGAGTCGTACGGCGGCGCCGACACCCCGCCCGTGCGGTCGGTGACCACGCGGCGAACCCGCATGGCCCGCCTCAGCGCTTCATGAACGACGGCACGTCCACGTCGTCGTCGTCGAGGGTGACGTTGTTGCGCCGCGGCCGTTCCTGCGCCTCGACGAAGGGGTCGCCGGTCCCGGCAGGCATCTTGCCGAACAGCGGATCGTTGTCCTGTGCGGTGGCGCCGACGGTTCCGGCCTGCCCCGAGGTGACCGACGGTTTTCCGGCGGCGGCCGGCACGTCGGTGCGCTTGCGCGGCGTGCCGCCGTCGAATCCGGCCGCGATCACGGTGACGCGGACCTCGTCGCCGAGGTTGTCGTCGATGACCGTGCCGAAGATGATGTTGGCGTCCTCGTGGGCTGCCTCCTGGACCTGTGTCGCCGCGTTGTGGATCTCGAACAGGCCGAGATCACTGCCGCCGGCGATCGAGATCAGCACGCCGCGTGCACCTTCCATCGACGCCTCGAGCAGCGGCGAGTTGATCGCGGCCTCGGCGGCCTTCTTCGCGCGGTCCTCGCCCCGCGACGATCCGATGCCCATGAGAGCGCTGCCGGCGTCGCTCATGACACCCTTCACATCCGCGAAGTCGACGTTGATGAGACCGGGAGTGGTGATCAGATCGGTGATGCCCTGAACGCCGTTGAGCAACACCTCATCTGCGCTGCGGAAGGCGTCCATCAGGCTGACCTGTGCATCGCCGAGCTGCAGCAGCCGGTCATTCGGGATCACGATCAGCGTGTCGCACGATTCACGCAACGCGGTGATGCCGGCCTCGGCCTGCCCTCCGCGGCGCTTGCCCTCGAAGGAGAATGGCCGGGTGACCACACCGACGGTCAAGGCACCGAGTTTCCGTGCGATCGACGCGACGACGGGCGCACCACCCGTGCCGGTGCCACCGCCCTCCCCTGCCGTCACGAACACCATGTCCGCACCCTTGAGGAGTTCCTCGATCTCGTCGCGTGCGTCCTCGGCGGCCCGCCGGCCGACCTCCGGGTCGGCACCGGCGCCGAGCCCACGTGTCGAGTCTCGACCGACGTCGAGTTTGACGTCGGCGTCACTCATCAGCAGGGCCTGGGCGTCGGTGTTGATCGCAATGAACTCAACACCTTTCAGCCCCTGCTCGATCATTCGGTTGACGGCGTTGACGCCGCCGCCGCCGATGCCGACGACCTTGATCACGGCCAGGTAGTTGTGCGGTGGCGTCATGTGCCCGCCTTCCTCGTTCGATCCCGAAACTCTAAACCTCAACCACAGATTTAGAGTTATGTCAAGTAGATGGATGTTGGGGATGACGCTAGGCATCCGACCGCGGGCAGGCCAGCAAGCGGTCGGCGTGTCGCGAACTTGGTCGTTTCTTTTTTCACCGTTGTCACACGGGATTCCACGGCCGTGGCGGTCACCGGAGGGGTACCGGACGTCAGATCGCCGGTCCACCAGGTCATTTGTAGGCCGGGAACTCCGGGCTCGAGACGTTGTACATGGTTGCCGGGCGGGTGAGCAGCGCCGTCAGCGTGCGCGCCTTCTCGGCGCCGCGCTCGCTGTCCCCCCACACAACTGTCTTGTTGCCCTTGAGGGTGAACTCGATGTCGACCGGCGAGGACGCGGTGACCTTGACGAGCTTGCCCGAGATCGTCTCGGGCAGTTCGGAGACCGCGGTCAGGGTCGCCACGGTGGTCGGATCGCCCGGGCCCGGGTTCGGTGTCGCGAACTCGGGCAACCGCTTCATCTCGGGCGGCACACCGGTGCTCGTGTCGAAGGTCAGGTAGCCGACGCCGGTCCGGTCGAGGACGTGGACCTTCTGCCCCTCGGTGACCTTGGCGACCGGCTGTCGTTCGACGACGGTGATGGTCAGCGACGACGGGTAGCTGCGCTGGACGCGGACCGATTCGATCGACGGGATGGCCGCGATCCGCTGGGCGACCGCCTGCGTGTCGACCTGGAGCAGAGGTGTGCCGTCCGGCACGTGGGCGGCGCCGACGATCTCGTCGGTGGCGACGGCGCGGTTGGCCACGACGTCGGTCGAGCGCACCGACATGAGCGGGGTGAAGTAGGCGATGAGACCCAACCCGACCACCACGACGACCACCAGCAGGGTGCCGAGCAGCAGACGCGAGCGCTGCGTCGATCCCCGCCCGCGTCGGATCATGGCGTCGGTCCCGGGGCGTCCGCCGCGGGTCGCCGCGGATTCGCCGGGCCGACGGCCGGGCCGTCCACCGTCACCTCGACGGTGCCGCCGCCGTCGGCATCGGAAGCGACCGGTGTGGCATCGGCCGGGGCAGCGTCCAGGGCCGCGAGGATCTCCGGGCCCTGCATGGTGATGTCGCCGGCGCCGAGCGTGAGTACCAGATCACCCGGCCGGGCGATCGACGCGACGGTCCGCGCCAGGGCCGACAGGTCGGGCACGAAGACGACCGGACGGGTCACCCGATCGGCGATACTGGCGCCACTGATCCCGGGGATGGGCTGCTCGCGTGCGCCGTAGACGTCGGCGACGACGACGTGGTCGGCGAGGTCGAGTGCTGCCGCGAACTCCGCGGCGAACTCCTGAGTGCGGGAGTACAGGTGCGGCTGGAAGACGGCGATCACACGACCCGGCCCGACGGTCGCGGCAGTGTCGTCGGCGTCGGCGGGGTCGCCGGGTTCGTCGTCACTCTCCGCAGCCGCACTCTCGACGGCGAGGCGTGCGGCGGTCAGGACCGCCCGCACCTCTGTCGGGTGATGGGCGTAGTCGTCGAAGACATCGACACCGCCTGTGCGGCCGCGGAACTCGAATCGACGATGCACACCGCCGAACGCCTCGACGCCACGGATCACGTCGTCGAGGGCCGCGCCCGCGCGGACGCACGCCACGATGGCACCGAGTGCGTTGAGCGCCATGTGCCGGCCCGGGACAGTCAGCGCGATGCGGCGCTCGACGATGTCGTCGGACACCGGCACGTCGAAGTGGACCCGTGCCTCTCCCCCGGCACCTCGGGCCTCCCATGACTCCAGGCGCGCCGCGTGGGTGGCCGCCGGTGCGCGGTCGGCGTACCTCCCGTCCCCGTAGCCGAGCACCGAGATACCGCGGGTGGCCAGTGATCCGGCGCACCGCCCCGCGAAGTCGGCCGCCCCCTCGTCGTCGAGGCACACGACGAGGGTTCCGCCGTCCGCGATCCGCTCGGCGAACGCGTCGAACACCTTGACGTATGCCTCACGGCTGCCGAAGAAGTCGAGGTGATCGACCTCGATGTTGGTCACCACGACGACGTCCGGGGTGTATTCGAGCAACGAGCCGTCGCTCTCGTCGGCCTCCGCGACGAAGATCCCGCCGCTGCCGTGATGGGCGTTGGTGCCCGATTCGTTCAGCTCGCCGCCGACCGCGAACGACGGATCCAGTCCGCAGTGCTGCAGCGCGACGACCGCGATCGACGTCGTGGAGGTCTTGCCGTGGGTGCCGGCCACCAGCACGGTTCGATAGCCGCCCATCAACTCGGCCAGCACGCGTGGACGCAGCAGGATCGGGATGCCCCGCGACCGTGCCGCGACCAGTTCGGGATTCGTCTTCGGGATCGCCGCGTGGGTGGTGACCACGACCGACGGTCCGCCGGGGATCTGGTCGAGCGCCGATGGATCGTGACCCACCTGGATGCGGGCGCCACGGGTGCGCAACGCCAGGATGCCGCGGCTGTTCTTCGCGTCCGAGCCCGACACCTGGCCGCCTCGAGCGAGCAGGATGCGGGCGAGCCCGCTCATGCCGGCACCACCGATGCCGACCATGTGGACTCGACGAAGTTGTTCGGGGAGTTCGCCCGTGGGCGCGTGTGGCCCGTCGCTCATCGCCACACCTCTCCGCTCGTCGAGAACCTCACGGCGTTCACCGTGCCGCACGTGTCGATTCTCACCGCTGCGACCCCGAACCGTGAGAGCGAAACGCCGCGCGCAGCCGACCACGGTGATCGCCCGCCCGGTATTCGGCGGCGAGATCGAGGGCGGCCGAGGCGACCGCCGACGCGGCGTCGCGGTGCCCGGTCCCGGTCGCGGCCGCCGACATCGCGGCCAGACGACCGGTGTCGGCGAGCAGTGCGGGTACCTCGCGGGCCACCCACTCCGACGTGATGTCGGCGTCGTCGACGATGACGCCTCCGCCCGCCTCGACGACCGGCAGCGCGTTGAGGCGCTGCTCGCCGTTGCCGTGCGGCAGCGGCACGTAGACCGCCGGCAGCCCGGTCGCCGAGATCTCGGCCACCGTCATCGCTCCCGAGCGGCAGATGACGAGATCGGCGGCGGCGTAGGCCAGGTCCATCCGTTTGAGATAGCCGACCCCGCGATAGGGCGGTGCGTCGTCGGGCGACTGGGGGTGGATCGTGTTCTTCGGTCCGTAGGCGTGCAGCACGCCGATCCCGGCCGTGCCGAGAGGGCCTGCCGCACCGGCCACCGCCTCGTTGATGCGTTGCGCGCCTTGGGAACCGCCGAACACGAGGAGTGTCGGCGCGTCCTCGTCGAGTCCGAAGTAGTGACGTGCCTTGGCCCGCAGCCCGGGACGGTCGAGTTCGGCGATCACCCCGCGCACGGGGATGCCGACCACCTCGGCATCAAGGCCGGACCCGGGCACGGCGGCCATCACGCGGTCGGCCAGACGGGCACCCACCTTGTTCGCGATCCCGGCGCTCGCGTTGGCCTCGTGGATCACGATGGGCAGTCGGCTGCGGCCGCGGACATGCATCTGGGCGGCGAGGTAGGCGGGCAGGGCGACGTATCCGCCGAAGCCTACGACGACGTCTGCGCCGACCTCGGCCAGCACCGAACGAGTCGTCGTCACCGCCTGGATCAGCCGGGCCGGAGTCTTCGCGAGTTCCAGTCCGGGCTTGCGTGGCAGCGGGGCCGGCGGGATGAGTTCCAGGTGATAGCCACGTTCGGGGACCAGCGTGGTCTCCAGCCCGCGGATGGTGCCGAGGGCGGTCACCCGCGCCGTCGAGTCGATCCGCGTGACCGCGTCGGCGACCGCGAGTGCGGGCTCGATGTGCCCGGCCGTTCCCCCACCGGCGACCACCACCGACAGGGGACGTTCCGATCGTGACCGATCTCGCCCAGAACTCACCGGTGCACTACTCCATTTCGCATCTGTGAACGTCGGTTACCGGCGGGCGAGCGTGGCTCGCCCCGACGTCAGCGTCGCGACCAGGTGGGCCGATCCGTCGGACGCCACTGCGGCGCCGACGTCGTCCGCCGATCGCCGGTCGCATGTCCGCCCCCTCCCCGGGCCGAACCCGACCGCGCCGACGCCGAACGCGTCGCACCTGATCGTGCCGAGGCCGCACGGGGCGACCAGGAGGAGACCGAACCGTCACCGCGATCAGCCGTGCCGGAATACCCCGTACGGTAGTCGACCCGAATTGTGGACGTGCGCGGTGCCCGGGCCCGCGACGGGGCCTGATCGCGTGCGGGCTGCTCCGCCGGCCCGGAACGCCGACGGCGCAGTCGCGCCCAGCGCGACGGGGCGGCCGGCGGGGTCGGGCGCGCCCGCCCGGGGCGTGCCCGGTCGGCCTGGGCACGGTCCGGACGGCGGCGGTCGAGTCGGTCGCGCAGGGCGTCGGCCCGGCTCGGTCGGTACGGCACCGGCGCCGGCAGTCGCAGCCACCGGCCCAGACGGCCCTCGTCGCCGCCGACGAGCGCGGCGACGGCTTCCGGTTCGTGCCGGGCCGCATTCGCCAGGAGGCCGAGCATCGCCAGCACCGTCAGTGTCGACGTACCACCCGCGGACAGCAGGGGCAGCTGGATGCCGGTGACCGGCAGCAAACCGATGACGTATCCGATGTTGATGAACGCCTGGGCGGTGATGAGCACGGTGATCGTCGCAGTCATCAGTCGCAGGAACGGGTCCACCGACCGGGCCGCGATCCGGAAGCCGATGAAGGCCAGGATGGCGAACAGGATGACCACCAACAGGCCGCCGATGAGTCCGAGTTCCTCACCGATGATCGCGAAGATGAAGTCGTTGTGTGCGTTCGGGAGGTAGTTCCACTTCGCCCGGCTCTGCCCGAGGCCGACGCCGAAGACCCCGCCGTTGGCGAGCGCATACGTCGCCTGCCGCGCCTGGTACCCCGCGCCCTGCGGGTCGTCGATACTCCCGAGGAAGCTCATCACGCGTTGCGACCGGTATCCCTCGACGAGGGCGAGCAGCACGGCCAGCGCGGTTCCGACGGCGGCGAACGACAGGAACACCTTGGCTGGCAGGCCTGCGAACCAGAGCAGTGCGCCGACGATGATCGCGATGGTGATCGTCGTGGAGAGATTGGGTTCGAGGATGATCAGCAGGCAGATCAGCATAGCCACCGGGAGCAGCGGGATCAGCAATTCCTTGAGCGACGCGTTCTCCCGACGACGCGACGCGAGCAGATGCGCACCCCACACACACAGGGCGACCTTGACCAGCTCGGACGGCTGCACCGACAACCCGCCGACGACGAACCATCGGCGCGCACCCTGACTGAGGGTGCCGATGCCGGGGACGAGGACCAGCGCGAGCAGGATCGTCGTCACGATGATCAGTGGGGCCGCGACCCGCCGCAGCAACCGCACCGGGATACGCAGCATGATGTAGAAGCCGACGAGGCCGAGGAGCGCGAAGATCACCTGCGTGGCGAAGAGCCCGTACGACGACCCGTCCTTGGAGTAGCCCTCGACCGACGACGCCGACAGCACCATCACGAGTCCGAATGCGGTCAGCAGGAACGCGATGGTGAGGATCAGGTGATACGACGCGAGTGGCCGGGCGAGCAGGTTGCGCACGGCCTCGACGATCGTCGCGCCCCAGGTGTGACCGGTCGACGCCGACGATGCCGAGGAGGCCTTCACGTCCGGCGTGGACGCCGACGACGATGCGTCGGAGGTGCCGCTCATCGCGGCGACCCGCTCGTGTCCGCCGCCCCGGGTAACGCTCGGGCGGCGGCCGCGAACGCGTCGCCGCGCCGGCCGTAGCCGGCGAACATGTCCAATGACGCCGCGGCCGGGGCCAGCAGCACCGCATCCGGGCGGTCGTCGACGACACGGCCGAGGTGCGCGGCGATCGCGACGGCACGCTCCATCACGGCGACGGCCGCGGCCTCGTCATCCCGGGTCGCCGACGACCGCGCGTCGGGATCGTCCGACGAGGCGGGGCGCGTCAGGTCCGCGGGCAGGGCATCCTCGAGGGTCGCGGTCGCGAGCTGAACAGTCACCCGACCATCGTCCCCTGTGAATACTGTGACTGTTGGGACTTCTGGGGCGTGTCGCGCGATCGTCTCGACGATCACATCGCGGTCCCGTCCGATGGCCACGACGGCGGCCAGGCGTTCGCGGGTGTCGCGCACCAGCTCGTCGACAGAGGCTCCCTTGAGCAATCCGCCGGCGACGAGGATCACCCGCCGGTGACCGCGGATCGCGGCCTGCGCCGCGTGCGGATTGGTGGCCTTGGAGTCGTCGATGTAGTCGACACCGTCGACCGTGGCGACGACGTCCCCACGATGTGCCCCGGGGCTGAATCCCCGGAGGCCGGCCGCCACGGCCTCGGGCGTGACACCGATGGCCAGCGCGATCGCCGCGGCCGCCAGTGCGTCGGCGACGCCCGACGGTCCCGGTGGTCGGATGACGTCGGCCTCGACCAACTCCCGCGACTCCCGGTCCGGCCCGAACGCGCGATCGACGAGCGTCCCGTCGACGATGCCGAGCTCGTCGTCGCCGGGTGCACCGAGGGTGAAACCGACGCGGCGGCCCGCGACCGGCAATGCCGAGGCCACCCGGTCGTCGAGGCCCACCACCCCGATCGCACCGTGCAGCGCGATGGTCTTCGCCTCGGCGTAGGCGTCGAACGATCCGTGCCAGTCGAGGTGATCGTCGGCGATGTTGAGCACCACGCCGGCGTCCGGCGACACCGACGGCGCCCAGTGCAACTGGAATGACGACAGTTCGGCGCAGAGCACGTCGACACGCGGTTCCTGCTGCATGGCGTCGAGAACCGGGAGGCCGATGTTGCCGCACGCCGCGCCCGCCAGCCCGGCGGCATCGACGATCTCTGCCAGCATCGAGGTGGTCGTGGTCTTGCCGTTCGTCCCGGTCACCACCAGCCAGGTGCGGGGCGCCCCGAGCATCCCGGCGCGGTCCACCCGCCAGGCGAGTTCGACCTCCCCCCACATCGGGAGGCCGGCATCGGCCACGAGCTGCATGAGCGGGTGGGTCGGCGCGAATCCGGGAGACACGATCATCAGGTCGGTCGTCGCGCTCCACGAGTCGTCGTCGAGCAGTTCCGACATCGCCACCGTCCGCGCTCCCAGCGCCGCGAGCTCGTCGTCGGCGGGGGTGTCCGGCCCGAACCGCGCATCCGCGACCGTCACCCGCGCACCGACGCCGGTGAGGAACCGTGCCGCCGACCGCCCGGCCGTCCCGGCGCCGGCCACCACGACGGGCCTGCCGGCCAGCTCGGTCACATCGGTCATCGTCTGCCGATCAGCCACTGACGGCCAGGAACTCGCTGTAGAACAACGACAGGCCCAGAGCGCACGCGATGGCCGTCAGCAGCCAGAATCGGATGATCACCGTCGTCTCGGCCCAGCCACCGAGTTCGAAGTGGTGATG
This sequence comes from Gordonia sp. ABSL11-1, assembly GCF_030315685.1. Taxonomy (GTDB): domain Bacteria; phylum Actinomycetota; class Actinomycetes; order Mycobacteriales; family Mycobacteriaceae; genus Gordonia. The sequence continues at coordinate 428,372 of NZ_JASXSI010000001.1, read as the reverse complement.
GAACGGTGCCATGCGGAACACCCGTCGGCCGGTCGTCCGGAAGAACGCGATCTGGATGACGACGGAGACGATCTCGGCGACGAAGAGTGCACCGATGACGACGGCGAGCAGTTCGGTGCGGGTCGTGATCGACAATCCGGCGAGCATGCCGCCGAGCGCCAGGGATCCGGTGTCGCCCATGAAGATCTTGGCGGGTGCGGCGTTCCACCACAGGAACCCGAGGCAGGCGCCGCCGCCCGCGACGGCGATCAGCGCGAGGTCGAGGGGATCACGGACGACGTAGCAACCGGGGGTGATCTCCTGCGTCGCCTTCGGCCCACCGGTGCACGCGTTGCGGTACTGCCAGAACGTCACGAGGACGTAGGAGCCCAGGACCATCGCCATGGATCCGGCGGCGAGACCGTCCAGTCCGTCGGTGAAGTTGACCGCGTTCGACCATGCCGCGACGACCAGCCAGCAGAACACCACGAACACCGCCGACCACATCGAGATGGCGTCGATGTCGCGGACATAGGACAGGTGGGTGCTGGCCGGGGTGTAGCCGGCGTCGTTGCGGAACTGCAGCACCAGCACACCGAAGAGGATGGCGGCGACGAACTGCCCGATCGACTTCGCGGTCTTGTTCAGGCCGAGGTTGCGGTGCTTGCGGATCTTGATGATGTCGTCGAGGAAGCCGACGATGCCGAGCGCCGTCGCGAGACCCAGGACCAACAAGCCGGATGCCGTCACTCCGGTACCACCGGTGAACAGCCCGACCAGATGCGACCCGAGGTACCCGGCCCACAGCGCGGCGAGGATCGCGACGCCACCCATCGACGGCGTCCCGCGCTTCGTCTGATGGCTCTGCGGACCCTCGACCCGGATCTCCTGACCGAAACCCTGTCGGGTGAACAGCCGGATCAGGAACGGGGTGAGCAGGATCGACACCGCCAGCGCGATGCCGCCCGCGATCAGGATCTGTGTCACCGCGTCGTCCTCGTCTGCCCTGTCACCGTCGTGGCTCTCTCTCGTTCGTCGTCGGTCGGTCGGTCTCGGGGCGCGGCTGCCATCCCCTCTCGTGCGGGTCGTCGCCGTGCAGCCACGTCGGTCATCACCCGTCCCGCCACAGTTCCGCGAGCGCGGCGATCTCCGGGCTCGCGGCGGCGACGAAGACGACGTCCGCGGACTCCGGACACCAGTCCCCCGGTTCGCTCAGCAGTTCTCGTGCCTCGGCAGTCGAGGCGACCAGGCGCGCCTCGTCCCCCCAGGAGCCTTCCATGATCGCCCCCTGATGCAGTGCGCGCACCGATCGGGACCCTCCGACACACAGCGTCTTGTCGACGGCGAGTCGAACCGCCTGACGGCCGAGCCGATCGTGTTCGACGACACCGTCGTTCTCGCTGAGTCCGGCGCCGACGGCGACCTCGCCGATGATCACCCACGTGCGGCTCGTGTCGTCGGCGGCGCGCGCGACGGCGCCGGCCTCGGCGAGATCCCGCAACATCGTCCGCACGTCGTCGATCCCGGCCGGGACCGGGGCGACGAGCACCCGCGGCGCGCTCACTCCCCGTTCTCCCGATCCGAAGCGGCCTCGCCGGCGACACCCGGGAGTCGGTCGAGTGACTGCGTCGCCACCACCCGGTCGTCGAACGGATGCTTGACTCCGTCGATCTCCTGTCCCGTCTCGTGGCCCTTGCCCGCGATGAGGATCGCGTCGCCGGTCTGCGCCCAGGCGATCGCCGTCGAGATCGCGTCCGCACGATCACCGATTTCCTCCACCGCGGCGCCGCCACCCTCGGCGCGCACACGGTCGGCCCCGGCCATGACCTCGGCCCGGATCGCGGCCGGATCCTCGGAGCGTGGGTTGTCGTCGGTGACGATCAGCAGGTCGGCTCCGCGGGCAGCGATCTCGCCCATCATCGGACGCTTGCCCGTATCCCGGTCGCCGCCCGCGCCGACGACGACACCGATCCGCCCGCGCGTCTGATCGCGCAGCGTGGCGATCACCGCGTCGAGTGCGGCGGGTTTGTGCGCGTAGTCGACGAGGACGAGGAAGTCCTGGCCGCGGTCGATCCGCTCTAGTCGGCCGGGCACCGAGACCCCGGCGATCGCGTCGATGGCGGTCGCGGTCACGACACCTGCGCCGGAGGCGATCGCCAGGGCGGTCAGGGCATTCGCGACGTTGTAGCGACCGGGTAGCGGGACGGTGAGGTCGTGCTCGACCCCGCCGGGCGCGGTCACGGTGGCGTGTTGCACCCCGTCGGCGTCCACCGACGACGGCCCTGCGTGCCACGACGCGGGAACCGGGCCGGTGGACACCGTCACCGGTGTCGTCTGCGGGTCCGCGCCGGCGACCTCGACCATCCGTCGGCCCCACTCGTCGTCGACGCAGATGACCGGCCGCACCGCGCGGGTGGACGACGCCGGAGCGAACAGTTGGGCCTTCGCATCGAAGTAGGCCCGCATCGTGTGGTGGAAGTCGAGGTGGTCCTGGGACAGGTTGGTGAACGCCCCGATCGCGAAGTGGGCGCCGTCGACCCGGCCCAGCGACAGGGCGTGACTCGACACCTCCATGACGACGGCGTCGACGCCGCGCTCGAGCATCGTCGCCAACATCGCCTGCAATGTCGGGGCCTCCGGGGTGGTGAGCGCGCTCGGTTGGGCGACGCCGTCGATGCGGGTCTGCACCGTGCCGATCAGGCCGACGGAATGGCCACCGGCGAGCAGTGCCGCCTCGACCATGTAGGCCGTGGTGGTCTTGCCGGAGGTCCCGGTGATGCCGATCAGCTTCAGGCGTTGGGACGGATAGCCGTAGATGCGGGCGCTGACCGGTCCGAGGACCGTCCGCGGCTCGGGATGGATGAGGACGGCACAGGCCGCGTCGGGCCCGAGGACACTGGTGAGTTCGTCGCGCCCGGCCGGATCAGTGAGCACCGCCGTCGCCCCGGCGGCAAGCGCCTGTTCGGCGAAGCGTGCACCGTGGGTCCGACCGCCGGGCAGGGCGGCGAACAGATCGCCGGGGATCACGTCCTGGGCCCGCAGGGTCACGCCGGTGACCTCGACATCGGCGGGCACCGACCCGATCAGGTCGAGACGCGCCCCGGTCGCCGTGGACAGCACCGACACCGCCGTCGGTGCCACGCTGGTCGGGCGCGGCATCACCTCGGCCACCTGCGCGCGCTTACGGCGAGTCGACGCCATCGCCTGGATCCGCCTCCCCTCGCTGATCATCTCGACAGACCCGGTCCGGGCCCGGAAGAACGCACTCACGATACCGTCAGGCCCTCATCGCACGCGTATCGGTGAGAACCGGGCACCGAACGCCGGTCAGAGGGGCGCGATCAGGTCCCGATCGCGCGGCACCTCGTGCATGTCAACCTGGGTGTGAGTCACACTCACCGCGCCTCGAGCGTCAGCCGCGGCGTGGGCCCCGGGGACAGGGAGACCCGATCGCGCTGCAGCAGCCACGACGCGAGCGTGCCGAACATCGGCGCCGCCGACTGTCCCCCGCTGCCATCGGAGCTGCGCTTGGGATTGTCGAGCATGATTCCGATGACGTAGCGCGGATTGTCGGCGGGGGCGATGCCGGCGAACGTGATGTTGTAGTTCGAGTTGGAGTAGCACCCGCACGCCGGATCGACCTGCTGGGCCGTACCGGTCTTGCCGGAGAGCTGATAACCCGACACCGCACCGGTCGAGCCGGTGCCCTGCTGCACACCCATCGGATCCTTCTGCAGGACGGCACGGAACATGTCGCGCACCGTGGTAGCGGTCTGCGGACTCACCACGCGCACGCCATCGGGCCGGGCGACGTCGTCGGTGGGCTGCCCGTCGCGTTGCTCGGACGCCATGATCCGCGGCGGGATGCGCATGCCGTTGTTGGCGATCGCCTGATACATGGCGGTCATCTGCAGCAGGGTCATCGAAAGACCCTGTCCGATGGGCAGGTTCGCGAAGGAACCACCCGACCACTGGCTGAGGGCCGGGACCTCTCCGGCACTCTCGGCGGGCAGTCCGACACCGGTCCGCTGACCGAGTCCGAAGCGGGTCACCATGTCGGCGAACCGCTTCTCCCCGATCTTCTTGGCGAGCATCAGGGTGCCCACGTTCGACGACTTCCCGAAGATACCGGTGGTGGTGTACGGCTCGACGCCGTGCGACCACGCATCGTTGACGGTGACACCCGCCATGTTGATGCTGCCGGGTACCCGATACACCTCGGTGGGTGTGGTCACCCCGTACTCGATGGCCGCGGCCGCCGCGATGATCTTGTTCACCGAGCCGGGCTCGAACGGCGACGTGACCGCGCGGTTGCCGAGGTCGGCATCCTTCTGCTCGTCCAACGGCTTCGAGGCGTTGAAAGTGTTGTCGTTGGCCATCGCCAGCACCTCTCCGGTGCGCGAATCGAGCACGACCGCGGACGCGTTCTGGGCGCCGGAGGCGGCCTTGGCCGCCGACACTTGACTCTGGACGAACCACTGGATGTCGGAGTCGATCGTGAGCCGCACCGTGGCACCGTTGATCGCCGGATGCACGTTGCGCGTGCTGCCCGGGATGATCGCCCCATCCGACCCGCGGTCATAGGTCTTCGAGCCGTTCGTGCCCGCCAGGGCCGAATCGAGGGATGCCTCGAGACCGATCAACCCGTTCCCGTCATAATTGACGTCACCGATGATGTTGGCGCCCAACGATCCACCCGGATACAGCCGGATGCTCTGCGGATCGGCACCGATCTCGGGGAACTCGGTGGTGATCGTGTTCGCCGTCTCGGGACTCACCGAGCGCGCCAGGTAGACGAAGGTGTCGTCGCTGGTCAGTTTGGACAGCAGGTCCTGTTCGCTGATCGACCCTCCCAGTGCCGAGGACACACCCTTGGCGATCTCCCGGAGCCGGGTGTCGACGTCCGGGAGGGCGGCATCCTCTCGATGAGCGGACTCGATCTGCTTGCGAACCGCCTTGGGCAGGAACGTCAGTGACCGCGCCTCATCGGTGTAGGCGAGCGGTTTGCCGTTGCGGTCGAGCAGTGCCCCTCGTTTGGCGGTCAGCACCTGGGTGTACTCGCGCTGCTGGGCGGCCTGGGCCGAGATCGAGGAGGCCTCGACGGTGTGGACCACGATCATCCGGACGGCGACGGCGATCACCGCGAGGATCACGATGGCACCGGCGATTCGGCTGCGGCCGAGGAACGCCTCGGGACGGCGCGGACCGCGACCTCCCGACGATCCGGAACCGCCACGGCCCGAGCCGCCCCGTCCGGATCCGCCGTGGCCACCTCGTCCGCGCCCGGACATGTCGAGGCGCTGGAAGACGGCACGTGTCATGGTTGCCAATTGTCCACTCGACTATCGCGATTGCGGCCCATTTACGCCCGGCGCGTTGGCGTTGGCCGGAGCACTCGCGTTGGTACTCGGCGGCAGTACGTTCGGCGCAGGCGCAACAGCCGTCGGCGCAGGCGGATTCTGCGGGCCGGCCGAAGGGGCCGGAGTTGTCGGAGTCGTCGTGTTCGACCCCGGGTTCGGTGCGGCGGTGTTCGGTGCGGCGGTGTTCGGTGCGGTCGTCGGCGCCGCCGGGGATGGAGCTTGCTGCGACGGCGTACTCGGCTGCGTGCCGTTCGACGAATCCGGTTGCGCATCAACTGACCCCGCCGACGAACCACCGGGAAGACCCTCGGAGTCGTCGACCTTCTTCGGGTCGATCTTCTCCACCGGGTCGGGCCCGGTCGACGGGTTGATCGAGCGCATCGCCTTGCCCTGCGCGGGTTCCGGATCGCCGACCACCCGCGGCCGTCCGGACCCGTCCACGATCATGCGCGCCGGGTTCTTCGCGGGGATCAGACCGAGCCGGGACGCCTTGTCGGCCAGCTCCGGTGCGGAGTCGCCCGATTCGTAGCTGCGCTTGAGGGTGTCGCGGCGGTCGAGCAACGCCTGGTTCTCCTGGCGCTCCTCACCGAGCCGGTACGAGTCGGCGGCCGCCTTCGTCGACAGCCACAGACTCAGACCGAGCCCGACGACGAGCAGCGCGATCACCGGGACGACGAACGGGATGCCGGTGATCCGTGCGCGCAACGACATCGTCTCGCGCGGAGCCGAGGTGACCACCGGTGTCCGGTCGACGGACCGCCCGGTGCGCTTCTCTCGATCGATCCGCTTGCGTCGGCGATCGATGGCCCGTTGAGCCGCACGCGATCTGGTGGCCCGTTCGGTGCCGGCGGTTTCCCGTCGGACCCGGCGCGTCCGGCCGGCGCCGACCTCGTCGTCATCGACGTCGATGTCCTGCAGCAGCGTCATGCGCGATCCTTTTCGTCGACACGTTCGATCACCCGGACCCGCACCGGGGCCGAGCGGGGATTCAGCTCACGTTCGTGGTCGTCGGCCTGCTCCGCCCCACGGGTCACCAACCGGAAATCCGGTGCGGAGCCGGGCAATTCCACCGGAAGACCGGGCGGCGACGTCGACGTCGTCCGGGTGGCGAACTCCCGCTTGACGATCCGGTCCTCGAGCGACTGATAACTCATCACCGCCAACCGCCCTCCGACACGCAGCACCGACAGCGCGGCCGGGAGTGCACGGCGCAGCGCGTCGAGCTCGTGGTTGACCTCGATACGCAGCGCCTGGAAGGTGCGTTTTGCCGGATGCCCGCCGGTGCGTCGGGTGGCTGCCGGGATGCTGTCGTAGAGGAGCTCGACGAGACGTGCGCTGGTGGTGAACGGTTCGCGCTCACGTTCGCGGATGATGGCCTTGGCGATCTTCCCGGCGAACCGCTCCTCGCCGTACTCGGAGAGGATCCGCGCCAGTTCACCTTGGGTGTAAGTGTTCAGAACGTCTGCGGCCGTGGTGGTCTCGCTTGAATTCATGCGCATGTCCAGGGGCGCGTCGACGGAGTACGCGAAGCCGCGGTCCGCCCGGTCGAGCTGCATCGAAGAGACGCCGAGGTCAAACAGGACAGCGTCCACGAGCGGCGTACCGGCGGCCTGGACGACCTCTCCGATCTCGTCGAATCGGGCCTGATGGAACGTGATCCGGTCGCCGAACTCGGCCAGCCGATCACGAGCGATCGCCAACGCCGAACTGTCGCGGTCGATTCCGATGACCCGCACGTCAGGGTTCGCACGCAGTATGAGTTCGGTGTGGCCACCGGCACCGAGCGTGCCGTCGACGAAGACCGGTCCGCTGTCGGCGGGAGCGTCGAATGCCGGGATGATCAGGTCGATCATCCGTGCCGCCATCACGGGGAGGTGCCCGAACTCGCCGGAGCGCCGCGGGGTGCCCGGGTCGTCCTCGGGCTCCTCGTGGCGTGCGTTCACCGGCCTTCTCCTCGGACTGTGCGGCTCGACTCGTTCACTGCTGAATGCGGCCCCGGCGCTGCCGGGGTGTCCGATGAGGCGGGGTCTCGGCCCGATCGCGCACCTGGCGTTGGGGAAGTACGCCAGGGTCGCGCCGGGCCGAGGCCTCGACCCACCCGATCCCTTATTCACTTCTCGCCCGCTCATCGAGCCGGCTAGAGCAACGAATCCAGTGCGGCGGAGCCCGCGGCGGAGAAGTCCTCCTCGTGCTCGCTCTGGTAGTCGCGCCAGGCCTGGGCGTCCCAGATCTCGAGGTGATCGAAACCGCCGATCACCACACATTCCTTGGACAGGCCTGCGTAAGTCCGGTGCTCCGACGACAGGGTGATCCGGCCCTGCCCATCGGGGCGCTGCTCATCGGTACTCGCGAAGAAGTACCTCTGAAACGCCCGCGCCTCGGGGTTGTTCCTCGATGCCGCCATGGTTTGTTCGGCGATCGCGTCGAACTCCTCGGACCGGTACACCGACAGGCTGCGGTCCTGGCCTCGTGTGACCATCACCCCTCCCGCCAATGCGTCCCGGAACTTCGCGGGCAACGTCAGCCGCCCTTTGTCGTCCAGCCGGGGCGTGTAGGTGCCGACAAATCGCACGGACATGTCGTCACCTCCTGCCCCACCGAGTTCGACGTCCGGTCCGTCTCACCCAGTGCTGCCACAGTACCCCACTTTCCACCACTTTCCACCCCCAACACTCCACCCGTACCCCGCACGATCAGAAAACTGCAGTTCAGTCAGCCGCAGCGGAGTGGTGGGTGTCGCCGTTACACGGCGCGTCGCAGCCTCGACTGCGTGTCACCACTGGGACCGAAGATGATCAAAGTGCCTGGTGAGATCACTCTCAGACACCCGTGGGGCGAAGTGGGGCATGCAGGTGGGGCGCCGTGGGGAATGCAGGTGGGGCGCCGTGGGGAATGCAAACACGGGGCGCGGCACCACGGGGAACACCGATGCGACAGGGACAAACCCCCGGGTACACCCGGCCAGGCACACGACTGAGGCCGCACACCACTCGGTGTGCGGCCTCAGTGAGAACCTGTGTCGGCCGGAGAAGTCCGGCCGATGTCTATTCCTGCTCGAAGCGCCTGTTGAAGCGGTCTTCCATGCGTTCGGAGAACTTGCGCTTCGGTCCCCCGCCGCGCGACTCCTTGGCACCGTCGCCCGCACCCTTGGCGGAAGCGGATGCGGCCTTGCCGTCGCCGCCGCCCCAGAGCGCGAGCAATCCCGCCCCGAACATGATCAGGAAGCCGACGAGACTGACGATCGGGAATCCGCCGACCCGGACATCGATGATGAGTCCGCCGACGAGGAGGACCAGACCCACCACGAAGATGGCGATCGCCTGCAGGCGCCGCCGGCCACTGGACCTCCCGAGGCGACGATGCTTGACACTCGACGCGAACTTCGGGTCTTCGGCATACAGAGCGCTTTCGATCTGTTCGAGCATCCGCTGCTCGTGCTCCGAAAGAGGCACCGACCCTCCTAACTCCCAAACTCCACCGGCCCCGAGCAACATACGACCACTGAGATCACACGCGCTGTCGACGCCGTCCAGCCGTCGTCCACGGCTTCATCTGCCATGATACGAGCAGAATCTCCCGGCGACCACCATTACCCGAGGTTGGGTCGAATGGGTCATGTCACGCCGTCCGATCTGGGCGCGCATTCTGATGCGTCAGCTTGCCCTGCTCGTACGCGATGAGAAGCGTTTCGACGTCATCGAGCAATGCGATGACCTGTCGGCGCATCGCCCCGATCGAGCGATCGTCGAGGGTGCGGACGAGTCCGGACTCGATGTCCAGCCGCGTCTGCGACCGGGCAGCGAAGAAGTCGGCATGTCCGGCGAGCTCCGGCACCACGACCGGGAGACGATTCCAGGCGTTGCGCGAATGCCTGCGGCGGACCGGCCGGATCGACGGTTCATGGATCTCGATCGCCGCGCCGGCGGCACGCAGTGCGGTCAGGTAGTACTGACGGAAGCGTTCGGCGCCGTCCTCGACACCGTCGGCGTTCTCGAACAGGATCTCGGCACGATCGAGCAGGTCACGACTCCGACGGACGACGATCGGATCGATGTCCGACGCCGAACGCGTCGTCGACGGGTGGCCGGGCATCTCACACCTCCTCGGTGCTGGTCGTACTGTGTTCGTCGGACCGCGGCTCGCGGTGTCACTGCTTTGTACAACGCCGGACCGACAGCAAACGCTTCCCTCGTTCGCCGCCGGCCCGGCGTGTGGGTCGGCGGGGTGGCCAGAACAGCTTGCGGAGGCTGATTCATCGAACACCCGTTCGACATATTCAATATAGCTAGCGCAGGCCCCACCTTCAAGACGACCGCCGGCACGGATGCCGAGAGTTCGACGAGAGGACAGACGTTCGTTGACGATCCGCCTCGTTGACCTGACCGGGCAGGATGCCCGCATCTGGCTCGAACCCGCCCTCGACATCTACGTGACCGCGATGAACTATCCGCGCGGCACCGAGATCCACCGGGCGGCGCTGTGGCGCGACCACATCTCACGGCCCGGGTGGCGTGCCGTCGGCGCGGTGGCCACCGTTGCGCCGACCGATGTGCGCGCCCCCGACGTCGTCCGTCGCAGGCTGTCCCGGCCGGTGGCCGTCGACGACACCGAGATCCTCATCGGCATCGCGTACGGATACCGGGGCGCCCGCGATCAGTGGTGGAATCAGCAGCTGAGGCTCGGTCTGCGTCAGTCCGGTCATCCCGACGCCGACATCGACGAGGTCACCCGTGACTACTTCGAACTGACCGAACTGCACGTGCATCCGTCGGCGCAGGGCCGCGGGATCGGCGAGTGGCTGCTGCATCGACTGCTCACGGGCAGGACCGAGCGTTCGGTGTTGCTGTCGACCCCGGAGATCGCCGCCGAGGACAACCGCGCGTGGTCCCTGTACCGCCGACTCGGATTCGTCGACGTGCTGCGCCATTTCACGTTCACCGGCGACCCTCGGCCGTTCGCCTTCCTCGGCCGGTCGCTGCCGCTCGCCGCCGACGACCCGCGGGGCCACTCATGACCGCCTCCGCGGCGCATGGGCACGTCGACGCTGTCGTCGTCGGCGCAGGACACAACGGACTCGTGGCGGCCGCCTACCTCGCCCAGGCCGGGCGATCGGTCCGTGTCGTCGAACGTGACACGGTGCCCGGCGGCGCCGTCTCCACGATCGAGCGGTTCCCAGGCTACCGCGTCGACCGGGGTTCGTCGGCGCACCTGATGATCCGGCACGCACCGATCCTCGACGAACTGTCGCTCGCCGAGTACGGCCTGCACTACGTCGACTGCGATCCGTGGGCCTTCAGCCCGGGCACCGACACCACGGCACCCATCGTGTTCCGGACCGATCTCGACGCCACCTGCGCATCGATCGAACGCGCCGTCGGCGCCGCCGACGCCGACGCCTACCGTCGGTTCGTCGGCGTGTGGCGACCACGTGCCCGTGCGGTCATGGAGTCGTTCTACTCATCTCCCGACCCCGCACGGTTCGCCACCGCGTTCTCCGGGCTTACCGGCACGGCGACGACGGCACGCACCGGGCCGATCGGACGGCGGACCGGGGCCATGGCCTCGCTCACCCAGGAACTGATGGCCTCGGGCGACTCGTTGCTCGACCGGTGGTTCACCGCCGAACCGCTCAAGGCCGCGCTGGCCTGGTTCGGGGCGCAGTCCGGGCCACCGATGAACGCGCCCGGCACCGCGCCGATGATCGGTTTCGCCGCGTTGCAGCACGACATCCCGCCCGGACGCGCGATCGGCGGCAGCGGTGCACTGACCGCGGCCTTGCTGCGTCGACTCGCCGCCGACGGCGGCGAGGTGCTGCTCGGCCATGCGGCCACCTCGATCGCGCCGTGCGGCGATCACTGGCGGGTCGAGACCGACGGCGGACCCGCGCAGTGCGCGACGACGATCGTCGCGGCCTGTCACGTGCTGACGACGATGGATCTGCTGGCAGCCGGTGGCCACGATCCGGACACACTGCGGCGCTGGCGGTCTCAGATCGTCGTCGGCGACGGCATCGGTATGGCGGTGCGGCTGGGCACCGACGCCCTGCCCGAGTACCCGGACCTGCCGTCGGACCTCCCGGCCCACGGCGTGCATTCCGGACTCGGTCTGCTGGTGACCGACCGCGCGCAGTTGCGCCGGGCACATGCGTCGGCGTCGGTCGGTGAACTCCCGGAGCGCCCGGCCTGTGTGGCGATGGGCTACTCGGCGATCGATCCGACTCTCGCACCTGCCGGGCGCCACCTGGTGAATGTGTGGGCGCAGTGGCACCCGTATCGGCTGACCGGGAGACGGACGTGGGCGGAGGCAGGTCCGGAGGCGGCGGCCGCCGTCGTCGCGGAACTCGATCGTCACGCGCCGGGTTTCGCCGACCGGATCGTGCACACGCACGTCCAGACGCCCGCCGATCTCGAGCAGGAGCTCGGGCTGCTCGGCGGCAACATCATGCACGTCGAGATGAGCATCGATCAGATGTTCTTCTGGCGGCCGCATCCCGACCTCGCCGGACATCGGGTGCCTGGCGCCGACGGCATCCTGCTCGCCGGAGCATCGACCCATCCAGGCGGTGGGGTCACCGGCGCCAGCGGCCGGATCTCGGCCCGGCTTGCGCTGCGGCGCCGCCGATGAAGACGCGGTCTCGGCTCCGTCCGGGTGCGTCGGAGTGGTTCGACGACCCGGGTCTGGCACCATGAGCTGCGTGCGTTCGTCATCCCGCTGGTCTGCGATCGTGATGCTGCTGTCCCTGATCGCCGCTGCTCCCCTGCTCACCGGATGTCTGGAGCGTTCGACGACCGTCGGCGACCGCTACTCGGGCACTGTCGTCGTGGCCACGTCCCCGGACAATCCCCGGGGTGCGCCGAAGCTCGACATACCGGAGTCGATGACGTCTGCCGTCAGCGTGAGCGAGTACAGCACGGTCCCGGAATCCGAGTCGCAGGCTCCGCCGACGACCCCGGGTGACTCCGCTCCGTCGACGACACCCGGCGCCGATGACGACGACACGAACGGTGCAGACCAGCAGGAGATCCCGCGCGTCGGAACGCGCGCGGTGTTCACCGACCTGACCGCGGGTCAGTTCAGCCAGCTCGGCGACATCGTGGCCGCGTCCTTCGGCGATTCGGCCATGAGCATGGACCTGACCGCCAAGCGCAACGGCGACGTCGTCCGATTCCGTGGGAGTGCGGACCTGAGTGATCTGACCCCGGCGCGCGACCTCGTGCAGTTGACGGTCACCTTCGCCGGTCCGGTCACGGCGACCAACGGGGAGCAGGTCGGCGAGAACACGGTGACGTGGACCCCCGAGCCGCGCAAACCGTCGGACTTCAGTGCCGACGCGACCTACGCCGATCCCGCCACGGCGGCGGTCAGCAGCTGGTCATGGTTCCTGGCGCTGCTCTGCCTCGTGACCGTCGCGGCGATCGCCCTGCTCGCCTACCGCAAGCGTGACCGCAGTCCCCGGCCGGGTCGTCCCCGCCGGACGAGCTCGCGCACGACGGTGTCGTCGGGCAAGTGACCGACTGAGCGGGAACCTGCGGTCCGACGACGGGTACGACCGTCAGCGCGCGGCGCTGGTGGCGGGCAGTACCGAACTCGTGTCGACCCCGAGACGCTCGAGCACCTCGCTGGTCGCCTTGGCGAAGTTCAGGCTGCAGAAGTGCAGGCACGGAACGCCTTCGGCGATCAGCCGACCGGCCATCTCGGTCGCGAAGTCGATGCCGACCGCTCGCACGGCCTCACGGTTCTCCTCGGGGCCGTCCCCGGCCGCGTCGGCGAAACGTGCGTAGACATCCGGTGGGATCACCGAGCCCGACAGTTCCGTCATGCGGCGGACGGTGGCCAGCGAGGTGATCGGCATGATGCCCGGGATGAGCGGTTTGGCGCCCTGCTCCGGGTCGGCCCGCGAGACGCGGTCGCGAAGGCGGAGGAAGTCCTCGACGTCGAAGAACATCTGTGTGATGGAGTACTCCGCACCGGCACGGAGCTTGTTCACCAGCGCGCGGGTGTCGTGATCGAGATCGGGCGCCCGGTGATGACCTTCGGGGAACGAGGCGACGCCCACATGGAAGTCGCCGAGGTCGTCGATCAGCCGCACGAGGTCCTCGGCGTACTCGACGCCGTCGGGATGCCGGACCCAGTCGCCGAGGGGATCCCCCGGCGGGTCGCCACGCAACGCGAGGATGTTGGTGATGCCCTGATCTGCGTAGGCGCCCACCAATGCCCGCAGTTCGGCGATGCTGTGATTGACCGCGGTGAGATGGGCGACGGGCAGCAGGGTCGTCTGTGCCGCGAGCTCTCCGGTGATCCGGACGGTGCGATCTCGTGTCGATCCGCCGGCGCCGTAGGTCATCGAGACGAACGCCGGTCCCAGTCGCTCGAAGGTCCGCACCGCACGCCACAGGCGGGCTTCCGCCTCGGCGTCCTTGGGCGGGAAGAACTCCACCGAGAACGGCACGGGGCCCCGGTGGGGCGCGGAGAGCCGATCGAGGATGGAGGGAGCCGGGTTGGCGGATGAGGTCACCTGGACATTGTACGGATGGCGCCCCCCGGACCGCCGCCCCGTCTCCCGGCGACCGGGCGGTGGCCTCCGCCGGTCGTGACACTAGCCTGGCAGGGTGACCTCCGCGCTGCCCGTACCCGCCGCTCTCGACGATGTACCCGCGGCCGTCGAATCCGTCCTCGCGGCGTTCTTCGACCATGCGGGGCCCGTCGCGGCGGACATCGACCCGCAGGTCGGGGCCGCCGCCGAGGTCGTCCGTGACTTCGTCCTGCAGGGCGGAAAGCGCGTCCGCGCGACCTTCGCCTACGCAGGATGGCTCGCCGGACGCACCGCCACGTCGGGACCCCCACCCGGCGACGACGCCGACCCGACGAGGCCCGACTCGCCCGACGACTCCGATGCGCTCCGGGTCGCCGCCTCACTCGAGCTGGTGCAGGCCTGCGCGCTGATCCACGACGACATCATCGACCGGTCCGACACCCGGCGTGGACGGGTGACGGTCCATCGCGACTTCGAACGACGCCACCGGGCCGACGGCTGGGCCGGCGATCCCGGGCATCACGGGGTGGCGGCCGCGATCCTCATGGGAGATCTCGCGCTGGCGTGGGCCGACGACCTCGTGCACGGACACGTCCCCGGCGACGCGGCGGCCATCACACCGCCACGACCGCTGCCGGCGGCCGTGGGACGGGTGTGGTCGTCGATGCGCACCGAGGTGCTCGGTGGCCAGTACCTCGACATCGTCAACGAGGCGGGCGGCGAGGAGTCCGTCGACGCGGCCTACCGGGTGATGCGGTTCAAGACCGCCGCCTACACGGTGGCGCGTCCGCTGGAACTCGGTGCGACCCTCGCCTCCGCGCCGCAGGCGCTGATCTCCGATCTCCGGTCCATCGGTCATGACCTGGGGATCGCGTTCCAGCTACGCGACGACCTGCTCGGCGTCTTCGGAGATCCCGAGCGCACCGGCAAGCCCTCCGGCGACGATCTCGTCGCAGGAAAACGCACGGCGCTGCTCGCGGTCGGACTGGCCCGCGCCGCCGACCGCGATCCCGAACTCGCCGCCCGGCTGCGCGATGCCGTCGGCCGAGAACTCACCGATTCCGAAGTCGGTTCGGCCCGAGCACTTCTCGTCGATGTCGGCGCCGTCGACGAGATCGAGCAGCGGATCTCGACAGTCCTCGAGTCCGCGCTCGCCACGCTTGACGGCGCCGGTCTGCCCACCCCGATCCGTGCCGAACTCACCGGGTTCGCCCACCGGATCGCACACCGCTCGACGTGACCACCACCCGCGACGACGTGTCGCCATCCGGGCCGACGGAGCGACGGCGCTCGGCCGGGCTCGGCGACCTGTTGCTCGGGCTGGTGGGCGCGATCGCCGTCTGCGTCGGCAGTTTCGGGGTCGGCGACATCGCCCGCAACAGCACCGTCGCACAGGACCTCGGACTCGCCTCGATCTCCTACGGACACGGAAAGACGCTGTTCGGCACCATCTTCTGGCTCGGCGTCGCGACGATGGTCATCGCCTGGGTCCGCCTCGGACGTAGGGTCGTACGCCGCCCGGCAGATCGGCGCCCCGACAGCAGTGCGTCGACCGCACCTGCGACCGTGGCCCAGCCGACCGTGCGCACGATGGGGCTCGGCATCCTCGCATGGGCGGCACCCCTCGCGGTGGCCGTCCCCGTGTACAGCCGCGACGTGTACGCCTACCTGGGCCAGGGAGCGGTGTTCCGTGAGGGATTCGACCCCTACGTCGACGGCCCGGCCCACCATCCCGGGCCACTGCTCGACAGCATGGCGCAGGTGTGGGCCACCACGACGGCGCCCTACGGACCGTTCTTCGTCGGGGTGATGCGGGGCATCACCGAGATCACCGGCGACCACGCGATTCTGGGCGTGTACGCCGTCCGGATCGCACTATTGCCCGGACTCCTGCTGGCGCTGTGGGCGATTCCCCGACTCGCCGACCATTTCGGGGCGTCGCCCCAGGCCGGTCTGTGGCTGGCGCTGGCCAATCCGATGATCCTCATCCACCTGGTGTCCGGTGCGCACGTCGAACTGCTGATGATGGGAGTCCTCGTCGCCGGGGTCACCCTGGTGGTCACCGGCCGCCACATACCCGGGCTCGTCGTGCTCGGTCTGGCGGTGTCGATCAAGGTGACCGCCGGCATCGCCATTCCGTTCATGGTGTGGATCTGGTTGGCGCACATCCGCGCACGACGCCCGGTCCGTCCCACCGACGTCGTCGGTGTGTTCGCCGCTGTCATCGGGATCACGGTGGGGGTGTTCGCCATCTGTACGGCCGCAGTGGGTCTCGGATTCGGATGGCTCTCCGGTCTGGGCTTCGCCGATCAGATCATCAACTGGTTCACCCTGCCCACCCTGGCCGGACACGTGGTGACGCTCGTGGCATCGCCGTTCGTCGCCCTGAACCTGCAGCCGGTGTTGGCGGTGACCCGGGCCGTCGGCTGGGTGGTGCTGGCGCTCGTCCTCGTGGTCCTGTGGTGCACTCATCGGCGGGGCGAACGTTCGGCGATGGCCGGCATGGTGTGGGCGATGCTCGCGGTGCTCGTCCTCGAACCGTCCACGCTCCCCTGGTATTACACGTGGGTGCTGTGTCTCGCGGTGGCGTTCACCCTGCCCGGACGGGTGCGAGCGGTGGTCGTGTTCGTCTCGACGTTCATGCTGATCGTGTTCCAGCCCGACGACTCGATACTGTTCTACAAGCCCGTCGAGGTGCTGGTGGCCGCTGCGTTGTCCGCACTGGCCGCCGTGTCGCTCGTGCGGCCGGATCCGCTGCGGCTACGACGCGTCGTCGGCTGGTTCCGCGACGAACCAGTGTCCGGGGTCAGAAGGCCTGCGCCTGAGCGCGACGAATGACCTCGCGCGCCGAATGCGTGTGCAGCGCATCGGCGGGATGCATGCCGAGATCGTCCTGCACGGTGAACATCCACGTCATCACCTCGTCGCGGCTGTAACCGCCGTCGAGCAGTACCTCGACCAGACCGTTGAAGTGTTTGACGATGCCGAGCTCGTCGAAGAACACGGCGGGGATCGCGGGCTGACCGCCGCGGGAGACGGCGAGCAGATGATGGTCCCGGATCAGCGTCCGTACCCGGTTGGGCGACACCCGCAGTCGGCGGGCGACGTCGTCGACGGTCAGCGTGTCGAGATCGGACGGGAGACGGTCCTGCGACAACGGTAGTGAACCCACATCGCCGAGGGTACCGGCTCCGGCGGCGCGCGGGCCACGGATGACCCCACCCGTCACTGCGTCGCGACGGTCCCGGGTCGATCCCGCGCCGCGGACGGGCGGACCGGTACATTCAGCGGCGTGAGACCACCTGCCGACGCTCTCCTGGGCTCGACCCTGGAGGGCCGCTATCGCATCGACGCGCCGATCGCGCGTGGCGGCATGTCCGCGGTGTACGTCGGTGTGGACCTGCGCCTCGGACGTTCGGTCGCGATCAAGGTGATGGACTCCCGCTACAGCGGCGACCCGATGTTCCTCCGACGTTTCGAATTCGAGGCGCGCGCGGTTGCGGGACTGAAGCATCCGGGGCTCGTGGCGGTCTACGACCAGGGCATCGACGACGGCACCGCGTTTCTCGTGATGGAGCTCGTCGAGGGTGGCAGCCTTCGGGAGCTCCTCCGTGAACGTGGCCCGATGCCTCCGCATGCCGTCACGGCGGTCGCCGATCCGGTGCTGGGCGGGCTGGGCACCGCGCACGCCGCGGGTCTGGTCCATCGAGACGTCAAGCCGGAGAACGTCCTCATCTCCGATGTGGGCGAGGTCAAGGTCGCCGACTTCGGACTCGTGCGCGCGGTCGCCGAGGCGGGGGTGACCTCGGCGAGCGTCATCCTGGGCACGGCGGCCTACCTGTCGCCCGAGCAGGTGGAGGCCGGTGATGCCGATGCCCGCAGCGACGTCTACTCGATGGGCGTGATGATGTTCGAATTACTCACCGGCCGTACACCTTTCCGGGGCGACACACCTCTCGCCCTGGCCTACCAGCGACTGAGCTACGACGTCCCGGCCCCCGGCGACGTGGTCCCGGGCGTCCCCGAGGAGTTCGACGAGATCGTGCTCCGGGCGACCGAACGCAATCCCGCCGATCGATTCGCCGACGGATTCGACATGCAACACGCCCTGCTCGCCGCGGCCGACGACCTCGAACTGCCCCCGTTCACCGTGCCCGCCCCGCGGAGATCCGCCGAACGGGACACCGTGGCGCGCATGCGCGCCGGTCATCAACCGCAGATGCCACCCGCACCTGCCGCGCACGACACCCGGGTCGCCTCCCGGCCCGAGATGACCCCGCCCCCGGTCACGTCGGCGAGTTCGGCGGCCGTCGCACCCCCGCGACCCGCCGGTACCCGGTCCCGGGTGCAGACCGGCGACGACCTGCCCGCCGAGCAGGACGACCGTGGCGCGCTGCGCGCGGTCGTCTGGATCACCATCGTCCTGGCGCTGGCCGCAGCCGTCGCAGCGGCCGGTTGGTGGGCCGGTCAGACGTATCTGATCTGACACCGGCGGTCGGAACGGCGCTGTCCGGTCGGCGCTGTCCGGTCGGCGCTGTCCGACGAGTCCGCGCCGACCGGATGGTCAGCCGCGGAGCATCTCGGCAACGAGGAAGGCCAACTCGAGCGACTGCTGTGTGTTGAGTCGTGGATCGCACGCGGTCTCGTAGCGGCCGGCGAGGTCGAGGTCGGAGATGTCCTGTGCGCCACCGAGACATTCGGTGACGTCCTCGCCGGTGAGTTCGATGTGCACGCCACCCGGGTGGGTGCCCAACGCACGGTGCACCTCGAAGAAGCCCTGCACCTCGTCGACGATGCGGTCGAAGTGGCGGGTCTTGAATCCCGTCGACGCCTCGTGGGTGTTGCCGTGCATCGGATCGCACTGCCAGATGACCTTGTGCCCGGTCGATTCCACCGCGGACACGATGGCCGGGAGGACGTCGCGGACCTTGTTGTTGCCCATCCGGGCCACCAAGGTGAGGCGGCCGGGCCGGTTGTGCGGATCGAGACGCTCGACGTAGTCGACGGCCTGCTCCGGTGTCGTCGTCGGACCGATCTTCACGCCGATCGGGTTGCTGATCAGCTCCGCCAGCGCCACGTGCGCGCCGTCGAGTTGACGCGTGCGTTCGCCGATCCAGAGGAAGTGCGCCGACAGGTCGTAGAGCATCTTCTCGTCGGAGCCGTCCGGGTCGTCGGCGAGTCGCAACATCGCGCGTTCATAGTCGATCACGAGGGCCTCGTGGGAGGCGAAGATCGAGGCCGCATCGAGATTGGTGTCGGTGACGCCGCATGCGTCCATGAAGCGGAGCCCACGATCGATCTCCGACGCCAGTGCCTCGTAGCGGGCACCGGCCGGGGAGGTCCGGACGAACTCGCGATTCCACAGGTGCACGCGGCGCAGGTCGGCCTCCGAACCGGTCAGCGCGCGAACCAGATTCATCGCGGCCGCGGCATTGGCGTACGCGCGGACGAGTCGTGACGGATCGTGCACACGGGCGGCCTCGTCGGCGACGAATCCGTTGACCATGTCGCCGCGGTAGGACAGCAGGCCCAGGGCGTCGGTGTCCGACGACCGTGGCTTCGCGTACTGGCCTGCGATGCGCGCGACCTTGACCACCGGCAGGCTGGCGCCGTAGGTCAGGACGACGGCCATCTGCAGCAGCGTGCGGATGTTGCCCTTGATGTGCGGCTCGGTGTTGTCGACGAACGTCTCGGCGCAGTCACCACCCTGCAAAAGGAAGGCGCGACCCTCGGCCACCTCGGCGAGCTGGGAGGCCAGCGACTGCACCTCGACCGGCATGCAGATCGGCGGGACACTCTCCAGCACGGTGCGCATCTTGCGCGCCTCGTCGGCCGGCCAGCTCGGCTGCTGCAACGCCGGCCGGGAGAGCGCATCATCGAAGCGGGACTGCAGGTCACCTGGCAGCGGGGGCAGCTCCGGGAGCTCTTCGATCGGAACGTCTACGGTCCAGTTCGTCACCACGGATACAGGGTAGTGGAGTCGACGGATCTCCCGGGCGACGGGCACCCGCAGGCGGCCGTCAGCGGCGCGACGCCTCGATGGCCTGCCACTTGCGCCAGTTGTGGCGGGCATCGGACAGTGCGTCGTGGGCGTCCCGCGGTGACGGCGGCAGGGTCGGACGGCCATTGGCCTCCCAGTGCTGCCGCAGTTCCCGGGTGAATCGCGGCATGACGCGGGGCAACGCCGTCATCGGTCCCCACAGCTGACACAGCACGACGTGGTCGTAGGCGCCGACCCACGCCCACAACTCGACCTCGTCGTCGGCCTCGGTGAGAAACGCCAGGAGGTCCTCGCGGATCTGTCGGCGGCTGCGCCACGCCGGCGATGCCGGGGACGGTAACTTGGGCAGGACGTTCGCGCGCACCCACTCACCTGCCCGGCCCGGATCGAACTCGGTGGACACCGCGTAGAATTCGCGACCGTCGTCGGCGACGACACCGATCGAGACGAGTTCGATGGTGGTGCCGTCCTCGATAAACTCCGAGTCGTAGAAGAACCGCATAGCCACCAGTATTCACACCACCGTGAGCGAGAACCGCCGAGACCATGACTTATGTGACCGAGGCCGACACCCGGCTGCGGCGATGGGCCCCGTCGGTCCGCGCGCGCACCGCCATCCTCGTGGCGTTCGTCGCATCGACGGCGCTGCAGATCGTCGGCATCCCGTTCACCGCGAGTTTCGGCACCCGCACCCGCATCGATCTCGACGTCTACCGACTGGGCGCGCAGATCTGGCAGCAGGGACAAAGCCTCTACGCCGACGGCTCGATGCCGTTCACCAGCGACGGCATCTGGTTGCCGTTCACCTATCCCCCGTTCGCCGCCATCGGTTTCGTCCCGCTCGGTGCCCTCGGGCTCGGACTGGCGGGTGTGCTGATCTCACTCGTCACCGTCGCGCTCACCGTGGTGATCATCCACATCGTGTTGTCGGTGCTGGACGTGGGGAACCCGCAGAACCGGTGGTGGTCGGCGCTTCTCGTCGCCGCCGTCGTCGTCTGGTTCAACCCGCTGTGGATGACGTTGGGCTTCGGGCAGATCAACATCATCCTGATGGCGATGATCGTCGTCGACATCTTCGTAATCGGTCGGGGTCGAGCTGCAGCGGCCGGCCCGATCCGCGGTGTCATCACCGGCATCGCCGCCGCCGTCAAACTGACCCCGATGGTCTTCGTCGCGGTGTTCCTGGTGACCAGGCGCTGGCGGGCGGTGGCGGTTGCGCTGGCCACGTTCGCCGGCGCCGGCGCACTGGCGTGGGTCTGGCTGCCCGCCGATTCCCTGGACTACTGGACGCACACCCTGTTCCACACCACCCGGATCGGTGATCCGGCCGGGCGGATCAACCAGAATCTCAACGCGATGTGGATCCGGCTCGTGCCGCACTCCGAGTCCACCCAGCAGTTGCTCTGGGCGGTGAGCTGTCTCGTGGTGACCGCGCTCGCGTTCGTGGCCGCCCGTTCCTGCCGTCCCGTCGCCGCGTTCGACGCCCTCGCGCGCCGCGACGGTGACCCGGCCGCGCGGGTCGCCGCGGTTCTCATCACATGTGTCGTAGCCGTGTGGGGGCTGCTGATATCCCCCACGTCGTGGGCCCATCACTGGGTCTGGGCGGTCCCGACGATCGTGACAGCCGCCGTCGTCGCCGTTCGTTCGACGGACCGGCGACTGCTCGCCGCGTACGGGACCCTCGTGATCACCGGAATCGTCGTTTTCGCGTCCGGCCCGTTCCAATTCCTGTCTCCGGCGGTCCGGCAGTGGTCGGTCGTCGACCACCTCGTCGGCAACGCCTACACACTGTGGGGGCTGGCCGTGCTGCTCGTGGCGTGGCTCCTGCCGCCGCAGTTCACCGTCCGTGACGAGCACGGCGCCCCGGTCCGGCTGGCCGACGCGCACGCACGCTGAGTCCACCCGCCGACCGCATCAGGGCGGCGCGAGGGGGCTCGTTCAGGCTGCCGAGCGCTGCTCGGCCGGGACGTCCTGCGCGGGTTTGTTCTTGAGCGACGCGGCATAGATGTCCACGTACTGCTGGCCGGACAGCTGCATGAGCTCGTACATGATCTCGTCGGTGATGGCGCGCTCGATGAACCGATTACCCTGCATGCCCTCGTAGCGCGCGAAGTTCAGCGGTTTCCCGATCTTGACGACGATGCGCGAGGGCCGCGGGATGATCGATCCGGGCGGATTGAGTTTGTCGGTGTTGATCATCGCCACCGGGATCACCGGGACACCGGTGTCCAACGCGATGCGTGCCAACCCGGTCTTGCCCTTGTACAGGCGGCCGTCCGGTGATCGGGTGCCCTCGGGATACATCCCCATCAGTTCGCCCGCCTCCAGCTGTCGGCGCGCGGAGATGAGAGCACCGGCAGCGGCCTCGGCGCCGGATCGGTCGATCGGGATCTGGCCGACCGCCGAGAAGAACCACCGTTGGAAGGCGCCCTTGAGACCTGTCCCGGTGAAGTACTCGCTCTTGGCGAGGAAGTAGATCCGACGGTTCACCATCAATGGCAGATAGAAGCTGTCCATGACCGCGAGGTGATTGCTCGCCAGGATCGCCGGCCCCCGATCGGGAATGTTCTCCAGACCCTCGATCTTCGGTCGGCCGAGCAGTCGGAGAATCGGTCCCAACAGCACATACTTGAACGTGTAGTACCACATCGCAGACTCCGAACTCGCCGCCATCACTTGACTCCGGTAGCACTGTGACCGGAGCCGACCATCGACCCAGACCTTACCCGCAGAAAACGATACCGACCGGTTCAGGTCTCGGTGAGCACATTGGCCACCTGTGCGCTGATTCCTTGGCGCGCAACTTCAGCCGCGCCGACAACCCCCGCGCTCTCGCCGAGCTGAGTGCCCCGGATACGCGCGAGCTGCCGGTGACCTGCGCCGGTCACCAGCCTGGCGTAGTGTTCGCGCGCCTCGTCGAGAAACAGGCCCGACGCCGCGCCCACGCCTCCGGCCAGCACGATCAGGTCGGGATCGAAGATGTCGGCGATCATCGCCAGCCCCTGACCCAGCGATGCCGCGAAGAGGGCGAAGGCGGCGAGCGCGACAGCATCTCCGTCCGCGGCGGCACCGGCCACACGGCGGCCCGTCAAGGAACCCGGGTCGGCCGCCACATCCGCGGCGAGCTGACTGCGTCCCCAGTCACCGTCGGCCAGCAGTTCGAGCACGGTGTCGACCAAAGCCGTACCGCTGCAATATCTTTCCCAGCAACCGAGCTTGCCGCACGAGCACGCACGACCGTCCGGGACGATGGTCAGATGCCCGAGCTCGGGCGCCACACCGAAGCTGCCGCGATAGATCTCGCCGTCGAGGAGCAGACCCGCACCGATGCCGGTCCCGATCGCCAGTACCAGTGAGTTCTTACCCCGGGCCGCCGCCCCGAAACGCCACTCCGCGACGGCGGCGGCATTCGCGTCATGCTCGGCGAACACCGGGATGCCGATCCGAGCCGTCATGTCTTCGGCGACCGCGGCCTCCCGCCACGGGAGGTGCGGCGCGAAGCGGATGACCCGGCGATCCGGCGTGAGGAAGCCCGCGATCGCCAGCCCGACGGCCTTCGCCGCCCAGCGTGAGGTCAGTTCACCGACCAACCGATCGAGGCAATGCTCGAGTGCCGTCGCCGTCGGCGGCGTGGCGGCCCGCAATGTATCGAGCATGGCCCCGTGGTCGTCGACGACCGACGCGCGAACGCTCGTCCCGCCGATGTCGATGCCGATCGTCAAGTCGCCCATCAGTTCTCACCCTCGAAGTCGAGCCGAGTGGCTCGTGTCGACCGGCCTGTCGAATCGATCCGCACCGAGATCGGCTGATAGTGCGGATCGGTGCCCGGCGCAGTCGGTGGCGACGACCGCAACGCATTGGCCATCGCCTCGAGCACCGCGATCAGCGCCGCGATGAGCCGAGCGAGGAGGTCACCCAGTTCGGTGAGCAGCGTCGTGATCTCACCCGACAGATCGCCGAGCGTCGCGCCGTCGATCGTCGGGGCGGCAACGCCCGCACCCGCCGCGGCACCACGATGACCGGCACCGCCGAACAATGTGGCGAGCTGATCGATCTGGGTGGCGACCCCGAGAAGGAAGTCCCGCACCGGGTCGCCTCCGGCGCCCCGAGCGTGGCCTGCGACGTTGTCGTCGCCGTCTCCGGTCGTGTCGTCCGAGGTCATCTGGGCAGCTCTCTCCTGTCCGGCTCGGCAGTAGTGTACGCGACGGTCTGCGAGACCACGTCCCCACGCGGAACGACGACGTCAGCGTCCCAGCGCCACGTCTCCTCATCGACCCTTGGGCCACAGCGCGGGGTCCGGGACGAACCGGATCGCGAGCTCGGCTCCGTCCCACCCCGCGTCGACGACCGTGCACCTTCTCAGCACCGACGGCAACCGCACGGGGTGTCGAAACCCCCCGACGGTCACCAGCAGGTCGTCGCCCGACCGACCCAACTGCAACGCATCGGGCTCGGGAAGCCTTTGGCGCCAAGTGAGTTCATAGACCCGGTCAGCGCCGGACCCCGACCCCGCGTCTATCTCCGCCACCTGCGCGTCGCCGGAACCGCGCCGCCGGCCGTTCGGCCCGGACAGCGTGACCCCCAACCTGCGGAGGCGGGCAGCGCGGTCGATCGTCTGATCCAGCCGCTCGACATCGACGCAGTCGACGTCATCCCCATCGGCGCCGATCACCGCCCGCAGTCGGTCGGCGATCTGCCCCGTCGCCACGACGTCGCCGTCGTGCCCGACGCCATGATTGATCACCACCGAGCGCAACGCAAGACCCATCACGTCGACGCCGGCCAGGAATTGCGGCAGGAGCCGCTCTCCCCTGTCGTCGGCGCCGACCACGAGATGGACGGCGACCGCGTGCGGGTCGGACACCAACTCGGTGATGTCGGCGCAGTCGCGGTCGATGGCGTCGACCGCCGCCGTCAGTTGCGCCATCATCGGCCGCTCGGCTGCGGCGGCAAGTCGACGATGCCTGGGCCACAGTCGATTCAACGACTGACTCAGCACCGACGACGCCCGCAGGAACTCGAACGGGTCGCCGTGCGCAGAGGCGTCGACGACGATGCGGCGCCAGTGGCCGCTGACCGCCTCGTCTCGGATTCGACGCAACAGCAGGAAATCCTCGATCCCCGGCAACGTGACCAGTTCACCCGGCGCGATGTCGGCGAGCACGCCGACCCCCGGCAACGTCACCTTCGAACGACTCACCGTCTCCGACAGCACAGCGGTGAACTCATGCCACGTGCGTTCGAGGAGCGCGAGACGGTCCAGAGACAGCAGATGCAGCCGAGATGACACCGCCACCGGCTCGTCAGGGCTGCGGAACACCCCCAGCAACGACGCGGTAGGCGACAACCGGTCGACCGTCACCAGCAATGTGTCCCGGTCGGGTGTCATGGCCGGTGAACCCGCCCCGGCCGGTCGTCGAGTCCCTGCCTGTCGGCCGGTCACGCGGCCGAGCGCACCAGAAGCCGCGGTCACCGAGACCCCGGCTCCCCCCGGCCCGATCACCATATGAATGGGCGTGAGATCGATCAGTCTTCGACCCTCTTCTTCAGGTCGTTCAGCGCGGCCTCGGTGATGGCCTTCTCCGCACGCCGCTTCAGCTGCCCGATCATCGGCACCACGAGATCGACCATCAACTCGTAGGTCACCTTCGTCGAACCCGGCACCTGCTGCGACAGGACATATCGGCCACGCTGATCCCGTTGCAGGTCGCTGCTGACCAGATGCCACGAGACCGCGCGGCCGTCGGGCTCCCAGTCGTAGGACAACACGTAGGTGTCCTGCAGCACCCCGGCGTCGAGCACGAAGCGCACCTCGCTGGGGCGTCCGTCCGCGCCGGACGACGTCACCTCGACCTCACGGGCAGCCGAGACCCACGCGGGATAATTCTCGAAATCGGCGATCACCGCCATGATGTCGGCGGCATCGGCATTGATGACGATGGACCGTTCGGTGTGATCGGCCATCAGCCCACCGCCCGATCCGCCGACTGCACGGCGTCGTCGGCGATCGCCGGGCCACCCACCCAGCGGCCCGACTCGAGACGCTCCTTCACCTCGAACGACATCACCTTGCCCGCCGCTCGGCGATCCCGATTCGCATCGGCGAGCGCCACACCACGCGCACGCGCGTCGTCGGGCAGGGCGACCGTCGGTTCGGCATGCAGGAAATAGTGCAGGACGAATCCGTCCATCACCGGCTCACACCAGATCTCCATCGTCCCCGCCACCGGGCCGTCGACCGACCACCGCACCCCCTGGGCGCCCCGATCCTCGGTCACCGTGAGACGCAGATCTGGCCACCAGCGTCGCCAACCGGCCCGATCGCCGACCACGTCCGCCGCCAACGACGGTGCGGCGGCGACGAAGGTCTCATCGGCCACCTGAATGCTCGTCACGCTGACTAGCTTCACATACTCCACCGACCCCGGGACAGTGACCTGTCCCGGACGCGCACAGGCGACCGTGCCCGGCCTGGCAGCGGATACCTCTACGGACCGGGTCCGGCCAGGAGATCCGCAGGACTACCATCGCTCCAGGAGATTCTGATCGGCGAAAGGTACCTCGATGAGTGAGTTCAGCGTCCCAGCTCGATTCTCGATCGCGGAGAGCGCGGACTGCACCGACATCATCTTCGGGATCGCCGACCGTGAACCCGACAAGATCGTGTTCCGACGGAAGGACGGCGACGACTGGGTGCCCGTCCTCGCCACCGACGCCGCAGCCCAGATCACCTCGCTCGCCAAAGGCCTGATCGCCGAGGGCATCGCGCCGGGCGATCGGGTGGCGCTGCTCTCACGCACCCGGCTGGAGTGGACCCTGCTCGACTTCGCGATCTGGTCCGCAGGCGCCATCACCGTCCCGATCTATGACTCCTCGTCCGGCCCGCAGGTCCAGTGGATTCTGGAGGACTCCGGTGCGACGGCGATCATCGTCGAAGACGACGGCCACCGGGCCATCGTCGACGGCGTGGACGGGCTCGGTCCGCTGCGGGTGTTCCAGATCGAGGCCGCGGCAGGCGCGCTCGGCGCCGTCGCCGAACTCGAAGCGGCCGGCGCGGAGGTCCACGACGACGAGGTCGCCAAACGCCGCTCCGCTCTGAACGCCGCCGATCCCGCCACCCTCATCTACACATCCGGCACCACGGGGCGCCCCAAGGGCTGCGAACTCACGCACGCCAACATGCTGTCAGAGGTCCACGGGGTCCTCGAGGGCAACCTGCGCAACCTCCTCGGCCCCGGCAAACGCATGCTGATGTTCCTGCCCCTCGCCCACGTACTCGCACGCGCGATCACGCTCGTCGCCATCGAGGCCGGCGTGGAGGTCGGGCACTACGCGGACACCAAGACCCTCGTTCCCGAGTTCGCGGTCTTCCGTCCCTCGCTGATCCTCTCGGTGCCACGCGTCTTCGAGAAGGTCTACAACACCGCCCGCCAGAAGGCCCACGACGACGGCAAGGGAAAGATCTTCGACACGGCCGCCGAGGTCGCGATCGACTACTCCACCGCCGGCGAAAAGGGTTCCGTCGGACTCGTCCTGAAGCTCAAGCACGCCGTGTTCGATCGCCTCGTCTACGGAAAACTCCGTGCCGCCCTGGGCGGCCAGTGCGAACTCGCCATCTCCGGCGGGGCACCGCTCGGCGCCCGCCTCGGACACTTCTTCAGCGGCATCGGCATCCCGGTGTACGAGGGTTACGGCCTGACCGAGACCACCGCGGCCTTCAGCGTGAACACCCCCGGCGCGGTGAAGGTCGGCACCGTCGGAAAACCCCTGGCGGGCAACTCGGTCCGCATCGGCGAGGACGGCGAGGTACTCCTCAAGGGCGGTGTCGTGTTCAACGGTTACTGGCACAACCCCGACGCCACGGCCACGGCCCTGACCGACGGATGGTTCCACACCGGAGACCTCGGCACCGTCGACGCGCAGGGCTTCATCACCATCACCGGACGCAAGAAGGAACTGATCGTCACCGCCGGCGGCAAGAACGTGTCGCCGGCCGGTCTCGAGGACGTCATCCGGGCCAGCGCCCTCATCTCGCAGGCCCTCGTGATCGGCGACGCGAAACCGTTCATCGCCGCTCTCATCACCATCGACCCGGAGGCTTTCCCCGCGTGGAAGGAGCGCAACGGCAAGCCCGCCGACGCGAGCGTCTCCGACCTCGCCGACGATCCCGATCTGCGCGCCGAGGTGCAGGCAGCGGTCGACGACGCCAACACGACGGTCTCGCACGCCGAGGCGATCAAGAAGTTCCGCATCCTGCCCGACGACTTCTCCGAGGAGACCGGCGAGATGACCCCCACGCTGAAGGTCAAGCGCAACGTGGTCGTCGAGAAGTTCGCCGGCGACATCGACGCGATCTACGCCAAGTAGCGGCGCCGGCCCGGACCATCAGATCTCGTTCGTCCCCCGGATACCGGCTCGTCGCTCGGGTACGGCTCGTCCTTCGCGAGCAGATGTGGGACGAACGCATACCCGGGGCACGAACTCGTCGGTTGCACCCGATCAGAGCAGTTGGACCAGGCGCGCGGCCATGGATCTCCACTGCCACGTCGTCAGTGCATGCTCGCGACCGCGGGCACCCATCTCGCGGGCCGTCTCCCGGTCGCCGAGAATCGCGGTGACCGCCAGCGCGACCGCGTCGATGTCGCGGCCGTCCACCACCGTCCCGGTCTCGCCCTCGACCACCGTCTCCGGTGCGCCCCCGGACATACCCGCCACGACGGGTACCCCCGTCGCCGACGCCTCCAGGTAGACGATGCCGAGTCCCTCGACATCCAGACCGCCGCCGCGGGTACGCGCCGGCATCGCGAACACATCCGCGACGTTGTGGTACGCGGGTAGTTCCGCCGACGGCACCGAACCGGTGAACACCACGTGATCGGTCATTGCGGTCTCGGCCGCCAGGCGCCGCAGCGTGTCCGCATACGGTCCACCGCCGACGATGACGAGGGCGACGTCGCCGACCTCGCGCCGGATCAACGGCAACGCCCGGATCAGCACGTCCTGCCCCTTGCGCGGCACCAGTCGCGACAGACAGAGCACGGTCGGTCGGTCCCCCACACCGAGCTGCTCCCGAACACGGGTGCGCGCAACAGGATCCGGCGCGAAGCGGTCGGTGTCGACACCTGGCGGGAGATACTCCAGCGCGGCCTGGGCGCCGAATGCCGGCGCGAACCGTCCGCGCGTGTACCGGCTGACGAAGGTGATCACGTCGACATGCCCGCCGATGAAGGTCAACACCTGCCGGGCCACGGGCAGCATCGACCACCCCACCTCGTGACCGTGCGTGCTGGCGATCACCCTGGTCGCACCCGCACGACGCATCGCCGGCGCCAGGACCGCCAGCGGCGCCGCGGCGCCGAACCAGACCGTCGAGATGTCGTGACGGCGGATGATCTCCGCCGCCCTCCGCGCCACGAACGGAGTCGGCACCATCAGCGTCGTCGGATGCCGCACCACCGTGTAGGGCACCCGCGCGTCGAACTCCTCATGGCCCCGCCACCGCGGCGCATAGACGACCACATCCTCAGGTGGCAGCAGGTCGACGAGGTTCTGCAGATACGACTGGATACCACCCGGTCGTGGCGGAAAGTCATTGGTCACCAACAACATTCGCTTCATCACCGAACCTGCGCGCTCAGCCAGCGCCGCCACGACGCGACGAGTTCGGCTCGGTCGATCCCCAACGCATCCGAGATCGACCTGTCCTGCCGTCGACGGTCGTCAGAGGCCGCCACACCCACATACAAGGCCTTGAGCTTCTGCTCCCCGAAACGATTCGCGACGAACGCCGCCGCCGACCACGCCGATTGATACGCCACCATCGCACTCTCCTCGCCGACAGCGAAATCGCGATCCTCGGGGAGCCCGGTCGGGAGCCCACCGGCGCGCACCCGCTCGGCCAGATCCGGTGCGGCATCGTCGAAACGCGTGTAGGTACCCTTGCGTCCGACGTATTCCGGAACACCCTCGGTCATCCAGAGCGGTGCACCCGGAGCGGTCACCACCCGCGCGGCCACATGGGTCAGTTCATGGCGCAGCACGACGCCGAGGGCCGGCGACGGGAGCTCGGCTGCTTTCGGTGTCAGGATCACCCGCTGCCCGGTCGCCACCTTCTGGTCCGAGTCGATCTGACTGAATACCGTCGCGGCCGCGGCACCGGTGATGTCGGACGCCGAACTCTGCGCCAGCGCACGGAAATCGGCGGGGCGTTCGGTGGCCACCACGACCGCCCGGCGCGGCCAGTCGGCGCCCCAGAACCCGGTCACGGCCGTCACCGCGCCCGGCAGCTGTCGGCGGACGCGGTCCACGACACCCGTCGTACCCGGATAGGAGGCCACCACCGACGTGCCACCCGCCGTGCGGACATCGTCGGCGGCCAGCCCCGGCAACTCCCACATCTGTGTCGGCGCAGGCGTCCCGCCGATCGCCACCGCGTCGCCGACGACCTTCCAGTCGTCGCCGTAGCGTGCCATCACGAACTGGCCCGGCACCACCACCTCGGGTTCGTCGACACCGACGACAGCGCGTTCCTCCGACCCGCCGCTCGAACCCGGCCCGCTCGCTTCACTCCCGGCACCACTCGA
Organism: Gordonia sp. ABSL11-1; assembly: GCF_030315685.1. Taxonomy (GTDB): domain Bacteria; phylum Actinomycetota; class Actinomycetes; order Mycobacteriales; family Mycobacteriaceae; genus Gordonia. Next base: position 397,916 of record NZ_JASXSI010000001.1, on the reverse strand, counting down.
ATCCGGCCCGCTCGCTTCGCTCCCGGCGCCGCTCGAATCCGGCCCGCTCGCTTCGCTCCCGGCGCCGCTCGAATCCGGCCCGCTCGCTTCGCTCCCGGCGCCGCTCGAATCCGGCCCGCTCGCTTCGCTCCCGGCGCCGCCCAGCGCATAGCGCAACTCGATCGGAGCCACCCACGAATCGGAACTGCCCTGCGCGTCCAACCGCGTCTGCAGGTCCGGCGGCACCAGCGTCTCCGCCTCCTCAGTGGGTGCGGGCTGATATCGAAAACTCTTGAGGCTCAGATGTGTTCCACGCGTGCGGCCGTCGGAAGCCGTCCCGGCGGAGAAGTTGCCGGCGGAGGTCTCGAGCCGGACGCGGAAAGCTGCGCCCGCGGCGGGATCGAGCAGCGACCCCACCCGCGCCGGATCTCCTGCGACGACCGCATCGCCGAGAGCGTCGAGAGCGTTCTGCACACCGGCGGCGCGCTGTTGCTCATAGACATTCGGCGCACTCGCCACCGATGGACTGCTCGACGATGTGGATGCCGGACCCGACTGCCCGCATCCGGCGAGGACTGCGGCGACGGCCACGATCGAACCGACGACTGTCAGAATCCGGCGGGCGCCGCCTCCACCATCCGGATACGCCATCCGGATTCGCCCCTGACGACCCGTCACTCAGTACCGGCGGGCCGAGTTGAACGGTCCGGCCTCGTCGATCGGCACGACCTTGACCGGCACACCGAACGTGGACGCATGAATGACATATCCGTCGCCGACATACATGCCGACATGGTGTGCGTCCGGATAGTAGATGATCAGGTCGCCAGGCTTCAGGTCGCCACGGTCGACGGCCTGCCCCGAACCGTTCTGCGCCTCGCTCGAACGTGGCAGCGTCTTACCGGCCTGACGGTAGGCCCAGACCATCAGACCCGAGCAGTCGAAGGAGCTCGGCCCGGTCGCGCCCCAGACGTACGGATCGCCGATCCTGGTCAAAGCGGCCTGAACCGCGACGAGCGCGGGCGAGGTGCCCTTCGGCACGAACCGAGGGTCGAAGTCGAACTTGGGTCCGCGCAGCGCCGCGAGCTGTTTGCCGGTCATGGATTCGTAGACGGCACGGATCTGGATCGCCTGCAGCTGCAGGTTCGCCTGCTTGGCCTGCAGTTCGCCGCGCGTCTTCTCCGCTGCGGCAACCGAGGCCGTGGCCTCCGTCGCAGTCTTGTCGGCGGCGGCCTTGGCGGCCAACGTGTTCCGACGGGCGTCCTTCAGTCCCTTGAGGTCGGTCGCGGCCTGCCGCGAGATCAGTTCCAGCCCAGACATCTGATCGAGCAACGACTGCGGCGAATCGCTCACCAGCACCGCGTAGAGCCGGTTGACCCGAGCGCCCTTGTAGCTGGCACGCACGACCGAGTCCACGCGTCCCTGATAGCTCTCGAGTCGCTGCTGGGTGGTCACCAGGGTGCGGTCGGCCTGCGTCGACGCCTTCTTGGCGGTCGCGACGATCCGACGCTGCTTGTCGTACTCGATCTGCGCGTTGTGCATCGCCTCGGTCGACTTCTCGGCGTCGTCGCTCAGCTTCTTGTACCGGACCAGGAGCTGATCCGGCGTCCGCACCGGAGCGGCGCCGGCATCACCGGCACCCGCCGACGTCCCGAACTGGCAGAGTCCGACCACCAAGGTCATCACCGCGGCCACGAGAACTGCGGGAACCGACCGCTTCCGCGCGGCCGACCATCCGGTAACCACGGTTGTCACTTCTCCTCTACCGCTTTCCCCCACGATCACCCGACACGAGGGATGACCCGTCTGCGGTCATCCCTCGTCGGGGTGATGTGTGCGGGCGGATCACGCAGAATCCGCGTGATCCGCCCGCACAGAGCTCACTTCGTGATCGGTCGCCGACGCTCAGTAGCGACGGATACCGGTCAGATCCCAGTTGTTCACCTTGTCCCGCTTGACCGGGACCCCATAGGTGGACGAGTGGACGAACGTTCCGTTGCCCACGTAGATGCCGGCGTGGCCGCCACCGTTGAAGATCAGGACGTCGCCGGGCTTGGCGGTCGCGATCGAGGAGACCGGGGTGCCGCCGCCGAGCTGGCCGTAACTGTCGCGAGGGACGGTCTTACCGGCCTGCTTGTAGGACCAGTAGACGAGTCCGGAGCAGTCGAAGGCATTCGGTCCGGCCGAGCCGTATGAGTACGGCGATCCGATCTTGCTCTCCGCAGCGCTCACGGCCTTCTCGGCCGGAGTCGGCTGGGGCGCGAAGATGCCGCCGCCGCCCTTGGGCTGGAACTGCTTCGGGATCTGATCGGGATTCAGTCCCGGAATGGTGAACTTGCCGACATTCGGGATGTCGACATCAGCACCGGGCCGTGCGGCCGGGGTGCTCTTGGCGACCGGGGCCGCCTTTTTCTCCTGGAACTGCTGGGGTATCTGTTTGGTATCGACCCCAGGAAGCTCGAACGTACCGACGTTGGGTACGTGAACCGGCGCTGCCAGCGCCGGGCCGGCGACCGCGGCGAGCGAACCGACGGTGATCGACCCGGCCACCACCGCACGCTTGGCAACCTTGCTGCCGCGGTTGGGCTGTTCCAAACGATGTTTGGCCACGAAGCGACTTCTCCTTGCTCTCCCTCGACCGCCGACCGAGTTAGCTGTCGGGTTCGGGCCGGAAGAATGGCCCTACACAGGTGTCACGACGACGTCTGACCGTCGTCGGGCACGCGCGATTCACCCCAATTCGGATCGCTCCGAAACTGATGGTTCCCCGGTTCGCCCAGCGGGCGATTGAGCGGTGACCTATCCAGACCACTCCTGTTGGAGCGGGACGCTCTGCAAAGGTCTCGGAAAGGTTACGAAATCGAAGACGGGTCTGTCCACCGACAAGGGAGCGGCGCCGACGACCCGCTTGGTCACCCGGCGCGGAGAATTCGCAGTGTTTGCCCCGGATCATGGCCCTGAGCTGCCACTTTCCCGCTTCTTGCAGATACTGCAGCGGAACTGGAGACCATTGCAGCAGCGACGAACACATCGATTGCCGCGTCGATCTCGGCATCTCCACGAACGTTGGGTTCCGTGACCTTTCCTCCACCTTGGACCTGCGGGTTTCCACTCTCCGGCGCTTCGAACAACACCTGCATCATGCATCCGTCGCAGGCGACCGGACGGCCTGGGCAGGTCTGGCAGTCGACGTACATGTGTGATCTCCATCTCAAATTGCGTTCGGGCGGTTTGTCGGCCCCCGCCCGACGGCCGATCGGCATCAGGGACCACATGGATGGAGAGTAGGAACGGGTACCGACAGATCCGGCGCGCAACGACCAGACCTCCGCTTTCCCGCGTGCCACATCAGAACCTGTCGTGACATCGAACTAGTGTTCGGTCCGTGGTTATCGCGACGCAATCGACCGGTGGACAGCTCACCTTTGCCGACCTCGACAGCGGCGGCGACGACTACACCGACCGGTCATTGTTCGAGACCACCCTCGTCGTCGTCGACCTCGAGACCACTGGGGGGAGCGCGGCCACCGATCGGATCACCGAGATCGGGGCGGTGAAGATCCGCGGCGGCGAGGTGATCGGTGAGTTCGCCACCCTCGTCGACCCGGGTTGCCGGATCCCGCCCCAGATCGTCACCCTCACCGGCATCACCGAGGCGATGGTCAGTGACGCACCGGCCATCGCCGAAGTGCTGACATCCTTCGTCGAGTTCGCACGCGGCTCTATCCTGGTGGCCCACAACGCCAGGTTCGATATGGGATTCCTCCGCCAGAACGCTTCTCGCCTCGGCATCGAGTTCCCGTTCGCCGCCAGCCTGTGCACGGTGGCGATGGCGCGCCGGATACTCACGCGCGACGAGGCGCCCTCGGTCCGCCTGTCCGCCCTGGCCGACCTGTTCGACGTGTCGGTACGCCCGACCCACCGTGCCCTCGACGACGCCCGCGCCACGGTCGAGGTCTTCCACCGTCTGCTCGAGCGTGTCGGCAACCAGGGCGTCGGCACCTACCGCGAACTGACCGCCTACCTCCCCCGCTCGAACCCGCGACTCCGGGCGAAACGCGGACTCGCCCGTGATCTCCCGCCGCGCCCCGGCGTCTATCTGTTCCGCGGGCCGTCGGACGAGGTGCTCTACGTCGGGACGGCGGTGAACATCCGGCGCCGCGTGCAGTCCTATTTCACCGGCGGCGATCCCCGCCGCCGCATCGGCGAGATGGTCGAGCTCGCCACCCGCGTCGACCACGTCGAGTGCGCCCACGCCCTCGAGGCAGGAGTACGCGAGTTGCGACTGCTCTCCGCGCACGCCCCGGCGTACAACCGCCGCTCCACCCAGCCGCATCGCGGGTGGTGGATCGTCCTCACCGCCGAACGCTTCCCACGCCTGAAGGTCTCGCGCACCCCGACCGAGGACGCGCTGGGGCCGATCGCCACGCGCACCGCGGCCGCTACGATCGCCGACGTGATCGGCTCGGCCGGCGGATTACGCAGCTGCACAACACGTCTGGGTTCCGCATCGCACCACTGGTGTCGCTCCGAGGAGGCCGGCGGGCCCCGGATCGGGGGCTGCCATGCGGCGTCGGACCGACCACTGACGCTGCCCGACTACCTGCCGCGGGTGGCCGCCGTCCGCGACCTGCTCACCGGCGACTCCGACGTCCTGCTGCGTGGACTCACCGACCGCCTCGCCAGGCTCGCCGACGCGCAGATGTTCGAAAGCGCCGCGCGGCATCGGGACCGGCTGTCGTCGACGATCGATGCACTGTCGCGGTGCCAGCGATTGGCGTCGCTGTGCCGCATCGGTGAACTGGTGGTGGCGCGGCCCGACGGCGAGCGGGGATGGGAGCTGGCCGTGATCCGGCACGGTCGCCTCGCGAGCGCGGGCGTCGCGCGCCGCGGGATCTCACCGATGCCCGTCGTCGCCACCCTCGCCGCATCGGCCGAGACAATCGTCCCCGGTACCGGTCCCCTGCTCGGTGCGCCACCGGAGGAGACGGCGCTGTTGTTCCGGTGGGTCACCGAGCCGGGAGCCCGCATCGTGACCACGACCGATCCGTTCGCCCTGCCCGCCGCATGCGCGGAGAGATGGACCGACTGGTCCCAGAGCGCGCGGGCGGCCCGAGAGGTACCGCGTCGTCGTGCGGGATGAGCGTGGTCGCGGCTCGCCGGATGCGCCGCGCGCCGCGGCGGGGTCGACGCGTCGGTGCGCCCGATGGCCGTGGCGCGAGCACTACTGTGACAACCATGATCACCGCCATCGTCCTGATCCACGCCGATGTCCACCAGATCCCGGAGACCGCGCAGGCCGTCGCCGACATCCCCGGGGTGTCCGAGGTGTACTCATGTGCCGGCGACGTCGACCTGATCGCGAAGATCAAGGTGCGCGACCACGAGCAGATAGCCGACGTGGTGACCGACAAGATCAACCGGCTCCCGGGGGTGACGCACAGCGCGACCCACATCGCGTTCCGCAGCTACTCCAGTTCCGATGTCGAAGGCGGGTTCTCGATCGGCGAGGAGTGACCCACCCCCGACGGTGACGGCGGGTCAGCGCGCAGCGGAGAGCTGTGTGCTCAGTGCCGCCCAACGATCCAATACGCGCGCGGCCCGACCGTCGTCGATGACCCGGGCCGCCCGCTGCATGGCCGCACGCATCGCCTCGGCGAGTCCGGCGTCGGACATCGGTGCGGTCTGTTCGAAGGCGACGATCGCGCCCGCGGCGTTCAGCAGGACCGCGTCCCGGACGGGGCCGACGGCCCCGGCGAGGAGATCGCGTGCGATGGCCGCGTTCACGGTCGCGTCGCCGCCCTGCAGAGCGGCCAGTTCGACGGTGTCGATGCCGACGGCCGTCGGATCGAGCGAGAGTCGGGTCACCGTCCCGTCGATCACCTGCCACACGGTGGACGTCGTGGTGGTCGTCAGTTCGTCGAGGCCGTCGTCGCCACGGACCACGAGCACCGCGTTGCCGCGGTCGGCAAACGCCTGCGCGAGCACGGGCGCGAGATCGACGAAGGCGCAGCCGATGAGCCCGCGTTGCGGTCGGGCCGGGTTGGTCAGCGGGCCGAGCACATTGAAGACTGTCGGGATGCCGATCTGACTGCGGGGTGGACCCGTGAACCGGAAGGCGGGGTGGAAGACCGGCGCGAAGCAGAAGCCGATCCCGACCTCCTCCACACACCGCTCGACATCGGGTGCGCCGAGGGAGATCGCGACGCCGAGGGCCTCGAGGACGTCCGCACCACCACTCTTCGACGACGCCGCCCGGTTGCCGTGCTTCACCACCGGAATCCCGGCTGCAGCGATCACGATCGAGGTCATGGTCGAGATGTTGACGGTGTGCGACCGATCGCCCCCGGTACCGACGACGTCGACGGCCGGACCCGACACGTCCACCAGGGTCGCGTGATCGATCATCGCGGCGGCCAGCCCCCGCAACTCCGCCGGGGCGGCGCCCTTCATCTTCACGCCGACGCCGAATGCGGCGATCTGCGCACCGGTGGCGGCGTCGCCCATGATCTCGTTCATCGCCCAGGACGCTTCCTCGACGGTCAGATCGATGCCGTCGGTGACGCGACCGAGGATCTGCGGCCAGGTGAGAGAGGAGGTGTCTGAGCTGCTCACGGTCAAGACAGTAGTGGTCGCGCCGTCATCGGCGCTCCACCGGTCGCTGCAGCACCTGCCACCGGACGACGACACCACCGTGGCGCGAGCCCAGACTCGCCATCCGAGAACGCTCCTGCGACAGGTGGACCGCGTCGAGGAGCTGGCCGCGGGCCAGGATCACGACCTCGATGTCCGGCTCCGGCGCGGACACCGACACCGACTCGTCGTCGACCCGCTCGTACCCGTCGAGACCTCCTGTCGCGGCGGCGTCGTCGGCCCGGTCGCGCGGGATGAGCAGCACATGTCGCAACACCACCTCCTCCTCGGGACGCCAGTCGGACGCGGCCAGCACCGTCGAACTGGCCGCCGCCTCGTCGTCGGACTCGGCGACGACGACCAGTCCGGGGTCGCCGACGACGATCGGCTCGTCCGCCCCGTGGCCCCGAAGTCGTTGTCGCAGACGATCCCAGCGCCCCGCGCGCACCGGCCGCCCGTTGAGGTCACGGGGTGCCGAACCCGGTCTCCCGGGCACGTATCCCTCGTCGTTCACCCACCCAGGAAACCACGCGCGCAGACACGCCGACGACGACGTCCGCAGCGCCGCCACCTGGGTCGGGAGAAATAGTTCGGTCAATTTCGAGACCCAAGTGGTCAGCGCTTACTACGAACCGTCATACTTCACTTTGTGACTAGCGCTGTAGGTACCTCAGGAACAGCCATCACCTCGCGCGTGCACTCGCTGAACCGGCCCAACATGGTCAGCGTCGGCACCATCGTGTGGCTGTCCAGTGAGCTCATGTTCTTCGCTGGGCTGTTCGCGATGTACTTCGTCGCGCGCGCCAACTCCTCTGTGGGTTGGCCGCCCGAGCCGACCGAGCTGAACCTGACATTGGCCATCCCGGTGACGACGGTCCTCATCCTGTCGTCGGTGACATGTCAGATGGGTGTGTTCGCCGCGGAGCGTGGTGACGTGTTCGGTCTGCGTCGGTGGTATCTGCTGACCTTCTTCATGGGTGCGTTCTTCGTCGCCGGCCAGGCGTACGAGTACTACCACCTGGTGCACGAGGGCACGACGCTCAGCTCTAGCGCATACGGCTCCGTGTTCTACATGGCGACCGGCTTCCACGGCCTGCACGTCATCGGCGGTCTCGTGGCCTTCATTTTCCTGTTGATCCGCACCAAGCTGTCCAAGTTCACTCCGGCGCAGGCCACGGCTGCCATCGTGGTGTCGTACTACTGGCACTTCGTCGACATCGTCTGGATCGGTCTCTTCGTCACCATCTACTTCATCAGGTAGCTCGCCCGCCCGGCAGCTACCTGCACAACAGTCCGTCCGCTTAGTAGAGAGTCACAGATGAGTTCATCTCCACCGCGACCGTCGGATAGCGACGACGTGGACGCCACGCAGGACACCGGTGTCCCCACGTCGGATCGGCCCACCTCGGCGCGCAAGACGAAGTCACGACGCAAGATGCGTCGCCGCGCCAGCGGCACCCTGCTGCTGCTCGTCGGCCTGCTGACCGCCGGCGTCCTCGCGTCGATCCTGACGCCGAAGCCCCAGGTCGCCGTCGCCGACGAATCGAACGCGGCCCTGATCAGCGACGGCAAGAGGCTCTACGAAACCTCCTGCATCACCTGTCACGGCGCCAACCTGCAGGGTGTCGCCGACCGCGGTCCGGCGCTGCTCGGTGTCGGTGACGCAGCCGTCTACTTCCAGGTGTCCACGGGCCGTATGCCCGCGGCCCGCGGCGAGGCCCAGGCCGCGCGGAAGCCTCCGAAGTTCACCAAGGCCCAGATCGACCAGCTCGGCGCTTACATCCAGTCCGAGGGTGGCGGACCACAGGTCATCTACGAGCGCAACGCCGACGGCTCGGTCAAGATGGAGGACGGCCTGCCCGTCCTCGCACAGGAGTCGCTGCGCGGCAAGAATCTCGGACGCGGTAGCGAGCTCTTCCGCCTCAACTGCGCGTCCTGTCACAACTTCACCGGCCGCGGCGGCGCACTGTCGTCGGGTAAGTACGCCCCGCAGCTCGACGATGTCCACGAGCAGCAGATCTACACGGCGATGCTCACCGGACCGCAGAACATGCCGAAGTTCTCCAACCGCCAGCTGTCGCTGGAGGAGAAGAAGGACATCATCGGCTTCATCAAGTACGTCACCGAGTCCAAGCCGCAGGGCGGCTTCTCGCTCGGCGGATTCGGCCCGGTCAGCGAGGGCATGGTCATGTGGGCTCTCGGCGTCACGGCGATCGTCGCCGGCGCCATGTGGATGGGATCACGGCAATGAGTGCAAACGACGGTAAAGACGTTCCGTCGAAGGACGACCTCGACCAGATGAGCAAACAGGATCTGGTCAAGCTCGGTACCAACCTCGACGGTGTGGAGATCATCCACCGCGCCGAGCGATTCCCCGAGCCGGGGACCGGTGTCGAGAAGCGCGCCGAACGCCAGGTCGCGATCTGGTTCACCATCGCGGGCATCTCCGCCCTCGCGTGCTTCGTGATCTTCATCTGGAATCACTGGGAGTTCGCGCTCCCCGACTCCGTCGACTACTGGCGCTACACGATGAACACCCCGCTGCTGGGTGTCACCTTCGGCCTGTCGGTGCTGTCGATCGGCATCGGCATGGTGCTGTTCACCAAGAAGTTCATCCCGGCGGAGATCTCGGTCCAGGACCGCCACGACGGCGGGTCGGCCGACGTCGACAAGAAGACCATCGTCGCCGAGCTGGGCGACTCGCTCACCACCTCCACCCTGCCGCGCCGCAAGATGATCCTCGGTTCGGCGGCCTTCGGTCTTGGTGCGTTCGCGTTCACCGGTCTCATCGCCGGCCTCGGAGGGTTCATCAAGAACCCGTGGGCGCAGCGTGAGGACGCACCGCTGTGGCACACCGGCTGGTCCCCCATCCACAACCCGGCGGACAACCCCAACGAGACCGTCTTCCTGCGTCGCGACACGGGCAATCCGTATCAGGTAGCCCTCGTGCGTCCGGAGGATCTCGACGCCGGCGCGATGGAGACCGTCTTCCCGTGGCGCGTCTCCGACGGTTACGGCGAGACCGAGGAGTCCCGTCACAAGCTGATCGAGAGTCTGCGCTACGTCAGCAACCCCGTGATGCTCATCCGTCTACGTCCCGAGGACGCGGCCCGTGCGATCAAGCGCAAGGGCCAGGAGAGCTTCAACTACGGCGACTATTTCGCTTACACGAAGGTGTGCAGCCACCTCGGTTGCCCCACGTCTCTCTACGAGCAGCGCACCAACCGCATCCTCTGCCCCTGCCACCAATCGCAGTTCGATGCCCTGGAGTACGCGAAACCGGTCTTCGGTCCGGCTGCGCGGGCACTGGCACAGTTGCCGATCACGGTGAACAATCAGGGATACATGGTCGCCGCAGGCGACTACATCGAACCCGTCGGACCGGCATTCTGGGAGCGTAGATCATGACCATCGCCGACCGTCTCGCGACGCAGGCCGAAGAGGTCGACTCGCGCTATCACCTGTCTCCGGGCATCCGGCGGCAGATCAACAAGGTGTTCCCCACCCACTGGTCGTTCCTGCTGGGTGAGATCGCGCTGTACAGCTTCATCATCCTGCTGGTGTCCGGTGTCTACCTGACCCTGTTCTTCGATCCGTCGATGAGCGAGGTCGTCTACGACGGTGCCTACCAGCCGCTCAACGGTGTGATGATGACGCGCGCCTACGAGACCACCCTGAACATCTCGTTCGAGGTACGTGGCGGCCTGTTCGTCCGCCAGATCCACCACTGGGCCGCGCTGCTGTTCGCCGCGTCGATCATCGTGCACATGGCGCGCATCTTCTTCACCGGCGCGTTCCGCCGCCCGCGTGAGGCCAACTGGATCATCGGCTGCCTGCTGCTGATCCTGGCCATGTTCGAGGGCTTCTTCGGCTACTCGCTTCCCGACGACCTGCTCTCGGGTACCGGCGTCCGCGCCGCGATGAGCGGCATCGTGCTCGGCATCCCGCTGATCGGCACCTGGATCCACTGGGCGCTGTTCGGTGGACAGTTCCCCGGCGACATCATCATCCCGCGCCTGTACGTGATGCACATCCTGCTGTTCCCGGGCATCATCCTGGCGTTGATCGGCGCGCACCTCGCGCTGGTCTGGTATCAGAAGCACACCCAGTTCCCCGGGCCGGGCCGCACCGAGAAGAACGTCGTCGGCGTGCGCATCCTGCCGGTGTTCGCGGTGAAGTCGGGTGCGTTCTTCGCGATCACCACCGGTGTGCTGGCCATCATGGCGGGCATCTTCCAGATCAACCCGGTCTGGGTGCTCGGACCGTACAATCCCGCACACGTGTCGGCAGGCTCGCAGCCGGACATCTACATGATGTGGACGGACGGCCTTGCCCGCCTGATGCCTGCGTGGGAGCTCTATCTCGGCAATTACACGATCCCGGCGATCTTCTGGGTGGTCGTGGTCATCACCATCATGTTCACGGTGATGTTCGCCTACCCGTGGATCGAGAAACGCCTCACCGGCGACGACGCGCACCACAACCTGCTGCAGCGTCCGCGTGACGTGCCGGTCCGTACCGCGATCGGTGCCATGGCGCTGTCGTTCTACATCATCCTGACGTTGTCCTGCATGAACGACGTCATCGCGCTGAAGTTCCACATCTCGCTCAACGCGACGACGTGGATGGGCCGCATCGGCCTGATCGTGGTGCCGCCGCTGGCCTACTTCATTGCCTACCGGTGGGCACTGGCACTGCAGCGCAGCGACCGCGCGGTCCTCGAGCACGGCATCGAGACCGGCATCATCAAGCGACTGCCGCAGGGTGAGTACATCGAGATCCACCAGCCGCTCGGCCCGGTCGACGACCACGGTCACCCGATCCCGCTCCCCTACGAGGGCGCGGCGCTGCCGAAGCGGATGAACAAACTCGGTTCGGCCGGCGCTCCCGGTACCGGCTCGATCCTCCTCGAGGACCCGCCGGAGCAGCAGGAGCGCAACATCGAACGCGAGCACGAGATCGAGAAGGCCGAGAAGAAGGCCCTCCGCGAGTTGCAGGCCAAGGGTGGAGACCCGATGAGCTGATCCGGCTGGAGGTCATCTCTTCACAGATCGGCCGCCGTCGCACACCGCGACGGCGGCCGATCTGCGTTTCGTCGCATCGGCTCGTCGCATCCGTGCTCGTGTCGGCGCGTGAACCTCCGGGGACACTAGGATCGGATCAATGAGATCACCCCGCCGCTCACTGCCCGACCGATTCGCCTGGGACTCTTCAGGTTTACGCCAGATCACGCGCGGTCTCGGCACACTCGACGCGGAGATCTTCGCCACGATCGCACGCTCCGACTCCCCTGCCCTCGATGCGACGATGCCCCGTCTGTCCCGTGCCGCCGACCATTCGAAGCTCTGGTTCGCCATCGCGGGCGGCATGGCCCTGAGCGGCCGTCCGGCGCTGCAGCGGGCCGCGGGCCGCGGTGTGGTGACGTTGGCGGTCACCAGCCTCGTCACCAATCAGTTCGCCAAACGAGTCCGTGATCGCGCCCGGCCGACGGCGACATCCGTGCCGCTGGAACGGCGCAGCAGACGGCTACCGACCTCGAACTCGTTGCCGTCCGGCCACTCCGCCAGCGCCGCGGCGTTCGCCCTCGGCGCAGGCATCGAGCACGGTCCGACAGGGCTGATGCTGGGCGGGCTCGCGGGCTTGGTCGGGCTGTCGCGGATCGCCACCGGGGCGCACTATCCCGGCGACGTGATCGCCGGACTCGGCATCGGTGCGTCCATCGCGGTGATCGGTGCGCGACTCGTCCCGCCGATCACCGAGCACAGCGTCGCGGTCCCCTCCCCCAGCGTCGTCCCGGCCACACCACGACCCCGGGGCGCCGGCGTCGTCCTGGTGGTCAATCCGGCGTCCGGATCGGGTACCGGAGCGCGGGTGCTCGACGAGGTGCGCAGCTCGCTGCCCGACACCGAGATCGTCGAGGTCGGTGACGGCGACGACATCGAGACCCACCTGCAGGATGCGGCCGCGAGCGCCGAGGTCCTCGCTGTCGCGGGCGGCGACGGCACCGTCGCGACGGCGGCGCGCATCGCCATGGACGCCGATCTGCCCCTGGCCGTCTTCGCGGGTGGGACCTACAACCACTTCGCCCGCGATCTGAGCGTCCCGACGGTCTCCGCCACGGTCGCGGCGCTCGCCGAGGGCACAGTCCGGCGTGTCGATGTCGCGGTGTTGAACGATGAGACCGTCATCCTCAACACAGCCAGCATCGGAGCCTATCCACACTTCGTTCGCACGCGGACGAAGTTGCAGCACAAGCTGAGTCGACCGGTCGCAACGGCGGTCGCGATGACCTCGACGCTGCGTCGGACCAAGCCCGTGCGCATCCGTGTGGACGGCAGGGTCATCGAGACGTCCTTGTTCCTGCTAGGCAACTCCCTCTACCGCCCTTCGGGCTTCGCCCCGTCACGACGCATCCGCATCGACGACGGGCTCCTCGACGTCCGGATCCTGGAGGTGGGCCACCGCTTCGCACTCGCGCGGCTGTTGGGCTCGTTGGCCACCGGCCGGCTCGAACGCTCGCCGCTCTATCACGAGATGCAGGTGCCCCGGTTCTCGTTCTCCGCGGTCGACGACCCGGTGGTCGTCGCCCACGATGGCGAGATCGGCGAAACGTATCGGGAGGCCACGTTCCGGGTCGCCTATCGCGCGCTGTCGGTCTGTGCTCCGTCGCCAGGGCCCGGCCGCTGACGACGGACAACAGCCGCACCCGAATCCGGGGTGCGGCTGTTGTGAGTTGTTCGTCCGGTCAGTGCTTCTCGGGACCGACGTGGTACTCGAAGACGAGTCCCGCGGCGGTACCCATGATCACCAGTGCCGAGAAGATGGCGAACCAGAAGTTGCCGGTGGCGAAGCCGACGGCGAACATCGCGGCGCCGGCGGCGATGGCGATGGGCCACCAGGAGCCGGGGCTGAAGAAGCCCAGTTCGCCTGCGCCGTCCTCGACCTCGGCATCCTCGTAGTCCTCGGGACGGATCTCGACGCGGCGGGCGACGAACCGGAAGTATGTGCCCGCGATCAGGGTCAGTCCACCGCTGAAGAACATGCCGGTCACGCCGGCCCATTCGACGCCGCGACTCGAGAAGGCGGTGCAGATCGTGTAGACGATACCCGCGAGGAAGAAGAACGCGGTCAGAAGTTCGAAGATCCGTGCCTCGATTTTCATCCGTTGGCTCCCACCGTGCAGTTCGACACGTTCGTGTCGTTCGCGTTGCCCAGATCCTTCGGGGTGTCACCGTTGGTGGCCCGACGTGTGTCGAACGGCACCGTCGTCACCGATTTCGGCACCTCGCAGATCGCCTCGAGTGCCTGAGCATTCGTCGACTGCGGGTTCTGCTCGCGGTACTTGATGTACGCGTCGAACTTCTGCGGGCTGACGGCGCGGACCTCGAAGTTCATCATCGAGTGATACGTGCCGCACATCTCCGCACAGCGACCCACGAACGCACCCTCACGATCGATGCTCTGGATCTGGAAGCGACTGTCGGAGTGGTTCTGCTTCGGGAACGGCATCACGTCGCGCTTGAACAGGAACTCCGGGACCCAGAACGAGTGGATGACGTCGGCGGAGGCGATGTCGAACTCGATCCGCTTGCCGGTCGGCAGCACCAGGATCGGGATCTCCGTCGACGAGCCGACGGTCTCGATCTGGTTGAACTTCAGGTAATTGCGGATGTCGTCGTCACGTCCACCGGCCGGCAGCGGCAACGGCTCACCCTGGTGGGTTGCCTCGCTGCGGGCCTGCAGCTCGAACGGGCTGCCGTTGCGCTCGAAGCCGTCGTAGCGCGCCCCGTCGGTGAACTCGACGTCGCGATACCCGAACTTCCAGTTCCACTGGAAGGCGGTGACGTCGACGACGACCTTGGGATCGGAGGTCTTCTTCTCGACGTCGTTCTGCACGACGACGGTGAAGTAGAACAGGACCGCGATGATCACGAACGGGATCGCGGTGTAGCCGAGCTCCAGCGGCACGTTGTAGGCCGTCTGGCGCGGGAACTCGTCCTTGCCGGCCTTCGCGCGGTGGAACGAGATCGTCCAGAAGATCAGAGCCCACACCAGGATGCCCATCAACAGTGCGGCGATGACCGACCAGGTCCACAGGTCGCCCATCTTCTTGGCCTCGGGGGTCACGCCCGCGGGCCAGCCGAACCGCATCGCCGTCCGGGCGTCACAGCCCGACAGGAGCAGCGCACCGATGCCGAGTGCGACGAGTGCCCCGACCTGTTTGATCGTCCGCGACGCGGAACGGGCCTCTCGCGCCCGCGGTCGTCCACCGTGTGCCAATTTCACGCCTTCCCGCTCGCTCGGCCTCGACGTCATGTCGATCCGAGTTGCATGCCACATGACTCGCACAGGGCTTTCTTCGCCCGCGCCGGGACAGATCTCACCCCGCGCATGGCAATTCTTGCACCTAGTACTACGCAGCGTAGACCAACCCGGCAAAGCTTTCGTGATTGGGGTTTACCTGCGTGCGTCGCCTACGCGGCGGTGGGCGACGGGCCACGGCCCGCACGCGTTGTCGTCGTCGTTCGTCAGGCATACTCGACCCGTCGGAAGCACGCGCGATCATCGATAAGTGAGGCCCGTCTGGTGTGTGGTTTGCTCGGTCTGCTGACCTCGGACGGATCGGCGGCCACCGCCGTCGACCTGGTGTCCACCGCATCCCACTGCATGCGCCACCGCGGGCCCGACGAACCCGGCACGTGGCATGACGACGACCTGGTCCTGGGATTCAACCGGCTCTCGATCATCGACATCGAGCACTCGCACCAGCCGTTGCGATGGGGCCCGCCGGAACAGCCCGACCGCTATGCGCTGGTGTTCAACGGCGAGATCTACAACTACCTCGAGATCCGCGAGGAACTGCGGCGCGACGAGGATGCCCGATTCACCACCGAAGGTGACGGCGAGGCGATCGTCGCGGCCTTCCACCACTGGGGTCCCGACGCCGTGCGCCGGCTGCGCGGCATGTTCGCCTTCGCCATCTGGGACACCGAGACCCGATCGCTGTTCATCGCCCGCGACCCGTTCGGCATCAAGCCGCTGTTCATCGCCACCGGCCCCGGCGGCACCGCATTCGGCAGCGAGAAGAAGAGCCTCCTCGAACTGATCGGCCGGCTGGGCCTCGACGACGATCTCGATCCCCGGGCCATCGAGCACTACACCGTCCTGCAGTACGTGCCCGAACCGGAGACGCTGCACGCCGCGATCCGACGGCTGGAATCGGGCTGCCACGCGACGATCCGGCCCGGGCGGGCGCCACAGATCCAGCGTTACTTCACGCCGCGGTTCGCGGTGCGTCCCGTCACCGACGCCACCCGGCAGAAACGCTACGACGAGATCGCCGAGGTCCTGTCGGATTCCGTCGCCAAGCACATGCGCGCCGACGTCACCGTGGGCTCGTTCCTGTCCGGCGGTATCGACTCCACCGCGATCGCGGCGCTCGCGATCCGACACAACCCCGACCTGATCACCTTCACCACGGGTTTCGAGCGCGACGGGTACTCCGAGGTCGACGTCGCCGTCGAGTCCGCAGAGGCCATCGGTGCCCGGCACATCGTCAAGGTCGTCTCCCCGACCGAGTTCATCGAGGCCATTCCGCAGATCGTCTGGTATCTGGACGATCCGGTGGCCGACCCGGCGCTCGTCCCGCTCTACTTCGTCGCCGCCGAGGCCCGCAAGCACGTCAAGGTGGTGTTGTCGGGCGAGGGTGCGGACGAGCTCTTCGGCGGGTACACGATCTACAAGGAACCGTTGTCGCTCAGCGCTTTCGACCGTTTACCGACCGCCCTGCGCCGGCTGGCGGGGCGAGTGTCGGACCGCATTCCGGAGGGCACACGCGGCAAGAGTCTGTTGCACCGCGGCTCGCTGGCACTCGAGCAGCGTTACTACGGCAACGCGCGCAGCTTCGACGACGCGCGCCTGCGCGCCGTGCTGCGTGACTACCGTCCCGAATGGACACACACCGACGTGACCGCCCCGATCTATGCGATGTCGGAGGGTCTCGATCCGGTCGCCCGCATGCAGCACGTCGAC
Organism: Gordonia sp. ABSL11-1; assembly: GCF_030315685.1. Classification (GTDB taxonomy): domain Bacteria; phylum Actinomycetota; class Actinomycetes; order Mycobacteriales; family Mycobacteriaceae; genus Gordonia. The sequence continues at coordinate 381,272 of NZ_JASXSI010000001.1, read as the reverse complement.
CTGTTCACATGGCTGCGCGGCGACATCCTCGTCAAGGCCGACAAGATGACGATGGCCAACTCGCTCGAGTTGCGGGTCCCCTTCCTCGATCCCGAGGTGTTCCGGATCGCGGAGACGCTGCCGTTCGACGAGAAGATCTCCCACGGGACGACCAAGTACGCGTTACGCAAGGCGCTCGAGCAGATCGTCCCCGCGCACGTCCTGCATCGCAAGAAGCTCGGCTTCCCGGTTCCCATCCGGCACTGGCTGGCGGGCACCGAGATGTACGACTGGGCCCACGAGACGATCCGGCAGTCGCAGACCGATCACATCCTGAACAAGGACGCGATCATCGCCATGCTGAACGAGCACCGCGACGGCGTCGTCGACAACAGTCGCCGACTGTGGACCCTGCTGATGTTCATGGTGTGGCACGGGATCTTCGTCGACGGCTCGATCGTCCCCGACATCACCGACCATCACTACCCCGTGCGGGTATAGAGCGCAGACGGGTGGGACCGCGGTCCCCACTCGCGCTCCGGATGTCGTGCCGGATCAGAAGACGGTGGCGATCTCGGTGGCGGCGGAGTCGCCGTAGGCATCGGCGATCCGCTTCAGCGCGAGTTCGCGGTCCCACGTCCAGTCCTGGGTGGAGACGGTCTCGAGGACGAGCACCGCCACCATCGAACCGACCTGGGCTGCCCGTTCGAAGCCCAGGCCCTTGCCGAGTGCGGTGAGGAATCCGGCCCGGAATCCATCGCCGACGCCGGTCGGATCGACCTTCTCGGTCTCCGGGACGACGGCGACGTGCGTGCGGGTTCCGTCCTTCTCGACGATCTCGACGCCATCCTTGCCCAGCGTGGTGACGCGGACTCCCACCATCACCGCGACCTGGGTCTCCGACAACCCGGTCTTCTGCCGGAGCAGACCCCATTCGTACTCGTTGGTGAACAGGTAGGCGGCACCGTCGATCAGCGCCCGCGCCTGCTCGCCGTCGAGCCGGGCGAGCTGCTGAGAGGGATCGGCCGCGAAGGGGATGCCGAGTTTCCGGCATTCGTCGGTGTGCCGAACCATCGCGTCCGGATCGTCGGCGCCGACGAGCACCAGTTCCGGATCGCCGGTCTGCGTGACGACCTCGGAGAGCGCGATCTCGCGTGCCTCGCTCATCGCTCCCGCGTAGAAGGTTGCCAGCTGCGCCATCGTCTGGTCCGTCGTGCACATGAACCGGGCGGTGTGTTGCGTCTCGGAGATCCGCACCGCCCGACAGTCGACGCCGTTCGACTCGAGCCACTGACGGTAGTCACCGAAGTCGGCACCGACGGACCCGACGAGGACCGGGCTTCCCCCGAGCACACCCATCGCGTAGCAGATGTTGCCGCCGACGCCGCCTCGCCGGACCACCAGGTCCTCGACGAGAAAACTCAGGGAGATGTGCTCGAGGTGATCACCGAGTAGCTGTTCGGAGAACTTCCCCGGGAAGGTCATCAGATGGTCGGTTGCGATGGAGCCACAGACAACGATTGCCACGTGTGGGACGCCCTTCGTTCTGGCGGACTGGACAGCAGTCCACGCTACCGGTGGCCCTCAGAGCAGAACGGCCGCACCCCCGAGGTCAGGGGTGCGGTCGTGGAGGTTCTGGCTGATTCAGTTGAACGAGTCGCCGCAGGCGCAGCTTCCCGTGGCATTCGGATTGTCGATGGTGAAGCCCTGCTTCTCGATGGTGTCGACGAAGTCGATGGTGGCTCCACCGACGTACGGCGCGCTCATCCGGTCGACAGCGAGGGTGACGCCGCCGAAATCGTCGGTGAGATCACCGTCGAGGCTGCGATCGTCGAAGAACAGCTGGTAGCGCAGGCCTGCGCACCCGCCGGGTTGGACGGCGATACGCAGCGCGAGGTCGTCACGGCCTTCTTGGTCGAGCAGCGCCTTGGCCTTGCCGGCGGCCGCCTCGGTCAGAAGGACACCGGTTGTGGTGGCGGCTCCGGATTCGTTCTGAACGGTCATCGATACTCCTGTGTGTCTCGGGTCGGGCTCTGGTCGGAACGGACGGAACGCCGATCCGGCTCGTCCATGAGGCCAAGTGCTGATTTCAACGGTACCTCGTCGGGGTCTATTCCTGCGGGGTCTGATCCTGCGGGGTCTATTCCTGCCGACTCCCGACGCCGTGCCCGCCGGGCCGCGACGACAGAGTCCAGCGTGAACACCACCAGCGCCGACCACACGATCGCGAACCCGGCCCAGCGCTCCGGCGGCATGGGTTCGTCGAGCACCCACACACCGATCACCAGCTGCATGGTCGGCGTGATGAACTGCGCTATCCCGAGCACGATCAGCCGGACCCGGCGGGCACCCGCCGCGAACAGCATCAGTGGTGCTGCCGTGACGACGCCGGCGAGCGCCAGCAGGGCCGCGTGGGCGGGGCCAGCGGTTCCCATCGTCAATCCGGTGGTCATGGCGACGACGACGAGTTGGGCGATGGCCAACGGAGCCAGCCAGAGCGACTCGAGGGTCAGTCCGCTCATCACATCCACCGACGGCCCGATGTGCTTCTTCACCAGGCCATAGAAGCCGAAGGAGAACGCCACGCCCAGTGCCAGCCACGGAAACGCGCCGTAGCCGACGACGATGACGACAGTGGCCAGCACGGCCAGTCCGATCGCCACACATTGCAGGGGTCGCAGGTGTTCTCGCAGGACGAGGACGCCGAGCAGCACGGTGACGATCGGGTTGATGAAGTACCCGAGACTCATCTCGATGACATGACCGTTCAGCGTAGCGAGCAGGAACACCTGCCAGTTGAGGTAGATCAGCACACCGGCGACGGCGGTCCAGGCCACCAGCCGGCGGTGGGCGAGGACCGCGCGCAGGCGCCCCCAGCCACCCACGAGCGGGATGAGGATCACATAGAAGACCAGCGACAGCAGGATTCGCCAGGCCACCACCTCCCACGGCCCGGTCGGTTCCAGCAGCACGAAATAGAGGGGCAGGAAACCCCACAGGAGGTAGGCGCCGACGGCGTAGACACCTCCGGTCAGTCCGCTCGCGCGCGGCACTGCGTCGCGAGCGGTCACCGACGGTCACACGGCATGTGTCGCGACCTCGTTCCCACCCCAGGCAGCGGCGACCTGCTCGGCCAGGCGCGACAGCTGATTGTCGGCATCGGCCATAGCCACCTCCACCGACCCGGCGACGTCGACGATGGCGTGCGCACCCGCGATACCTGCGGCGGTGATGTCCCCGGCCGGGAGCGTCACCTGCCCGGCGAACACCAGGGTCGGGATTCCCGCGGCGCCTGCCGCGTCGTTCAACGCCGCGACCACCTTTCCGCGCAACGTCTGCGTGTCGAATCTGCCCTCGCCGGTGATCACCAGGTCGGCGGCCGCCACATCGGCGACGCGGTCGGTGGCCTCGGCGACCACGGTCGCGCCGGACACCCTGCTCGCACCGAGCGCGAGGAGCGCCGCGCCCAGACCGCCGGCCGCTCCCGCTCCGGCCTCAACGGTGACATCGCGCCCGGCCACCCCGGCCAGCACCCGGGCCCACTGCCCCATCCGCTCCTCGAGCCGATGCACTGTCTCTGCGTCGGCACCCTTCTGCGGACCGAAGACGACCGCCGCGCCGAGATCTCCGAGCAACGGGTTCTCGACGTCCGACGCCGCCACCAGCGTCACCCCGGCGAGTCGACGCGCCGCCGCATCCGGTCCGCCCAGTGCCTCCATGAGGCCGCGGCCGCCGTCCGTCGTCGCCGAACCCCCGAGGCCGATGACGACGGTCCGAGCGCCGGCGTCGACCGCCGCACCGACGAGCTGTCCGACACCGGTGGTGTCGGCGGCGAGGGCCGTGCGCGGCGTCGGCCGTCCGCCGAGCTGATGCAGTCCGCACGCCTGGGCGCATTCGATGTAGGCGGTCGGCGACACCGAGCGATCGTCATACAGCCAGTCGGCCGTGACCTCGGCGCCGAGCGGACCCGAGACGACCGCCGTGCGCCGTTCACCGAAGCGCGACGCGAGGACATCGACGAATCCGGGGCCACCGTCGGACTGCGGTGCCGAGTGCACGTCATCGTCGGGGCGGGCGGCCGACCATCCGCGGGCGATGGCCGCGCACGCGGCCACTGCCGACAGCGTGTCGCCGAAGGAATCGGGGGCGATCAGTACACGCATGTGGGGCTCTGCCGTGGGTCGGTCATGCGCACGAAGTATAGGGAGGTCGGAGAACCTCGGCAGCGTGGAATCGCCTACCCTCGAAGGTGTGAAGTTGCCATGGAAGTCCAACGATGCGTCCGTCGCCGACGACGTCGACACCACCGTGTCGGATCCGGCCGACGACGACGCGTCCACCAGCACCGTCGACTCCAAGGGCACCGCCTACACCCCCGGCAAGGGCCGCGCGACACCGTCTCGTCGCGAGGCGCAGGGGCGGCGGCGCGGTCCCGTCGCTCCGCCGCCGACGACGCGTTCGGAGGCACGTGCCCGCAAGAAGGCACTCAAGTCGTCACTCTCGCGTGAGGAGAAGCGCAAGATCTCCGACGACCGCCGCACGCAGCGCACCGAGCAGCGCGAGCGGATGATGGCCGGCGACGAGCGGTATCTGATGCCGCGCGACAAGGGACCGGTCCGCCGGTTCGCGCGAGACATCGTCGACTCCCGCCGCAACTTCGCCGGACTGTTCATGCCGTTCGCGATCGTGCTGATCGTGGTGATGTTCGTGCCGGCCATCGCGGTCTACGCGAACTTCGTCCTGCTGGTCTTCGTGCTCTTCATGGCCATCGACGCGGCGATCTTGGGCCGACTGGTGAATCGCCGTGTGCGCGAGCGCTATCCGGACACCGATGCCACCCAGACCGGCTTCCGCCTCGGGTGGTACTCCTTCACCCGCGCCATGCAGCTACGCATGATGCGGGCACCCAAGCCGCAGGTGTCGCCGGGCGACGAGGTCTGACTCCGGTGGTGTCACGGGGGGCCCACGCCGACGAACACACGAGGACGGGGACACGCACGCTGGTTCTCGGCGGGGTGCGGTCGGGTAAGTCCGTTCACGGCGAACACCTGCTCCGCGAGCACACGCGGGTGCGCTATGTGGCGACCGGGCCGACGACGTCGACCGACGCCGACTGGGTGGCCCGCGTCGCCGCCCACCGGGAGCGCCGCGACGAGCGCTACACGACCGTCGAGACGGTCGACGTGGCCGGCACACTCCGGGACGATCCCGCGACGGCCACCCTCGTCGACGATCTCGGCAACTGGCTGGCCGCCCAGCTCGACGCCGTCGGCGGCTGGGGCGACGAGCCCGTCGACCTCGACGATCCGCGCTCCGACATGTGTTCCGCCGTGGCCGCTTTCGACGGAGACCTGGTCCTCATCAGTCCTGAGGTCGGACTCTCCGTAGTGCCGCCGACGCCCGCGGGCCGACGCTTCCAGGACGAACTCGGCGCGTTGAACGAGGCCGTCGCCGCGGTCTGCGATCGTGTCGTTCTGCTCGTCGCCGGCCGGGTGCTCGAACTCCCCGCCGACGCCGCGACACCGATCCCCGTACCCCCGACGCCGGCAACAACCTCCGCGTCGGCGGCACACCGGATCCCGCCGACGGCAACCGACCCGGCCCCGACGCCGGGTCCTCCGCTCGCCCCGACCGCCATCGACCCGACCGACGCCGAGGTCTTCGGTCCGCTCGAGCCGCCGGACACGGCGGTCGCGATGGAGGCCCGCGAGCGACAGCTGACCCTGACCAAGCCGCCCGGATCTCTCGGCCGCCTCGAGGAACTCGGGGTGTGGCTGTCGTCATGCCAGGGTGTGTGCCCCCCGCGAGCGGTCACCGCCCCCACGGTTGTGGTGTTCGCCGGCGACCACGGTGTCGCGCACTCCGGCGTCTCGGCCTTCCCACCCGAGGTCACCGCGCAGATGGTCGCCAACATCGCGGCCGGTGGCGCCGCCGTCAACGTCCTCGCCCGGCGAGCGGGCGCGACGGTGCACGTCGTCGACATGTCGGTCGACGCGGACACTCCCGCCGAGGTCTCCCGGTACAAGGTGCGCCGGGGCAGCGGTGATCTGCGGACCACCGACGCCCTGACGCTCGCGGAAGCGCGCGAGGCCCTCGCGGCCGGCCGCGCGATCGCCGACGACCTGGTCGATTCCGGCGCCGATCTGCTCATCGGCGGCGAGATGGGTATCGGCAACACCACCCCGGCCACTGTCCTGATCGGCACGTTGACCCGGCGCGAACCGGTCGAGATCGTCGGGCGCGGAACAGGTATCGACGATGCGGGATGGATTCGCAAGACCGCCGCCATCCGCGACGGCATGCGCCGGGCGCGACGTCACGTCCACGATCCGCTCTCCCTGCTCGCAGCCGTCGCCGGCGCCGACCTCACCGCGCTGGCCGGGTTCCTCGCCCAGGCAGCCGTGCGGCGGACTCCGGTCATCCTCGACGGGATGGTCGTGACCGCCGCGGCGATGGTCGCCAACGAGCTCGCCCCCGGCGCGTCGCGGTGGTGGGTTGCCGGTCATCGTTCGGTCGAGCCGGCGCACACCATCGCACTCGGCCACCTCGACCTCGAGCCCCTGCTCGACCTCGGGATGCGTCTCGGTGAGGGCAGCGGCGCGTTGGCCGCACTGCCGATCGTGGCGTCGTCGGTCGACATCATGACGTCGATGGCGACCTTCGACGAGGCGGGTGTCAGCGACGGCACGACGGCCGGCCCGGAAGCCACCGCCGACAGCGCGGACGACACCGACGGGATCGCGCGGGACCCGGACGACGCCGTCGTGCCCGGCGCGCGCTGACCCGGCGACGATGCTGCCGCCGGCCCGAGCCGTTTACGTCGCGGTGAGCTGGATGACCGTCGTCCCCGTACCGCAGCCGCGGATGCCGATGGACCGGTCGGTGGGGGCGGCGGTGATGACCGCGGTCCCGGTGGTCGGCATCCTGCTCGGCGCCGCAGCCGCGGGTCTCGCCGCAGCGCTGTCGATGACCGACCTGCCGACCGCGATGATCGGGGTCCTGGTGGTCGTCGCGCTCGCCGTGGCCACCCGCGGCATGCATCTCGACGGTCTGGCCGACACCGCCGACGGCCTGGGATGTTACGGCCCGCCGGAGCGCGTCGCCGAGGTGATGCGCAGCGGCTCGGCGGGCCCGTTCGGGGTCGCGGCGGTGACCTCGGCGATGATCGTCCAGGTCATCGGATTCGGCTCGTTGACCGACCAACACCGTTGGTACGAGCTCGCTTTCGCGATCGCTCTGGGCCGGATCGTCGCCGTGATCGGTTGCCGTCGCCGACTGCCCGCCGCCCATCCGACCGGCTTCGGCGCGCTCGTGGCGGGCACCCAGCACACCTCGGTCGTGGTGTGGACGGTGCTGGCACTGGCCGCCGGAGCCGTGTGCGGGTGGACCCCCCACGGCCTCGACGTCGGCGCCGCCGTCCGGGCCGTCGTCGTGATCGTGGTGGTGGTCGTCGCGGGGTGGTGGTTCACCGCCCATTGCGCACGCCGGATGGGCGGGATCAACGGTGACGTGCTCGGGGCCGGGATCGAACTCGGTGTGACCCTCGCGGTCGTCGGTCTGCTCGTGTGAGAGGTCAGGCCCGGTACAGCTCGGTCATCCAGCCGTGGGTGTCGGCGAAGGTGCCGCGCTGGATGCCGGTGAGGGTGTCCCGCAGGGCCTGGGTGACCTCGCCGGCGGTGCCGTCACCGATCAGGTAGTCCTCGTTGTCGCCCTTGACGCGGCCGACCGGCGTGATCACCGCGGCGGTACCGCAGGCGAACACCTCGGTGATGTCGCCCGACGCGACACCCTTGCGCAATTCCTCGGTACTGATACGACGTTCCTCGACGGCGAACCCGGCGTCGGTTGCCAACTGCAGCAACGACTCCCGCGTGATACCGGGCAACAGCGACCCGGACAGCTCCGGGGTCACCAGGCGGGCGTCGGCGCCGGAACCGAAGACGAAGAACAGGTTCATCCCGCCCATCTCCTCGATGTACTGGCGCTCGACGGCATCGAGCCAGACCACCTGATCGCAACCGTGCTGGGTCGCCTGCGCCTGGGCGAGGAAGGCGGCTGCGTAGTTGCCGCCGCACTTGGCGAAACCGGTGCCGCCAGGGGCGGCACGGACGTACTCGGTGGACAGCCAGACGCTCACCGGCTTGATGCCGCCGGAGAAGTAGGCACCGGCCGGCGAGGCGATGACCGAGTAGATGTACTGATTCGACGGCGCGTTCACACCGAGACCGGCCTGCGAGGCGAACATGAACGGCCGCAGGTAGAGCGCCTCCTCACCGCCGGCGGCGGGCACCCACTCGTTGTCGGCGTCGAGCAGGACCCGCAGCGAGGCGATGAAGTCGTCGACCGGCAGCGGCGGCATCGCGAGACGTTCGGCGGACCGCTGCATCCGCAGCCCGTTGGCCTCCGGCCGGAAGGCGGCGATCGAACCGTCCGGCTGACGGTAGGCCTTCAGCCCCTCGAACACCTCCTGGCCGTAGTGCAGGACCATCGCCGACGGGTCGAGGGCGATCGGCGCGTAGGGCCGCACCTGCGCGTTGTGCCATCCCCGGTCCACGTCGTAGTCGACCATCACCATGTTGTCGGTGAAGTACTTGCCGAAACCGGGCGCGGCGAGGATCTCCGCACGGCGATTCTCCGACACCGGGTGGGGATGCTCGGTACGCGTGAACTGCAAGGTCATTGGGCAATCGTACCGCCGGGCCGCAAACCCTTTGCCGCGGCGTCGGAGCTCCCCGGCGTCCGAGGTCAGACGTGTGGCGCGACGAACGGCGGGGTGATGACCTCGCACGTCAGATCGCGTCCGCGGACGTCCACGACGACCTCGTCGCCGACGCCGACGCCGCTGTCGGTGGCGATGAGGGCCAGGGCGATGCCCTGCTTGAGCGAGGGTGAGAACGTGCCGGAGGTGCACCTGCCGATCGTCTCGCCGCCAGGTCCGGCGAGTACCGCACAGTCGGCGCGGGGCACGCCGCGCCCGAGCGCCTTGAGGCCATAGAGCCGACGCACGGGACCCTCCGACTTCTCCGTCGACAGACGTTCCCTGCCGAAGAACTCGGGCTTCTTCCATCCCACGGCCCACCCGACGCGGGCCTGCACCGGCGAGATGTCGGGGCCGAGCTCGTGCCCGTGCAGGGCGTACCCCATCTCGGTGCGCAGGGTGTCGCGTGCGCCGAGACCGGCCGGCTGACCGCCGTGTTCGGTGACCGCGCCGAGCACCGTGTCGAACACCGCACCGGAGTCGGCCCACCGCGGGATGAGTTCGTAGCCGCGCTCACCGGTGTACCCGGTGCGGCACACCCGCACCGGGACCGACCCCGACGCGGTCGCGAGGTCGGCGTCGGCGAAGGCCATGTATTCCATGTCCGTCGGCAGCCCGACCGCCGACAGCACGTCCGGCGCCTTCGGTCCCTGCACGGCGAAGACACCGTGGTCGCGGTGCCGGTCGGTCACCGAGACACCCTCCGGTGCGGCGGCGGCCAACAGGCCGACGACGGTGGCGGTGTTCGCCGCGTTCGGCACCAGGAAGACCTCATCCGCACTCACCAGGTAGGCGATCAGGTCGTCGACCACACCACCGGACTCGTTGCAGCACAACGTGTATTGCGCCTTGCCCGGACCGATCTTGCCGAGATCGTTGGATAGCGTGCGGTTCACGAAGTCCGCGGCGCCCGGCCCGGACACCAGCGCCTTGCCGAGGTGACTGACGTCGAAGATGCCGACGTTCTCCCGGACCGCCGTGTGCTCGGCGACCGTGCCCGCGTACGAGACCGGCATGTTCCACCCGCCGAACTCGGCGAAGGTGGCACCCAGTGCGGCGTGGCGATCGGCTATCGGTCCGGCGAGGAGATCACTCATACGTCCACCTTAGGAGAAGCGCGTGATGGAAGCCGGTGGTCGGTCGGCGCCCACGGTTACAGTTGGTTTCGTGACCAAGAACGAGACCTTCGACCGCGTACGCGGCCCAGAACTGGAGTTGGCGACCACCCTCGGCAAGGGCGACGACGCCCTCGTGATCGGCCTCATCGCGCCGGAGTCCGACGACGACGCGGACAGCTCGGATGACCGTGAACCGACGCTGGTGATCGGCGACGGCATCCTCGACGACGCGCAGGCGGAGGCGATCGCCACCGCGGTCCGCCGTCTGGGTGCCACCGGGTCGCACGGCGAGATCACCCGCCTCCCGGCTCCCGACGGCCTCGACGTCGATGTCGTCGTCGCCGTCGGTCTCGGTGACCCGGCCACTGCCGACGACGCCGATCGCCTCCGTCAGGCCGCGGGTGTCGCGGCGCGCGAGCTCGACGGCATCGAGCAGGCCGCGACGACATTGTCCGCCCTCGATCTCGGCGCCGCCGCCGAGGGACTGTTCCTCGGCGCCTACCGATTCGACGCGTTCCGCACCGACAAGACCCGACCGAAGAAGGCGCCCCCGACCCGGATCACCCTGCTCGTCGACGACAAGGGAAAGACCGCGAAGGCGGATCTGGCCCATGCCGCCGCCGTCGCCGACTCCGTCGCCATCGCCCGCGACTTCGTCAACACCCCACCGAGCCACCTGTTCCCCGAGGAGTTCGCCGAACGCGCACGCCGGTTGGGTAGTGCGGCCGGGCTGAAGGTGGAGGTGCTCGACGACCAGGCCCTGGATAAGGCCGGCTACGGCGGCATCATCGGCGTCGGGAAGGGATCGTCACGCCTTCCGCGGCTCGTGCGCCTCGTCCACACCGGCAAGAAGAACGCGAAGAAGGTGGCCCTCGTCGGAAAAGGCATCACCTTCGACACCGGCGGCATCTCCATCAAGCCCGCCGCCAACATGGACCACATGACCTCTGACATGGGCGGTGCGGCAGCGGTCATCGCCGCGACGATCCTCGCCGCACGACTCGATCTCGACGTGTCGGTGACCGCCACCGTCCCCATGGCCGAGAACATGCCGTCGTCGACGGCGCAGCGGCCCGGAGATGTACTCACCCAGTACGGCGGCACCACCGTCGAGGTGCTCAACACCGACGCCGAGGGCCGCCTGATCCTTGCCGACGCGATCGTGCGCGCCGCCGAGGATGAACCCGACTACCTGATCGACACCGCGACCCTCACCGGCGCCCAGATGGTCGCGCTCGGGGCCCGCACCCCGGGTGTGATGGGTACCGACGACTTCCGCGACCGGGTCGCGGCCCTGTCCCGCGAGGTGGGTGAGAACGGGTGGGCGATGCCGCTGCCCGCCGAGCTGCGCGGCGACCTGAAGAGTCGCGTGGCCGACCTCGCCAACGTCACCAATCACCGCAACGGCGGCATGCTGTCGGCGGGACTGTTCTTGAAGGAGTTCGTCCCGTCGTCGGTGGGATGGGCCCACATCGACATCGCCGGACCGGCGTTCAACACCGGCGGACCGTGGGGCTACACGCCGAAGGGCGGGACGGGCGTGCCGGTCCGGACCATCGCGCGTGTGCTCGAGGACATCGCCGAGAACGGTTAGGAGCCGGTGTGCGCGAGCCCCGCTCCGCCTCGTTCGACACCACGGATGAATGTCCGGGCACACCACGTCTGTGTGACGCGTGACGGGTAGGGTGATCCGGGGACGGACGGCTCACCCGCCACAGCCCGTCTCACGTGCACCGGCGGCGCACACACCGCGGTGAACAGACCTAGTGACCACACGTCGAGTTCAGGAGTCAACAACGATGGCCTTCTCCGTCCAGATGCCCGCCCTGGGTGAAAGCGTCACCGAAGGAACCGTTACCCGGTGGCTCAAGGAGGAGGGCGACACCGTCGAGGCCGACGAGCCCTTGCTGGAGGTGTCGACGGACAAGGTCGACACCGAGATCCCCGCCCCCACTGCGGGTGTGCTGACCAAGATCATCGCCCAGGAGGACGACGTGGTCGAGGTCGGCGGCGAACTCGCACTCATCGGTGAGGAGGGCGAGCAGGCCGGCGGCGACGATTCCTCCGACTCCGCGAGCGACGATTCCGCGGACTCCGCGGGCGGCGACGAGCCTGCGGACGCGGGAGAGCCCGAGCAGGCAGACGAGGCCCCGTCCACCGAGGCGGAGGCACCGGCCGAGAAGCCGTCCGCCGAGTCGACGAAGGGCGGCGGTTCGGCCGAGGGCACCGACGTCGTCATGCCGGAACTCGGCGAGTCGGTCACCGAGGGAACGGTCACGAACTGGCTGAAGTCCGTCGGCGATTCCGTCGAGGCCGACGAGCCGCTGCTCGAGGTGTCCACCGACAAGGTCGACACCGAGATCCCGTCACCGGTCGCGGGCACCCTGCTCGAGATCGTCGCCCAGGAGGACGACGTGATCGAGGTCGGCGGCAAGCTCGCCGTCATCGGCGACGCGTCGGCCGCCCCCGCCGAGAAGTCGGCACCCGAACCCGAGGCCGAGCCGGAACCCGAGCCCGCCGCCGAGCCGGAACCCGAGCCCGCCAAGGCATCTGAGCCCGCACCGGCGGAGAAGCCTGCCGCCGAGAAGCCCGCGCCCGCCGAGGAGCCGAAACCCGCGGCCGTATCCGCCACGTCGGAGCCGACCACGATCTCCTCGACCCCGTACGTCACCCCGTTGGTGCGGAAGTTGGCCGCGGAGAACGACATCGACCTGAACGCGATCACGGGCACTGGCGTCGGCGGACGGATCCGCAAGCAGGATGTGCTCGCGGCCGCAGAGGCGGCGAAGGCCCCCGCCCCGTCGTCGGCACCGGCCGCGCCCGCTGCCGCGGCACCGTCCGCACCGGCGGCGACGTCCTCGCCCGAGGTCCGGCCGGAGCTCGCCGAGCTGCGCGGCACCACGCAGAAGATCAACCGCATCCGCCAGATCACCGCGAAGAAGACGCGCGAGTCGTTGCAGACGAGCGCTCAGCTCACGCAGGTCTTCGAGGTCGACATGACCCGCATCGTGTCGCTGCGCAAGCAGGCCAAGGAGTCGTTCAAGGCCTCCGAGGGCGTCAACCTGACGTTCCTGCCGTTCATCGCGAAGGCCGTCGTCGAGGCGCTCAAGGCGCACCCGAACGTGAACGCGTCGATCGACGAGGACAAGAAGGAGATCACCTACTACGACAAGGTGCACCTCGGCATCGCCGTCGACACCGAGCAGGGGCTGCTGTCGCCGGTGATCCACAATGCCGACGACCTGTCCATCGCCGGCCTCGCCCGCGCGATCGCCGACATCGCAGCCCGCGCACGCAAGGGCGCCGGCGGCCTGAAGCCCGACGAGTTGGCCGGTGGCACCTTCACCATCACCAACATCGGCAGCCAGGGCGCACTGTTCGACACCCCGATCCTGGTGCCACCGCAGGCCGCCATGCTCGGTACCGGTGCGATCGTGAAGCGCCCGGTGGTCATCACCGGCGAGGACGGATCCGAGTCGATCGCGGTGCGATCGATGTCGTACCTCCCGCTGACCTACGATCACCGGCTGATCGACGGTGCCGACGCGGGACGCTTCCTGACGACCATCAAGAAGCGACTCGAGCAGGGTGCCTTCGCCGCCGACCTCGGGCTCTAGACACCGATGCGGGTAGCCGTCGCCGGCTCTCAGGGGTTGATCGGCTCCGCGGTCGTCTCCGCGCTGCGCGACTCCGGACACACCGTGGTCCGGCTGGTGCGGCGTGAGGCACTCTCGGATGACGAATTCAGCTGGGAGCCCGAGACATTCGGGGTCCCGGCGGAGAGTCTCGAGGGCGTGGACGCGGTGGTCTCCCTCGGCGGGGTCGGCGTCGGCAACCAGCGGTGGACGGGACGGTTCAAGCAAGAACTACGAGACTCCCGGATCACACCGACCGAGGTTCTGGCCGAGGCGGTCGCCCGCGCCGGCGTGCCGACGTTCCTCAGTGCGTCGGCGACCGGCTTCTACGGGAACACCGGCGAGCACGAGGCCACCGAGACCGACCCGTCGGGTGAGGGATTCCTCGCCGACCTGGTCACCGACTGGGAACGCGCGGCGACCGCGAATGCCGGCGACGACACCCGCGTCGTGCTGCTCCGCACCGCGCCGGTGCTGTCCCGCAGGGGCGGGCTGCTGAGCCGCCTCAAGCCGGTGTTCTGGCTCGGACTCGGCGGCGCGATCGGCAGCGGCGATCAGTACTTCTCCTGGATCAGCCTGCCCGACGAGGTAGGGGCGATCGCATTCCTGCTCGAGTCGTCGATCAGTGGTCCGGTCAACCTGGCCTCCCCGGGAGCGGTGCCGTTCGGTGAATTCGCCGATGTGCTCGGACACTCCATGCACCGGCCCACCGTGCTCAAGGTGCCCGGTTTCGCCGCCAAGGCCGTTGGCGGGGAGATGGCCGAGGAAATGATTCTGTTCAGTCAGCGCGTTGCACCAGGAGTGCTGACCGATCACGGATTCGACTTCCGCCATCCCCGCATCGACGCCGCACTGGAGTACGTCCGTGGCTGAGCGTTCCCTGCGCCGCTCGTCCGAACCGATCGAGGTCCGCAGGCTCGGCGTCGTCGACTACCGCTCCACCTACGACCTCCAGCACCGGCTGGCGTCCGAGCGTGCCGACGGTGTCCTCGACCACGACGTGCTGCTGCTCCTCGAGCATCCGTCGACCTATACGGCCGGCAAACGCACCGAGGACTCCGATCGCCCGACCGACGGCTCCCCCGTCATCGACGTCGACCGCGGCGGTCGCATCACCTGGCACGGACCCGGCCAACTCGTCGGTTACCCGATCATCGGGCTCGCCGAGCCGCTCGACGTCGTCGAGTACGTGCGCCGGCTCGAGGAGGCACTCATCACCGTCTGCGCCGATCTGGGAGTGACGACGGGACGCATCGACGGACGCTCGGGTGTGTGGGTCGCCGACGGTCTCGGCGAGCGCAAACTCGCACAGATCGGCATCCGCGTCGCCCGGGGGGTCGCACTCCACGGGTTGGCCCTGAACATCGATCCCGACATGAGTGCCTTCGAGGCGATCGTCCCGTGCGGCATCGCCGACGCGGGCGTCACGTCGCTCGCGCGCGAACTCGGTACCGCACTCTCCGTGGAGAGCTTGCTCACACCGGTCGCCGCCGCCGTCCAGGCCTCCCTCGACCACGACCATCGCGCACCGGATGCCTTGAGCACCACGGGCGTAGCATCGGAGCGGTGACTGTGTCCCCATCCACCGACCACACGAGCACCGCCACCACCCCGGGCGATCCCACCGAAGCCACCGCCGCCTCCACCCCACCGGCCGGTCGCAAGCTGTTGCGTCTCGAGGTGCGCAATGCGCAGACCCCGATCGAACGCAAGCCCAGCTGGATCAAGACCCGCGCCACCATGGGACCGGAGTACACCGAGCTCAAGGGGCTGGTGAAACGCGAGGGTCTGCACACCGTGTGCGAAGAGGCCGGCTGCCCCAACATCTACGAATGCTGGGAAGACCGCGAGGCCACCTTCCTCATCGGCGGCGAGCAGTGCACCCGCCGCTGCGACTTCTGCCAGATCGACACCGGCAAACCCGCCGAACTCGACCGCGACGAGCCCCGCCGGGTCGCCGAGAGCGTCCAGGCCATGGGCCTGCGCTACTCCACCATCACCGGCGTCGCCCGCGACGACCTGCCTGACGAGGGCGCCTGGCTCTACGCCGAGACCGTGCGCGCGATCCACCGGCTCAACCCGGGCACCGGCGTGGAGAACCTGATCCCCGACTTCCACGCGAAATCCGACCTGCTCGCCGAGGTCTTCGACGCGCGCCCCGAGGTCCTGGCCCACAACCTCGAGACCGTCCCCCGCATCTTCAAACGCATCCGCCCGGCGTTCCGCTACGAACGTTCACTCGACGTCATCACCCAGGCGCGCGACTTCGGGCTGGTGACCAAGTCGAACCTGATCCTCGGGATGGGTGAGACCCCCGAAGAGGTCCAGTCGGCCATCGTCGACCTGCACGAGGCCGGGTGCGACATCCTCACCATCACCCAGTACCTGCGGCCCTCACCGCGTCACCATCCGGTCGAACGGTGGGTCAAGCCCGAGGAGTTCGTCGACCACTCCGAGTTCGCCTCCGAGATCGGTTTCGCCGGCGTGATGGCCGGACCACTGGTCCGCTCGTCCTACCGCGCCGGACGCCTCTACGCGCAGGCCATGGCCCGCCACGGCCGCGAACTCGCACCGTCACTGGCCCACCTCGCCGACGAGGGCTCCGCCTCCCAGGAGGCCTCTAGCCTCATGGCCCGCCTCGGCCGGTAAGGGCTCGACCGCACCCACCCCCATCGACACCCGACCGCGGTCCGACGACCGACAGTCGGGACGTAAACTGGTCGGCATGGCAAAGGCGCAAGACAAAGAGGCGAAGGCCGAGGCGAAGAAGGCCCGCAGACAAGCGTCGCGGGAGCGCTACAAGCAGTTGTGGCAGGCCTTCCAGATGCAGCGCAAGGAAGACAAACGGCTGATCCCGTACATGATCGGCCTCTTCGTGCTGATCGTCGCGGTCTTCGTGGTCCTCGGCCTCGTGTTCGGCTCGGTATGGCTGCTCCTGCCGCTCGGCATCGTCCTCGGTCTGCTGGCCGCGTTCATCCTGTTCGGTCGGCGCGTGCAACGCACCGTCTACACCAAGGCCGAGGGGCAGCCCGGCGCCGCGGGATGGGCCCTGGGCAACATGCGCGGGCAGTGGCGCGTCAAGCAGGCGGTGGCCGGCAACGCACACCTCGACGCCGTGCATCGAGTGATCGGCAAGCCCGGTGTCATCCTTGTCGGCGAAGGCTCCCCCACCCGGGTCAAACCGCTTCTCGCCCAGGAGAAGAAGAAGGCGGCCCGCGTCGTCGGCGACACCCCGATCTACGAGATCATCCTCGGCAACGACGACGGCCAGGTCCCGCTGAGCAAGCTCGAACGCCACATCAACAAGTTGCCGAACAACGTCGACGGTAAGCGGATCGACGCACTCGAAGGCCGTCTCGCGGCGCTCGGCGGACGCAACCCGCAGGGACCGGGCATGCCCAAGGGGCCGATCCCGGGCAACGCCAAGGTGCGCGGCATGCAGCGCACCGCGCGCCGCAAGAGCTGATCCGGCCGGACTCAGCCCAGGAACCCGCGCAGCAGTGTCGCCGTGCCCCCGAGGTGCGCGGCCATCGCCGCGGCGGCCGCATCGGGATCGCCGGTCAGGATGGCCATCAGTATGGCCTCGTGCTGCTCATCGGAGTGGGCGATGTTGACCTCGAGCTGTGGGATGCGGTCCAGTGCACGGTTGATCCGCATCCGGTTGTCGGCGGTGAACGCGACGATCGACGGCGCTCCGGTGGCCTCGGCGATCGCGAGGTGCAGCCGCGAGTCCAGCCGGCGATAGTCCTCGCCCGATGCCCTGCGGATGTCGCCGAGCCGCGCCCACAGCGCCTCGCGCTGCAGCGCCGACAACGTGCGCCCGGCCGCCATCCGGGCCGAGCCGACCTCGAGGATCTCTCGGACCCGCAGGGCGTCGTCGAGCTCGGTCGGGGTGATCGGCTCACCCCCTGCACCGGTGAGGTCGGTGGCGGCGACCGCGCCGGGGGTCGGCAGCACGTCGGCCAGGAACGTACCGCCGTAGCGGCCACGCCGGGACAGCAGGAACCCGGCATCGGCGAGCGCCCTGATCGCCTCCCGCACGGTGTCCCGGCTGACACCCAACCGCACCGCCAGTTCACGCTCGGGCGGGATCGACTCCCCCGGCTCGAAGACACCCAGTCGGATCAGTTGCAGCAGCCGACCGACGGTCTCCTCGAACGCATTCGCGGGTCGGACCGGCGCCAGCAGCGCGTCGGTCACGGGGTGCGACCGGACCGCATCTGTCATGACGTCCCCACTACAGCGGCGTGACGTACGCCGAGCTGATCCCACCGTCGACCAGGAAGGTCGACGCCGTGATGAACGATGCGTCGTCGCTGGCGAGGAAGGCGACCGCGGCGGCCAGTTCCTCGGGTTCGGCGAATCGCCCGACCGGGACGTGCACGAGCCGTCGGGCGGCACGCTCGGGATCCTTGGCGAAGAGCTCCTTCAGCAGCGGCGTGTTGACCGGTCCCGGGCAGAGTGCGTTCACCCGGATGCCCTGTCGCGCGTACTGGACACCGAGCTCCCGGGACATCGCCAGGACGCCACCCTTGGACGCCGTGTAGGAGATCTGTGACGTCGCCGACCCCATCACCGCGACGAACGACGCGGTGTTGACGATCGAGCCGCGCCCGGCAGCGGACATGTGACGCAGCGCGGCTCGGCACGAGAAGTACACCGAGTTCAGATTCACCGACTGCACCCGCTGCCAGGCGTCGAGATCGGTGTGCTCGATCAGATCGTCGTCCGACGGTGAGATGCCCGCGTTGTTGAAAGCGATGTCGACAGACCCGAACCGCTGCGCGGCCGTGTCGAACAGGCCGTCCACCTGTGCACGGTCGGCGACATCGACAGGTACGAAGACACCGTCCACCTCGTCGGCCGCCCGCTTGCCCGCGTCCGGGTCGAGATCGCCGATGACGATGGTGGCCCCCTCGGCACGCATCCGGCGGGCCGAGGCCAGGCCGATGCCGCTGCCGCCACCGGTAATGACCGCGACCCGCCCGGCCAGGCGCTGTGTCAGATCGACTGTGGTACTCATGCTGTCCCTTCGGGATGGGGATGTGCAGGATCGGGACGAGCGGGATCGGGCTGTGGCACATGCGGTTCCGCCGAGTCACGGACCGCGATGAACACGTTCTTGGTCTCGGTGAAGCCGAAAGGCGCGTCCGGACCCAGTTCCCGGCCGAGACCGGATTGCTTGAAGCCACCGAACGGCGTGGTGTACCGGACGGATGAGTGCGAATTGACCGACAGGTTGCCTGCCGCGACCGCCCGCGACACCCGCAGGGCACGCGACAGGTCATCGGTCCAGATCGAACCGGCGAGACCGTAGTCCGTGGCGTTCGCGATCCGGATGGCATCGGCCTCGTCGCCGAACGGCAGGACGACGACGACGGGACCGAAGATCTCCTCTACGACGGCGCGGGCCGTCGGTGCGGGGGTCAGGACCGTCGGCGGGAACCAGAATCCCGGTCCGTCGGGTGCCGATCCGCGGAACGCCACCGGAGCGTCGTCGGGCACGTAGGAGGCGACCTTCTGACGGTGTGTCTGCGAGACGAGCGGGCCCATCTCGGTCGTGTCGTCCGTCGGATCGCCCACCCGAACGCCCGCGACCGCCGGCTCGAGGAGCTCCATGAACCTGTCGTAGACGCTGCGCTGCACGAGGATTCGGCTTCGCGCGCAACAGTCCTGACCTGCGTTGTCGAACACGCCGTACGGTGCGGTGGCGGCGGCCTGCGCCAGGTCGGAGTCCGCGAAGACGATGTTGGCGCTCTTGCCACCCAGCTCGAGCGTGACCCGCTTGACGGACTCGGCCGCGCGGGTCATCACGTGCTTGCCCGTCGTCGTCGACCCGGTGAAGACGATCTTGCCGACGCCCGGATGCGAGAGAAGTGCCTCGCCGACGACGTCGCCGCGTCCGGGCAGCGCCTGCAGCAGACCGGGCGGCAGGCCGGCCTCCGCTGCGAGCTCGGCCAGGCGGATGGTGGTGAGCGGTGTCCATTCGGCGGGCTTGACCACGACCGCGTTGCCGGCCGCCAGGGCGGGAGCGAATCCCCACGAGGCGATCGTCATCGGGAAGTTCCACGGTGTGATGATCCCGACGACGCCGATCGGTTCCGAGAAGGTGAGGTCGATTCCGCCGGCGACGGGTATCTGCTTGCCCGACAACCGTTCCGGGGACGCGGCGTAGTAGGTCAGCACGTCGCGGACGTGGTCGGCCTCCCAGCGCGCCTGACCGATCGGGTGCCCGGAGTTCGCCACCTCGAGCGCGGCGAGTTCGTCACGGTGCGCAGCGACGACGGCCGCGAATTGACGCAGACCGGCCGCGCGTTCCGCGGGAGCCAGTGCAGCCCACACTCGTTGGGCACGGGCAGCGGCATGGATCGCGTCGTCGACGGCGGCCGCGTCGAGCTCGGAGACCGTGGTGATGAGTGCCTCGGTCGCCGGGTTGATCACGTCGAACGTCGTCATACCTCCACCTTCTGGGAGCGGGCGAGCCGGACGCGGGCCGCGTCGACGACGGCACTGAACAGCCTCAGGTCGTCGAGCCGCTCCTCCGGATGCCATTGGACGGCGACCACGAAGTCGTCGCCGGGGATCTCGACCGCCTCGATCAGATGATCGGAATCCCGCGCACTGACCACGAGAGACTCCGCCGGCCGGTCGATCGCCTGATGGTGATAGCACTGGGTCTCGACGGACTCGCCGAGCATCGAGGCGAGGCGTGTGCCGGGCGTGATATCGATCTGCGTACTGGAGAACACCGCATTGCCCGCACGATGCCGGGAGTGCCCGACGACATCGGGGAGGTGTTGGTGCAGCGTCCCGCCGAGCGCGACGTTGAGCACCTGGATGCCGCGACAGATGCCGAGCACCGGTACATGGCGCCGCAGCGCCGCCTCGAGCAGGGCGAACTCCCATCGATCACGGTCGGTGCGAGGACTGTCGGTCT
This sequence comes from Gordonia sp. ABSL11-1, assembly GCF_030315685.1. GTDB lineage: Bacteria > Actinomycetota > Actinomycetes > Mycobacteriales > Mycobacteriaceae > Gordonia. The sequence goes on along the minus strand of NZ_JASXSI010000001.1, from coordinate 360,845 downwards.
CCGGGTGCCGATCCTGCCCGTATCCGGCGGGGTCGACGTCGACCCCGCCGGTCAGCACCAGCGCGTCCAGTCCGTCGACGACCCGGTCGGCGATCTCACGGTCGGCGGGTTGGGGCGGTAGCAGGACGGCGATCCCCCCGGCCCGCCCGATGCCGTCGAAGTAGACATGGGGCAGGAAACTGGCACGGACATCCCAGACGCCGGTGCGCGACTGCTCGAGATAGGTTGTCAGCCCCACCACCGGACGGATCGTCGCGGCGCGTTCAGAGTCGTTCAAATCCTCGCACCCTCTCCCAATCGGTCACGGCCGAACCGTACGCGGCCAGTTCCACGCGGGCGTTGTTGAGGTAGTGTTCGACGACCTCGGACCCGAAGGCCTCGGCGGCCAGCCTCGATCCGGCGAAGAGATCCGCCGCCTCGGCCAGCGTGGTCGGCAGCCGCTCCGCCGGGCCCGCATACGCATTGCCCGAGGCGATCTCGGGCAACGGCAGCTCGCGGTCGACGCCGTCGAGACCGGCCGCGATCAGGGCGGCGACGGCGAGGTACTGGTTGACGTCGCCGCCGGGTGCGCGGCACTCCACCCGCATCCCGGCGCCGTGGCCGACGACGCGCAGGGCACAGGTCCGGTTGTCCATGCCCCAGGCGATCGCCGTCGGCGCGAAGCTCCCGTCGACGAACCGCTTGTACGAGTTGATGTTCGGGGCGCAGAAGAGCGTCAGCTCACGCAGCGAGGCCAGAATGCCCGCGACGAAATGCCGGAACATCGGCGACATGCCGTCGGGCGCCGCGCCGTCGGCGAAGACCGCGGTGTCGTCGTCGGCGCGCAGGGAGATGTGGATGTGGCAGCTGTTGCCCTCACGCTCGTCGAACTTGGCCATGAACGTGAGGCTCTTGCCGTGGCGGTCGGCGATCTCCTTGGCACCGTTGCGGTAGATCGTGTGGTTGTCGCAGGTGACCAGGGCGTGGTCGTAGCGAAACGCGATCTCCTGCTGTCCGAGGTTGCATTCCCCCTTCACCCCTTCGCAATACATACCGGCGCCGGTCATCCCGCGCCGGATGTCGCGGAGCAACGGCTCCATCCGGGTCGACGCCAGCATCGCGTAGTCGATGTTGTAATCCGTCGCCGGGGTGAGGTCGTGGTACCGCTTCGCCCAGGCCTCGCGGTAGCTGTTGTCGAAGACCATGAACTCGAGTTCGGTGCCGACGAACGGCACCAGACCGCGCTCGGCGAGACGGTCGATCTGGCGGCGCAGAATGGTGCGCGGCGCCGCGACGACGGGGTCTCCCCCGGTGGTGCTCAGATCTGCCAACACCAACGCCGTGCCGGGTAGCCACGGGATGCGCCGCATCGTCGCCGGGTCCGGTGTCATCACCATGTCGCCGTAGCCGGTGGCCCAACTCGACATCGCGTAACCGTCGACGGTGTTCATCTCGACGTCGACGGCGAGCAGGTAGTTGCAGCATTCCGCACCATGGGCGGCCACCTCCTCGACGAACAGCCGTGCGGAGACACGCTTGCCGGTCAGGCGGCCCTGCATATCCGGGAAGGCGACTATCACGGTGTCGATCTCGTCGGCGAGGACGAGCTCCCTCAATTCCGTCATGTCCAGCATGCCGTCGCTCATCGGCGCTCCTCGTCGCTCCGCGGTCTCCGTGTCCGGGCCGTCCTGCGTGTCCGGTCGGTCCGATGGTGACCGGGCGCGGTCATCCGGTCAACCATTGGATGTCCACCTGATCACGTATGCATGCGCATCACCAGACAATACAAATCGGACCTTTCGCCCAATGGCAGGTGAGCAGACCTTTGGAGTCCTATCCTGCGGAGAACGGTGGCACGGCGCGACCGCGTCCACGGTCCGGCACCCAGCGAGAGCGAGAGACGCGATGGCAGATGTGTCCAAACCGGCGATGAAGTCGTCCGGCGTCACGTACACCCATGCCGAGGACGGCTACTTCGAGAAGCGTCAGCTCAAACGCAGCGCGGGCTTCTGGGGCATCTGGGGTATCGGCATCGCCGCGGTCATCTCGGGCGACTTCTCCGGGTGGAACTACGGCATCGGTCAGGCCGGCTGGGGTGGCCTCGGGGTCGCCGCCCTGATCATCGTCGTCATGTACTTCGGCATGCTCTTCTCGATCGGCGAGATGTCGGCGGCCATGCCCCACACCGGCGGCGCCTACTCGTTCGCTCGGGCCGCGATGGGTCCGTGGGGCGGATTCGTCACCGGATTCGCCGAGACGATCGAGTACGTCTTCACCACCGGAGTGGTCGTCTACTTCTCCGCGTCCTACGCCGACGCCATCACCGACGACCTGTTCGGGCTGAGCATGCCGGCCTGGGTGTGGTGGTTGATCCTCTACGCCGTCTTCATCGCCCTCAACTCGTGGGGCGCCGAGGCGTCGTTCACGTTCGCCATCGTGGTCGCCCTGGTGTCGGTGGGGATCCTCGTCCTGTTCGGCATCCTGGCCCTGGCAAACGGTGCCGTCGACTTCGGCAAGCTCCTCGACATCGACCCGGACACGACGAAGTCGGGTGCCAGCGACTTCCTTCCGTTCGGTGTGATGGGCATCCTGTACGCACTGCCGTTCGCGATGTGGTTCTTCCTGGGCATCGAGGAGCTCCCGCTCGCCGCCGAGGAGGCGCACGAGCCGACGAAGGACATCCCGCGGGCCGGTATCTGGGGGCTCATCACGCTCGTCGGTTGCGCCGCGATCGTCTTCTTCCTCAACCCCGCGGTCACCGGCTCAGCCGCCCTCGGCGACTCCGACGAACCGTTGCTCGACGGCTTCCGCGCCTTCCTCCCCTCCGGCTGGGCGTCGGTGTTGTCGGCGTTCGCGCTGATCGGCCTGCTCGCCAGCCTGCAGGGCATCATGTACGCCTACGGCCGCAACCTCTACTCATTGAGTCGCGCGGGCTACTACCCGAAGGTGCTCTCGCTCACCGGTTCCCGGCAGACCCCCTACGTCGCGCTGATCGCCGGAGCGGTCATCGGGTTCATCGCGCTCCTGGTCATCGAGTACTGGATCTCCGGCGCCGGCGCGATCGTCCTCAACATCGCCGTGTGGGGTGCGGTGCTCGCCTACATGCTGCAGATGGCGTCGTTCATCCTGCTGCGGCGGAAGTACCCGAACGCCCGGCGCCCGTACACCAGCCCCACCGGGGTGTGGGGTGCGGCGATCGCCTTCGTGATCGCCGCCATCACCTTCGTCGGCGTCCTGATCAACCCTGACTACCGCGACGCAGTGATCGCGATCGTGGTGTTCTACGTCATCGGCCTGCTGGTCTTCGGCCTCTACGGCCGGCACCGCCTCGTGCTCTCCCCGGAAGAGGAGTATGCGGTCACCGGCGGCCTGCACGGCTTCGATCCGGAGAAGGAGGGACTCGGCGGCACCATCGAGGACGAGATCCTCAAGGGTCACCCCGACTGAGTCCGGCCGTACGACTCGAATCGGACGCGAACTTGCGCCGATCAGCGGGTGCGCACCATCGCGGTCCCGGTCGCGCGGTCGTGCAACGCCCGACCGTTGTAGTCGTTGATCAGTGCCGGGACCAGGAAGACGATGAGCACCTGCCTTCCGAGTGCGCGCAGGATTCCGACGGCGGCGAACGGTTCCCTGCCGGTCGCCTCGGCCTCCGCGCGGTCGGGGCCGAAGTCGACCCGGGCGACACGCATGCCGAGCGCGAATTGGCCGGGGGTGAAACCGAAGAACGTCACCGCGACCACACCGATGACGAACCAGACCCCGAGCACGGTCGTCCCCAGCGACGGCGACGAGGAGGGCACGAACAGCAGCGAGACACCACCGCCGAGCAACCAGTCGATCAACAGCGCGGCCACGCGGGGCCATCCGCCGGCCAGGGCGCCCGGCCCCGACTCGGGCAGACCGAGGTCCTGCCCGCGGTACTCACCGCCACCGCCTTCGGGCCCGATTTGGGGTCCCGACAGCCACGATCCCGTCGCCCGTCCCATCAGCGCTCCCCCGCACTCGGGTCGCTGATCGGTCTGGCCGGAATCGATACATGCATGCTCCAATGCTAGACGGGGTCTCCCGGGCGGCCGATCGTGGTTTTCCCACCTTCCGTGGTGCTCCCCCCGGCGACATGGCATCGTTGCGAACCGGAACGACGTGTCGTCCAGATATCTGAGCCGTGTAACACAGGAGAAACACGGTCTTGACGCGCGGGCAACCTCGCGTCCATACGGTTCTCGCTGAGATCCGCTGTGTTCCAGTCGGCGGCGGATGAGGCGGGCAGGTGATCTGGCCACCCGAACAAGTTAAGGAGTCACCGGACGGTGTACAGCAGCAAAGAAGAACTTCTCGAGGGCATCAAGAAAGAGGGCGTCGAGTACGTCGACATCCGCTTCTGCGACCTGCCCGGTGTGATGCAGCACTTCTCGATCCCGGCGTCGGCGTTCACGGAGGACGTGTTCGAGGACGGCCTGGCGTTCGACGGCTCGTCCGTGCGAGGCTTCCAGTCGATCGACGAGTCGGACATGATGCTGCTGCCAGACCCCGCGACGGCACGAATCGACCCGTTCCGCCACGCGAAGACGATGAACATCTCCTTCTTCGTCCACGACCCGTTCACCCGCGAGGCCTACAGCCGCGACCCGCGTAACGTCGCACGCAAGGCCGAGGACTACCTGGCCTCGACCGGCATCGCCGACACCTGCTTCTTCGGCGCCGAGGCAGAGTTCTACATCTTCGACGGCGTCTCGTTCGGCTCAGAGATGAACGGCACCTTCTACGAGGTGGAGTCGGAGTCGGGCTGGTGGAACACCGCATCCCCGACCGACCCGGACGGCAGCCCGAACCTCGGCTACAAGGTCCGTCCCAAGGGCGGCTACTTCCCCGTCGCGCCGTACGACCACTACGTGGATCTGCGCGACGAGATGTCGACCAACCTGCAGAACGCCGGCTTCGAACTCGAGCGCGGCCACCACGAGGTGGGCACCGGCGGTCAGGCCGAGATCAACTACAAGTTCAACACCCTGCTGCACGCCGCCGACGACGTGCTGCTGTTCAAATACATCATCAAGAACACGGCGTATGCGAACGGCAAGACCGTCACCTTCATGCCGAAGCCGCTCTTCGGTGACAACGGCTCGGGCATGCACGCCCACCAGTCGCTGTGGAAGGACGGCAAGCCGCTGTTCCACGACGAGGCCGGCTACGCAGGCCTGTCGGACCTGGCCCGCTACTACATCGGTGGCATCCTGCACCACGCGCCGTCGCTGCTGGCGTTCACCAACCCGACGGTGAATTCCTACAAGCGCCTGGTGCCTGGCTACGAAGCCCCGATCAACCTGGTCTACAGCCAGCGCAACCGTTCGGCCTGCGTGCGTATCCCGATCACCGGCAACAACCCGAAGGCCAAGCGCCTCGAGTTCCGCTGCCCGGACAGCTCGGGTAACCCGTACCTGGCGTTCGCGGCCATGATGATGGCCGGACTCGACGGCATCAAGAACAAGATCGAGCCGCACGAGCCCGTCGACAAGGACCTCTACGAGCTCCCGCCGGAGGAGGCCAAGGGCATCCCGCAGGCGCCGACCTCGCTGTCCGCCGTCATCGACAAGCTCGAAGAGGATCACGATTACCTCACCGCCGGTGGCGTGTTCACCGAGGACCTGATCGAGACCTGGATTGCGCTCAAGCGTGAGAACGAGATCGAGCCGGTGCAGATCCGTCCGCACCCGTACGAATTCGCGCTCTACTACGACTGCTGAGCGCGACGACCGCTGCCGCGCAGTCGGTTCACAGCACGAGGCCGAAGGGCGGCCGGGACTTCTCCCGGCCGCCCTTCGGCCGTTCTCACGTGATTGATGTCACGTTAAGGTCTTTGTGCCCTGCCGTTTCACTCCGGTTGTACTTAGGTTGAGGACATGACCCGCAGCAGATTTGTCGAAGACCTCGCACCCGGCGACCGCATCAGCGTCGACGGCATGCGCGGAGTGGTACGCACGACCACCCGAACCGGCGACGACCAACGCATCGTCGAGTTCGTCCACAGCTCGGACAACCGTCGCGAGATCACGTTGGCGTCCGGCGCCACCGTCGAGATCCTCTGAGCCGACCGGCTTCACGCCGTGCCCGGTGCTCCCGGGATCGGCTCGGTCGACCGTCGCTCGACCGCTTCCGCCACCCGGGCGATTCCCTCGAGGAGCATGGCACCGTAGGCGTCGTCGGCGAGCAGGTCCACCCGCCGTCGTGCGTCGTCGAGGTGTCCTGCGGCCGGACGGAAGGACCCCAGTCGGCGCAGATCGTCGGCGAGGTTGAGGTGCAGTGACGGGTAGAAGGCGGCGACCTGCAGGCTCTCGTGGTGGGTGCGCAACCGTGCGTCCGACAGCACGTCGGCAGCGTCCAGCGCCCGCGTGTCCCACATCAAGGCCTCGGCAGCGTCGGTGACCATGTCGGCCAGGTGATGGGCGAGCACGCACCGATGGAATGGGTCTCCATCGGGCCGGATCTCGTTCCACAGGTCGATCATGTCCCTGCGCGCCGCAGTCCGGTTGCCGGCCTGGAACGCGCCCACCGCCTCGGTGATGCGGGCCAGTGTGGGGTCGGCGGTGGTCTCGGTCATTCGTGGCGCTCCGATGGTCGCAGTGACGGGTATCCGCGAACGCTACGGCGTCGCACCGACATCCTCCGATGGTCGACGGCGGCCACTCACACCCCGCGACGTCCGGTCGTCTCCCCCGCCCCACTCGGTCAACAGCCATCCGGCGAGGACGGCTGCGCCGACCAGGACGCCGGCCCCACACCACGCCGCGACACCCAGTCCGTCGACGAACGATCGTCGCGCCGCATCAAGGATCGCCTCGGCGGGACCGGCGGGGAGATGATGGGCGGTCGCCACCGCACCCGCGAGGCTGCGCGCCGCCTCCCCACCGACGAGGTCGGCCGGAAAGGTGGTGCGGAACACCGCATTGACGACGCTTCCGAGAACGGCGATACCGAGTGCGCCGCCGAGCTCACTCGACGTCTCCAGCAAGCCCGACGTCGCGCCGGCACGGTCGGCGGGCGCCACCGAGACGACATAGTCGGCGATCATCGACGTGGCCGCGACGACGCCGCTCGCCAGCAGGGTGGCCCCGATCAGCACGACGACCAGGGTGTCGATGCCCGTGCAGACGGCCAGCACAGCGAATCCGCCTGCGCCGATTGCCATCCCACCCGAGATGACGGCCGGACGGCCGGTGCGCTGGGCGATGACCGCGGCCATCGGTGCGACCGCGCCGACCACCACCGTCGGCAGGAGACTCCACAGGGCGGCGCGCAACGGCGAGTAGCCCAGGACCGACTGCAGATACTGGGTCATCAGGATCGAGTTCCCGAGCAGCGCGAACATGCAGACGAGGTTCGTCCACACCGACATCCCGAACCTGCGCTCGCCCAACAGCGTCAGATCGAGCATCGGATCGGCCAGGCGTCGCTGGCGGACGACGAACACCACGCCGACGACGACACCGATGATCAGCATCAGCAACCGTGACACCGCGAACCCGTCCGCCGCGAGATTCTTGACGGCCGCGACGATGGGCAGCAGGGAGGCCAGCACGAGCATTGCGCTGACCAGATCGACCCGACGGCCCGGCGTGGCCGTGTCACCGGGCAGCACGAGCGGTGCTGCCAGCAGCAGCACGATCATGATCGGCACGTTGATGAGGAAGACCGATCCCCACCACACGTGTTCGAGAAGCAGGCCACTGACCACCGGTCCCACCGCGACGCCCCCGGCGAGGACCGCGTTCCAGATGGCGATCGCCTTGGCGCGTTGACCGTCGTCGTCGAAGATGTGCCGGATCATCGCGAGCGTCGATGGCATGAGGGTGGCCCCGGCGACCGCGAGCAACGCGCGCGCCCCGATCAGCATCTCCGCCGACGTCGCGAACGCGGCGGCGAGCGAGGCCGCGCTGAAGGCGGCTGCGCCGATCATCAACAGTCGGCGGTGTCCGATGCGGTCGGCCACCGACCCCATGGTGAGGAGCAGACCGGCCAGGACGAACCCGTAGATGTCGAAGATCCACAGCTGCTGCTCCGGCGTGGGTGACAGATCCGCCGCGATGTAGGGCACGGCGAAGAACAGCACCGAGACGTCCATCGAGACGATGAGCATGGGCAGGCAGAGCACGAGGAGTCCGAGCCAGGGCGAACGACGACCCATTACGATCCCTTTCGGTGTATGAGATAGACTGTTTATGTCGTACGCAGATACTAGAGCGGAACTGTGTACCAAGCAAGCAGTTTGTAGGATGTGCACCATGCCCTCGACCGACGACCCGGATGCGCGGCATCTCCCCCGGTATCTCGCACTGTTGTGGGGACGGGCCGACACCGGACCGCGACGCGGCCCGCGGCCGACCCTGACGGTCCACGACATCGGCCGCGCGGCCGTCGAGATCGCCGACACCGACGGCGTCGACGCCGTCTCCATGAAGGCCGTCGCCGGTCGTCTGGGACTCACCACGATGTCGCTGTACCGCTACGTCGAGAGCAAGGACGATGTCGTCGACGTCATGGTCGACACCGCGTTCGGACCGGCGGATCCGTCACTGACCGCGAGTGGGACGTGGCGTGAGCGCCTGACCGCGTGGGCACTGTCCGCGGCCGAGCTCGGACGGCGCCGACCGTGGCTGGCCACCATCCCCCTGCGCCGGCCGCCGGTGGGACCGAATGTTCTGTCCTGGACCGACGCCGGGGTGCGCGCCTTCGAGCAGACACGACTCGACGGGCAGCAGAAGCTGAGCGCACTCCTGTTGGTGGACGGATTCGTCCGACAACACGTTCGTCAAGCCAGCCAGATGGGCATGCTGGACATCTCCGACGCCGATGCGGCCGCGTCCTACGAGACCACGGTGGCGGCCCTGGTCGGCGACGGACACCTGCCGAATCTGGCTGCGGCGATCTCGGATCCGGCGATGGCCGACTCCGACGACTACTTCACCGAGGAGCTGGACTTCGGGCTGACGGTGATCCTCGACGGCATCTCCGCTCTCGTCGACCGCACCGGTGGGTGAGAGTTCGCCCGACACCGGCGATCGCGTCCCCGACGACGGCTCGCACGCCTACGATGACCTCATGATTCGCATACTCGTCCGTGCGCTCGTGTATCTCATCTCGGCCGCTCTCGGACTCCTGGTGGCGAGTCTGATCCTCGACGACTTCCACGCCCATGCGGGCGGCTTCCTGCTCGCGGTCCTGGTCTTCGCCGCGGCACAGATGATCCTCAGCCCGTTCATCGTCAAGTTCGTCCAGCGAAACGCCGAAGCCTTCATCGGCGGCGTCGGGCTGGTCTCGACCTTCGTGGCGCTGCTACTCGCAACCCTGCTCGGCAGCGACGGCATCCAGATCGACGGAGTCACCACCTGGATCGCCGCAACCGTGGTCGTGTGGCTGGTCACCGCGCTGGCCACGCTCTTCGTGCCGTACCTGCTCGTGAAGGCCGGCGTGAAGCAGGCCCGCGAGAACAGGGCAGACGCCGCGCAGAACTGACGGTCGTCTCAGGCGGCGAGCTCGGCGAAGAGTCGCTCGTTGTGTTCGAATGCTGCGACGGCCTCGTCGATCACCGCGCGAGCCTGGTCGTCGTCGAGCGGCAGACCGTCCAGGGTGGCGCGGTACGCGTCCTTGTACCGCTTGAGCTTGTCGATTCCGTCGAACACGTAGAAGGTCAGCATCTCGTCGGTGAGTCCGTAATGCAGCTTCATCCGGCTGCGGATCACCTGTCCCCCACTGAGATCACCGAGGTAGCGGGTGTAGTGGTGGGCCACGAAACGGGCGGGGTCGGTGCGCGTCGCCTCGATCGCCGCCACGTAGGCGGCGACGCCGGGCAGCGGTGTCGCGGCGTCCGGATCAAGGCCTAGTGCGACGAGATCGGCGCTCAGCCGCGGCACTCGGCGTAGTCGCTCGTCGACGACCGGCCCCGCGACCGGATCGTCGGCGAGGTCGTCGCCGACCTCCTCGAGCGCCCGGTAGACGAAGTACAACTGCGCGGCCATCCGCCGGTACCCGGAGGCATCGAGCCGTCCCGACATCAGGTCGTCGACGAAGGTGGCACGCTCGGCGCGGTCGTGGGCGACCGCGGTAGCGGCGCGGAGATCCTCCGACAGCTGCGGACGCGTCGCGGTACGGGAGGCTTCGGGGGTGGTCGTCATGGTGCCACCAGTGATACCACCACACCGCGGTGATCGGAACCGGAGATGTCGAACGTGCGGACAGAGGTCGCGACGAAGCCGCGGCTGATCACGTGGTCGATCGCGATGACCGGCCGACCTCCGGCGCGGTCCGTCGGATAGGTCGGCAGGAATCCCGCTCCCGCCTGCTCGGTCGCGTCGATGATGCCGTTGTGCAGCAGATCGCGGTACCGGACGTGATCCCATGTGGCGTTGAAGTCTCCGGCCGCGATCAGCGGGCCGGGCGGCAGCGAGCGCAGATGCTCGCCCAGCAGTTCGAGATCACGCTGCCAGATGTGCGTACGGCCGGGCAGCGGGGCTCCCGGATGTACGGCCAGGACCCGCGTGCGCGGCGAACCCGGCAGATCCGTCACCGCCTCCAGGTTGTGCAGCACGGTCTCGTCGTCGACCTCGGTCTCACCCGACAGTGGCGTCCGGCTGAACAGTGCGGTGCCCAGGGCCAGATCACCGGGCACGGCGAACACATGCGGCAATTGTCGTGCGATCGTGGTGGCGCGCAACCGCTCCAGCCCCGCCGGGGTGACCTCCTGGACCGAGAGGATGTCCGCATCCGCGGCCGCGACCTGCCTGGCCAATGCGGCGGCGTCGGCACCGCCGAAGAGCATGTTCGCCGAGACGACGACGATCTCCTGCCCGGCGGGCGCAGTCTGCGCACGCCACAGCGGTAGCTGGGTGTAACACAACGCCGCGACGACCACCACCCCGACCGTCAGCATGACCCACCGGCGTGTGGCCGCGAAGATGATCAACGCGAGCACGCCGGCGATCACGGCGAAGGGCACCGCACTGGTCAGATAGAGCGAGACCTCTCCGCGCGACGGGTAGAAGTGCAGCCACACCGCCAGCGCGGCCGCGGCCGCCAGCACCCATCCGGCGAGCAGGAGCACGAACCGGATGGTGCGCCCGATCACGCTCCGAACACCTTGCGCACCACCGTCTTCGCCCGTCGGGTGACACGGAGGTAGTTCTCCAGGAACTCCGCCGCCTGGTCCTCCGGCCACCCCGCCGCGTAGGCGACCGCGCGCAGCTGACTGCCCGGCGCGGGCAACTGGTCGACCGGCTTCCCCCGGACCAGCACCAGCGCGTTGCGGGCGTTGGTCGCCGTGAGCCACGCCTCCTTGAGCAGCGCGACATCGGTCTCGGCGAGCAGTTCGGCGGAGCCGATCGCGTCGAGCGACTGCAGCGTGGAGGTGTTGTGCAGCGTCGGATACCGATGGGCATAGCGCAACTGCAGCAGCTGCACCGTCCACTCGATGTCGGCCAGCCCACCCCGGCCCAGCTTGGTGTGGGTGGCCGGATCGGCCCCCCGTGGCAGTCGTTCCGAGTCGACCCGCGCCTTGATCCGGCGGATCTCCTTGACCGCCTCCGACGACACCCCACCGGCCGGGTAGCGAATGCGATCGGCCATGTGCAGGAAGTCGATTCCGAGCTGCTCGTCACCGGCGACCTGATGCGCGCGCAACAGCGCCTGGATCTCCCACGGTTGCGCCCACTGCTCGTAATAGGCGGCGTAGGCGGCCAGGGTCCGCACGACGGGGCCATTGCGCCCCTCGGGCCGCAACCCGGTGTCGACTTCGAGGGGCGGATCCTCGCTCGGCGAGCCGAGCATCGAACGCACCTTCTCCGCGATGGTCTGGGACCAGCGCACGGCGGCGGCCTCGTCGTTGCCCGGCTCGGGACGGCAGACGAACAGCACGTCTGCGTCCGATCCGTAGCCGAGCTCTCCGCCGCCGAGCCGGCCCATGCCGATGACGGCGATACGTGCCGGTGCGGGCTCGCCGCGATCGCGCTCGGACTCCGCGACGACGACGGTGAGGGCGGCATTCAGCACTGCCGCCCACACGCTGGAGAGCGCGGCGCAGACTGCCGGGACGTCCATCATGCCGAGGATGTCGGCCGACGCGATCCGCGCCAGCTCGAATCTTCGATGCGAACGGGCCACGGCCACAGCACGTTTGAGGTCTCTCTGCCGTACGGTCGACGCGATGAGCCCGCGGGCGACATCCTCGGGGTCGACCTCACACAGTTTGGGGCCGTTCGCGCCGTCGGAGTAGAGGTGGATCACCTCGGGCGAACGCATCAACAGATTGGCGATGTACTCCGACGTCCCGAGCACATGCATCAGCCGTTCGGCGACGACTCCGTCGTCACGGAGCAGGCGGATGAACCACTCGGCGTCGTCCATCACGTCGCACAGCCGCCGGTAGTTGAGCAGACCGGCATCCGGATCCGGGGTGTTGCCGATCCACTCGAGCAGCGACGGCAGGATCAGCAACTGGATCTGCCCACGTCGCCCGGCCGACGACGCCAATGCACGGATGTGACTCAACGCGCGTTCGGGTTTCGCGTACCCCAGAGCCGAGAGCCGGCGTTCGGCGGACTTGTCGGAGAGCGTCAACTCGTCGGTGTTGAACCTGGTCGCCGCCTCCAGCAGCGGCCGGTAGAAGAGCTTCTCGTGCAGCCGGCGGATGCGCGCCTTCTGCCGCTTGAGCTCTTCACGCAACACGCCGGACGAGTCGAGATCGCCCTCCTGCCGGATGTGGGCCGCGCGGGCCAGCCACCGCATGTTGTCGACGTCGTCGAAGGCCGGCAGCAGGTGGGTCCGCGAGAGTCGTTGGAGCTGAAGGCGATGCTCGAGGGCACGCAGGAACTGATAGGACGCATTGAGATTGGCGCCGTCGTCACGTCCGACGTATCCACCCGCGGTGAGGGCGCTGAGCGCATCCACCGTCGCCCTGACCCGGATCTCCTCGTCCACCCGTCCGTGCACCATCTGCAGCAACTGGACGGCGAACTCGACGTCACGCAGGCTGCCACTGCCCAGTTTGAGGTTGCGTTCCCGCAGCTCCTCGGGCACCAGCGACTCAACCCGCCGCCGCATGGCCTGCACCTCGGGAACGAAGTCCTCGCGCTCGGCGGCCGTCCACACCATCGGGTTCAGGGCATCGATGTAGTCGTCGGCGAGCTCCATGTCACCGGTCATCGGGCGCGCCTTGAGCAGCGCCTGGAACTCCCAGGTCTTGGCCCAGCGACGGTAGTAGGCGACATGCGAGTCGAGGGTGCGGGTCAGCGCGCCGGCCTTGCCCTCCGGGCGGAGGGCCGCGTCGACCTCGAAGAACGCCAGCGATCCCACCCGCATGAGTTCGCCGGCGATCCTGGCGGCGACACCGTCGGCCGGTTCGCTGACGAACACCACATCGACGTCACTGACGTAGTTCAGCTCGCGCGCACCGCATTTGCCCATCGCGATGACGGCGAGCCGGACCGGCAACGGTTTGTCGCCGCACACCTCGGCGATCGCCACGGCCAGCGCCGCGGTGAGCGCGGCGTCGGCGGCGTCGGCGAGGAATCCGCCGACCTCGGGCAGATAGATGACCGGCTCGTCCTCGACGGTGGGTGCGAGATCGTGGGCGGCCAACTGCAGCAGCAGCTCCCGATATGCGATCCGCAGCGCGACGACCGCCTTGGGTCCGGTGACCGAGGAGCGGTAGACCTTGTTGCCCTTCTCCATCTCGCCCGGCTCGGGTGTCGCGCCGACGGCCGCGAGCATCCGCTCGTTCATCTCCTCGACCGACGGGAGCACCGATTCGGTCAGCAGGCGCCAGCTCTCCGGTTCGGCGACGAGATGATCACCCAGGGCGTCGGAGCCGCCGAGCACCGCGAAGAGCCGACCACGGAAACCCCGGTCGGTGCGGATGAGCTGATCGATCTCGGCCCAGGCGGGATCGTCGATCGCACCCTTGATCCGGATCAGCGCGCGCAGCGCCAGGTCGGCGTCCGGGGCACGCGACAACGCCCACAGGACGTCGATCGACGCGTCGTTGTCCCACCCCAGTTCCGCGAGGTGCCCCGGCGCGGTGTTCTCGAGCAACCCGAGCCGCCCGGCGCTGGGGACGCGGTCGCGTCCGCGAAGTGATGTCACACCCAAAAAGGTAGCGGGCGAGCCGGACCGCCGTCTCGTCAGGGCACGCCGCCGGGGCGGGTCGGCCGGACGCACCCGCGGTGCGCCCGATCGCTGCGGGTGCGGGCCGTCAGAGCGGCAGGTAGTTCTTCAGCTCGAACGGGGTGACCAGACTGCGGTAGTTGGTCCACTCGCTCCACTTGTTGCGCAGGAAGTAGTCGAAGACATGCTCTCCGAGCGCTTCGGCGACGAGCTCGGACTTCTCCATCTCCACGAGTGCTTCGGCCAGGCTGCCCGGCAGTTCGCGGTAACCCATGGCCCGACGCTCGGCGGGGGTCAACGCCCACACGTCGTCCTCGGCCTCGTCAGGGAGCTCGTAACCCTCGCTGATCCCCTTCAGGCCGGCGGCCAGCAGAACCGCGAACGTCAGATAGGGGTTGCACGCCGAATCCGGGCTGCGGACCTCGATTCTGCGCGACGACGCCTTGTTGGGCGTGTACAGCGGGAGCCGGATCAGGGCCGATCGATTGGCGCCACCCCAGGTGGCGGCCGTCGGCGCCTCACCACCGTGGATCAGTCGCTTGTAGGAGTTCACCCACTGGTTGGTGACCGCGCTGATCTCGCTGGCGTGGTGCAGGATCCCGGCGATGAACTTCTTGCCGGTCTCCGACAGTTGCATCGGGTCGTCGGGATTGTGGAAGGCGTTGGTGTCACCCTCGAACAGGCTCATGTGGGTGTGCATGGCCGAACCCGGGTGCTCGCTGAAGGGCTTGGGCATGAACGTCGCCCAGGTGCCCTCATCGATGGCGACCTCCTTGATGACGTACCGGAAGGTCATCACGTTGTCCGCCATCGACAGCGCGTCGGCGTAGCGCAGGTCGATCTCCTGCTGACCGGGCGCACCCTCGTGATGGGAGAACTCCACCGAGATACCCATCGACTCCAGGGCCTCGATCGCATGGCGACGGAAGTTGGGCGCGGCGTCGTGAACCGCCTGGTCGAAGTAGCCGCCGGTGTCCGCGGGTGTGGGGACGCTGCCGTCGAGAGGCGCGTCCTTCAGGAGGAAGAACTCGATCTCGGGATGCACGTAGCAGCTGAAACCCTGATCGGCCGCCTTGTTCAGCTGGCGGCGCAGCACATGCCGCGAGTCCGCCCAGCTCGGTGTGCCGTCGGGCATCGCGATGTCGCAGAACATGCGGGCTGAGTGGTGACGTCCACTCGACGTCGTCCACGGAAGGATCTGGAAGGTCGACGGGTCGGGCTTGGCGACCGTATCCGCCTCGGAGACGCGGGAGAACCCCTCGATGGCCGAACCGTCGAATCCGATACCCTCGGCAAACGCCCCCTCGAGTTCGGCCGGGGCGATCGCCACCGACTTCAGGTAGCCGAGAACGTCGGTGAACCACAGCCTCACGAATCGGATGTCGCGCTCTTCGAGGGTCCGCAGCACGAATTCCTTTTGGCGATCCATGACCCGGAGATTAGAAGTAGCCTGTTAAATCCGTGTTACATCCACAATTCGAACTCCCCTTCCTGCGGCTTTGCGACGTGATTCTCAGCATGTGAGACGAGGAGATGGCACTCTGAGATCGATGAGATACCGGCTGACCGTGTCGTCGACGCATGGGTCGCCGCCGAAGACCGCCGTGTGATGCCGACCCCGCACGGTCACGACGGCGGCGGCGTTCGCCCGCGCCCAGTCGAGGCCGGCCGCGTACGGCGTGGCCGGGTCACCCGTGGTCGCGACGACCAGCGCCGGTGCCGGCAGGTCCGCCCCCGATCCGGCAGGCGACCCCGGCCGTGCGGATCGCGCACCGGGCGTCCAGTATTCGCAGATCCCGAGCGGACCGTGACCGGTACCGCGGCCGTCGTCGGCGAACGGCGCCTGCCGGCGCGCCCGGTCGTCGTAGTCGTCCCACCGCCCACGGTCGCGAACTCTCGCGTCGTCGGCACAGGTGATGGCGAGGAAAGCGTCCGACGTGGAGTCGTAACCACCGTCCGGCCTTCGTCCCTCGGCGTCGTCGGCGAGCGTCAACAGATCCGAACCGTCCCCACGGGACAGACCGGCAAGCGCGGAGCGCAGGCCACCCCAGGTCGCCTCTCGATACAGCGCTGCAATGGTCGCGGTCTCGGCGTCGCCGGCCGACAGCGAACGGGACCCCACGGCCACCGGAGCGAGGCGCAGCGGGGCGAGCATCTCGCGGTACCGCTGCACCGCCTGATCGGGACGCGTCCCCAGCGGGCATCCGGTGCGTCGAACGCAATCCGCCGCGAAATCCTCGAAGGCCCGCCCGAAGCCGCCGAGTTGCGCCAGGGCGGTGTCGATGGGGTCCTCGTCGGGATTCACCACACCGTCGAGGACCACACCGCCCGCATGCGACGGGAAGCGGCGCGCGTACTCGATCGCCGTGCGTGTCCCATATGAATGGCCGACGAATCCGATCCGGTCCTCGCCCAGCGCGATCCGCACACGGTCGAGATCCTCGACCGCGAAGGCGGTGCCGACCCGGGACAGGAACGTCGCACCGATCCGGTCCCGGCACCGCGCGGCGAGTTCTTCACGGTCGCGCTCGATCCGCGCGATCCCTGCCGCCGAGCGGTCACCGGTGTCGGCCGCGCGCGCGGCGTCGCGCTCGGCATCTGTGCGGCACCGCAACGACGGTCGTGACGCTCCGACACCCCGCGCGTCGACGGCGACGAGGTCGTGGGTCCGGGCGAACGGCAGGGCCGCCACCGACTCTCCCGCGTCGATCAGGTGATCCACCGCGGACGTCCCCGGACCGCCGGGATCGATGACGACCGTCCCGGCCCGCTCACCCCGCGCCGGCAGCCGCGCCACGGCGAGGGAGATCGTGCCCGCCGCGGGATCATCGGGATCGAGGGGCACGTCGAGCCGCCCGCACAGCACGCGGGAGCCATCCGACGAGCCCACGACTCGATCAGCCCCGACGGCCGTATCACCGGCAGGACCACACGCCTGGAAATCGATACCCGGCGTCACCGACTCCGCCGGCCGGCACCCTCCGAGCACACCGAGCGCCACGATCAGGAGGACGGTCGCCCGGCGTCGTCGAACCATTCGCACACCTGTCGACATACCGGTCGACTTACCGGTCGACATGCGGTGATCGTAGGCCACCAGCACTGGCCACCCATGACGCGGCTGTGAGGAAAGCCACAGTTCATGGCATTCAACACGCTCCGTTCCGGTGCCACAATGGGGACTGTCAAACCCAACCCGGGTACCTGCCAGGCAGGACTCGAGGCAGAAAAGAGACAACGATGTCCGATTCTTCGGTGTATGGCGCGTCCGGCCCCGTCGCGGGCGATCCCGCTGCCCAGGCCCCCCGTCGTCGCGCGACCCGCGTGCAGCATCTGGCCCAGATGAAGGCCGAGGGCGAGAAGTGGTCGATGCTGACCTGCTACGACTACTCGACCGCCCGGATCTTCGACGCGGCCGAGATCCCCGTTCTGCTCGTCGGCGACTCGGCGGCCAATGTCGTCCTCGGTTACGACTCCACCATCCCGGTCACACTCGACGAACTCATCCCGCTCATCCGTGCGGTCGTGCGCGGCGCACCCCACGCGCTCGTCGTCGCCGACCTCCCGTTCGGCACGTACGAGGCGAGCCCGCAGCAGGCCCTCGAATCGGCCGTCAAGGTCTTCAAGGAGACCGGTGCCCACGCGATCAAACTCGAGGGTGGCGAACGCGTGGCCGACCAGATCGCAGCACTGTCCGCGGCCGGAATCCCCGTGATGGCGCACATCGGGTTCACCCCGCAGAG
Source organism: Gordonia sp. ABSL11-1 (assembly GCF_030315685.1). Taxonomy (GTDB): domain Bacteria; phylum Actinomycetota; class Actinomycetes; order Mycobacteriales; family Mycobacteriaceae; genus Gordonia. The sequence goes on along the minus strand of NZ_JASXSI010000001.1, from coordinate 342,969 downwards.
CGTCAACGGGCTCGGCGGCTATCGCGTCCAGGGGCGTGGCGATGCGGGCGATCAGCTCGTCGCCGACGCGATCGCGGTCCAGGAGGCGGGTGCGTTCGCGGTGGTCATGGAAATGGTCCCGGCCGACCTCGCGGGCCAGATCACCCGCAAGCTCACCATCCCGACGGTGGGCATCGGCGCCGGGCACGAGACCGACGCGCAAGTCCTCGTCTGGCAGGACATGGCCGGACTCACCCACGGCAAGACCGCGAAGTTCGTCAAGCGCTTCGCCGACGTCGGCACCGAATTGCGCACGGCGGCAGAGCAGTACGCCGACGAGGTGCGCCGCGGGACGTTCCCCGGGGCCGAACACAGTTACTGAGCGGCCGACCCCGCGGCGGAGAGATCGCGCATAGGGTTGTGCCCATGCGCGATTTCTATCCGGCCACCGAACCGTACGACCAGGGCCACCTCGACGTCGGCGACGGCCAGCAGATCTATTGGGAGACCTCCGGAAATCCCGATGGCAAACCCGTCGTCTTCGTCCACGGCGGCCCGGGCGGCGGCACCTCGCCCGATCAGCGACGATTCTTCGACCCGGCGCGCTACCGCATCGTGCTCTTCGACCAGCGTGGCTGCGGCCGATCACGCCCCCACATCGCCGACGGGGCGGACCTGTCGGTCAACACCACGCCGCATCTCATCGCCGACATCGAGGCGCTGCGCGAGCATCTCGGCGTCGAGCGCTGGCAGGTCTTCGGCGGATCCTGGGGTTCCACCCTCGGACTCGCCTACGCCGAGTCCCACCCGGAACGTGTCACCGAATTGGTCCTGCGCGGCATCTTCCTGCTTCGCCGCAGCGAGATCGACTGGTACTACAACGGCGGCGCCGCGAACATGTATCCGGATCTGTGGGAGTCCTACCTCGCACCGATCCCCGAGTCCGAACGCGACGGTGACCTCGTCGCGGCCTACCACCGTCTGCTGACCTCGTCGGACCGAGATGTCGCGCAGGCGGCGGCCAGCGCCTGGACCGGCTGGGAACAGGCCACGAGTCACCTGCTGCCCAAGAACTCCGAGGAGCCGGGCGATGCGCGATTCGACCTCGCCTTCGCGGCGATCGAGAACCATTACTTCATGAACCGCGGCTTCCTCGAGGACGGCCAGCTGCTGGCCGACATCGACCGCATCGCCGACATCCCCGGCGTAATCGTGCAGGGCCGCTACGACGTGGTGTGTCCGCCCCGCAGCGCCTGGGATCTGCACCGTGCGTGGCCGGCCGCCGCCCTGCACATCGTCGCCGACGCCGGACATGCCTCGTTCGAGCCCGGGATCAAGCATCACCTGATCACCGCGACCGACGAGTTCGCCGGGCGCTGACACCGGGCAAACTAGACTCGACGGCACAGACACGGGACGCGGGCGTCCGCGTCGGCGGCGGTAGCGAGGAGGATCTGGGTGGCGGCATCCGAGCAGGTCGAGGTGGAATTGAAGTTCGACGTGGATGCGGGCCACACGGCTCCCGACCTCCGGGTGTTGCCGGGCGTCGTCGGCGCCGAGGAGCCGCAGACGTTCGGTCTCGACGCCACCTACTTCGACACGGAGAACCTCGACCTCGCCGGCAACCGCATCACGATGCGCCGCCGGACCGGCGGCAAAGACGCCGGGTGGCACCTCAAGCGCCCCACCGGAACAGCCGGTGCCCGGCACGAACTCCAGTTGGGGTTCGACGACGCACCGGAGGACGGTGTGGTGCCGGCCGAGTTGATCACCCCCGTCATCGCGCTGACCCGCACACGCGCGCTGATCCCGGTCGCCGCGATCTCCACGACGAGAACCGTCACGACGCTGCTCGGCACCGACGGCCGACCGGTCGCCGAGTTCGCCGAAGATCTCGTCACCGCCCAATCCCTGCTCCCCGGAGGCCATTTCCAGGAATGGGCGGAGTGGGAGTTCGAGCTGATCGGGACGGCCGCACACCCGTCGCTGCTCAAGGCGGCCGGCAAGTTGCTGCGCAACTCCGGCGGGCGTGCCCCGTCGTCGGCGTCCAAGCTGGCTCGCGCGATCGGATCGACACCGACCGTGGTGGAACCGCACCTGGGCAAGCGGCCGACCGCTCTGGAGCTGGTGATCACCGACATCGCGATCCATCGCAACTCCCTCATCGCGTACGACCCGCTGGTCCGGGTCGACGCGGAGGACGCGGTCCATCAGATGCGGGTGGCCTGTCGCCGACTGCGCAGTCTGTTCTCCGGATTCCCGACCGTCCTCGACGCCACGCGCGTCGCGCACCTCGACAACGAGCTGAAGTTGCTCGCCCGGATTCTGGGCGATGCGCGGGATTCCGAGGTGCAATTGGCCATCGACGAGTCGCTGTTGCGGTCCGAGAACGCCTCCCCCGACCTGATCGCCCGGCTGACCGAGGCCGAGGCGTCCGTGCACGATCGTGCCATCAGAACAGCGCACGTCGCGATGAACTCCGACCGGTATTTCGCGTTGCTCGATGCCATCGACGAGCTGATCGCGTCACCTCCGCCCGGCCCGGATGCGGACCTCGATGCCGGAACCGCCGTCGACCGGGCGATCACGAAGAGCCGCAAGAGCATCCGGAAGTCTCAGGACGCGCTGGCGTCGTTCGCGGAAGGCTCCCCCGAATGGGAGGAACAACTGCACACGATCCGCAAGAAGGCGAAGCGACTGCGCTACAGCACCGACGCGGCCACCCCTCTCGGCAAGAAGCGGCACAAGAACGTCGCGCGAGTCGCCAAGAACATCCAGTCCGCACTCGGTGACGTCAACGACACCCACATCAACCGTGCGCGACTCGCGGAACTGGTTGCGGGCGGGACACTCTCCGGGCCGGACATGTTCGTCCTCGGACGGATCGACGCTCGTCAGGAGGCCGACGGCGAGCGCGCGCTGGCCGCCTACCGCAAGGCCGCCAAAGACCTCTGACCCACCCCACCCTCCCGCCGCGCGCCCGGCGCGCCCGCGCGCCCGCGCGCCCGCCCCCACGTTCGTCCGCCGGTTGTGTGTTCGTCCGCCGGGTGCATCCGACGGACGAACACAGAACTGGGGGAAGAACTCTCAGGTCGCGGGCGCGAAGGCGACCTTCCGTGCGGTCGGGTCTGCCACCGTCAGGGTCACCGGTAGCCGACGACCCTGCTCCGGGTGACCGTCGCAGGGTGCGATCACCGCAAGATCGGTGACGAACACCTGCGCGGGCCGACGCTCGGTTGCCGCATGCAGCACGACGGCATCGAACCGCTCTCCGACCCGGTGCGACAGCAGCACGGCCTCGGCGAGGTCGATACTCGCCCGATCGGCCGCCGCCGACAACGAATCAGCCGAACGGAGGAGTTTCGGCAGGGTCGGCAACGCACGGGAGACCCAGTCGGGCACAGGCTCCCCCGAGGTCACCGACAGGCAGACCTCGGTGGCGAAGCGGTCACCGAGCCGACGCAGCGGCGCCGTCACGTGCGCGTAGAGTCCGGCGATCGCCGCGTGACGCATGCGGTCGGGCCGCGGCGCGGGCTGCTGGTCGCGGTCGAGCGGATCAGCCAGCGCCAGGTAATCCGCCCCACGCATCAACGCCGCACCGCCGGACATCAGTGCGAGTGTTGATGGTTCATCGCGCGGCAGACCTGCGAGGAACTGACCCGGCGTGGCGCCGGCGGGCCAGTCGACGCCGAGCGCTGCCGCGGAGACACGCAGGGCCTCGACGGCATCGTCGTCGGCCGGTGGCAGCGTCCGGAGCAGCCCGAACCCGGCGTCGGCCATCATGGTGCCTGCGCACATGCCGGTGAGCAATGAGAGTTGCGAGTTCCACATGTCGGCCGCGGTGTGCGGGGCCAGTCGCAGGGTCCAGCCGGAGTCCCCCCGCACCACCTCCTGGTCGGGCAGGTCGAGTTCGACCGCCCCGCGCCGCAGGGCGACCCCGTGACGGAGTTCGCCGAACGCGGGCAGAGCGGCGATCGACGGGTGGAGCCGTCCGGCGACGGCGTCGGCCGAGACACCGGCATAGTCGAGCTGGGCGACCGAACGGATCGTCGCGCGACGCACCGACACCTCCCGTGTCGCCCCGTCACGGGTCACGCGGATGGTCCAGAGCACGCACGGCCGCGTCTGGCCGGGCAGCAACGATCCTGTCCCCTCCGACAGCGAACGAGGATGCAGCGGCACCGAGCAGTCGGGAAAATAGACGGTGGTGCCGCGACGCCGGCTCTCCTGGTCGAGGGCTCCCTCGGGTTCGACCAGCGCGGCGACATCGGCGATCGCGTAGTCGACGACGAATCCGTCGTCGTCGGCGGTGAGGTGGACGGCCTGGTCGAGATCCTTCGACGTCGGCGGATCGATGGTCACGAACGGCAGGTCGGTGCGGTCCTCACGGTCGGCGGCATGACGGTCGACGGCATGGTCGGCCTCGTCCTGCGCGCCGGTGCCGTAGTCCTCGGAGACGCCGAGTTCGGTCCGGACGGCGTCGAAGTCGATGTCGGGTGCCGACAGTATTCGCTGCACACCCCGACTGTAATGGCCTGCGGCATCAGGGCGCCGGGATCGGTGCGGCGGGCTGTCGTGGGGGCGAACGAGTCGGCGTGTAAGCCGGATCCTGTCCCGCTCGCGTGACTGACGTCGCGCGAGCGGGGGCGACCATCCATCTGGGCACACCGTCGCCGGGTACCTCGAGCGGCCCACCCGCGGGCTCGGGCGAGCAGCCCTCGAACACCCGCGCATCCGCACCGTCGGATCGCTCCGCGGTGCGGACTTCGGCCTTGCTCCGGGTGGGGTTTACCAAGCCGGCGCGGTCACCCGCGTCGCTGGTGCGCTCTTACCGCACCGTTTCACCCTTACCGCCGGCACGCCGGCGGCGGTCTGTTCTCTGTGGCACTGTCCCGCGGGTCACCCCGGGTTGCCGTTGACAACCACCCTGCTCTGTGGAGTCCGGACTTTCCTCGATGTCGGCGTACCCGTCGCCCGGGCCGTTCCGCGCACCGCGGCCGCCCGGCCGACTCGTTCGCCCACCCAGGATAGCGCCCGCGGGCATCGCCTCAGCCGAGGTGGCCGGTGTCGTTCACCAGTCGTACGACCGACCCGCCGTCGGGATAGAACTCGGCGATGGAGAGCGAGGCCAGATCCAGATGGAGCCGGAACAGCAGTTCCGGGCCGGTGCCGAGAGCATCGCGCAGCAGCAGCTTAATGGGAGTCACGTGCGACACGACGAGCACCGTCTGGCCCCGATACCGTTGCAGCAGATCGTTCTTCGCGGCGACCACGCGGTCGGCGACCTGCGCGAAGCTCTCACCACCGGGGGTGGCGACATCGGTGTCGGACAGCCATCGCGCGTGCAGATCGGGATCCCGTGTCGCGGCCTCGGTGAACGTCAGTCCCTCCCACGAGCCGAAGTCGGTCTCGATGAACCCGTCGTCGACCGCCACATCGACGCCGAGCCGATCGGCGACCGATTGCGCGGTCGACCGCGCGCGGTGCAGCGGCGACGAGATGACGGCGGCGATGTCGGTCCGGGTGCCGAGACGATCGGCCGCCGACCGTGCCTGCGCACGACCCACCTCGGTCAGTTCGGGGTTACCCCGCCCCGAGTACCGACGATCGACCGACAGCGCGGTCTGCCCGTGGCGCAACAGCAGCAAGCGGGTCGGCTCGGTGTGCTTGCCCTGCCACGTCGGCGCTCGCCGGCCGGAGGCGTCGGTGGATGGAGACGAGGTCAAAGCCCCGACTCCGCTGTGCGGACCAGGATCGCACCGCATTCCTCGCATCGGACGACATCGTCGGACAGCTTCGCCGAGATCGAGGCGATCGTGCCGCGATCGAGTTCCATCCGGCAGGCGCCGCATCGTCGGGCCCTCAGGAGTCCCGCGCCGATGCGGCCGGCGGATCGCTGTTTGTCGTAGACGGCGAGCAGATCGGCCGGGATCTCGGCGGCGACGGCGGTGCGACGCTCTGTGGCTGCCTCGGCATCGGCGTCGATGGCGGCGAGTGACGTCGTCCGGCGTTCCCGGGTCGCGACGACCTCCGCGTCGAGATGTTCGATGGTCGCGGCCGCCCGTTGCTGCTCGGCGGTCACTGCCTCCTGCTGCTCCATGACGCTCAGCATGTCGTCCTCGAGGTTCGCCCGACGCCGGCCGAGTCCGGCCAGCTCGTGCTGGAGTTCCGACAACGCCTTGGGGGCGAGGCCCCCGGCCGTCAACAACGCCGAGTCCTTGGCCTCGCGAGAGGCCATGCCGGTCACCTCGCTGTCGATCCGGCGGTACTCGCGGGTGAGGTCCTCGGCGGAGATCTCCGCACGCACGAGGTCGTCGCGCGCCGCGTCGACCTTCTCGTTCAATTCGGCGAGTTCGGTGTCCTCGGCGAGATGTGTCCGCCGGTACACGAGCCGCGCGAGCTCCGCATCCGCGTCGGCGAGGTCGAGGAGGAGTCGTTGGGCCCCGGGATCCGCCTTCATCGCGTCCACTCCTGCTGTCGGCACACCTGTGCTGTCATCACCACTCGTCTTCCCCTGTGCTGTTCTCTCCCGAGCGGTTCACCGACCTCGGGTCTCCCCACGGTACGCGGTGACCCGCACCACGGCGGCATGCCGCATCGTCGGCAACCATGCGCGACGGCCGCTATCGTTCGCCCTCGACGAGGACGAACGGATCGGTCGGCGCGCGGTGCACCGCGGCAGTCACGCCGAGCTCCTCGGCGAGCAGCCGCGCGACATGACCACACCAGGGGAACTCGGTCGCCCAGTGGCCGGGGTCGATCAGCGCGGGTCCTCCGCGTCGCGCATTCTCGTCGGCCGGGTGATGGCGGAGATCTCCGGTCACATAGACGTCGCCACCCTCGGCGGTGAGGATGTCCAGCAGCGAGTCACCCGCACCGCCACAGACCGCGACCGTGGCGACCCGCCGGTCGGGGTCACCCGCGACGCGAACCCCGGACGGGCTGTGCAGCCGGGCCCCCACTCGCGCGGCGAACTCACGCAGAGTAGTCGGCTCGTCGAGTCGTCCGATCCGGCCGAGCCCGACATCACTTGCCGCATCGGCCACTTCGAGGATGTCGAACGCGGGCTCCTCGTACGGGTGGGCGCCACGCAACGCGGTGAGCACCGACCGGCGCAGACCACGCGCCGCGACCATCTCGACACGATCCTCGTCCACACGTGTGCGTTCCCCGATCGTCCCGATCGTCGGATCCGCCGCCTCGAGTGCCTCGAACTGTCCGGTGCCGACAACCGACCAGGAGCAGTCCCGATACTCGCCGATCGCACCGGCACCGGCCGCGAACATCGCCTCGGTGACCTGCTCGGCGTTGCCCTCCGGCACCATCACCACCCATTTGTCCATGGGCACCTGCGGTTTCGGATCGATGGGCACCGTATCGACCAGATCGAGAAGGTCCGCCAGCGCATCCGAGACGCCGGGACGTGCACTGTCGGCGTTGGTGTGCGCCGTGAACAGTCCCACACCCGCCCGGATCAGACGATGCACGATCCGCCCCTTGACCGTATCCGCGGCGACCGAATCGACTCCGCGCAGGAGCAGCGGATGATGGGCGATCACGAGCTGCGCACCCATGGCGATGGCCGCATCGACGACACCGTCGGTGACGTCGACACACACGAGGACGGTGTCGACCCGTTCCGTCGGATCACCGCACACCGGTCCGACCGAATCCCAGGCCTCCGCGAGCCGCCGCGGGTACTCGCGGTCGAGTACCGCGATCACCTCGGCGCCGGTCGTGCCGCCCGCCGCCGATCCTCCCGTCGCCGTCCCGTCTGTCTCTCCGTCACGGGTCGCGTTCATCGCCGGATCTCCTTTCGTAGCAGTGCCATCGCCTCGACGAGGCCTGCGGTCGTGGCCGGGTCACGCACCGCGAGTCGCAGATGCCGATCGTCGAGGCCCACGAAGTTGGCGCCGCTGCGGACCGCGAACCCACGCCCACGCAGGCGCTGTTTGATCTCCACGGCCTCGGGGACCTCGAGGAGCACGTAGGACGCACGGGGCTGCGCGCAGACGTCGAATCCGGCGGCGGTCAACCGGGACACCATGTCGGCGCGATGGTCGGCGATCTGGTGCGCCTGTGCCAGGGCGTGCCGCTGCCCGCGTACTCCGACGCACGCCGCCAGCGCGGCGAGGGCGAGCGTACCGAGCGGCCACGGGCGACGGCCGACGGTCAGCCGCGCGATGATCTCCGGGTCGGCGAGCAGGTAACCGGCACGCAGCCCGGCGAGCCCGAAGGTCTTGGTGACACTACGGATCACGATCGTGTCCGGACCCGCCGACGACGCGACCGACTCGGGCTCGTGCCGTCCGGTCACCGCGTCGAGCGTGATGTCGGCGAACGCCTCGTCGACGACGACCGTCCGCCCGGCCCTACGGAGGGTGTCGATCGCCGACGCTCGGTGCAGCACCGACGTCGGGTTGGTCGGGTTGCCCAGGACCACCAGGTCGGCGTCGGAGGGCACGTGCGCGCCGTCGAGTCGCCAGGGCGGCTCGAGCACCACATCGGTGATCGGGATGTCCGCCGCCCGCAGGGCCAGTTCGGGTTCGGTGAACGACGGCTGGATCAATGCGGCGTGGGTCGGGTGCAGTCGCGGGAGCAGTTCGAATCCCTCCGCCGCACCGGCGAGCAGCAGGACCTCGTCGGTGCGCCGCCCGTGTGCCTGCGCGACCGCGTCGACGGCGCGTGCCTCGTCCGCCGCCGAGGGGTAGGCGGCCAGGTCGGCGACCCGCTCGACGATGGCGTCCCGGACGAAGTCCGGTGGGCCGCTTCGCACGTTGACGGCGAAGTCGACGAGTCCCGGTTCGGCGTCGGCATCGCCGTGCCGCGCCCGTGCGAACAGCCCCGATGTCATAAACCATCAGCCTACGTGCACGATGGAACAGTGACCGACATGCCTGGAACAGCCGATCTCACATCGACCCATCCCGATCCCGCGGATCCCTCGACGATCCTGCTGGTCGATCTCGACGGCACGATCACCGACAGTTTCGCCGGAATCGCCAACAGTTTCCGTCACGCGCTCGCCGCGGTGGGCGCGCCCGAACCCGCCCCCGAGGTGGTCGCCGGCATTGCCGGACCACCGATGATCGACACACTCACCGGACTCGGGCTGGATCAGGAGACCGCCGACGTCGCCATGCGCGCCTATCGCGAGCGTTACACGGACGTCGGATGGTTGGAGAACTCCGTGTTCGACGGGATGGGCCCGGTCCTCGCCGATCTCGCCGCGTCCGGCCGGACGCTCGCGGTCGCCACCTCGAAGAACGAGAACACCGCACGCGCCATCCTCGAGCACTTCGGTCTCGCCGGGCATTTCCGGATCATCTCCGGGGCCAGCGACGACGGACGGCGGCGTGCGAAGTCGGATGTCATCGCTCGTGCGCTCGACCAACTCGGGATCGCCGGCACCGACGGACAGGTGGGCGACGTGCCCGTGGTGATGATCGGTGACCGCGCTCACGACATCGAGGGTGCCGCCCTGTTCGGGATACCAGCGATCCTGGTCGGTTGGGGCTACGCTCTGGATGGGGAGGACGGCTCGGCAGCGTGGTCTGTCGGGTCCATTGCAGATCTGCGCGAGGTACTGGGTGTCTGATCAACTACACGTGTGTTTCGTGTGCACCGGCAACATCTGCCGGTCGCCCATGGCACAGAACATCTTCCGGTGGGCGCTCGACGAGGCGGGCCTCACCGAACGGGTTCGCGTCACCAGCGTCGGCACGACCGGATGGCACACCGGCGAACCCGCCGACAATCGTGCGCGGACCGAACTGTTGGCGCACGGCTATTCCGATGGCCATGTCGCAGCGCAACTCTCGCCCGCGGATTTCGACGCGGACCTATTGGTGGCGATGGACGCGGGTCATGTCAGGGAACTCGAGCGCAAGCGCCTCGGTGACCGCGTGCGCCTGTTGCGCAGCTTCGATCCGTCGGCCGGGCCAGGTGACCTCGACCTCAACGACCCGTACTACGGCACCGAGAAGGATTTCGCGATCACCCGCGAGCAGATCGAAGCCGCCGTGCCGGGGCTCCTCGCGTGGGTGCACGCCACCCTCGAAGAGGGCTGACCCGCTACCCGGGGCCAGCACGAACCTCAGCCGGGTAGCACGAGGTTGTGCACGAAGCGGATCTTCTCGAGTACGCGCTCGGGCAGGACGAACGGATACAGGTCCGGATGTCCCATCGATCGGTTGATCTGATTGAGTGCCCACGTCAGCGGCAGCCACCACTCGATGAGCCGTTCGAAGCCGACGTCGCCCGGCAGCACGCTCTCGAGTGTCGAGCCGGCCGGTGCCATCGCGAATGCCGCCGCGGTGTCGAGCGTGTCGCGGATGTGCAGGTAGTGGGCAAAGGTCTCGGCGAAATCCTCGGCAGGGTGCATCGTCGCGTACGACGAGACGAAGTCCTGGCGCCATCCGTCCGGGGCACCCGTCGAGTAGTGCCGGTCCAGGGCGGCCTGATAGTCCGCGTCGGGATCGCCGAACAGCTCCTCGAAACGCTGTCGGGCGTCGGCGTCGACGAGCACCATCTGGTAGTAGTGGCCGATCTCATGTCGAAAGTGCCCGAGGACGGTGCGATACGGCTCGTCGAGTTCCACGCGCATCTGCTCCCGGTGCACATCGTCGCCTTCGGCGAGGTCGAGGGTGATCACTCCACTGGCATGTCCCGTGGTCACCGGGACCTGTGAGCTCGACAACAGGTCGAAGGCCAGGCCCGCGTCGGGATCGTCGTCGCGCCCCCGGATCTGAAGCCCGAGTTCGTCGAGTTCCAGGATCAGGCGACGCTTGGCCGTCTCCGCGCGACCGAACTCGGCCATCGCGTCGACGTCGTCGTCGGTCGGCCGGGTCCTGGTGAGCCGACACGAGGCGCACAATTCGGGCATCCCGGTCCACTTGACCAACCAATTGCATTGCGCCACCTTGGTATTGGCGCACCGTTCCAGGAGCTGACCGTCGATCTGGACACGGTCGCGGTCGTCGAGGACGTAGATGGCGCGGTCCGGCAGCCAGAATCCGAGCGAACTCGTGCAGTGCAGACAGAGACTGTTCTCGAACGAAAGCCGCTGTCCACACTCACGGCAGAGGAAATCGCGCATTGCGCTCACGCTACCCGGCGGCGTCGACAACCCGGGGGATGCGCGGCTGTGTGTCCCGGGCACCTCTCGGTACCGTTGAGGTGTGCATGTGGTGCGAGCGTTCCTACGTCCCGGGTGGATAGCCCTCGGGATCGTGGTCATCGCCTTCGCCGCGATGTGCTTCATGCTTCTCGCGCCCTGGCAGTTGGGCAAGAACACCGCCACCGAACACCGCAACGAACTGATCAAGTCGGCGATGTCGACCGGGCCGGTCGCGCTCGGCGATCTCGCCCCGCCGGGTACCGGGTTCCGGGCGTCGACCGAATGGCGTGAGGTGACCCTGACCGGTCGTTATCTGACCGACAAGGAGGTCCTCGTCCGTCTTCGTTCGGTCGACGAGCGGCCCGCCGTCGAGGTCCTCACCCCCTTCGCCGTCGACGACGGCTCACGCGTGGTCCTGGTCGATCGTGGATATGTCCGTCCGCAGCAGACCGCCCTGCCCGATGTCCCGAGCGCACCTGCGGGCGAGACGACGATCTCTGCCCGCATCCGCCAGGGCGAGGGCACCTCCCCCGGGCGCGGCGCCCACAGCGAGGCCGGCGCGCTCGCCGTCTACACCATCGACCCCGTCGAGGTGGGACGCGCGACCTCTAACCCGCTCGACCCGTTCTATCTCCAGTTGTCCCCGGATCAGCCCGGATCCCTCGGCGACATCCCGCTCCCGCAACTGGAGTCGGGCCCTTACCTGTCCTATGGCCTGCAGTGGCTGGCGTTCGGCATCATGGCCCCACTCGGCGCCGGCTACTTCATCTATTCCGAGGTGCGCCAGCGCCGACGCAGCGCGGCGCTGAAGAATGCGACGCGGCAGGTTGCCGCGGAGAATCCTGCGCAGGAAGCGCCCGGCGCGGCGGCGTCGGATGACGCACCTCACGAACAGATCTCCGTGCCACCGGTCGTGAGGACCCGACGGGACCGCGTCCGTGCCGACCTACGGCAGGCGGGAGCAGCATCGAGCACGCGGCAGCGCCATCAGATCGGCAACGGCCCCGACGCCGAGGAGACCCCGGCCGACGTACGCGCCAAACTCACCGAGCGTTACGGCGGCTGAGCAGCGCCGACATCACGGCAGCACCGATTGCGGCGGCGGTCTGTACACGCCGGGACAGCACGACCGCCGCGCGCAGGTCGTCGGCGGTCGGCGGCTGCCCCGCCCCCAATCGCGGGCGCTCCTCCACGCCGTGCGGATAGACCGTGCGCCCGCCCAGCGTCACCCCCAGCGCGCCGGCGAAACTGGCCTCCACGACACCGGCGTTCGGACTCGGATGCCGCCCGGCGTCTCGCCGCCAGGCGCGCCTTGCCCGGGACGGTTCGCCGCCGAGCACCATCACCAGCAAACCCGTCAACCGCGCCGGGATGATGTTGGCGAGGTCATCGAGTCGGGCGGCGGCCCAGCCGAAGCGGCGGTACCGGTCGTTGCGATACCCGACCATCGCGTCGAGGGTGTTGGCCGTGCGATACGCGAGTAACCCGGGAATCCCGGCCACTCCGACCCAGAACAGCGGGGCGACCGTGGCGTCCGAGGTGTTCTCGGCGATGGACTCGAGTGCGGCCCGGACGATCCCGGCGTCGTCGAGCGATTCCGGATCGCGTCCGCACAGACTCGGGATCCAGCTGCGGGCGGCGGCGATGTCCCCGTCGTCGAGCGCGGTGGCGATCGCCTCGCCGATCCCGGTCAGCGATGTGCCGCCGAGTGCAGACCAGGTCACGGCGCCGGTGACCGCCACGGCAACCCCGTCCGACGGCGACAACCGACGCAGGCCGAGCCCGACGATCGTGGCGGTGCCGACGCATGTTGCCGCGAACAGCGTTCCGGCCGAACGTGAGTCGCGATAGAGGACATGCTCGAGCCGGGCCGCCGCCAGCCCGATCCCGGCGACCGGGTGCGCGCGCCGCGGGTCGCCGACCACGCGGTCGAGGAGATATCCCGCGACGATCCCGACGGCGACACCGAGATGACGGGAACGACGGGGGGCGTCGATCCCCCATCGTCGGCGGTGCGATGCGCCACCGGCATGCAGCGGTCGCCGGACGGCGGTGAGGCAGACCGTCGTGAGGCGGTCGGTAGCGGTGAGCGGACCGGGCACCCGGTGATCGTAGCCGCACACCCCGTCGACTCCGTCGACCTCACCGCCGCCGATGCCCCCGGTGACGGTCGCCCGACCGCCTCACCCCCACCCACCTCACCTCCGTCGACACGGCCGGTACGCGCCCGTCATAGACTCTTCCGCGATGGCCAGAACCCGCCCCGAACCCGTCGTCGGGCGGCACAGGATCAGCACCGGTGTCGCCGAATTGGTGCACGACACCGTCGCCGGCGGCTGGCTGCTGACGATCAACGGGGCGCAGAGTTCACACATCCACCCCGACCCGGGGGTCCTCGAGTTCGAGTACATGCGCCAGATGGCTGCGCTGATCGCGAGCCGACATGACGCCGACGCCCCGATCAGGGCCCTGCATCTGGGGGCGGCCGCGTGCGCGCTGCCCCGATACGTCGCCGACCGATACCCGGGGTCCAAGCAGGTCGCCATCGAGATCGACGCCGAACTGGCGCGCCTGGCCCGCGAGTGGTTCGACCTTCCCCGCGCACCCCGGCTACGCATCCGCGTGGGCGACGCCCGTGAGGTCCTGACCGGCCTGACCCAACAGACCCGTGATGTCATCGTGCGGGACGCGTTCATCGCCGCACGCACACCACGTCACCTGACCACGCGGGAGTTCGTCGTGCAGGTGCGCCGCGTCCTCGCCCCCGGTGGCCTGTACCTCGCCAATTGCGGCGACAACCGGGATCTCACCCGTGCCCGGGCCGAGGTCGCGACGGCCGCAGAGGTCTTCGAGCACGTCGCGGTCGTCGCCGACGCCGCGATGTTGAAAGGCCGGCGCACCGGCAATCTCGTCCTGGCCGCGAGCGATCACCCGATCGAGGACACGCCTGAACTGGTCCGCACGCTGTTGAGCGATCCGCAACCCGCGCAGATGTTGTCGGGCCGTCGAGCGCGCGATTTCGGCTCGGCGACGGCGTTGGACGACAACACCTCGCGGGACTCGCACAACAGCTGAGCAGAACCGACTGGAGTCGCGTCGTCCGATCGGACGACGAACGCTTGTCGTTGGTGAAGCGATCGATGCCGCCACCGAAGGAACCGTCGCACACCCGTTCCCCGACAGATCGCGGTGTGCCGGTGCGGCCCTCAGATGACGTGGGCGAGATTCTCGACGAGCGCGCGGCCGATGGCCTCCTCGCCGTCGACGACGACGCGGGACGGTTCGGCGCTGGTCCGTCCGCCCACGTCCATGGTGAGGACGACGTCGGCCGAGTCATCACCGCCGGGCGGCTCGGCGACCTCCCGGGGCGCTCCTCGACGACGATCCGGATGTCGCGCGCGGCGACGCCGCCGATCCGCAGCAGCACCGACGTGCCCTCCGGGGTGCGCCTTCTTGCCGATCACGAACGGCAGGGACGCGGCGATCTCGGACAGCGCGATCTCCGCCGCCCCGGGGTGTGACGGCGTCGATCCGTCGGTGCTGTCCCGGATGTCGATCTCGTGGATCCAACGATCTCGTGGATCCAACAATCGAACACCCGGATGCGCATGAACCGGCCGTAGGTGTCCGGACCCGGCGGGGGTGGTCGTCTCGGCGTCGAAGTCGGCGTGCGTCATCGACCGCAACGATTTGGCACGGACGTCCACGATCTCACGCAGAGCGGCCATCACCTCGGCCCAGGAGGAGCCGCGGAAATGTTCTATCCAGTGTTCGCTGAACTCGCCGATGGGGTTGCGGACGTGGTCGAGGGACGACACGTCTGCGGCGGTGTCGACGTCGCGTCCGGCGAGCATGCTCTCGTGGATGACATGCGCGATGATGTCGGCGACGGACCAGCCGGGCACCACCGATGCCGTGTGCCACTGCTCGTCGGTCAGCGAGGTCACCAGTTCGTCGAGCACTGTCCATTCGTCGGTGAGGGCGGGGACGACGGTGTCGATCGGCAGGATGGTCGTGGGCACGAAGGGTCTCCTTCGTGGTCGGCTCGCGCCGCGCCGGACTGTGTGCGAACCGAGAGGTCAGCGGACGGGTTCCGAACAGCTCGACGGAGCGTTCACCAACGAGCAGAACTGCGCGGGCCGGGTCGGGCGGTAGCCGGGCCCGACGCCGTTGGCCGCCGTGATCCCGCGGTAGGCCGCGACGGCGTCGGTAGGCCGCCGGGTCAGCGTCGCATCACTGCCGACGTTCACGGTGTACAGACCGAATCTGGGTGTGTAGCTTCCCCATTCGTAGTTGTCGGTGAGGCTCCAATAGTTGTAGCCGATCACGTCGACACCGTCGCCGCGGGCGCGCTGTACCCAGTACACGAGGTCGCGGAGATGATCGCCGCGCCGATATCCGTCGGGGCGGGGTGCGCCGCGAGGAGTCGACATACCCGACTCTACGACGTAGACCGGCTTCCCCGGATAACGCCGGGAGTAGTCCCGCAACGCGTAGTACAGACCGTCGGCCGACACCGGCGCGAGCCACGACTCGTCGGTCGCCGCATGCCACGCGTCGGTGTTCGTGACCGAGATCGAGTAGTAGTAATCGATACCGACGTAGTCCACCTTGTCCGCGACGCGATCGGTGAACTGCGTGTCGATCGCCGCGGCGACGGTCGGGACATAGGCCGCGTTCGACGACACCATCGCGGTCCGGTCGCGGCGATGGATGTGGTCATAGATGCTGCGGTGCACCGCGACCAGTCGATCCAGCATCGCCTGCGCCGCCGTCGGCGACAGACCTCCGGTCCGGATCTCCTGCACCACGTAGTACGCCGGCTCGTTGACCGTGATCCACAGTGGATGGACGTGGGCGTAGCGGTCGACGACCCGACGCGCGTTGCGCAGCCACCACGTCGGCGTCGACGGGTTTGCCCAGCCTCCGCGCGTCGCCACCCAGCCGGGGTACACCCAGTGATCCAGCGTGATCATCGGGCGCATCCCGGCGGCCACGATCGCGGCGATCATCGAGTCGTAGTAGGCGAGCTCGGGCCGGTTGACGACCCCCGGGCGCGGCTCGATCCGCGCCCATTCGACACTCACCCGGTACACCGACACGCCGAGCCGAGCGGCGCGGGCGATGTCCTCGCGATAACGGTGTCGGAAGTCCACCGACGTCCCGATCCGGTCGTGTGCCCGCCCGGATGCGGAGTAGCGGCCCCAGTTGCTGTCCGGGGAGGACCCCTCGCTCTGGAACCCCGACGACGACACCCCCCAGAGGAAGTCGCGCGGGAGCGCGGACGGTGCCCCGGTCTCCGCCTCGGCGCGCGCCGCCGGCACCATGGCGACGACGGTGAGGATCAGGACAACTGCCGCGCGCAGCACGGACCTCACGTCGGCGGTCTCCGGTGGGGCATCGCACGCGGGGGCCCCCGAGCGGGCCCGGCCACCCGCTGGCATGTCGGCGAAGAGCACGCGCCCAGGATGTCAGATGGACCGCTCCGCCACCGCGATGTGGGCGGTCGGGTGATCTCACGTCCCACACCGCAACGGCTCCGACTACTCTGATGCGGTGCTCGAGGACTCCCGGCCGCGACTGCGCCGCACCATCATCGCCGTGATCGCGTTCATCGGCGCCGTGACCGTCGGCGCGACCGGCCTCGCCGGCGTCGGCGAACCCACCGCGACGGCCGCACCGCTCGGCGCACATCCGGTCGCCGCCTGCCCGATGCTGCCCGCAGGCACGGCGCTCACGCGCTCGGTGGACGTGCGCGGAGTGGAACGGACGTACCGGATGCACATCCCGGCCACCTACACCGGGCGCGAGCGGGTCCCGCTGGTGCTCGCCTACCACGGGCGCGCCGAGCGCGGTACGACCTTCGAGAGCTACACCGGCCTGTCGTCGCTGCCCGCGATCGTGGTCTACCCCGACGGTCTGCGTGGCCCGGACAAGGCCTTCGCCTGGCAGGGCGCCCCCTACTCTTCGTCCCGCGCCGACGACATCGCGTTCACCCGTGCGATCCTGCGGTCGGTGCGGACGAGCGCGTGCGTCGACCGCAACCGCACCTATGCCGTGGGGCGTTCCAACGGCGCGGGACTCGTCGCGATGCTCGCCTGCCGCATGCCGTCGGAGTTCTCGGCCTACGCGACGATCAGCGCGGCGGTGTACACCGAGTCCCTCTCGGGATGCGGGGCACGATCGGTCTCCCTGGTCGACTTCCACGGCACCGCAGACGGCGTCATCCACTACGACGGCGGCGTCCGATTCGGCGCTCGGTACCTGTCGTCGGCGCAGTGGCTGCGCACGTGGACCTCTCGAGCCGGATGTGGCGACGTTCCGGTCACGGTGCCGGTCAACTCCGTCGTCGACCGTGTCTCATGGCCGGTCTGCGCGAGCGCAGGCCGTCAGATCGTGCACTTCCGGCTCCGCGGCGGGACCCACCGATGGCCCGGTTCGGCGGGTAATTTCGCCGAGGGCGAGGCGAGCGACACCATCTCGGCCACCCGCCTGTTGTGGCAGTTCTTCGCATCGTCACCGCACGCGTCGACCTGACAGACGGCGGCGCGTGGCACCGTCGCCCGCGAGGCCCGGCGAACTAGCCTGGGGGCATGAGTACTGATCTCCCGACCATCGAGCTCGCCACGGGGTCGCTGATCCCCCAACTCGGCCTCGGCGTCTGGCAGGCGGACGACGAGGACACCGAACGTGCCGTCCGCTTCGCCATCGGGACCGCGGGCTACCGACACATCGACACCGCGGCCGCATACGGCAACGAAGCGGCCGTCGGGCGCGGGATCGCCGCGTCGGGAGTCGATCGCTCCGAGATCTTCGTGACGACGAAGCTGTGGAACGCCGACCACGGTCGCGCCCGCACCCTCGCCGCGATCGACGCGAGCCTCGAGCGCCTCGGACTCGACCACGTCGACCTGTATCTGATCCATTGGCCGCTGCAGGACACCGACCGGATGATCGAGACCTGGCAGACGATGATCGAGATACAGGCCTCCGGCAAAGCGACGTCGATTGGCGTGTCCAACTTCGAACCCCATCACCTCGCCGCGATCGTCGACGCGACCGGGCAGCCTCCCGCGGTCGACCAGATCGAATTGCATCCACGACTGGCCCAACGCGAACTACGGGAGTTCTGCGGCGAACGCGGCATCGCCGTCGAGGCGTGGAGTCCACTCGGCGGAAGCGGTTCGGGATGGGGTGCCGATTCGTCGCCGAACACCCTGCTCACCGATCCGACACTGACCGGGATCGCCGAGCGGCACAGTCGCTCGACCGCGCAGGTGATGATCCGGTGGCATCTGCAGAACGGGGTGATCGTGATCCCGAAATCCGTCCACGACGATCGGATCGCCCAGAACATCGATGTGCTCGACTTCGAACTCAATGCCGCCGACATGGACGCGATCGCGACCCTCGACACCGGCGCCCGCATCGGCGGGCACCCCGATGAGCTGAATCTGGGCGCACCGGACTGATCCGGGTCCGGACTCCGCCGCTCATCGAGGACACCGTCTGTCCGCAAAAGGCGGCAGGATGGTGCCCATGCTGGAAACGTCGGCCCGACTGCTCGCCCTGCTGACCTTGCTGCAGACGCGGCGCGAATGGTCGGGGTCCGAGCTCGCCGACCGGCTCGACATCACCACCCGGACGGTCCGCCGGGACATCGACAAGCTCCGTGAGCTGGGCTATCCGGTGGACGCGACCGTCGGAGTCGGTGGCGGCTACCGTCTCGGCGCCGGCGCCGAGATGCCCCCGCTGCTGCTCGACGATCACGAGGTGCTCGCGGTGGCGCTGGGCCTCAACGAGATCACCACCGGATCGGTGGCCGACATGGCCGAGGCCTCGGCGGGCGCGTTGACCAAGCTCCGCCAGGTGATGCCGTCGCGGCTGCGCCACCGGCTCGACGCCCTGACGATGGAGGCCGTGCCTCGGGAGTCGCGCTCGCCCGTGTCGGGCGCGGTGCTGACCGAGATCGCCACCGCCTGTCACCGCACGGAGCGCCTGCGCTTCGACTATCGCCGCGGCGACGGCGCGCAGAGCCGGCGGGAGGTCGAGCCCTACCGCCTGGTCCGGAGCGGCCTGCGCTGGTATCTGGTCGGCTGGGACCTGGCGCGTGAGGACTGGCGCTCCTTCCGTGTCGACCGCATGGAACCGAAGACGCCGACCGGCCCCCGGTTCACCCCGCGGCCTCTGCCCGAGGGCGGCGCCACCGGTTACCTCACCCGCAGTCTGGGCGCCGTCTATCGGCGGGCGTCGGCGCGCGTCCGGATTCACGCACCCATCGATGTCGTCGCGGAAATGGTCGACGACGCGTGGGGCGCGATCGAAGCGGGCGACGAGAAAGGGTGCGAACTCGTGCTGTTCAGCACCTCGCTCGTCAGCATCGCGCGCTGGTTGCGGGCGTTCGATGCCGACTTCTCGATCCTCGACCCACCCGAGTTGATCGACGAGTGCCGGGCCGTGGCCGCCTATCACGACGATCTGGCGGCCCGATACCGGCGCGCCGTCGGCGATGCGGGCGGCCGATGAGGAGCGGACCCGACGTCGTCCGCCGCACCGTCGAGGCGCTTCGAGCCGCCGGGTGCGTCTTCGCCGAGGAAGAGGCCGACCTGCTGATCGGGCAGGCCGCCGACGACGCGTCGCTCGCGGTACTGCTGCGCCGTCGCGTGTCCGGGAAACCCCTCGAGGTGGTGCTCGGCTGGACCCTCTTCGACGGTCTCCGCGTGGAGGTCGATCCCGGGGTTTTCGTGCCGCGGCAACGGACGGTGTTCCTGGCCCGTCGGGCGATCACGATCGCCGAGCCCGGTGCCGTCGTGCTCGATCTCTGTTGTGGGACAGGCGCTATCGGTCTCGCGGTGGCGACCGCCGTGTCAGGCGTCGAGCTGCATGCCTGCGATATCGATCCGGCGGCGGTGGCGTGCGCCGCCCGTAACGTGGCCGCCGTGGGCGGACACACCTGGTGCGGCGACCTGTTCGACCCACTGCCCCACCGACTCCACGGAGGGGTTGACATCGTGGTGGTGAACGCACCTTACGTCCCGACCGCCCGGATCGCGTTCATGGCGCCGGAGGCCCGCGACCACGAACCGTCGCACAGCCTGGACGGGGGCGTCGACGGGGTGCAGATCCACCGCCGGGTGGGTGCCGAGGTCGGCGCGTGGCTCCGACCGGGCGGCTGCGTGCTCGTCGAGACCAGCACCGACCAGGCCGACCTGACTGCCGAGGCGCTGTCGGCGGCCGGCCTGTCCACGGCGATTCACGAGTCCGACGAACTGCAGGCCACCGTCACCGTCGGCCGCCGGCCGACCTGACCGTTCGGCGGGGCCGCTAGTGCGCGACGATGAGTTCGGTCAGCGCCGCCGGCACCATGCACAATGCGTCGGCAATGCGCTGCACGGTCGCTCCGTCCGTATCGGTGCCGGTCAGGGCACTGGTGGCGTCGGCGACGGACACACCCGATTCCTCGGCGATGCCGTCGAACGTGAAGTGCACATCGACGGCGGCGAAGGCGTCTTCGAACTTCGCCGGGACAGGGGTCTGTGTCATGCCCGGATCGTACGCGACGACCCCCCGAGTGGGCCGTGCGCGAACCACGATTGCGGAGTTCGACCGAAAGTGTGGGACAGTGGTTGTGTGGGGGTCGACTATGGCCCTCCTCCGATAGGAAGAAGTACGGCAGTATGGCACAAGGAACCGTCAAATGGTTCAACGGCGAAAAGGGCTTCGGCTTCATCGCCCCCGATGACGATCGCACCGGCGACGTCTTCGTTCACTTCAGCGCGATCACGGGGAGCGGATTCCGCAACCTCGAGGAAGCTCAGCGCGTCGAGTTCGACGTCGAGCAGGGCGCAAAAGGACTTCAGGCCACCAATGTGACTGTGCTCTAACAGTCTTCGCCTGCGAAGCCCCGGCACCGGAAACGGCGCCGGGGCTTTTTGCTGCGCGTGGCCTACGCTGGCTGCCCCCGATCGCGTGTAGGCTGGATCACGTCCGTCACGGTGCCACGAGCATCACCGGCGGCGCGATCCGCGTCCGCCCGTCGGACGTCCAGTATGGAGCGTCAGCATGACGCGCACTCTCCCGCCGCTGCGGCTGCGTGACTTCCACACCCCGTTCGGCCTCGTGCAGGGCGTCCGGCCCCCGACGACCACCGACCTCGAGTCCGGACTGCACGAACTGATCCCGTACCTTGCACCTCACATCGGCAGTCTCGAACGGGTGGCCTACCGCATCAACGACTGGGGCGTGCACGACGCCCAGCCGGTGATCCGCGGGCGCCGAATCCGCATAGACGGATTCTGGCGCGTCCGGTGGGCGAGCATCACCCTCGGTGGGCGGCACCGCTCGATCGAACTGGCGACCAGGATGCCCACAGTCAACCGCACCCGTGTCCACCGCGTGGCCGAGGCCATCTGAGCCCGGATCACCGCGCGACCCGACCACAGGAGAATCATGGAATACCCGACACTCTTCTCACACGCACACGTCGACGACGATCAGCGGTCCAATCCCGATCCCGCGCAACCCATCACGCAGCTCGTGTTCTCGGACGCCGAGGATTCGACAGGCGAACCCGCCGCACGCTGAGCGCTTTCTCGGAATTCGGGCTCCCGCACGTTTCGTGGCAATGGTCCGCGCTGAGCGCGGACCATTGCCATGGATCGGACCATCGATCTGACAACAACGTCGGCTTCGGTGGTGCGCGCAAAGGGATTCGAACCCCTGACCGCTGGTGTGTAAGACCAGAGCTCTACCGCTGAGCTATACGCGCGAGCCGGCGGACGTCGCCGCCGGACACCAAGTCATGAATGTAATCGGTGACGGCCCGATGCCCAAACCAGAACGGTTCCCGCCCCCGGGCGATCTCAGTTCGCCGTGAGCAGAGCCTTCTCCCACAGGGTCGAGTCGCGCGCCTCGCCCGGCCCGAGCATGTCGGAAAAGCGGATGATCCCGTCGGGGTCGACGAGGAACGTCGCCCGGTTGGCGTAACCGCTGGCGTCGTTGAACACCCCGTAGTCGCGGGCGACGGCCCCGTGCGGCCAGAAGTCCGACAGGATCGGGAACAGGAATCCCTGCGCCGACGACCACACCTTGTGAGTCGGGGGCGGCCCCACCGACAACGCGACCGTCCGGAGCCCGTCCCGGATGAACTGCGGCTGGTGGTCGCGGATGTATCCGAGTTCGCCCTGACACGTCCCGGTGAAGGCGAGCGGGAAGAACACCAGCAGCACCTGCCCGTCGGCGCGCAGGCCCGACATCGACACACGCTGGTTGTTCTGGTCGCGGAGCTCGAAGTCGGGCGCCACGTCACCCACGGCCAGCGGTGATGTCGGCCGTTCGGTGGAGTCCGCGCTCATGCGCGTTTGCGGGACTTCGGCTGCACCAGCCGAGATCCGGACCAGCCCCCGAGACTGACGACATTGGTCTGGGTGAGACCTGCGGTGGGTGCCGACTCGGCGATCTCGCTGGGATCGACGTGGCCGTCGGTGCCTGTCTTCGGTGAGAAGACCCAGACGTACCCGTCGTCGGCGAGCGGGGCGATCGCATCCATCAATGCGTCCACCAGGTCGCCGTCACCGTCGCGCCACCACAGCACGACGACGTCGATGACGTCGTCAGCGTCCTCGTCGACCATCTCCCCACCGATGGTGTCCTCGATGTCGACCCGAAGGTCGTCGTCGGTGTCCTCGTCCCAGCCCAGTTCCTGGACGACCATGCCGGACGTGAAACCGAGCTTGTCGGCGTGGCTGTCCCCAGCGTTACCGGACTCTGTGGCGGCTACCACCGCGTGCGACCTCCCAATGAATTCGACTGTCAGCTTAGGGAACAGCCTAGATGCTCAGGATGCAACCCGAACAGGGGCATTTGGGACCGGCGCGTCGCGCGACGTCGACGTCAGGGCGTCGGCGACGGCACCGACGACGAGGACGGCGCCGGAGCGGACCCCGAACCGCCCGGTCCCGGAACGGGCGACGCACCCGCGGTCGGCGGGACCGGTAGATAGCCGACGCAAGCGTTCAGCACCGCCTGCTTGTCCCGGGTCCATTGTGCGGCAATGGGATTGAGACCAGCGAGTTCACGCTTGCCGATCGCGGCGTCGAGGCGTCCGGTGGAGTCCAGGAACCGGTTCGTCGATGCCGCGACGTCCACCGGCGTCGACGACTCGATCCGTTTGCGGATCAGGTCGGCCCCCGCGATGAGGCTCGCGCGTGCCCTGTCGTCCAGATCACCGACACCGGCGTAGTCGTGGACCTCGCTGAGTTTCCGGATGAACGCGTTGTAGCCGCGGACCATCACGACCATCGACGACATGGCCTCACGACACAGCTCGATGCCGTCGGCACGGACCGAGGACGCCGCCGACTCGGACAATTCGGCCCGATAGATGGCGACCTGACCCGGGATCGCCGACCCGGAACCGTTGACCGAGGTCGCACACCCGGAGGCGAGGGCGGCCACCGCCAGCAGCGCGCACAGGCCGGCCGTACGGCCCCACCTGCTAGGGCGATCGTCGGCCCGATTCCGCCTCATGCCTCGCATCGTCCTCCTGACCCACGAGTAACAAACACCGAAACGCTACCGCAGGTCGGAGCGGGTGGCAGCAAGCTCGCCCACCCGGTGCCAACCCAAGTGACATGGGGCACGATGAGAGGGGGACGTCGCTGTCCCGACATCATGGGAGCGACGCCCGAGTCATCGCACGCCGGACACCACCGTGCACCCGGCCGACCGAGGGAGTAGGCATAACAGTGACCGAACAGGCAGAGCACACGACCACATCCGGGGGCAACGGTTCCGGACCGTCGGGCGCCGCCGGCAGTGATCGCAACCGCGTCCGCGTCATCCGGGAGGGCGTGGCGTCGTACCTGCCCGACATCGACCCCGACGAGACCGGCGAGTGGCTCGAGTCCTTCGACAAACTCCTCGCTCATGCAGGTCCCGGGCGTGCCCGGTATCTGATGCTCCGGCTGCTGGAGCGGGCCGGTGAGAAGCGCGTCGCGATCCCGTCGCTGACCTCCACCGACTACGTGAACACCATCCCGACCGAGAACGAACCCTGGTTCCCCGGCGACGAAGAGGTCGAGCGCCGCTTCCGTGCGTTCATCCGCTGGAATGCCGCGATCATGGTGCATCGCGCCCAGCGCCCCGGTGTCGGCGTCGGCGGGCACATCTCGACCTACGCGTCGTCGGCGGCGCTCTACGAGGTCGGTTTCAACCACTTCTTCCGCGGCACCGACCACGCCGGCGGCGGCGATCAGATCTTCATCCAGGGCCACGCGTCGCCGGGCATCTACGCCCGCGCATTCCTCGAGGGACGCATCGACGAGAAGCGTATGGACGGCTTCCGTCAGGAGCACAGCCATGCCGGCGAGGGTGGCGGCCTACCGTCCTATCCGCACCCGCGTCTGATGCCCGAGTTCTGGCAGTTCCCCACGGTGTCGATGGGCCTAGGCCCGATGAACGCCATCTACCAGGCGCGGTTCAATCACTACCTGCACGATCGCGGGATCAGCGACACGTCGGATCAGCACGTGTGGGCATTCCTCGGCGACGGTGAGATGGACGAGCCGGAGTCACGCGGATTCGCGAGCTTCGCGGCCACCGAGGGCCTCGACAACCTCACTTTCGTCATCAACTGCAACCTGCAGCGTCTCGACGGCCCCGTCCGCGGCAACGGCAAGATCATCCAGGAGCTCGAGTCGTTCTTCCGCGGCGCCGGCTGGAACGTCATCAAGGTGATCTGGGGCCGCGAGTGGGACTCCCTGTTGCACGCCGACCGCGACGGCGCACTCGTGAACCTGATGAACACCACCCCCGACGGCGACTTCCAGACCTACAAGGCCAATGACGGGGCGTTCGTCCGCGAACACTTCTTCAATCGTGACCCGCGAACAAAGGAACTGGTCAAGGACCTCTCCGACGCCGAGATCTGGAATCTCAAGCGCGGCGGTCACGACTACCGCAAGATCCACGCCGCCTACGCCGCGGCCATGGCGCACAAAGGACAGCCGACCGTCATCCTGGCGCACACCATCAAGGGCTACACGCTGGGCAAACACTTCGAGGGACGCAACGCGACCCACCAGATGAAGAAGCTGACCCTCGACGACCTCAAGGCCTTTCGCGACAGCACCCGCATCCCGATCAGCGACGCGCAGCTCGAGGAGAACCCCTACGTGCCGCCGTACTACCACCCGGGACCGGATGCGCCCGAGATCCGGTACATGCTCGATCGACGCAAGTCGCTCGGCGGGTTCCTGCCCGCGCGACGCACGAAGTCCAAGGTCCTGCGCCCCGATGTCAGCAAGGCACTCAAGACCACCGCCAAGGGGTCCGGCAAACAGCAGGTCGCCACCACCATGGCACTCGTGCGCATCTTCAAGGATCTGTTGCGCGACAAGGAGATCGGCAAGCGAATCGTGCCGATCATCCCCGACGAGGCCCGCACCTTCGGCATGGACTCGTGGTTCCCGACGCTCAAGATCTACAACCGCAACGGACAGCTCTACACGTCCGTCGACGCGGAGCTCATGCTCGCCTACAAGGAGAGCAGCGAGGGCCAGATCCTGCACGAGGGCATCAACGAGGCGGGTTCGGCCGCGTCGTTCACCGCGGTCGGCACGTCATACTCCACCCACGACGAGCCGATGATCCCGCTGTACATCTTCTACTCGATGTTCGGCTTCCAGCGCACCGGCGACAGCTTCTGGGCCGCCGCCGACCAGATGGCGCGTGGATTCGTGATCGGCGCGACCGCGGGCCGCACCACCCTGACCGGTGAGGGCCTCCAGCACGCCGACGGCCAGTCGCCGCTACTCGCGGCGACCAATCCCGCGGTAGCCGCCTATGACCCGGCATTCGCATTCGAACTCGGGCACATCATCGCCGACGGCCTCGAGCGGATGTACGGCGAGGAGCCGGAGAACATCTACTACTACCTCACCGTCTACAACGAGCCGATCAGCCAGCCGGCCGAACCCGAGAACCTCGACGTCGCGGGGGTGCTGAAGGGCATCTACCGTTTCACCGAGGCACCGTCGGACAAGAAGTTCCCGGCGAACATCCTGGTGTCGGGCGTGACCATGCCCGACGCACTGCGGGCCGCCGAGCTGCTCGCGGACGAGTGGGATGTCGGCGCGAACGTGTACTCGGTGACCTCGTGGAGCGAACTCGCCCGTGACGGTATCCGCGCCGACCGCGATTCGGTCCGTGAGCCGGCCGCCGATCACCCGCGGCCGTATCTGACCGAGGTGCTCGCCGATGTGCCCGGACCGGTGGTGGCTGTCAGCGACTACATGCGGGGCGTACAGGAGCAGATCCGGGCGTACGTGCCGGGCACCTACCTGACGCTGGGCACCGACGGCTTCGGGTTCTCCGACACCCGGCCGGCCGCCCGCCGGTACTTCAACGTCGACGCGGAGTCGATCGTCGTCGGGGTCCTGGTGGCGCTGGCCCGCGATGGCCACATCCCGACCACCGTTGCCGCCGAGGCCGCGGAGAAGTATCAGATCACCGATGTCGCAGCCGCGCCCGAGCCGACCGGCGACCCGGGCGTCGCGTGATCGCACACGGGTGAGCGCGGTCGCTCGGGCCACGCACACCCGACGCGACCGACCATGAGCACGAACCGTGGCCGTTCGGCGCACCTCGCGGAGAACGGCCACGGTTCGTCGTGGGCTCGACGCGGGCATGACCCGATGCCGGCGGACGAGACTACATTGAGATGGTGACCGACGCCGGCGTGAACCAGGAGCCACCGACGGCCGACGTGTTCGGTGAGCGTGGGGCCCACGTCCCCGCGCCGGCGACCGTGCACGACGCACTGCCGGACACCCTCCTGCGTCGCGTGAAGCAGTACAGCGGTCGACTGGCCACCGAGGCCGTCCACTCCATGCAGGACCAGTTGCCCTACTTCGGGGATCTCGATGCCGCCCAGCGCGCCAGTGTTCAACTGGTGGTCCAGACGGCGGTGGTGAACTTCGTCGAGTGGATTCAGGATCCCGAGGGCAACGTGAAGTTCACCGTGCAGGCGTTCCAGGTTGTCCCCCAGGATCTGGCACGGCGGATCACCCTGCTGCAGACCGTCGAGATGGTCCGCGTGGCCATGGAGTTCTTCGAGAAGTGGCTACCGCTGCTGGCGCGCAACGATGCGCAACTCCGGGCGCTGACCGAGTCCGTCCTACGGTACGGACGCGAGATCGGATTCGCGGCCGCCTCGATCTACGCCTCCGCGGCAGAATCCCGCGGAGCCTGGGACTCGCGCCTCGAAGCACTGGTCGTCGACGCCGTCGTCCGCGGGGACACCGGACCGCAGCTGCTGTCCCGCGCGGCCGCGTTGAACTGGGATTCAGATGCCCCGGCGACCATCATCGTCGGCGCCCCGCCGCCCGAGCAGAACGTGTCGGTTCCCCTGGCCATCCACAACACGGCCAAACAGTACGACCGGTCCGCGTTGTCGGTCGTCCAGGGAAAGTTCCTCGTCGCGATCGTCAGCGGGCCGATCCGCACGTCCGAGCGCTTCGTCACCGAGTTGCTCAAACACTTCGCCGAGGGGCCGGTGGTCATCGGCCCGACGATGCCCAACCTCGGCAGCGCGCACACCAGCTCGAACGAGGCCATGGCGGGTATCGCCGCCGTCGTCGGCTGGCCCAGCGCCCCGCGCCCGGTGCACAGCCTGGAGCTCCTGCCGGAACGGGCACTCAACGGTGACACCGCGGCGATGGCCGCGCTCAACGAGACCCTGGTGCGTCCGCTCGCGAAAGGCGGCACCACTCTGAACGCGACGCTCGAGGCATACCTGGACTCGGGAGGGTCCGTCGAAAGTTGCGCGCGCGTACTGTATATCCATCCAAATACAGTTCGGTACAGATTAAAGAAGATCGCAGAGATCACCGGACGTGACCCAACTAACCCTCGCGACGGCTACGTCCTGAGGGTCGCGGCGACTGTGGGTCGATTGACACACTTACAAAACGAAACGCAAACATCCGCCACTTGAGCAACAGCAGTCACAGCCAGTTTTTCACGTTCGTGCTGATCAACCTCCTGAGGACACATTTACATAACGCATCTCGGAGTGGTGACGAACCAGGGGCGCCTTCGATCAAGTTTGTGGGAACCCTACAAATGCACACCAGAAGGTTCATCGGTCACAACACCCACAAAACCACCGCAGACGGTGTTCTCTGGTCACGTGCTTTCGATCCTCGCGCCCGGACAGGGCTCACAGACGCCCGGCATGCTCACCACCTGGGTGGAACTCGCCGGTGCCCGTGACCAGCTTTCGACGTGGTCGAAACTGGTCGGCCTCGACCTCGAACGGCTCGGGACCACCGCGACCGCCGACGAGATCACCGACACGGCGGTCACCCAGCCGCTGGTCGTCGCGTCCGCACTGCTCGCCTTCGACGAGCTGAGCAAACGCACCCCGCTGCCCGAGGACGCCATCGTCGCCGGGCACTCGGTCGGCGAACTCGCTGCCGCTGCCATCACCGGGGTCATCAGCGCCGACGAAGCCGTGACGCTGGCCGCGATCCGCGGCGCGGAGATGGCCAAGGCATGTGCACTCGAACCCACGGTCATGGCCGCCGTGCTCGGTGGCGACGAAGCAGCAGTGCTCGCACGCCTGGAGGAACTCGACCTGATCCCGGCCAACCGCAACGCGGCCGGCCAGATCGTCGCCGCGGGCAAGGTCGAGGCCATCGAGGCCTTGATCGCCGATCCGCCGGAGAAGGCCCGCGTCCGCAAGCTCGCCGTCGCCGGCGCCTTCCACACCCGGTTCATGGCGCCGGCGCAGGACGCGGTGGCCGCGGCGGCCGCGCAGATCACTCCCGCCGAGCCCACCCGGACCCTGCTCTCGAACTCCGACGGCCTGCCTGTAACAAATGGCGCCGACGCACTGACAAAACTAGTGGGACAGGTGACGAAGCCGGTCCGTTGGGACCTGTGCTCGGGTTACATGCGCGAACAGGCCACCACTGCCGTCGTCGAGCTTCCGCCTGCGGGCACGCTCGTCGGCATCTCGAAGCGAGAGTTGAAGGGCACGCCGACGCTGGCGCTCAAGTCGCCCGACGACCTCGACAACATCACCGAACTTGGATAGAGGTCACGGCGTGACGCCGTGACCCCCGGAAACCGGACAGACCGGTTGTCCAAACACCCAGGGATGTTCGTGGTTCAGGGGTGCTCCGGATTGCACACATCGAGCGAAAACAAGAAGGGAACCACACAGTGGCTGCCACCCAGGAACAACTCATCGCCGGCATCGCCGAGATCATCGAAGAAGTGACCGGCATCGAGCCGTCCGAGGTGACGTTGGAGAAGTCGTTCGTCGACGACCTCGACATCGACTCGCTGTCGATGGTGGAGATCGCCGTGCAGACCGAGGACAAGTACGGCGTGAAGATCCCGGACGAGGATCTCGCCGGACTGCGCACCGTCGGCGACGCCGTCGCTTACATCCAGAAGCTCGAGTCCGAGAACCCCGAAGCTGCTGCCGCCATCAAGGCCCAGGTCGAGGCAGACCAGAACTCGTGAGCTCCCCCTCCCTCCGCGAATACTCCACGCTGGGTGGGAACTTCCCGAGTGTGGTGGTCACCTCCATGGTGGCCACCACCTCGCTGGGCGAAGATCTGGACACCACCTGGAAGAAGCTGCTTGCGGGTGAGTCGGGCATCCGTGTACTGACCGACGACTTCGTCACCAAGTTCGGCGACCTGCCCTGCCGCATCGGCGGCCGGCTGGTCAAGGACCCGGCCGAGGAGGTCACGCGCGTCGAGGCACGCCGTATGGCGTACGTCGAGCGCATCGCACACGTCCTGAGCAAGCGCCTGTGGGCCCACGCCGGCGAGCCCGAGGTCGATCCCGACCGACTGGCTGTCGTGCTGGGCACCGGTCAGGGCGGCGGCGACGCGATGGTCGACGCCGTCAAGGCGATCGAATCATCGGGCAACTACCGCAAGGTCTCCCCGCTCGCCGTGTCGATGGCCATGCCCAACGGCCCGGCCGCCGTGACCGGCCTCAACGTTGGTGCCCGCGCAGGTGTGATCACCCCGGTCTCGGCGTGTTCGTCGGGTGCAGAGGCGATCGCGCACGCATGGCGCCACATCGTCATGGGTGACGCCGACATGGTCGTCACCGGTGGCGTCGAGGGCCACATCGACGCGATTCCGATCGCGGCGTTCTCGATGATGCGGGCGATGAGCACGCGAAACGACGATCCGGCAGGTGCCTCGCGTCCGTTCGACAAGGATCGTGACGGCTTCGTGTTCGGTGAGGGCGCAGCGATGCTCATCCTCGAGCGCGAGGAGCACGCCCGGGCACGCGGCGCGCACATCCACGCACGAGTGCTCGGCGCGGGCATCACCTCCGATGGATTCCATCTGGTGGCACCCGATCCGAGTGGCCAGGGCAACGCCCGCGCCATGACCCGCGCGATCCAGACCGCGGGGCTCACCAAGGCCGACATCACCCACATCAACGCGCACGCGACGTCGACTCCGATCGGCGACACGGCGGAAGCTGCGGGTATCACGGCGGCGATCGGGCAACATGCCGCGGTCTATGCACCCAAGTCGGCTCTCGGACACTCCATCGGCGCAGTCGGGGCGCTGGAGTCCGTGATCACCATCAAGAGCGTCGAGGAAGGTGTCATCCCTCCGACGCTCAACCTGGAGAACCAGGATCCCGAATGCGATGTCGACGTCGTCCATGGTGAAGCCCGATACGGGCAGATCGATTACGCGTTGAACAACTCGTTCGGATTCGGTGGGCACAACGTTGCGCTCGCCTTCGGTCGCTACTGATCCGCACCCGACACCCAGGAGACACCGATGACCACATTGGCTCCCATCACCGGCCATGAGGAAGCCGCGGATCCCCGCGACCCGCTACTGCGTCTGACCAACTTCTTCGACGAAGGCTCGATGTCGCTCCTGCACGCACGCGACAAGTCCGGCGTGCAGGCCGCCATCGGGCAGGTCAACGGCGTCCGGACCGTCTCCTATTGCACCGATGGCACCGTGATGGGCGGTGCCATGGGTGTGGTCGGGTGTGCTCACATCGTCAACGCGATCGACACCGCCATCACCGAACAGGCACCCGTCGTGGGCATCTGGCACTCGGGTGGCGCCCGGCTGGCCGAGGGCGTCGAAGCCCTCCACGCGGTCGGCGGGGTGTTCGAGGCGATGGTGCGCGCCTCCGGCTACGTACCGCAGATCTCGGTGGTCGTCGGCTTCGCCGCCGGAGGCGCCGCCTACGGTCCTGCGCTCACCGATGTCGTGATCATGGCGCCCGCGGGACGTGTGTTCGTCACCGGTCCCGACGTCGTCAAGAGCGTCACCGGGGAGTCGGTCGACATGGAGTCGCTCGGCGGTCCCCTCACCCACGGCAAGAAGTCCGGCGTCAGTCACATCACCGCCGACTCCGAACCCGACGCCTACTGGCGCGCACGGCGTCTGGTGTCGACGTTCAGCCGGCAGGGTACTTTCAACCGCGAGCAGGCCGAGGCACGCGACACCGATCTCAAGGCCCTGCTGCCGGAATCGAATCGTCGCGCCTACGACGTGCACCCGGTCGTCGAGCAGCTGCTCGACACCCAGCTCGCCGCCGACGGCGAGACCGAGGTTTCCAGTTTCGAAGAGCTGCAAGCCAAGTGGGCGCCGAACATCGTCATCGGGTTGGGCCGCCTGTCCGGTCGCAGCGTCGGCGTCATCGCCAACAATCCCCTCCGCATGGGTGGCTGCCTGAACTCCGAGAGCGCCGAGAAGGCCTCTCGTTTCGTTCGCCTGTGCGACGCCTTCGGTGTCCCGCTGATCGTTCTGACCGACGTGCCCGGCTACCTTCCCGGCGTGGGCCAGGAGTGGAACGGTGTGGTCCGCCGCGGGGCGAAGCTGCTGCACGCCTTCGCCGAGTGCACCGTCCCCCGGGTGACCCTGGTGACCCGCAAGATCTACGGCGGCGCCTACATCGCGATGAACTCGCGCGCACTCGGCGCCACCGCGGTCTTCGCGTGGCCGGGCTCGGAGGTCGCCGTCATGGGCGCCAAGGCAGCGGTCGGCATTCTCCACAAGAAGGCCCTGGCCGCCGCGCCAGACGACGAGCGCGAGGCGCTGCACGACCGTCTGGCCGCCGAGCACGAGGCCATCGCGGGCGGGGTCGGGCGGGCACAGTCGATCGGTGTCGTCGACGACGTCATCGACCCGGCGACCACCCGCAGCCGCATCGCCGAGGCCCTGGCCGCGGCACCGGCACGACGTGGCCGCCACAAGAACATCCCGCTCTGACATCCGGTCCGTTTCGGGCGGTCGCGGGCGACATCGTGAGCCCGCCGCGCACCGACCCGTCCGGACAGCACAATTCGGCCCCGGCAGCTCGCTACCGGGGCCGAATCTCGTAGGTGGGTGTCTATCCCACGCGTTGCTGGAGCCAGGTGACCTCGGCGCCTGCGCCGCCCATGCGGTATGGCTCGAGGGCCTCATCCCACGCCGTGCCGATGGCCGCCTCGAGTTCGCCGGCGAGACCGACGCTGTCGGGCTGGGATTCGATCAGCGAGCGCAACTGCATCTCACCGATGATCACATCGCCGTTGGCACTGGTCGACCCACGCCAGAGCCCGAGACCGGGCACATAGCTGAATCGCTCGCCGTCGACGCCGTCGCTGGCGTTCTCGGTCACCTCGAAACGCAGTGCCGACCATTCGCGCAACGCCGTCACCAGGCGTGCGCCAGTGCCGACTGGGCCGGCCCAGTCAACGGTGGCCCGCTGCAGACCGGGGTCGGCCTCCTGCGCAGACCATTTCAGGTTGGCCCGCGCATTCAGGGTCGACGACAGAGCCCACTCGACATGCGGGCAGAGCGCCACCGGCGCCGAGTGGATGTACACCACTCCTGTCGTCATGTCCGCAAACTGATTCAGATTGCGCACCTTGTTCACCTCCGGTTTCGACGAGGAACGTCTTCCCCAACACACCTCTCGAACCGGGTATCACACTCGTGTGATTAATTGTGCCTCATGTGGCCCGTGTTGCGCCAGTTTCTCGAGTGCTTTCTCAGGATTGGTGTCACCTCGAGATCTCGGCGACGACGGAGTCGTTGAACTCGCTCCAGAGTGGCTTCGCCCAGGCTCCGAACTGACGGTCGGTCAAGACAACACACGCGGTGTGCAGCTCGGGGTCCACCCAGAGGAACGTGCCGCTCTGACCGAAGTGACCGAAGGTGCGCGGCGAGTTCCGTGTGCCCGTCCAATGGGGGTGCTTGTCCGATCGAATCTCGAATCCGAGGCCCCAGTCGTTGGGGCGGTGCTTGCCGTAACCGGGGACGAAACCGTCGAGGCCCGGGAACTGCACGGACGTCGCCGCCGCGACGGTCTCCGTCGACAGCAGGGTCGGAGAGAGCAGTTCGCGGGCGAATCGGGACAGGTCGTCCACCGTGGATCGGGCGCCGTGGCCCGCCGGCCCGACGAGCTCCGACGACATCATCTGCAGGGGCTCGGCGACCGACTGGCGCAGGTAGTCGGCGAAGGCGATGTCGGCGGCCTCCTCGATCGTCTCGGCGAGCACCTCGAACCCGGCGCTGGAGTAGATGCGCTGGGTGGCGGGCGGGGCGACGACGTCCCGGCTGTCGAAGGCGAGTCCCGACGCATGTGCGAGCAGGTGGGCGACCGTCGCGCCCGGCGGCCCCGCCGGATCGTCGAGTTCGGTCGCCCCCTCCTCCACCGCGACGAGAACGGCCTCGGCCACCAGGAGTTTGGTGACCGAGGCCAGTTCGAACACCCGTCCGGTGTCGCCGAAGACGTCGCCGACACCGGACGGGGTGATGATCGCGGCCGCCACGTTGTCGGCCGGCCACTGCGCTAGGGCATCGAGTGCTGACACATCGCAACCCTACCGACGCACACCCCGGACGGTCTGAGCGGAGCCGGACTCAGCGATCCTCGTCGGTGTAACGGATGACACCGCGGATGTTCTTGCCGTCGAGCATGTCCTGGTAGCCCTCGTTGATCTGATCCAGGCGGTACTGACGGGTGATCATGTCTTCGATGTTGAGCTTGCCCATCCGGTACATCGAGAGCAGCTGCGGGATGTCGAGCTTCGGGTTGGCGCCGCCGAAGATGGTGCCCTGCAGGTTCTTCTGCAGCAGAGTCAGCATCGCGAGGTTCAGGGTGACCTCGTTCTCCATCATGTTGCCCATACCGGTGAGCACACAGGTCCCCGCCTTCGCGGTGATGCCCATCCAGGTGTCGACGTCCTTGCCATGGACCTCGCCGACGGTGACGATCACCTTGTGGCACATGTGCCCCTGGGTCAGTTCGGCGATGCTCGTCGCCGCTTCCTCCACCGAGGCGAACGCGTGTGTCGCGCCGAACTTCATCGCCTGCTCGCGCTTCCACTCCACCGGATCGATCGCGATGACGTTCCGTGCGCCGGAGATGACCGCACCCTGGAGGGCCGCGGTACCCACACCACCGACGCCGACGATGGCCACGTCCTCTCCCGGCCGCACATCACCGCTGCGCGTGGACGATCCGTATCCCGTCGGGATGCCGCAGCCGCACAGCGCGGCGACCTCGAACGGGATGTCCTTGTCGATCTTCACCGCAGACGCCTCGTGGACGACCATGTACGGCGAGAACGTACCGAGGAGGGTCATCGGGTAGACCGGCTCGCCCGAGGCGGTGTGGATGCGGAAGGTGTTGTCGGACACCGCTTCTCCTTGAAGCAACATCGCACCGAAGTCACAAAGGTTTGCGAGCCCGGCCTTACATGACGGACACTTGCCACACGACGGGATGAACGACAGGACGACGTGGTCGCCTACCTCGAAATCGGTGACACCCTCCCCGACCCGCTCGACGACGCCCGCGCCCTCGTGCCCACCGAGGATCGGGAACCCGGCCATGGGGATCCCGCCGGTCATCAGGTGATGGTCGGAGTGGCACATCCCGGCCGCTTCCATCCTGATCTTGATCTCGCTGCGTTGCGGATCGCCGATCTCGATCTCCTCGATCTCCCACGGCTTGTTGTTCTCCCGCAGCAGCGCACCCTTGGTCTTCACTTCACAACCTCCACTCGATAGACGCGCGTCGCCCGACGGATCGACCCCCCCGACAGACGCAAGACAACTAGAAGAGACCCTAGTCACTCCAGGGCAAAAATGGAACGTGTTCTAGTTGCGAATTCCGCTCCCGCGCTCGAGCCGGCGGCCACCCGCACACGGACGAGCCGCACCCCCACCGAAGGGTGGGTGTGCGGCTCGTCTCTGCTGGCCGGCCCGACGCCACGGGGCCGGTCCGCGGCTAGTCCTTCAGGCCCGCGTCCTTGCTGCCGTATGTCGACCGCAGCGACGGTTTGACGACCTTGCCACCGGCGTTGCGCGGCAGTTCGTCGACGATGACGAGGTCCTTCGGGTGCTTGAATCGCGCGAGGTTGTCGTTGAGGTAGGGCTCGAGTTCCTCGAGGGTCAGATCATCGACGCCCTCGGCCAGGACCACCACCGCCACCGGGACCTCACCCCACTTCTCGTGTGCGCGACCGATGATGGCCGCCTCGGAGATCTTGACGTGCCCGAAGAGCGCGTTCTCGACCTCGGCGCAGTAGATGTTCTCGCCACCCGAGATGATCATGTCCTTGGCGCGGTCGACGACGTAGAGGAAGCCCTCCTCGTCCTGCCGCACGAGGTCCCCGGAGTGGAACCAGCCACCGTGGAACGCGTCCGCGGTGCCCTGCGGGTTCTGCCAGTATCCCTTCATCATGTTCGGGCCCCGGTAGACGATCTCGCCGACCTGCCCGGGGATGACGTCGTTCATCTCGGGATCGACCACGCGCGCCGTCACCGCCGGGACCACCTTGCCGATGGAGCCGATCTTGCGGAGCGCGTCGGTGCCCTCGAGCACGCAGGTGATGGGCGACATCTCGGTCTGTCCGAACACGGCGACGTTCAGGGCGTCTGGGAAGGTCTCGCCCATCGCGCGCAGCACGGTGTCCGACGCCGGCGCGGCACCCCAGCTGATCACCCGGAGCCTGAGGTCGCGCGGTTTCGCCTGCTGTGCGGCGCAGACGGCCTGCCATTGGGCGGGCACCAGGAAGATCGACGTGGTGCCCTCCTGTTCCAGGGTGTCGAGCATGTCGTTGGGGTCGAAGGCACCGAGCGGATGGATCACCGAGAGGGCGCCCATGTAGAACAGCGGGGCCATGGCCCCGAGGCCTGCGATGTGGAACATGGGCGCGACACACGAACCGATGTCGTCGGGCCGTGTCTGCAACGCCTGCAGACAGGTGACCGCCTGCGCCTGGATGTTCGTGTGGGTCAGCATGGCGCCCTTGGGCTTTCCGGTGGTCCCGGAGGTATACATGATCAGTGCGACGGTCTCCTCGGGCACGTCGATCTCGGGCAGATCCGAGGAGTCCTCGGTCACGAGATCCTCGAACCGCAGATGGGCCGGGTTGTCGGTCTCGCCCACCACGACGGTCGCGTCGACCGCGCCGGTGGACGCGCTCACCGCGTCCGCCAGCGGTGCCAGCAGCGCCTCGGTGACGATGATCTTCGCACCGCTGTCGGACACCAGGAACGCGATCTCTGCCGGGCTCATGCGCACATTGACCGGCACCGGGATGGCGCCGATCAGGTTCGCCCCCAGCACGGCCTCGACATACTCGCTGCGATTGAGCAGGACGAGCAGGATGCGGTCGCCGAATTGCACACCGCGGCGGCTCAGAGCAGCCGCGAACCCTCGCGAGCGCTCTTCGAGCTGGGACCACGTGGTGACGTTCCCGAGGAATTTCAGCGCAGGCTTGTCCGGCGTCGTGAACGCATGTCGCCGGACCTGGTTGTTCCAGTGATTACGGCGGGACCGGAGGGGCTCGGTGGTGAGGTCGCTGGTCGAGTCGACGGTGGCGGTCATGTCAGTTCTCCTCTGTGCGGTGAGAGTTCTGCGACTGCGGGCCGGCGCATTCGGCCTGCCGCACGGTCATGAATCTAAAGGATCGGGTCGGGATGGGGATGGAATCGGTCAGGGGCGTCCGGCGGGTGGGTCAGGGCTTGGCACCGGCGAAGGCAGCCATCGCGGCCTGGAACTCCGCGGATTGCAGCAGCGCCGTCTGGCCCTCGAGTTCACGGTCGAGGGCGGCATCGAAGTCACCCATCGTATGAGCGTCGAGAGCCTTCTTGGTCAGACGTAGAGCGCTCGCCGATGTCGCGACCAATTTCGCGACCGTCGCGTCGACGGTCGCGTCGAGTGCCTCCCGGTCGGCGACGATCTTCGTGATCAGGCCCGCGTCGAAAGCTTCGGTGGCCGGCAGCTTCTCACCGAGCAGCGCCATCGCGTTCGCCCGCGCGCGGCCAACCGCTGCGGCCACCGACATCGAGGCGCCACCATCCGGCATGAGCCCGATGTTGATGAACGCGAGCAGGAAGTACGACCGCTCGGTCGCATAGACGAGGTCGGCCGCGAACGCCAGCGATGCGCCGATACCGACCGCCGGCCCGTCCACCACGGCGACGACGGGCACTGCGACACCCCGCACGGCACGGGCCAGGTCTGAACCACCTGAGATCACCCCGCGCGCCTGGGTCGGGTCGAGTCCACCACCGGTGTTCTCCCCTGCCGTGGCGGCGATGTCGATGACGTCGGCGCCGGTGCTGAAACTGCCACCGGCGCCGTCGATCACCACGACACGGATGTCATCTCGGGCCGACCACTCCTCGAGCGCGCCGATGATGACGCGGGACGCGGCGCCGTCCAACGCATTCATCCGATGCGGTCGGTGGATCTCGATCCGCGCCACCCCTCGGTCATCGACACTGACCCGGATCTCGTCGCCACCGGCCACGTTGTCACTCACCGCCAACTCGCCCCTCACCACTGTTCGTCCCCGACCCGCAGCAGGTCGGGCCTCGACCACACTACTACCACAGTGCGACCCAGATCACGAGAATACTCATTAACTTAGAGATACGGAAGCGGCTGTTTTCCTGCGTATTCATCCGAGGTAGGGAAAATCATCATGGTGAACTCCGACTCCGGCTACGCTCGGTGCTCATGCCTGCCCACCCGGCGACCACGCCTGCGTCCCCGGCCCGCGCGCGACGACGCCGGCCCGCCGATCGGCGCG
Organism: Gordonia sp. ABSL11-1; assembly: GCF_030315685.1. GTDB lineage: Bacteria > Actinomycetota > Actinomycetes > Mycobacteriales > Mycobacteriaceae > Gordonia. The sequence continues at coordinate 304,765 of NZ_JASXSI010000001.1, read as the reverse complement.
ACATCATCCTGCGCGCCGCCGCCAAGGCATTCAGCGACAACGGTTATCACGCAGTTCGCCTCGACGACATCGCCGAGGCGGCGGGGGTGTCCGCGCCGGCGCTGTACCGCCACTTCCCGAACAAGTACGCGCTGTTCGCGGAGACTGCTCGGATGCTCGCCGATGCGCTCGCCGTCGCTGTCGGTGAGGTGCCGGCCGACCCGGACCATCCCCAGCTCGAGCTGCGCGGACTGCTCTCGGCGCTCACCGGCGCGGCAATCGAGAACCGTCGTACCGGCGGGCTGTACCACTGGGAGGCCGACTATCTGCGGGGTGACGACGCGCGCCATGTGCGCGACATCGTCGTCGGTCAGCATCGGCGCATCCGCGGGGTCCTGGAGGTGGCCCGTCCGGCCCTGGATCATGACGCGGCCGACCTCATCACGGCAGCGATGACCAGCACCGTGGCGAGCCCGGCAACGCACCGCGCCACCCTCGGCGCACGACAGATCGACGACCTGATCTCGGCCGCGGCGGTATCCCTGATGGACGCCCCCGTCCCTGCCGGACACGCTCGCGTCGAGGACACGTCCTCAACCGGACTGTCCCCCACCTCCAAACGCGAGGTGCTGCTGGCCGAGTCGACGAAACTGTTCGCGGCACACGGTTTTCGCGAGGTCACGATCGACGACATCGCCCGCGCCGCCGACCTGCCCGCCTCGGGCGTTTACCGCCACTTCGAGAGCAAGTCCGCGATCCTGCTCGCCGCCTTCTGGCGGACCTCAGACCGGGTGGCGACGATGATCGCCGATGCGCTGGCGTCGTCGACCACCCCCGAGGAGGCACTGGTCGCGCTGGTCAATCGGTACGTCGACCTGTCGTGCACGAACAACGACATGCTCTCGGTCTATATGAAGGAGATCGGCAACCTCGCGCCCGCGCAGCGCACCGAACTGCGCAGCAGGCAACGCATCAACGTCGACGAATGGGCCGCATGGCTCACCCGCGCGCGCACCGATCTGACGTCCGTGCAGGCACGATTTCTCGTCCAGGCGGCGCTCAACGTCATCATCGACCTCACCCGGCCGCGGCGACGCCCCACTCCCGAGCAGATCTCGGCGCTGGCACTACGCGTCCTGCTCGGCTCCCAACACTCGTCAGACGGTGTCGAAATCGGACAGTAACCAGCGGCCATCGCGCTTCTCCAGCGTCACCTTCACTCGCGACTGATACGGAATACCGTCGGGCACCTGGGAATTCACCTCGGGCGAGGTCACTGTCTGATCGAGCGTCACCAGCACGACGGCCTTGCCGTCCGTCATCGATTGCAGACCGGCGTCTTTGGATTCAGCACGTGACGTGCCGCGCGCGTCCGCGTTGCCACGGCGCGCATCCTGCGAGGACGTGATGTAGGTCTTCGCGAAGTCCGGAGTCGAGATCTCCCGGATCCTCCGATCGAGATCGCCGTAGTCGGCGGGGTCATAGGTCGCCAGACTCGACGCATAGGTCCGCGCGAGATCCATCGCCTTCTGGCGGTCCGCACCCGACGGGCCGGACGCCTCCGCCCGCCGGTCGGCCTGGACCATCCCGTACGCGAAGTACGCGGTGGATGCCGCGAGGATCAGCACGAGCACACTCAGTCCGATGAGCGCAGTCCGCACCGTCCTGCTCGTGCTCCGAGACGAACCGGTCGCCACCTTTCCTGGCACGCGGTCATGCGCACTCCCCCTGTCCGCCTTGCGCTCTCCTTTACGGTCTGCCTTCTGCTCGGCCTCGGCGCGGAGCCGTTCACGGCTCGCCCGATTGGCGGCGAGGAATTCGTCGCCGTCGAGTGGTGACGCGTCGGCCTGCACGACTTCGGCGACATCATTCGCCTCGACCGCGGACGGTCGTTGGGACTTCGGCATGCGACCAATGTAGCGATCCGAACCTGTGGCCCAGCTCACGGTCGGTTCATATCACATATATGTGACGTGTTAGCGTGACTGGAGGTGTGGCGCGGCGAGGGCCGCCGCGACGCGCCGGACGGGAGACATCCGATGCCGAACCTCACCGAGGAACAGGCCGCCTTCGCGGCGGCGATCGCCGACTTCTGCAAGCGCGAGGCCGGAACACGAGAGCAGCGGGATGCCCTCACCGACGGTGGCGCCGAGCTGCACTCACAGATCCTGTACTCGAAGATGGCCGGACTCGGGTGGACCGGAATCCTGGTCCCCGAGGAGTACGGCGGTGCGGCCGCCGGCAACGTGGAGATGTGCATCCTACTGGAGGAGGCCATGCGCGGAATGGCGCCGATCGGTGGGATAGGACCGACGCTGATCACCGCGGCCGCGTATCAGAAATTCGCCGACGAGCAACTCAAGAAAGAGGTGCTCACGGGCGTGGCCGCGGGCGACTCCCTGTCGATCTCGATGTCGGAACCCGAGGCCGGGTCGGATGTCGCCAATCTCAGCTGCCGGGCCGAGAAGGTCGACGGCGGGTGGGTGATCAACGGCCAGAAGACCTGGTGTTCCAACGCGCACTTCGCCCGCTCCATCCTCCTGATCGCGCGGACGGAGAAGACCGGCAAGAAGCACGAGGGACTGACCCAGTTCCACATCGCCGCCGGCACACCGGGACTCGAGATCAAGGGCATCGACACCCTGGGTGGTCGTGAGGTCAACGACCTGTACTTCACCGACTGCGAGATCCCTGACTCGGCCGTTGTCGGAGAGGTCGGCAACGGCTGGGAGCAATTGATGTCCGGTCTCAACACCGAGCGCCTGATCCTCGCGGCCATGCAACTCGGCGTGGCCGAGCGTTCCTTCGCCGATACGTTGTCGTTCATCACCGAACGCAAGCAGTTCGGCCGGCCGATCGGCAGCTTCCAGGCGCTGCGGCACCGCATGGCCGACCTGGCGACCGAGATCGAATGCACCAAGCTCCTCGTGTACTCGGTGGCACAGCAGGCCGACGACGACCCGACCCGACTGTTGCCGCGCGAGGCGTCGATGGCCAAGCTCAAGGCCACCGAGACGTCGAAGCGGATGACCATCGACGCGATGCAGATGATGGGCGGTTACGGATATGCAACCGAGTTCGACGCCGAGCGTTTGATGCGTGGCGCAATCATCTCGACCGTCTACGGTGGCACAAATGAGATCCAGCGCGACATCATCGGCAAGACCTTCGGGCTCTGAGCGCACCGGGCGCTCGGCATCGGGGCAACGGCTCCGTCGCCGACCTCAGCTGTCCGAAGAGGTCGCGGCACATCTGCGTGAGCAGATCATGACCGCCGCGATCCGCCCCGGTGAATATGTGCGGATGGACGAGACGGCCGAACGTCTCGGCGTCAGCGTCACACCGGTCCGAGAGGCGTTGCTGACCCTGCGTGGTGAGGGCATGGTCAATCTCGCGCCCCATCGCGGGTACATCGTCGCCGAACTGAACCGGACCGACGTCGAGGATCTGTTCTGGCTGCAGGGCGAGATCGCGGTCAGACTCGCGCTGCGCACCGCCGCGGCGATCACCGCCGAGCAGATCGCCGAGCTCGAGTGGCACAACCAACAGCTACGCGCCGCGCTGTCCTCCGGCGACGGCCAGCAGGTGGCCACCGCGGAATTCGAGTTCCACCGGTCGCACAACCTGATCGCATCCGGCGGAAAGCTCGCCTGGTTCCTGTTGAGCGCCACGCGATACACCCCCGCGAAGCTCTACGCGACGGACCCCGAGTGGGGCGAGGTCGCCGTCGACTCGCATGCGAAGCTGATCGAGGCCTATCGCTCGGCCAATCGCGACCAGGTCGTCGAACAGACCCGCCGGCAGTTCACGGACGGTGCGACGCGATTGACCCGCCACCTCGAGACGACCGGCATCTGGGACACCTCCACCGAATCGGACGAGACCACCTGACCGAGCGCGTCGCGCACTGGTCGGCCCCGTGCGGAGAGATCTGTTCGCGTCGGGTACGCTCGAATACCACGGCGCCGCCGAGGGCGGGGCTGGTCACCCCCGACGACCAGTCCCGCCCTGGGCGGCGCTGACGTATCTGTCGGATTGCCTCCGACGGCGGGCCGCCGACGACCTCACACAGTCCCGAGATCCGATGAGATCCACTGCCCCGGAGCGAACACCACCTTGGTCTGGTCGCCGTGATCGACCGTGGCGAACTCGACGTACGCGTCGACCTTGTCAGCCGGCAGATACCGCGCGGCCATCTCGGTCAGCTGATCCCGCGTGCCGTCGGAGTAGTCGATGACGTCCCCCGACACCGCGACATAGCGGATCGACGGTTCGATGGTCTCGACCATCAGCGTGCACCGGCCGGCGGCCCGGATCAGGTCGAGTTTGCGAGATGTGGTCCCGGTGAGGAACCACGGATTGCCACCGGGCTCGTACTGATACCAGATCGGCACCACCAGTGGCGCCCTGTCGGATCCGGCCTCCACCGACAGCGCGGCGATGTGGGGCTGGGCCAGGAATGCTTCGCGTTCGTTCGTGGAAAGTGCCATACCCCACGGTAGGACCCGGCTGTGACATCCGGGGCTGACACGGTCACGACATCTCGGCGAACGACCGGCGCCGTGAAATCAGCCAAGATGGCTCCCGTGAGTGCATTCGAGATCCGCCACCTGGGGCCAGATGAGAAAGACCTGCTTGTCACCGCGACGCTGGGAAACCTCAACTGGCGGGAAGGCCGATTCAGTCGGTTCGACGTACTCGACAACCCCACCTTCGCGCACTACACCAGGCTCGTACCGGATCGCGGCGACTTCGGACTTGTCGCAGAGCGTGACTCCCGCCCGGTCGGGGTCGGGTGGGCGTTGTTCACGTCTGCTGATGAACCGGGCTACGGGTATGTGGACTCGCACACACCTGAGTTCAGCGTGTGGGTTGCCGACGATGCACGCGGCCTTGGCATCGGTCGCGCGCTGACCATTCGCGTCCTCGCCGTTGCCACCCGACGCGCGATCCCTGTCAGCCTCTCGGTGGAGGAGGGCAACACACGGGCGTCGAAACTCTACAAGAGTCTCGGCTTCACCTCGGTGCCGGGCTGCGCCGACGATGGGGTCATGATCTGGCACCCGAGGGACCACACGCGGAATAACAAGAAAGGCCCGGCATAAACCGGGCCTGACCTGCGTATTCTCTGCTCCCCCAACTGGACTCGAACCAGTAACCGTTCGATTAACAGTCGAATGCTCTGCCAATTGAGCTATGGGGGAATGCTCTCGAACCGAGTGCTGACTTTAGCGCATGGATGCACCGGAGAACAAAACGCCTGCACGGTCTGTTCTCCGGCGCCTCCGCGAACCGTGTTCCCGTTCAGTGGCCTGCGACGACGTCAGCCTCGTCGACGGTCACCGGGGTCCGCGCACCGGGTAGGAACCAGTACGCGATGCACACCACACCAAAGAACAGGTACCCCAGTGCCACCTCGGGATTGGCTGCCCACGCCACTTCCGGGGCGTGGATCAGACCGATGAACGAGAGCACCGCACCCACCCCGCATGCGATCGCCGCGTAGTGGAACTTCTTGTCCAGGATGAAGGTGACGATGGCCCCGAGGACCAGGCCGACCAGCACCGCTCCTTCTCCGAGGGTCTGCAGACCGTCGTACACGACGCCGGCGTTGCCGAGGGCGTCGTTGCCGACCTCCGCTGCGGTGGTCCCCGCGGCCGACAGCGCGTTGTCGATCATCCCGGAACCCCACTGCGCGAGGTTGGGGAGGATCGCCGCGACGACCGCGATGGCGTGCAGGCGTGGGACCGCCTGGAACGCCTGCGCCCCGATCAGCAGACCGATGTAGAGCAGGATCGGCACGATCGCGGGCACCGGCAGCAGCGCCTCCAGGACGCCGAAGAGTCCGACGAAACACAGCACACCGATCGCGATACCACTCGCGAGCGAGTAGGAGGTGCGCCCGCCCGCATCCTTCCACCCCGGGTGGCCGATGTAGACCGCCGGCGGGAACGGCGAGCCGAAGGCCGCACCGATGCACGCACCGGCGCCGTCGGCGAGCAGCACACTGCGCAGGTTGTAGTTGTCGCCCGCCGCCGCGGCGCTCTCCACATTACTCATCGCCTCGGTGAAGTTGTAGACACCGAGTGGGATCGCGGTGCCCAGCAGCGGTGCCAGATCACCCAGTCCGGAGAACAGCATGTCGAATCGTTGATCCGGGATGCCGACGGCGATGTCCGATACCGCCTGCGTCAGATCGGGTACCGACATGTAGCCGCCGATCCATCCGATTGCGGTGCCCACCAGCAGTGCGGCGAGACCCACCGGGATGTTGCCCGGCAGCCGGACGTCGGTGAAGAACCCGATCAGGATGATCGCGAGCACCGGCAGGCCGATCCAGGCGACCTCCCACATCTGTGCGGCCGGACGCATCGAGATGAAGGTGATCGAGATGCCCGCCAGCGTGCCGAGCATCGCCGCCCGTGGCGTGATCTTGCGGACGTAGGGCCCGACGAACGCACCGATCATGACGATCACGCCGATCATGAACGCCCACGCCAGGCCTGATTCCCACGCCTGCATCGCGTCGCCGGTCGCGAGGTAGACCGGCAGCATGACGACGAAGACGACGATGAACATGTGCGGGACGCTGGGACCGTAGGGAAGGGCCGTGACATCGTCGCGACCCTCACGTCTCGCGAGCCGGCGCGCCAAGAACGTGTAGTACAGGTTGCCCAGGATGAGTGCGACGCCGAGGGCGGGCAGCACGGTGCCGAGGACGTCGCCGGCGGGGATCTTGACCACGGCGATCATCAACCCGGTCAACGTGAGCACGTTGACGAGGATGTTGAAGCCCAACCCGAAGAAGGCGTTGGTGTCACCCCGGGTCCACCACGGGACCGAGGTGGGCGCCGCCGATGACGGCGGATCGGCGGGCGGAGCAGGTTCGGTGGAGGTACTCATGAGCGTCGGCTTCCTTTCGACGACAAGACTTCTCAAGCTGTCAGGAGATGGGGGCGGTCGGCGACGCTGCCGCCTGTTCGGTGAGCGCGGCGATGAGCACGTCGCTGGGAGCGGTCCACCCGAAGATGCCGCCCTGGGCGGCGATCATCTCCAGACCGGCTCGGTGGAACTCGGGGAAATACGAACCGACGCAGTCGGACACGACCACACATTCGTAGCCGCGGTCGTTGGCCTCGCGAGTGGTCGTGTGCACGCACACCTCGGTGGTGACGCCGCTGATGAGTAGCTGGGTGATCCCGTGCGCGGCGAGCACGTCACCGAGGTCGGTCGCATGGAAGGCGCCCTTGCCGGGCTTGTCGATGACCACCTCGTCGTCGGCCGGGGCGAGTTCGTCGATGATGTCGTGGCCGTACTCGCCGCGGATCAGGATGCGCCCGAAGGCACCCGGGTCCCCGATCCGCTTGGACGGTGCACCTCGGTTCAGTTTGGCCGGCGGGCAGTCCGAGAGGTCCGGCAGATGACCCTCCCTGGTGTGGACGACGAGCATGCCGGATTCGCGCGCGGCCGCCAGGAGACCCACGAGCGGTTCGACAACACGTTGCAATTGGCCGACGTCGTTGCCGAGGGTCTCGCCGAATCCACCGGGCAGCAGGAAGTCCCGTTGCATGTCGATGATGACGAGAGCCGTGTGCGCGAGGTCCAGGGCGATGGGCCCGGGTCGGGCGGGAATGGTCACGGTGCCGTCCATGTGGTGGCCCTTTCTGTGTCGGGGTTCCGCGACGGTGCGGGGGTGTTGCGCGGTTCGTCCAGCAGTGCCGCCGCGAGGTGCAGCACCGTGTCGTCGGTGAGGGCGTTGCCGAGCAGCATCGTGCTGTGCGGGCGTCCGTCGGTGGTCTCGCCCTGCGGCACGGCGACACCGAGAAGATCCAGGAGGTTGCCGAAATGTGTGTAGTGCCCGAGCATCGTGTTCGTCTCGATCGGCCGGTCGAGCACCTCCCCGACGGTGAAGGTTCGGCCGATGGTCGGCACGACGAGGACGTCGCACCCCGACCAGAGTCGTCCGACCTCCGCGCGCAACTCCTGCAACGTCTGCAGAGCGGTGAATGCGTCTACGGCGCTGTACTTCTCACCGCTGCGCAGAATGTCACGCACGACCGGATGGATGTCGTCGGCATGCTCGGACAGGAAGTCACCGAAGACGACGAGCCTCTCGGCGACCCACGGACCGGCGTAGAGAAGTTCACCGGCCGCGAGGAACGGCGCCAGCGACACCTCGGTGATGTCGACCTCCACCGGGAAGCCGTGATGTCCCAGTCGGTTCCGGAACGCGAGATGCGCGGCCCGCATCGCATCGTCGCCGAAGAACTCGAGCTCGCCGACCGGCGGAAGACCCACCCGGATCGGTCCCCCGGGGAATTCCGCCCCCACGGTCCTCGACCACGGATCGTCGTCGTCGCGACCGGCCATCACCGCCATCACGCGGTCCACGTCGTCGACGCATCCGGTCATCAGGGTGATGCAGTCGAGGGACTTGCACGCCGGGACGAGACCGACTGTGCTGATGAGTCCGCGTGACGGTTTGTAGCCGACGACGCCGTTCAGCGCCGCCGGTACCCGCCCCGAACCGGCGGTGTCGGTGGCCACCGCGAACGGCACCTGTCCGAGCGCGACGGCCAGCGCCGATCCCGAACTCGATCCGCCCGAGATCATCTCGCCGCCGTAGACGCTCCGCGGGATCGTGTACGGCGTTCGCGTGCCGTTCAGTCCGGTCGCGAACTGATCGAGGTTGGTCTTGCCGACGTAGAGGGCGCCGGCATCCAGCAGCCGCTGCACCGCGGGAGCCGTCCGTTCGGCGACATACGCATAGCCCGGGCAGGACAGGGTCGTCGGCACTCCCGCGACGTCGATGCTGTCCTTCACCCCGAAGGGCACGCCGTAGAGCGGCAGGCCACGAGCCCCCGGACGATTCTCGAGATCCGACGCCGCGGCGAGCAGTTCGTCGCGCGGCACCGTGGACAGCCACGTGCCGTCGTCCCCGCGGGCATCGATCGCATCGGCGACCATCCGCGCCGTTCGAGTCGGCGAGCCGCTACCGCTCACGTGGCTGTCGAGGATCTCGGCCACCGAGGGACCGACCGTGGGCCTTGCTGAGGCCCGGGGCGAATGATTCATACCGTCGATTGTCGACAGAAATGTGGCGCCTGCGGATCGACTGTGTGTCGGTTGTGTTAGCTACTCGGCGCCCGGCCTGCCCGCCGCCCCGTCACCGGCGACGGCAAGGTCCAGGTAATGCAGGTGTCCGTGGTCGCGGAGCGCGGCGATCGCCGCCTCGGCATCGTTGGTCTCGAGCGCGGCGAGGATCGCCAGATGCCGCTTCACCCCGTCTCCGGGGCCGTGGTGTTCGATGGTCTCCGATCGCAGATTCACCGCCATCGGCAACTGGAGTTTGAGTAGGATCGGCTCGAGCGCGATGTCGAGCTGGCGATTTCCCGCCAAGCCCACCACGGCCGCATGGAAACGCCGATGGGCGTCGTCCTTGGACAGGTCGTCGTTCGCCCGCCTCATCTCGTCGACCGCCGCTCGCACCGGCGCCAGTTGGCTCTCGGGATCCGCCAACGGCAACGCCGACTCCACCGCGAATCTCTCCAGGACCTGACGCAGACCGAAGAGCTGGACGATGTCCTCCGGCGACCACTCCGACACCCGGGTGCCGCGCCGCGGCTGATGCTCGACGAGCCCCTGCTGGGCGAGCAGCCGGAGAGCCTCACGCAAGGGCGCCCGGCTAATGCCGAGGTCGGCGCACAGCGTCTCCTCGACGATCTTCTGTCCGGGCCGGAGAGCGCCGGAGAGGATCGCGTCCCGAACTCGACGACCGGCTACATCAACCAGACTCTCGGGAAGTTCGCTGTCCACCTTCGCCCCCTCGGCGGCCATGAGCTCCTCATCCTGTCGTCGGTGTGATGCCTGCAGTCTAGTGTGACGGCGGAGCACGCTGCCCCGACGGACGCGGCCCGCGCCCGGAGTACGACCTCGTCGCGGCACCCCTCCGGCGACTTGCCATAATATCCACCGGCGGGCGCGCCGCTCGGCGGCGCCCACCGGGGGCGGTAGCTCAGTCGGTTAGAGCCGCGGACTCATAATCCGCTGGTCGTGGGTTCGAGCCCCACCCGCCCCACCTCTGAACAGCCAATACCCTACCCATTCGACGTTGCCAGCAACCCCAATCCGTCGAATATCCATCGCTTAAACACAAACGCCGTTCATCTGCGCTGATCACGTGCAAAGATCGGCGCTATGACGCGCATCCTCCTCGCACTCGGCGTGGTACTGCTCATCGCCACAGGTGTCGCCGGATTCAAACCCATCACCGTCGACAGCGGCAGAACCTACGACTCCGACACCGTCAGCTGCGGCAGCTGGTTCTCCCGTGACGACACCGAGGCGAAGAAGTCCGACATATGGGGCACCACCACGGGCAATGAGACCAGTGTCGACCAATGCGAGGATGCGATCTCGGATCGGACCCCCATCGTCGCCGTACTCGGAATCGCTGCTATCGCCGCACTCCTCGGAGCGGCCATCACCAACAACGGCAGACGGTAGCTCTTCGCTTCGTCCAATGTGATCTCGCCAACCGTGGTCAAGTTGACCACGGTTGCCTCTATGCGCCTGACTTCCGGAACCTCGTGGCGTCGAACGCCACCACCGTGCTGTCGTCCTTCCCCGCCGGCTTCGACGCCTCCGCCAACGCCCGCAGCCGAATGATCTCCGCCTTCGCCCGCTCCAACTGCGCATTGATATTCGCCCGGAGTTGCGGCATCTCCTCAAACGTCTCCGCCAACAGCTTGTACCGCATCTCCGCCTCAGCAAGCACATCACCAGCAGCCATCGCCGCCGCCAACGTCTCATGTCGAGCCATGGTTTCTCTCCCTAGGTGAATCGAGGGTTGATGTACGTCGGACGCACGGCCGCCACCGGGCGGTTGCCGGACGACTTCGCACGATTGCACTGCCGGCACACACCCTGCGTGTTCTCGAGCGCGTCGGCTTCCGCTTCTGTCCAGCCAGCGCGCATCGCCTCATCCGAGGAAACGATGTGATCTACCTCGAACGACCGCGGATCAGGGGGGCGCGCGTTGTACTCGATCTGCCCGTTGACCGCCTGACAATCCGCCGTGATCTGCAGGGCACACGGCGCATCCCCATCACGACGACGAACCTCAGCACGACGACGAGTCCGAATCGTGGTCGAAGCGAACGGCATCAGTCACACCTCTTTCAGGGGGGAGGGGTAGGGGGTCCCACACACACAGCTGTCTATGCCTACAGAGGCCGGTTTGTGGGGTCCGTGGGGTCCTGCCCCTGGGGTTAGAAGTAGCGGCGTGTTCCGTCGGCGGTGACTCGCTCTGCCATGACGTCGCCGAGGTCTCGGGGCCGTTTGGGTGTGCTGGCCGCGGTGAGGTCGCCGAGTTGGGGGAAGCCGGCGGATGGGCGTGGCAGGTCTGCCGATGGTGGCATGTATTGGGCGGTGTTGGCGAGGCGGTTGTCGGTGAACTTGGCGAGGGCGCCGAGGTCGTCGAGTGCGTTGCGAGTGTCGGGGTGGCGTTCGATGTAATCGTTCTTGATGTTGGTCCAGCCTCGGACGAGTGCCTTCTCGAGGACTGCGGCGGCGAGGATGGTGTCGCCGGAGCGTTTGGCGGATTCGTAGACGACGGCGGCGTCCTCGCTGTCGGCGAGATCGCGGGTGAGGGTTTGTGCTTCGCGGTATAGGCGGAGTTGGTCGGGGTTGGTGCTGGCTGAGGGTGAGAGGCCGTAGAGGTTGCGTTCGAGCTTCTCCTTGTAGGTTTTGACCGCGGTCTTCTCACGCTGGTGCAGCTCGTGCATCTTGTCGGCGGTCTCTTGGTGGAGTGGTTCGAGTTGTTCGCGCTTGCCGTCGTTGGTGAGTGCGGGGTTGCTGCTGATCTCGGCGTGGGCGCGGGTGTAGTCGTCGGCGAGTTGTCCGGCTGTGTCGCGGTATCCCTGGACTTCGGCGTGGAGGTCGACGAGGTTCATGATGTTCTCTCTTTAGGTGGTGGTTGGGTTGTTGTGTGGCGCTGGTCGTTAGGCGTCGGTGACTGTGCCGGTGTCGGAGTCGCGGTACCTGACGGGGATGGCGCTCTTTGGATGCTTGCGCCCAGGTGGTGTGGATGTGGGTGAGTTCGCCGTTGGTCAGGGTCTCGAGGCTGCGCATGGTGGTGGCGGGCACGGCGGCGAGGCGGAGGTGGGCGAGGATGGCTTCGCGGTCGGAGATGTCGTCGGGGGTTTCGGTGATGGGGTTGCCGTCGTCGTCGAGTGCGGGGTCTCCGTTGTCGTCGAGGACGGGGGTGGGTTTCATCCGTTCGGTGGACCAGTCGACGAGGTCGCGTTCGAGGTGGTCGATGTAGTCCATGCGGCGGACGGTGAACTCGATGTCTTTCGTCTTGCCTTTGCGGGGGATGGTGAAGTGGCACTGCACTTCTTCGCCGTGGGAGGGGACGATGATGTACTTGGTCATGGTGTCCTCTGTCGTGTGGGTTTAGAGTCCGGCCAACGCTGCGCGTCGGTCTCGTTCTTGCTGCTTCTGAATGCGGGTGCGTTCCCGTGAGTCGGTGCCGTGGAAGTGGTTGGGTGCTGCGCCGCCCTTGAGGAGGATGGCGAGCATCCGGTTGTTGCTGTCGACGAGGTCGCGGAGCAGCCCGATCATCTCGGGATTGTTGGCGCCGAACCCGTTGCGCATGCCGACGTCGAACGACTTGGTTTGTTCGGGTGAGAGCATCCGTTCGGGTTTGATCGTGTTCTTGAGCATGTGGCCGATACCGTTGGCTTCGCCGCCGCGGTCGTACCAGTGGTTGGCATCCCAGAACGCGCGGGCCGCAGTGGGGTCGCCGTAGCGGTCGCCGATGTAGCGTTTGCCCGCCTGGCCCTGCACACCAGGATCGGGGTTCTTGTCGGGCAGGTATTGCTGCTGGGTGGACCCGAGGAACTGGAACAGCCCGAACGCACCCGACGACGGGTTCACTGCGGTCGGGTTCCACCCCGATTCTCTGTTCACGATGTAGTCGGTGGCGTCCCATTGGGTTCCGGTGTTCCACCTGCGGTCGGCGAATGCACTCCTGACGGCGTCTTTCACGCTGTTGCCGGTGGTGAGGTTCGGGCCGTTGGATGCCCCGACGTTGAGGTCCTCGTTGCGGGCCGGTTTGATCGTGCCCGGATCGGTCGGGTGGAACGTCGACGGTTTCGAACTGTTCGGCAGGTAGCGGTTGGACGGCGCGTACATCGACTGCGACCGGTCAAACGTGCTCTTGAGGGTGGCCTGGTCGCTGCTGTAGCGGTCCTTCAGTCCGCGAATGTCGCTGTCGTACTTGGCTTTGGTGTCGCGCAACCGGCGGTCGTACACGTCGTCGCTGATGGCGTGCGACGCTTTCAGGTTGTCCAACGCGAGTTTGTCGCGGTTGTACTGGGCTTCGCGGTCGAACTCGGCGGACTGCAACTGCTGCGACCCGCGCAGCTGGTCGTTCTCGTACTTCTGCTTGAGCGACAGGCTACTCACCGAGTCCTGGTTGACCAGCCCGTACTGCTTGCCCTTACCGATGACGGCGTTCTCGTAGTCGTGGCGGTTGGCGATCTCGTCGCTCTCATACTGGTTGCGCAACGCCAACATCCGCCGGTCACGTTCGGCCGCGGAAATGATCTGCGACTGGTAGTCGCCGTCGATGGCCTCTTTCGCATCGTCGTAGTCAGACTTGCGTTGGTCCTCAGCGTCTTTGTAGTCGGCGTCGAGTTTCTTCTTCTCCGACTCATAATTCTGGCGGGCGTCAGCGCGTTTGCCCTTGTCGTACTCGGCGAGGGCCGCCAACCAGCCGGGACTGTCACTGAGCTTGATCAGGTCCATGAACGAGGCTGCCTGCCCGGACACGAATGCGTTCGCGACGGCACCGAGGCGCCCGGAGATGCTGGTGTCTCCTTCGCCGCTGGTGGTGTCGGAGGTGATGGGGTCGAAGGCGTAGCCACTGGCCAACCCGGAGTCGGACATGCTGCTGCCGGTGGCCACCGAATCGGAGTCAGCATCAGCGCTGCTGCTGCCGGCGTACTGGTTGGCGTTCTTCACTGCCATCCACGCGTGATCGGTGAATTGGGGATCGTCGGCGCCGACGGAGCCGCCGACCATGCCGCCACCGTTCTGGCCGCCCATCTCGATGTTCGTACCGTCGGGCAAGGTTCCCGCCGTGTGCCCCCCGCCGGGACCGCCGTTATACCAACCGAACCGCAAGGTTCCCGCAGCGCCGCGGCCCAGGGTCGCGCCGAGCTTCGTCAGATAGTCGCCTTCGTTGGCGGTGGCGAACCGTCCGCCGAACGGGTCGAGACCGGCGGCGAGGCGGGCGAATGGTGACATGGCGCCGGAGCAGTCGCCCCAGTTGATGCCGCCGGACACGTACGGTGCGCCGCGGAGTGGGCGGGATGCGCCCTTGCCTTCGGCGAGTGCGCGTAGTTGGTCGCCGGTGACGATGCCGCCGTCAGCGAAGCGACTACCGGGCAGGGCCAGCAGTCTCGAGACGGCCGACCCGGACACGGCGCCGAGGAGATCGCTGATGTTGGTGGGCAGTGCGCCGTCCGGCAGCAGGGTATAGCCGAACATCTTCGCGACGGTGGCGAGGATGTCGGTCGAACGGCGGCGTTTACCGGGGGCCAGCGGCAGATACGCTTCGCCGCCGGTTTCCTCTTCGGCGAAGATGGTGCCGGCGCCGCGGCCGGCGAAGATGTCGGCGGCAGTGGGTTTGCGGATCTCGCGGAGACCGCCGTTGGCGTAGGCTTCGGCCGCGGTGATGCCGCCGTTGAGGTAGGCGGCTATCCCACCGTTGGCGTGCTGTCGTAGCGGTGAATCCGGTTTGAGGACACCGAGTCCGGCGCCGTAGGTGCCGTCAGCGACGCGCACCTCGATCCACTTGGTTTCCGACTGCGACCACACCGACTTCTTGCGCTGATAGTCGGAGTCGTCGGCGGTGACAACGATCTGCTTGCCGTTGCGGGTGACGACCTCGCCGCCAATCTGCTGTAACAGGGCCAGTTGGGCCGGGGCGAGCGGAGCGGTGACCTCGATTTCTTTCGTGTTGTCCTGGTTGACCTTTGCGCCGACCGAGGTCAGTAGGTCTCGCACAGCGATACCGCCGGGTGAGGTGACCGCGATGGCTTTGCCTGGCGGCAGTTCACGCACCGTGTTGGCCAGCAGGTTCAATCGTGCGGCGGCCTCATCGGTCTCGGCGGTGATTCGGACCCGACCATCCTTGAGCGGCTCCAACGCGTAGCCCGCGGCCTTGAGTACCTGCTCGGCGCCGGCGACCTGGGTGGTGTCGACGGTGACCGAGAAGCCCTTCCCCTGGCCCTTGAACTGGTCGGCCAGCGACGTCAGATTCTTCTGGACAGTGCCCATCGCCTCCGACTCTTGGCGGGCGGAATCGCGCGACTCTTTCAGGCTCTTGTTCGAGTCGCCGAGGGCATACCCGAGCTTGATAGCGGCCTGCGTCGTCTCGCCGAGATCCTTCGCCGCGGCACCCCAGTCGCGTCCCTGGCCGGCGTCGGCGAACTTCTTCTGAGCATCAGCGTTCCCGCGTAGTGCTGCCGTGTAGTCGTCGATGCTGAGGCCGGCTTCGCGCAGCTTCTCCTGCTGACGGTCGGAGATGACATCAGATACGCGATTACGGACAACGGAATCGATCTCGGCGTTGACCGCTTCCAACGCCCCTTGATTGCCCTCACCGGCGGATTGGATCTGCGCTCGACTGACGGCCACGCCGCCCTTGCGGGCGTTGGCGAACGCGTCGGCGTCGTTCAACGACTTGTACACCTGGGCTTGCCCGTTGGCGGTCAACTGGCCGGTGTTGTAGTTCACCGAGTCCGACAGCGCATCGATCATCTGTTTATGGTCGGCAGCCTTCTGCGCGGCGTCGGCCTGATGTTTCGAGTACTCGCCCAGAGCGATACCGCCGACAGCGAGCGCGATCCCCAGCGGACCGCCGAGGGCACCGGCCGCCAACCCGGCACCACCCTTCAACGCGTTCATCGCGCCGGAGGCGTTCATACCGTTCTGCCGCAACACCTGCAGATGCGCGCCCGCGGTAGAGATCGACGGATTGGCTTGGCGCACGTACTGCATCGACGTTGAGTACGCCGCCCCGAAGTCCCGCATCGTCGTGCCGGCAGTACGCAGTCGGCTGGTGACCGTACCGAGGGGTCCGTTCACCGCGCCGACAATGTTGGGGACGGTCTTGAACGCCAACCACCCGGCCACAAAGGCGGTGACCAAGCCTTGGTTGTTCTGCATCAGGCTGGCGGTGGTCTGCAACAAAGGATTGAGCACGTTCAGGGTGGTCGTGCCGACCTGCAGGGCGGTGAGGAACAGTTGCCACCCGGACACACCCAGCGTCGCCGATGCCTGCGCGAGGGAGCGGGCGATCTGGCCGATACTCGGTGCGGCGGCACCAGCGGCCGTCATCATCGACGTGAAGACTGTGCGGGCCTGCTCGATGTTTCCGGTCGCTCGGAAGTCCTCGAACGCCTTGTGCAGCTTCGGTCCCCACTCGTCGAACACCTTGGCGTCGAGGGCCTGGGCGAAACGCTCGGCAGACGGGGTGGCGGCATCGATCCGGCTGGTGATGTCACCGAAGAAACCCGGCAGTCGCTTGAACGTCGGCCCCTCGACCGCGGCACCGAGACGGCCCATCGCGGCCAGCACATTGTCGAACGAACCACTGACGGTCTTACCGGATTCCCTCGCCGCGCCACCAATATTCTGCTGAATCGCCCGGAACAACATCTCCGAGGAGATCTTGCCCTCGGACGCCAGACCCTTGACCTCGCCGGCCGCGACTCCAGCCTCTTTGCCCAACCACGTGTAGATCGGAATGCCTCTGTCGGCAAGCTGATTCAAGTCGTCGGTCATCGCCACACCAGATGTGGCCGTCTGATTGAGCACCTGCCCCATCTCGCTCAACCCGACACCCGCGATGGATGCGGCATCGGCGGTCATCGACAGGTACTTGGTGAGTTGCTGGCCGGGTTTGATCCCTGCTGCGACAGCGGACGCTGCGATGGTGGCGGCGTCGCCGAGGCCGTAGGAGGTGCCCTTGACCGACGACAACGCGCTGTCCATGATGGTCGAGGTCGACTGAGCAGTATGGCCAAGACCGGCGAGCTTGCCTTTGGCATCGTCGATCGCCGTAAGGCGTTGGAAGCCTTTGACCATGGTGGCGCCGATGGCTGCGGTGCCTGCAGCGGCGGCCGTCGCGGCGCCCCCCTTGAGAGCGGTGCCGAGCGCGCCGGACAGTTTCGCGCCCATCGACTTGCCGGCCTTGGCGGCGTCACCGTCAGCTTTGCCGAGCGCCTTCCGTATGGCGGGCGGCACCGATGAGGTCTCCGCAATGATTGAAATGTAAGCACTGGCCAACTCGGTCATCGGGCACCCCCCGTCGTGGTGCCCGATGACCGAGAATCGTTATGCGGCTGTACGTCTCCGACGCTGTTCATCCCTGCGGCCTTCCGCGTAGTCCTCCACCGAACCTCGGCGGAAAACCCAATGGCCGTTGGCAAGTTGCTCCCCGTCGAGGCTGGTACCGATCCGAACTACGTGGCGGCGGGAGACTCCCAGAATCTCCGCGGCGTCCGCAGCGCTGATCAGTTCCGTTGGGGACCACTCTGGTTCGGCACCCGCTTCGGGTCCGTCCACATGTCCCACCTTGGACAGAGAGAGCATCGCGGCGTGGGCGGCGTGGGCGATGGCCACCAGCTCAGGGTGTGGTTGCATACCGGCACGTTGCAGTTTTCTGACCAGCTCGACCTGAGCGTGATTGAGGTAGCGCAACGCCTCCGCCCCCTCGATGAGGACGGCCGAACCGAGCGCCCGCGCGGTCACGCCGCGCCTTTCGGTAGCTGTGCGTCCACGTAGTCGCGTAGGCACGCTTCGCACGTCCAACCGTGAACAGTTCCCTTGTGTGTCCGGCAGGGACCGTAGCAACGCTTGCACACCTTCTTCCGCTCTTTGCGGTCGCGGTGACGTTGTTCGTTCATGCGGCTGTTTCCCTCCTTCCTTGGTCGGCCGGGTTGGTCCGGGAGTCGGCCTCCGATGACTGCGGAGCGTTGTCCGGGTTGGGTGTCAGCCCACGACCGGCAGTCGGCCAGGACGCAGCACTGGGCACACAGTGCTGCTGCCTGGTTGTGCCGGTATTGCGCGGCTTGGACGGACTCGCCGTTGGCGCGTGGGTCGAACAGGTCACCGGAGCCGATGCAGCGGGCACCGGGTAGCAGGGGCAGGTCGGTGAAGATGCCGGCGAGGAGTGAAATGACGCCCGGTTCGCGTCGCTGTCCGCGCGTCATGCTGCACCCCCGTCGTCGTTGCTGCGGCGGTTTCGGTTACCGGGTCGCCGCCCGGAGTACCCACGCGCCCCCGACTGCGTTTTCCCAGGTCGCTGCCCTTCGAGGTAAGTGGGCAACTGTTCAATGTTCAACCCGTGTTCATCCCCTCTGACCTGCAGTTTCGAGGGTTGAACAGACTGTTCAATGTTCAACCCCACCCCCTCTTCGGAAATCCGGTAGCGGGTCGTGTTTCCATCAGCCTCGGCGACCATCGATCCCGACGCCTCCAGCTCGAGAACCGCTTGCTCAAAAAGGTCTCGATACTCACGTCGACCGAGCGCCGCCCGAAGCTTTCCCCGCGCCATTGACTCCTCGGAGATGACCGCGAGGATGCGTCGTTTAACTGTGTCCAGGCGACGCTTCTCAACCGTCTCCTCACGCTCGGCCGTCTCGTGCGCCTTCGCCCGGTTGACCCTCTGCCGCTCCTCCGAGAGTGTTCGTTCGATGCGCGCGCGGGTCGCGTCGGAGACGCGCATCACGATCCCCGCCAACTCCCAGTCCTCAACCGTGATCTCCGAGCACCGTCCGTCGAGCAGCATCAGCGCGGCAGCGACCTTCTCCCGAGTGAGCATCCGGTGTCCGTCAGTGTGGTCAACGTCAGGGTCCTCACGCAGAATTGACCGCCGATGCGCCTTGATCTCGTCGACCGCTTCCCGCGGCAACGACAGCACCCGCTGACCGCCCACGGCTAGGAGATAGCGCGGGATGTTCCACCGGTCCGGCACAGGGAGATCCACATCTGGTGCGTTGCGGTCTGCTGTCGGCAGCCACAGCATCCGCTGCCGAGTGCCCGCTGTGTCGTTGACCAGCACCCTGGCCCGCTCGTACTGAACCCCCACGATCACGCACGCCCGATACGAATGGGCGGGCACGATGACACGGGTGTGAGCCTGACTATTGGCGCTGCCCAACGTCTCCCCGGAATACACCTGCCGCAACGTCGGCAGCAGTGTCGAGCCCTGCCGTGCACCGATCGCGGCGACGGTGTCGATCTCGGAGGCGGTGAAGATGGCCTTAGTGATCGCCTCCGGCGCGGGCTTGTCCTCATCCTTCGGCTTCGGCGGTGCCGCGAAAGTGCGGGCGATGCCCTCACCCGAACCGATCGGCAACTCGTCGATCAGCGGCAGATTCGTACAAGCGCGTGCAGCTGCCTCCGATGTACCCTTGCCGGCCGCCGATGAACCAGTCAGCGCGACAATCATGTTGAGACTGGCAACGTCACCAACCGTTGGCGGCAGGACAACCTCGGGCGGTGTGTATGCGACAGCACGGGCCATCAGCACGCCGAGGGTCGACCATTGCCCGACCAGGCGGGCCCGGGCGAAGTCGCGCACGTGGGTCAGGATCGGCCGTGACTCCCAAAAGTCCTCTGCTTCAGTCACGCTGCTGCCCTCCGCATCGCCGACTGCACCGTCCGTTGCGCCTCGGCTTCTGCCAGGCCGACCTTCACCGCGGCGTGCACGAGGTCGACGAACACGGCCGGGTCGGCGCCACCCTCAATCGCCCTACAGCAAGCCCAAAAAAGTAGATGGTTGCGATTGCCTTCGGCTGCGGTTGAAACGGTCTGGACGAGCCCGACGAAACGATCCGCCGACCGACCATGTGCACCAGTCGGAACAGATGGTGTCTTGTAGACGGCAGCCGACACCCGCTCGGTAAGATGCTCAGGAAGCCAAGCCACCGGATACTCGCTGACCCAGCGGTACTGGTTGCCGTTCGGGTGCACCGACGGCGGTACCACGACGTATCCGGTATCAGTCTTCAAATCGATGCCGGGAGCGCCAGCGAGCCTTCCGCGGACGCGTTCGCAGCTGTGGCGGAGCCAGATGTGGTGGCCGTGTCCGCCGGTAGCGGCGATACGGGTTGGCGGGACTGACCCGAGGTGATCGAGGGAGCCGCCGGCCCGAGGGTCGACGTCGATGACCACAAAGCCCGTCGGCGGCCTCAGTCCGATGTTGGCGTTCGGATTGTCGCGCCACCACTGGTCCACTTGGTCGACGTCGGCAGTTGCGTCGTCCTTGCCATGAGCAGTTGCTGGGCGCTTCGTCCGCGGAACGAGCGGGAAGATTGGCAATCCTCGGGTGGCGTAGTCGATTGCGGCGGTTGCGAGGTCGGTCATGCCGCCCCCTCATTCGCAGACCTTTTCGTCGGCGCCGACGAAAAGGTGGGTGTGGGTGACCCTCCCGCCATATCGGAGGAATCTCCAATAGCGACCGCCTTGCGGCGACAGTCGGGGCCGATGCCGAGAGCCTTCGACTCTCGGTTCGTCAGCGGCGCACCGCACGACCGGCAACGGACCGCGAGGATGTAGGTACCGGCCCGCAACGCGGCGAGCATCAGCTTGTCGGCAGGGTCGACGTAATTTTCGGGATACCTGTCCGGGGTATCGGTAGGATGTGTCGTAGACACGGAGAGTCCTTTCAGGCGGTGGCCCCGAGATCATTCGGGGCCACCGCCGCTGGGTTCAGCGGAAAGAGATTGACCAGGAGCCGCACCACGAGCAGTTGCTCGTGCCACCCAAAAGGACACGTTCAGATTCGGGCATCACCCCCGTCACGACGCCAGAACGGCTTAGCGCACAGCGTGATCCGCTCACCCGTCATGTCTTCGAACACCAACTCGACTCCGTCTTGCCTGGCGTAGTAGATCAACGCGTCACCCATGTCCGGTTCGGCTGAGTCGGTCATCGCCGCGAACTCCTTCGAACGGCGGATACCGGCCTGCCGCAGTGTGTCCGGCAGCGCGTAGATCGCCTGACCGGCACCCGCATCGCGGTAGTACTGCATCAGCACCGACGGATCGACCCCCATGAGCAGGGCCGTGGCGGCGTGATTGAGGTAGTACTCGCCATCGGGTTCGCGTTTGACGAACGCTGTACTCGGGTCGAGGTCACGGCCCGTCACCGGTTCAACATCCATTCCGGCGTGAGCCGTTCCGACAGTTCACCGATCCATTCCGGTGGTGCGCCGAGGTCACCATCCCGCCGCGACCGCGACCGGCACGAGACCGTGTTCCAGCGCTGCCCAGACTCCTCGACCCGCGCCTTGATGTCGGACAGCCAGTCGACGTGCGCTTGCAGGATGTCGTGGATTTCGACTTGCCGAGCCTGCGACGCGTACAGCTGCTCGATGGTGCCGTCCCACGGTCTGCCGGTATAGATTTCGCAGGTCCGCGAGACCTCCTCGAACTGCTCCTCAGTCATCGAACCACCGCCAAACCGGAAGATTCGCGACAGCGCGTGATGGCGACGCGGAGTTGTTCGGCGAGGGTGTCTGCCTCGTCCGCGGTCATGTAAGCGTCGCTGTCATACCTGCCGGCGAAGTCGAGGATGGACACGAACACGCTCGGACCCTCGTCGTCAACGGTGACTCCGACACCTATTTCGATGGACAACGGAGCAGAGTGTGAGGCCGCCAGGTACTCCACGGAGTGGGTGTGGTCTATGTGGCCATCACATGTCGCATCGCACCAGGCAAAAACACAGGTATCGCTCATCGGCCGACCTCCCCACTTGCGATGAACTCGTGGACGGCAGTGAGGACCGCCGCCATGTCCGCCAGGGCAGGCCAGTTTTGCTGGAACAAAGTGAACTCGCAGCCGCCGGCAGTCTCGTTGAGCCAGTCGCAATCGACCTGATACGCAGTGTCGAGGGAGCCGTCGACGTCTAGATAGTCGAACCGGACAACCGTGCTCTCAGCAGAGCCGGATGCGAATCGGGCGACGGTCGTCCACTCGCTGTCGTCGGCCTTGAGGCCACCGGCAACCTCCGTCGACGTCGGGACAGGATCGGTGATCAGGTTGGTCAGCATGATCCGTCCCCCTCGGCGAGGAACTCACTATTCGCAGCGAGGTCCCGCAGCGCGGCAGTGCCCGCCTGGATCAGGAACCGCCCGACGTCGATCGCCGCCGACGGTGAGAACTCGATCGGGGTCGTCCTACGGTCTGGGCACAGTCCGATCACGTAGTCGATGATCGGGAGGCACCCTGGATCGTTGTTGGCGAATCGGTCGAAGCGGATGGTCAGGTCTCTGGCCGGCTCCTCCTCGAAACGGATGCCGTCGATCCACCCTGTTTCGGCGTGACTGACGAACTCGTGGGTGTCGGAATTGGCCCGCAGCGGCAACGGTGCGAGCTGATTGGTCTTCGCTGCGAACTCGGTGAACTGCCAGCCATACGTCATGCCGTCACCGCCGTCTGCACGGTGAGACGCCCAGCCTCGACATCACCAACAAGGGCAGCCAGGTCGAGCAGGTCATCCACGCTGCTGGGTTGCACAGCGGCGAGCACCTCGGCCAGCAGTGTGACCTGCACCTCTTCGATTTGTCGGATGGATTGTGTAGATTGCATCAGTAGTTCTCCAGTTTGGTAGCGGGTTGAACTTGAGCCTCGGCGGTGTTGGTAGCACCGACCGGGGCGTTTTCATTTACACCGACGAGATCTTCGGTGTGATCGGCCGGAGGGAATCCCAGGCCGAGGTCTTCGTTGCGACGAATGCCGTCGTAGTCGGGCACGATCAGTCCTCCTCCTCGTCGTACGCGCTCTGGTACGGGGGTAGCTGGAGAAGCCAGGTGGCGAGCATCTTGCTGTTGGGGTGATCTGTGAGCGCCTGGTGGTCACTGTCCGTTGGATCATCGAGCATCCGGAGGATCAGGCTCCGGGTCGGAGCGTCGAGCGACTGGAAGGTCTCTAGGTCGACGTCCTGGGTCGGCCAGTCGGTTGCCGACATCATGCGGCTCCACCCATGGACTGACGATCGATGAACTCCGCGATCTGCTGATCGGTGCTGAACCGCCGCTTGCCCACCTTGAGCGAGCCGAGAACGCCGGAATGCCACAGGCTGAAAACCGTGGACCGCGACGCGCGGATTTTGCTGCCAGTCTCTTTCCAGTCATTCAAGTTCGGAACGTGCGCCGGTTGGTGTGTCACCGGGGTATCGACCGTGAACATAAGAAGGTCGTCCTTTGCTGTGGGGTTTGATTGTTGTCGCGACCCGAACCAGAACTCTCTGATACTGTCGCCAACTTCGACGCTAGCACGCGTTCTCTGCAACCTGCAATGAGACGCACCAGGATTTGTGAAAAGATGTCGCCATGGACGACACCACCCCCCTGGCCCTGGCAATGGGGGCGGCGATCCGAGCGACACGCGAAGCCCAGTCCCTCAGCGCCGTAAAGCTATCCGCCCTAACAGAAGAGGTCGGACACAGAATCCATCGCGTAGCCATCGGCAAGATGGAAGAGGGCGAACGCGAGCCGACGGTTACAGAACTCATCGTGCTGGCACGGGCGTTGCGGGTGCCGCCGCTCGAACTGATCTACCCCAACCTTCCCGACGGATTCGCCGAGGCTTGGCCTGGCCATGTCGAGCGTGCCTTTACTGCCGCACAATGGTTCTCAGGAGAGCTAGCCCTGGTAGACGAGCCGGACGGAAGTGCGTCGTTCGACCAGCACGAAGTCGCTGACACAACGCGAGTGGGATCAGCGCGAAAGATTCAAGAGGCGCTAGCCGAGTGGTCCATAGCCGGGTTCCGCGTCGATGCTCTTGCCGCCAAACATAGCGAGGGCCTTGAGGTTGACACCGCCATCAGGCTCGCCAACCTCGCGCAAAAGAACCTAGTGGATGTCGTCGTCCGAGCAGTACGACGCGGAGAGACCATCGAGCCATACTTGTACCCCGAACAGATTCAGGAGCCGATTCGCGAAGCATCCCGAGCGGTATCGAAAGCCTCGGTCGAGCGCGCGCGTCGCGTCGCAGAAGAAATACGAGGCTCCCTCCTAAAGGGCGATGACGATGCCGCCCGGTAGACCCGCCCTCCGGATTGGTCAGCATGGGCGGATCACGCGCAGCGATCTGGGCGGCAACTCCTGGGTTGCTCGATGCCGATACCGAGACACCGACGGCGTCACCCGCGTAGTCGAACGACGAACGCCGCCCGGAACGAAAGACCAATACGGTGCTGTCGCCGAGAAGACGCTCCTCGATGCCCTGGACTCTCGTCGGCCACCAGGTGCCGGCGAGATCACGAGCATGTCGGTCGTCGCCGAACTCCTGGCACGGCACCTCGACCGACTGCGCGACGAAGCCGAACTCTCACCCAAGAGCATCGAGACCTACAGCGACACCATCAAGGCAGTTCGCAAACGGTTCGTCGGCATCCGCGTCCACGAGGCGACTCCCGGACTGCTCTCAGAGATCCTGCGCGGCATCCAACGCGACCATGGGGACACCCGAGCCCGTCACACACGAGGACTGCTCAAAGCCGTCTTCACCGACTGCGTTCTGGCCGGGGCAATCGACGCCAACCCCGTGCTGCAGCTGGGCCGCCAGAAGCGGCGGACACCCGCGAAAGGTGCACCCGCCGTCGACCAGGACGCCATGATCCGGGCGTACAAGCGAGTGACGACCAGCGGCTACTGCCGGCGAACAGACCTGCGAGACCTAGTCCTGTTCCTCATGGGCACCGGCGCGCGCATCTCCGAGACACTGGGCGTCCGCTGGACGGACGTCGACCTCGACGCCGCCGAGGTGACGTTCGCCGGCCGGGTCATGCGAGTGACCGGCGTCGGACTCATTCGGCAGGAGGGCCTGAAGAATCACGCACCCTCACGCACGGTCGCCTTACCGCCATTCTTGGTCGCAGCACTCAAGCACAGACGCGAGACTGCCGCCTCCGACACGTGGGTGTTCCCGTCGACGACGGGCGGGCTACGCGACGTCAACAATTGCTCGAAGCAGTGGCGGCAGGTTCGTGACCGGTTCGGGTTGACGGGCGTCTCGTCGCACTCCTGGCGACGCACGGCGGCGACAGTGATCGACGAGGCCGGTCTGTCCGCTCGGGTCGGCGCCGACCAGCTCGGGCACACAAGGGCGAGCATGACCGCGGACGTGTACTGGCGTCGTAACGGCGTGCACAGCGAAGCGGCGCAAGCGATCGAGGCCGTGGTGACCCGACGGTTATCCGACGAAAATAAGAGGAATCGACCCACATCGGGACAAACGAAGACGGACGCATCTGAACGCTGAGTCGTTCTAGCTCAGCATATTCCAGACTCAGACGAATCTACTCGAACGCGTGTTCTAGAATCCGCTGGTCGTGGGTTCGAGCCCCACCCGCCCCACCGCGCGCTCGATGACTCGACCGCGACAAGCGGTTGGTTCAACCCGGATCCGCGATCGTGAAACGCTTTGCGCGCGAGGACCCTTCGCAGAGCTGATGAGGCATCTCCGGTCCGGTCGCCAAAGGAGCAGCGGCGCAGTGCCGTTCGCTCAACGCCGGTTGCACATGCCGTGTCCCCACCCGCCACATCGGCCACATCCGCCCCTCCAGTCGCGCTGCGCAACACTCAAAAACGTTGCAACGCAATTGCATCCGCGGCAATCGGCAGTGACTGTGCACCGAAGAGATGAATTCACCGTGTCGTCGAACAGCGCGGGGGTATTCTTCGCCATAATCATCTCGTTCGTCACACCCGCAAACCATCTCGGCCGCATTCCTCTCTTGCCCTCCCTCCCCTGCTCGCGGAAGCAACGATGACAGAATCACGGTTGCCGGTCCGAAACTTCTCCTCCCCCAGTCATTCCCATGCCACCACGATCCGGCGCCTCGTGGCATGTGCCGTCGTGGCCGGTGCGGCCGTCGCAGCGGCCGCCACCCCGGCGACCGCCGGCGCCGCCCCGACTGACACCGATGCCGGCCGCACCTTCAATCTGTTCATCCCCGGGACGTGGGAGACAGACGCGTCGGCGAATCCGTTCCGCGCCATCGGCGCGCTGAAACCGATCGCCGACCGTATCCGTCGGGATCACGGTTCGGCCGCGACCATCTACTTCCTCCCCTACGTCGCTCGCGCCTTCGACAACGGCGAGAGCTACGGCTCGAGCAAGGCGACCGCGCTCGACAACGCGGCCCGGGTTCTGCGGGACCACGCCGAGCGGTTCCCGGACGCGAAGTTCACCATCTCCGGCTACAGCCAGGGCGCCGATGCGGCCGGCGACCTGGCGGCGGCCATCGGCAACCACCTCGGGCCGATCGCCGCCGACAAGGTGCTCGGCGTCGCGCTGCTCGCGGATCCGCGGGCGGGCACGCCGGGTGAGACGGTCATCGGTCCCGCGGCCGACGGAGTCGGGATCGCCGATCCCCGCCCGCTCGGCATGGGCAGCCTCCTCGGCAAGGTGTCGTCGATCTGTGCCACCGACGATCTGTATTGCTCGATCGACAAGGACCGCAATCCCTTCCTCGGCACGCTGGGCACCGCGCTGAGCAAGGCGCCGGAACAGGCGATCGGTGCGGTGCGCGAGGCCGCGAACGCGGTGTCGATCCTCACGTCCATCCCGTTCCCGCGCATCATCGACGGGTTCGCGTCTCTGCCCACGCTGCTGGCTGCCGGGGATCTCGCTCGCGCACACACGGTGTCCTCCACCGTGAATGCCGACCTCCGCCCGCTGGTCACACTCGCCGCGTCCGTCGACTTCACCGAGGTCTCGACCACCCTCGCCCTCATCCCGGACAAGACCGGGCTGACACGGGCGCTGTCGCTGCTGGCCGCCGCACTCGCACACGTCGACATCGAGCGCGCAGCCGATCTCGTGGGGAAGATCCAGGAACTCACCTGGACCGCAACCGGATCGGTCGCGGGGCGCGCCGGGGCGAAGACCCTGCCCACGACGACCACCACGCCCGCCGAGCTCACCGAGATCGGACGCGAACTCGCCTCGATGAGCGCAGGTCTCGTGACCGCGTCGGCGCGGACCGGAAACGGCATCGAGATCGTGGCCCCCGACGTGGCGGGACTCGCGACGAGCGCCACCTCGATCATGGCGAGGTACGCGATCACCGACCCGCGGACAATCGTCACCGACGGCCTCCGCGCCGCCCAGTTCTACAGGTCCGAGAGTCACGTGCGATACGGCTCCCTCATCGTCGACGGTCAGGGCCGCAACGCGCTCGACTGGCTGGGCGACTGGTTGTCCACAACCATCTCCCAGGCAGACTGACCCGGCCAAACTGTGATCGCGCTCACGGCCGTGGCGACCGGGTGACATCTACGCGCCGACCTGACCGTTCGACGGGTACCCCGCATACTGCTGTGTATCAGCGCCAGCGTCGAGGGAGGCCGACATGACGGGGATGGGGAGCCACATCTGGGGCAGGCCGAAGCCGGTGCCGGATCGTTGCGAGGGGGCACACACCTATGCCGGCGGATGCGTCTACAACGCCGACGATCCACACCGGCCACTGTTCCCGGAGGAGCTGCGCCCGGGCAGAGGGCACCCGACGGCTGCCTGACGACGATCGCCGTCAGCCCGCGTCGACGTCCGGGTCGACCGCCTGCTCGAGCAGACTGCGACGGTAGGCCTCGAGAGCGACGAGATCGCCGAAGACCGCGTTGTATCCGTCCGGGTCCTCGCCGGGAGCCATCCGACGCAGCCGGGACTTGATGTCGGCGATCTGCGCACCGACCCACACCTCCTGCAGACGTGCCAGGACGCTCGAGATGTAGCGGGAGATGTTGTTCTCCGCCACCGGCAGCGACTCGACGGCGAGCTCGGTCACCAGTGGCCCGAGGACCGGGTCGTCGACGGCGTTGTGCACGGCATCGACCCATTCCGCTCCCCCCATGCCGGTGGACGTGCCACCGAGGGCGGACATCGCGGTCCGGATGGCGGCGTACGCCGACTCGGTGAAGCATTCCACCGGCAGCGAATCGAACACCGTGCCGGCGATCGCGGGATACTGCAACGCGGCCTTCAGTGCCTCACGCTGCGGCCACAACCGCGGATCCGCAGGAAGCGGTCGCGCGGTCGGCGGTGCGGACGTCGCCTCCGGCCGCTGACGCCGCATCGAGGTGACGCGCTCTCCGCGGCCACGCGCCGGTCCCGACGACCCGTTCGTCCTGGCGTGCCGCGCACCTTCCTCACGCACCCGTCCCAGCACCTGCGCGACGTCCTCCCAACCGACCCAGCCGGCGAGCTGGCGCGCGTACTCGTCGCGCAGCGCGATGTCCTTGATGCGCGCCACCACCGGCACCGTGTCACGCAACGCGTGCACCCGGCCCTCGGCGGTGTCGAGGTCGTGATCGGAGAGCAGTGCCTTGATCGCGAACTCGAACATCGGGACGCGTCGGGCGATCAGATCACGGACCGCCCCGTCACCGCTGGCCTGCCGGAGTTCACACGGATCCATCCCGTCGGGGGCGATCGCCACAAAGGTCTGCCCGGCGATGCTCTGCTCGCCCTCGAAAGCCTTGAGTGCCGCCGCTTTCCCGGCGTCGTCCCCGTCGAAGGTGTAGATGACCTCGCCCCGGAAATAGGAGTCGTCCATCATCAACCGGCGCAGCAGCGCGAGATGATCCTCGCCGAAGGCGGTGCCACAGGACGCGACGGCCGTCGTCACACCGGCCAGGTGCATCGCCATCACGTCGGTGTAGCCTTCGACGATCACCACCTGATGACCCTTGGCGATGTTCTTCTTCGCGTGATCGAGACCGAACAGCACCTGGGACTTCTTGTACAGCATGGTCTCCGGCGTGTTCATGTACTTGCCGAGGTTGTCGTCGTCGAACAGTTTGCGCGCACCGAAGCCGATGATGTCGCCGCCGAGATTGCGAATCGGCCACAGCAGCCGCCGATGGAAACGGTCCATCGGCCCCTTGCGGCCCTCGCGCGAGAGGCCGGCCGCCTCGAGCTCGCTGAACTCGAAGCCCTGGGAGAGGAGCGTCTTGGTCATGGTGTCCCAGCCGGCCGGGGCATAGCCACAGCCGAAGGTGACCGCGGTCGCGGAATCGAAGTTCCGCTCGGTCAGGTAGTCGCGGGCCTTCTGCGCCTCGGGCGACTGCAGCTGCTGCGCATAGAACTTCTGTGCGGCGGCGTTCGCCGCGACGAGCCGAGCGCGGGTGCCGCGATCGCGGACGATCGCGGTTCCGCCGCCCTCGTAGTGGATCTGGTAGCCGAGCCGGTCGGCGAGCTGCTGGACGGCCTCGACGAAACTGATGTGTTCCTGCTTCTGCAGGAAGCTGTAGACGTCACCGCCCTCGCCGCAACCGAAGCAGTGAAAGTGACCGTGATTCGGACGTACGTGGAAAGACGGCGACTTCTCGTCGTGGAAGGGGCACAGACCCTTGAGACTGTCCGCGCCCGCACGACGCAACGCGACGTAGTCGCCGACGATCTCCTCGATCCGAGTCTGCTCACGGATAGCCGTGATGTCGCGATCGGGGATTCGGCCTGGCACGCGGACCAGTGTAGTGATCACCGGGCGTGCGTAGGCACGGCACGTCCGCGGCTCATCCCAGGTGGGCCTGAGCTCCCGAGTTCTGGCGATCGGTGCGTTCGAGTCGACCTTCGGTCATTGAGGCGATCTGGTCGACGATCACCCGCAGGCGCGCATCGTCGTCGGCCGCCTCCTGCCACAGCGGCACGAAGATCGGGTCGAGTCCACCCGGCGCCGCAGCGGTCAGCCAAACCGCGACCCGGTGGATTCGCTCACGCTGACGGTGCTGGGACGCCTTGTGCCGCTCGTTGGAGAAGATGAACCGCAGCGCCAAGGTCTTGAGGATCGCGACCTCGGCGGCCACGAGCGGGGAGACGGTCAACTCGGCGTCGTAGCGGGCCACCGACCGGTCGCCGACGATCGCGCGTGTGCCGGTGATCGCGGCCGACGCGAATCGACCGATGAGCTCGCTCGTCAGGCGCTTGAGCGCGACCGCGCTGTCCAGGCTGCCGTCGTATCCGCCTGCGGCGTTGACGATCTCCATCCGCGAAAGCCGTTGGGCGGCATCGATCAGCGCGCCCGCCTCGAGTCCGTCGAACTCGCGGACGCCGATGTCGGCGAGGGCGCGCTGGTCGGTGGGATCACCGAGAGTCCGCAGATCGATGCGATCGGCGATCACCCCGTCCTCGAGGTCGTGCACCGAATAGGCGACGTCGTCGGACCAGTCCATGACCTGCGCCTCGAGGCACTGCCGGATACCCGGGGCATCCTGGCGAATCCACGCGAGGGCCGCCGCGTCGTCGTCGTAGGCCCCGAACTTGGTGCCCGGGCCCGATCGGGCCCACGGGTACTTGAGGGTGGAGTCGAGCGACGCACGGGTGAGATTCAGACCCGCGCTGCGACCGGCCGCGTCGAGGAGTTTCGGCTCGAGCCGGGTCAGGATGCGCAGATTCTGGGCGTTGCCCTCGAACCCGCCGATCTCGGCGGCGACCTCGTCGAGCGCCCGCTCACCGTTGTGCCCGTAGGGCGGATGGCCGATGTCGTGGGCCAGACCGGCGAGTTCCACCAGGTCGGGTTCGCATCCGAGTCCGATCGCGATTCCGCGACCGATCTGCCCCACCTCGAGGGAGTGGGTCAGTCGGGTTCGCGGGGTGTCGCCCTCCCGCGGCCCGACGACCTGCGTCTTGTCCGCCAGCCGACGCAACGCCGCCGAATGCAGGACACGGGCCCGGTCGCGCGCGAAATCGCTGCGATGGTCGGTGCGGGTACCGGGCAGGCTCGCCACTTTGGGCGCCTCCGGCACGATCCGTTCGACGGCCTCGTCGCGATAGTCGGCCGTCGGCGGGATGGCGGGCACACCGGTGGTGCTAGTCAAGCACCCAACCCCGGCCGACCGCGAAGTCGGTGACACGCTGGCGGATCGCCACGATCTGGGCCGCCGTCAGGTCGTCGGCGGAGTCGAGCAGCAGCTCGGTGAGCTCCTCGGTGAACGACGCCGCGTCGAGCGACCCGCCGCCGCCACGCGGGCGTCGGGACCGATCGCGATCGCGGTCTCGATCGTGCGAACGACCGTGATCGTGATTGTCGCGTCGATGCCCGCGGAAACCGCCGCCGGACTCGTCGGCCGGTGCGGCCTCGGTGACCGCGACGTTGACCGCCTTGGTGCCCCGGTCGGTCTCCTCGATGTCGAACTCGACCTTGGCGCCCGGCTTGAGCGCGTTCTCGTCGATGTCGATGTCGTTGATGTGCAGGAATACATCGGCCCCGCCCGCTTCCGGTGCGAGGAACCCGAATCCCCGATTCGCGTCGTAATGGACGACCTTGCCGCTGACGGACACTGCTGCACTCACTCTCCTCGCCGCTCCCTCCCCGGACCCCATGCCCGGGCGCGCGGCAACTCCACACTCAACTATGACAGATATCCGCAGGTCGCACGACGCGGCGAAGACCTACGGGCGACGACCTCAGGCGCCGAGGAGCTTGCCGCCGAGGTACTCGACCACCTTGTCGAGGGCGACCCGCTCCTGGCTCATGGTGTCGCGCTCACGGACGGTGACCGCCTGGTCGTCGAGGGTGTCGAAGTCGACGGTCACACAGAACGGCGTGCCGATCTCGTCCTGGCGGCGATAGCGCTTGCCGATCCCCTGCGCGTCGTCGAAGTCCACGTTCCAGTGCTTGCGCAGCTCCGTCGCGAGATCCTTCGCCTTGGGCGACAGCTTCTCGTTGCGCGACAGCGGGAGCACCGCGGCCTTGACCGGCGCGAGCCGCCGGTCAAGCCGCAAGACCGTGCGGGTGTCGGTGCCGCCCTTGGCATTCGGCACCTCTTCCTCGGTGTAGGCGTCGCACAGGAACGCCATCAGCGACCGAGTCAGACCCGCGGCCGGCTCGATGACGTACGGCGTGTAGCGCTCACCCGAGGCCTGGTCGAAGAACGAGAGATCCTCGCCGGAGTGTTTGCTGTGGGTCGACAGGTCGAAGTCGGTCCGGTTCGCGACGCCCTCGAGCTCGCCCCACGGGTTGCCGGAGAAGCCGAACTTGTACTCGACGTCGACCGTGCGCTTCGAATAGTGCGACAGCTTGTCCTGCGCATGCTCGTACAGGCGCAGGTTCTCCGGATCGATCCCCAGGTCCACGTACCAGTCGAAACGCTGGTCGATCCAGTACTGGTGCCACTCCTCGTCCTCGCCCGGCTTGACGAAGAACTCCATCTCCATCTGCTCGAACTCGCGGGTCCGGAAGATGAAGTTGCCCGGGGTGATCTCGTTGCGGAAGCTCTTGCCGATCTGGGCGATACCGAACGGCGGCTTCTTACGAGCCGTGGTCATCACGTTCTTGAAGTTCACGAAGATGCCCTGCGCGGTCTCCGGACGGAGGTAGTGCAGGCCCTCTTCGTCGTCGACGGGTCCGAGGAACGTCTTCAGCAGGCCACTGAACGCCCTCGGCTCGGTCCACTTGCCCGGCTGCCCCGTCTCCGGGTCGTTGATGTCGGCGAGCCCATTGGCCGGCGGATGGCCGTGCTTGATCTCGTACGCCTCGATCAGGTGATCCGCACGGTAACGCTTGTGCGTGTGCAGCGATTCGACGAGCGGATCGGTGAACACCTCCACGTGACCGGAGGCCTCCCACACGCGTCGCGGCAGGATGACCGACGAGTCGAGTCCGACGATGTCGTCGCGGCTGGTGACCATCGACCGCCACCATTGGCGCTTGATGTTCTCCTTCACCTCGACGCCCAGCGGGCCGTAGTCCCACGCAGACCTCGTGCCGCCGTAGATCTCTCCGCTCGGGAACACCAGACCTCGACGCTTGGCGAGATTGACGACGGCTTCGACGCGGTTGGACTGGGCGGCCACGGTTAACTGATCTCCAACGAGTAGGCGGGCAGGTCTGGTTCGGCGTCGACGGTGTCGTCGGCGGACGATCGTCCAGCTGAGGACACGGCAACCCCTACAGGGTAGCCGCAGCATCGTGCGACGACGGAATCGCAGCCGACCCACACACACCGACACCGGCCGATCGGGGTTCGACGCCGCGCCGATCCGATCGGGCGCCCGCCTACCCTGGTGCCGTGATGCGGGTGTACGTGAGCGATCGGACCGGGAAGAACTCGGTGCGCCTGCTCGCCCTCGGGATGGCGGTCGCCGCCACGGCGGCGTGCGGCGCACCGGGCGGCGAGAACCATGGCGGACCGTCGACCCCGGCGTCCTCGTCATCGTCGTCGATGTCCGGGGTGGTCAACGACCTGAATCCGGACGCTTTGGCATCGGCGGTGACCGGTCGGGCGGTGACCGGACACATTCGGGCGCTGCAGTCGATCGCCGATGCGCACGGGGGCAACCGGGCGGCGGGGACACCCGGCTACGACGCCTCGGTCGATCATGTCGCGCAGACACTGCGTGATGCGGGTTTCGACGTCACCACCCCGCGGTTCGACTTTCCGCGTTTCGATGCCGGGACGACGACTCTGACCGCCGACGCCGCCGACGTGCGCGCGACGCCTCTGCAGTACACGCGAGGCACCGACGGGAGGCCGGTGTCGGCTCCTGCGCGGGCCGTCGACCGGGTCGGTTGCGCCCCCGGCGACTATCCGGCCGACAGCCGCGGCGCGGTGGTCGTCGTCGGGCGCGGCGAGTGCACGTTCACCCGGAAGGCAGACCTGGCCACTGCTGCCGGTGCCGTCGGGATGGTGGTCGTGAACTCCTCGGACGATCCGCTCGCCGGCGCCACCCTCGGACCGGACAACAACACCTCGATCCCCGTGGTCGGCGTCGACCGCGGCGCCGGCGGCCGGCTGCGGGACGCGCGGTCGGTCACCCTGTCGACGACGGCTCGGACCACAACCGTCACGTCCCGATCGGTGATCGCCCAGACCCGGACCGGGGCGCACGATGACGTCGTCATGGCGGGTGCCCACCTCGACAGTGTGGACGCGGGTCCCGGCATCAATGACAACGCCACCGGTACCGCAGCAGTTCTCGAGACGGCGTTACGGATGGGTCCGACGCCGTCGGTGTCCCGCGGGGTGCGCTTCGCGTTCTGGGGTGCCGAGGAGGAAGGACTGATCGGGTCCGGTCGCTATGTCGAGTCGCTCGACGACAATGCCCGCGAGTCGATCTCCGCCTATCTGAACTTCGACATGCTCGGCTCGCCGAACGCGGGGTTCTTCGTCCTCGACGGCGACGACTCCGACAAGCGCGGCGCCGGCCCGGGACCATCGGGGTCGGATCGGATCGAGGCCGTGTTCCGACGCTTCTACGAGAGCAGACGGATACCGACCGCGCCAGCAGATCTGGTCGGGCGGTCGGATTACGCACCGTTCGCCGAGGCCGGGATCCCGATCGGTGGTACGGAGACCGGCGCCGAGCAGCGGAAGTCCGCCGATGAGGCGCAGAAGTGGGGTGGCCGGGCGGGTGCCCCGTTCGATCCGAGCTATCACAGCGCCCGCGACACGGTCGACAACGTGAACACCGACGCGCTGGCGATCTCCGCCTCCGGCGTCGGCTACGCGGTGGCGACATGCGCGCTGTCGTCGGGACCCGATATCTGCTGACAGCGGGCCGACGGGTTCGCCGCCCGCGGCGCGAGTCAAATGAAAACGACTTCCCTTAGTATGGAGGCGATGAAGTCGTCAGATCGTGATTGCGCAGCCACCGGCCCGGACCCCGTCGCGGGTCCGGCGGATTGTGAGGCGGCCAGCGATCTGTTGCGCGCGCTCGCCTCGCCCACCCGGGTCGCGATCGTGCTGCTCCTGCGCACGCGGCCCCAGTGCGTTCACGAGATGGTGGGCTCGCTGGCGCTGAGTCAGCCGCTGGTCAGCCAGCATCTGCGGGTACTGAAGGACGCCGGAGTCGTGCGGGGCAACCGCAACGGTCGCGAGATCATGTACGAACTCGTCGATGAGCACCTCGCGCACATCGTCACCGATGCACTCGTGCACGCCATGGAGGAACCCATCGGTTCCGGCACCGCCGACGACCGGGCGGTGCCGTCGTGACCACGCAACCGGACCGTCCGGTGACGGGTGTGCGCTCGACACGGCAACGGGCCGCCATCGCCGATGCCCTCGCCGCCGGGGACGACTTCGTCTCCGCGCAGGAGTTGCACGATCAGTTGAAGGCCCGCGGCGAGTCGATCGGGCTGACGACCGTGTACCGGAATCTGCAGGCGCTGAGCCAGTCAGGTCAGATCGACGTGCTGTGGGACGGCTCGGGAGAGACCCGCTACCGGCACTGCTCCTCCGGCCATCATCATCACCTCGTGTGTCGCCGGTGTGGGACGACCGTCGAGGTGCAGGCCGAGCCCGTCGAGAAATGGGCCGCCGGCGTCGCCGCCGAGCACGGTTTCACCGACATCAACCACACCGTCGAGGTCTTCGGCTATTGCGGTGGCTGCCGCTAGCGCGAGCCTCACCGATCCCTCAGGAGCGAGCCTGCGAGCATCACGAAGCACCCTGCCCTCCGGTCAATCGGACCGCGACGTCCGCACCGGCCGACAACACCATGTGCAGCACCGTCAGCAACGGGATGTCGTCGAGTGATCCGGCGGGAAATGTGTAGTACTGCAACACATCTGTGGTGACACCTGCGGGATCGGAACGTCGCAGCGCGCCCAGACTCAGCTGGCTGTCGTAGCTCTCCACGTCGTCGCGCAGACCATCGGTGTTCGGTAGGTTCACCGCGACGAGTTGGGTCACCGTGAGGACCTCGAGTCCGGGGGCGAGGCTCAATGCCCGGATCGACGATCTCGTCGAACCGACCTGCGCCACAACTGAATCCCGGTCGACATCGCCGACCTCACCGAACTCGCCGACGAGGGCGACCACCCGGGTCAGCAGTTCCGACGCGGCTGCAGCGGAGTCGGTCATCTCGGCATGACCCCGCCGAAACGTCGGTCACGGGAGGCGTACTCGACGCATGCCGCCCACAGGTCGCGACGATCGAAGTCGGGAAACAGCTTCTCCTGGTAGACCATCTCGGCGTAGGCCGACTGCCACAGCAGGAAGTTGGAGATCCGCTGCTCCCCCGACGGGCGGAGGAACAGGTCGACGTCGGGCATGTCCGGTTCGTCGAGATAGCGCGCGAACGATGCCTCGGTGACCCGCTCCGGATCGAGCTGTCCGGCCGCGGCGCGGCGCGCGATCTCTTTTGCGGCATCAGCGATCTCGGCGCGACCGCCGTAATTGACGCACATCGTCAGGGTCATCACGGTGTTGTCGCGGGTCATCTCCTCGGCGATCTCGAGCTCTCGGATCACGCTGCGCCACAGTCGCGGTCGGCGACCGGCCCATCGCACGCGCACACCCATCTCGTTCATCTCGTCACGCCGACGACGGATGACATCCCGGTTGAAGCCCATCAGGAAACGCACCTCATCGGGGCTACGCGACCAGTTCTCGGTGGAGAACGCGTAGGCGGACAGCCACGTGACGCCGAGTTCGATGCAGCCGCAGACGGTGTCCATCAAGACGGCCTCACCGCGCTTGTGCCCCTCGGTCCGAGGCAGTCCGCGATCCTGGGCCCATCGTCCGTTGCCGTCCATCACCAGGGCGACATGCCGTGGGATCAGCTCGGGCTGGAGGTTCGGCGGTTGGGCACCGCTGGGATGTGGATCGGGCGGTCGGACGGGGACGGGTTCCGGTCGGGCCTGTCGACTCCCGGATCGTGAACCGGGTCGTAACGCCATCAACCGTCTCCTCTCATGCGGTGTCCACCAGCCTATGAGGTGCCTCGCGCTCGATGAGCGGCAGGGTTCGCAACTGGCGCTCGAGATGCCATTGCAGATGAGCCGCGGTGAGGCCGCTCGCCTGACGCTGCATCGAGGTGCTGATCCCGTCCGTGTGTTCCCAATGCCCGCGGAACAAGGCATCCATCAGATCGAGCACCCCCGGAGACGGTGTCGCCGAACCGGGCGGGCGGCAGTGGATGCACACCGCTCCACCGGCCGCGACGTGAAAGGCGCGATGGGGCCCAGGCTGGGCGCATCGGGCACAGACGTCCAATGTCGGCATCCACCCCGCGCAATGCATCGCCCGCAGGAGATAGGCATCCAGGATCAGTTCGTTCGGCCGTCGACTCTCGGCGAGCGCCGCGAGTGCCCCGACGGTGAGCCGATGCAGTTGAGCAGCGGGAGCGCGTTCTTCACCGGCGAGGCGCTCCGCGGTCTCCAGGACCGCGCAGGCCGTGGTGTACCGGCCATAGTCGGCGACGATCGTGTCGGCGAAGACGTGCAAGGTGTGGACCTGCGTCACGACGTCGAGATTGCGCCCCGGATAGAGGTGGACGTCGACGTGGGCGAACGGTTCGAGACGGGCGCCGAACTTGGAACGCGTCCGGCGCACCCCTTTGGCGACGGCGCGCACGAGTCCATGGTCCTGGGTGAGCAACGTGATGATCCGATCGGCCTCGCCCAGCTTGTGCTGGCGAAGCACGACGGCCTCATCCCGGTAGAACCTCACCGGGTCATTGTTCCACCGCCCACCGACAGTGGCCTACCCCGACACGTGACGATCCTCGGTCTCGTCTCCGGGGCGCACGGCCCCGATCCCGGCGACATGCGCCGCCGACGGCGTGGTGATCGTCGGCATACCCGTGCTGTCGGCGATCCGGGCGAGCCGTGGCGGCAATGTCATCCCACCCGGGAAGCGATGCCACCCCTTGCGGTCGTAGAGCTTGGTGCCGCCCCACCCGAGCAGCGCCCCGACGAGCAGACCGACCGCGCACTGGATGACCGATCGACCGAGGCCGGCGTCGAAGTCGGCGTCGAAATACAGGATCGCCCGGCACCCGAGATACACGACGTGCATGGGTTCGACCGCCGCGATCCATGCGAACAGGCGCGGAGAGGCCTCGAGCGGCACGGTGCCGCCCGACGACGGCAGACCGAGGATCACGAAGAAGATCAGATTGACCAACAGGCCGGGATTGCCGAACACCGCCATCATCGCGCTCGCCGAGATCCCGACGGCCGAGATGGCGAGCACCGAGAACATCCACAGCGAGAACGCATTCGGCAGGGACGTGCCGACCGCGGTACACACTCCGATGAACAGCGCCGACTGTACGATCGCGACGAGCACCATGACCGTCCACTTCGCGGCGAGCGTCCCCCAGCGGGAGATCGCGAGTCGTTGGCGCAGTTGGTAGAACGGGCCGTACTCGATGGGTGTCTGGCCGAGCATGCCGTCGACGACGATGC
This sequence comes from Gordonia sp. ABSL11-1, assembly GCF_030315685.1. Lineage (GTDB taxonomy): Bacteria > Actinomycetota > Actinomycetes > Mycobacteriales > Mycobacteriaceae > Gordonia. The sequence continues at coordinate 266,557 of NZ_JASXSI010000001.1, read as the reverse complement.
TCACCATCATCGCCCCGGTGAAGCCCGCCAGGATGAGCAGCAATGTGTAGTAGAACGCCGACAACCCGTTTCCGGAGCCGTCGGGCAGCGGAGTGGGCTCGACGACCTTCACGTCGACCGGATTCGACAACGCCAGTTGCGCAGCGCCACTGAACGGGACGTCCGCCCGGACCAGCGATTGCCGGACGGTGGCCGTCAGACGTTCTCCCACCTGCGCGTTGACCTGCGTCGACAACTCGTCGGCGAAGGTCGTCGTGACCGCGGACGCGAAGGTCCCGGAACCGCGGTTGATGAACACGTCGATCGCCATCGGGTCCGGTTTGGCCTGGAGAACCGCCGCCCGACCGAGGCTCACCGCGCGGTTGGTGAAGTTGGGGCCGATCACGACGACCCCGTAGGCCTTACCCGAGTTCAGGTCGTTGAGGGCGGTGACGCGGTCGGTGCGATGCAGGGCGATGCCACTCTTCGCCGCCGTCGGCACCATCGCGTCGGCGACCTGATCACCGAAGTTCTGTTTCGTCGTGCCACCGTCCGGGTTGTCGACCTCACCGCCACGATCCTCGTTCACCAGAGCGATCGGGAAATCGTGCAGGTTCTTCTGCGGATCGGCGACGGCGCCCATGTACAGCGCGGCCATCAGCGACATGATGACGACGACCAGGATCAGCGGTGCCAGCCAGAAGCGCGGTGAGCGCAACACGCCGGCGATCGTCGTGCCCGCCTCGGCATCGTGAGCGGGCGTCGAGTGCATGCCCTGACCCACCTGCTCGACCGCGGCGTCGCCGTCGTCGGAGTTCTCGTGTCTGCCCATCTCGCTCTCCCCTCGATCGCCGACCGACTCCGCTCTTCTAGAAGCCCATGCGTCCCAACTGTTTCGGATCGCGCTGCCAGTCCTTGGCGACCTTCACGTGGAGATCGAGGTACACCTTCGTGCCGAGCAGCTTCTCGATCTGCGCGCGCGCGACGGTCCCGACCTCCTTGAGGCGGGCACCTCGATGGCCGATGATGATCCCTTTCTGGCTGTCCCGCTCGACGTAGAGGAGCGCGTGCACATCGATCATCCTCGGGCCGGCGGTGGACTCCTGGTCGTGTCCGGCGTCGTCGTGGTCGGTGTCGGCCCGGGTAACGGTGTTGTGGTCGCCGTCGGGATCGCCGCGCGGGATGATCTCCTCGATCACCACCGCCAGCGAGTGCGGCAGCTCATCGCGGACGCCTTCGAGGGCCGCCTCGCGGATGAACTCCGCCATCAGGACCTCTTCGGGCTCGTCGGTGAGCTCGCCGTCAGGGTAGAACGCGGGGCCGGGTTCCATGAGACCGACCAGCACGTCGGTGAGGACGTCGAGCTGCTTGCCCGACTTCGCGGACACGGGAACGACTTCCGACGTCGGTCCGAGCAATTCGGAGAGCGCCACCAGCTGCGAGGCCACCTTGTCGCGGGTCACCCGGTCGATCTTGGTGACGACGCCGAGAATCGTGGTGCGGGGGGCCATCTGACGCACCTGCGAGACGATCCACCGGTCCCCCGGGCCGATGGACTCGTCGGCGGGCACGCAGACGCAGATGACGTCGACCTCGGAGTAGGTGTCGCGGACCAGATCGTTGAGGCGTTGCCCGAGAAGCGTACGCGGGCGGTGGAGTCCGGGCGTGTCGACCAGGATCAGCTGCGCGTCATCACGATTCACGATCCCGCGGATCGTGTGTCGAGTGGTCTGGGGACGGTTGGAGGTGATGGCGATCTTCTCGCCGACCAATGCGTTGGTCAACGTCGACTTGCCTGTGTTGGGCCTGCCGACGAAACAGACGAAGCCGGACCGGAACTCGGTCATCCTCGGCCGTCCGTGCGGCCGGTGGGCGTGCCCGACAGATCGGTCACCACCGCGTAGGCGGACGGCGTGATCTCGGCCAGGGTGGCCATCCCGGGGTCGTCGGCGTCGCCGTTCACCAGCACGGCGGCCTCGAAGGCCTGCGCCCCGCTCGAGAGGGCCGTCGCAACCGCGACCTGTAGACCGGAGAGCGTGAGCGTCGACGTCGTCACCGGTGCGCCGGCATAGGTACGGCCGTCACCGTCGCGGACGGCCGCCGCCGACGGCGTCTCGGCGCGGGCGAGGGCACCTCGGGCCAGTACGACGAGCTTCTGGTCCTCGTCGGACAGGTCGGGCTGTCCGCTCGGGGATGGGGTCACTGTCGGTCCTCGCTGTTGTCGTGGTCGTCGGCGCGCGAACGGTCGGAGGAACGTCCGCGGCTGGACATGGAGTATTCCGTACCGTTGGGCGTCTCGGGGCGATCGTCGACGGCCATGTCGCTGTCCGTGTCGTCACGGTCGTCGTCGGGCGTGGCGTCGGTCTCGGGTTCGTCGATACGACTGGCCAACACGGTGATGATGCGCTGACGACCCCGGCGGTTCGGTCCGCCCTCGGCGATCAACAGCAGACCATCGGACTCGACCCGCGCTCCCGGCAACGGCACACGACCGAGTTCGAGACCGATGAGACCGCCCACCGTCTCGACCTCGTCGTCATCGATGTCCAGGCCGAAGAGTTCGCCGAGGTCCTCGACGGGCAGTCGCGCCGACACCCGGTAGGAGCCGTCGCCGAGATCCTCGATCGGGGCGACCTCGTCCGTGTCGTACTCGTCGGTGATCTCGCCGACGATCTCCTCCAGCACGTCCTCGATGGTGACCAGTCCGGCGATGCCGCCGTACTCGTCCACGAGCAGCGCCATGTGGTTACGCGTGCGCTGCATGTCGGCGAGCACCTTGTCCAGGGGCTTGGAGTCGGGGATGAACTGGGCGTCTCGCATCACGTCGTCGACACGCCCGGAGAGCTGCTGCGCGCTACCGGCGACGAGGTCCTTGAGGTAGACGACGCCGACGATGTCGTCGGGGTTCTCTCCGATCACCGGAATCCGCGAATGTCCCGAACGCACGGCCAGGTTCATCGCCTGGGCGGCCGTCTTGTCGCGCTCGATCCAGATCATCTCGGGACGCGGCACCATCACCTCGCGCGCGTTCGTGTCACCGAGATCGAACACCGACTGGATCATCCGCCGCTCATCGGCGGCGACGACGCCGCTGGCCTCTGCGAGATCGACGACCTCGCGCAGTTCGACCTCGGTCGCGAACGGACCGTTGCGATACCCCTTGCCCGGGGTCACGGCGTTGCCCACCAGGATGAGCAATCGCGTGACCGGCTTGAGCAGCAGGCCGATTGCCTGCACGACGATCGCCGAGGACAACGCGATCGTGTAGGCGTGCTGCCGTCCGAGGGTGCGCGGCCCGACGCCGACGGCCACATACGACACGACCGCCATCCCGACGATGGTGGTGAACAGACCCCACCCCACGCCGAGCGAATCGGTGAGGACCAGCGCGATGAGGGCCACCGAGGCCGTCTCACACGTCACCCGCAACAACACGGCCAGACCCACATAGGTACCGCGTCCCTGCAACACGGAGGCCAACCGGATCGCGCCCGCACGCTGCTCTTTGACCATGTCCTCGACCCGTGCGATGGACACGGTCGACAAGGCGGCGTCGATGGCGGCGAAGATCCCGCCCAGCGGCACCAGGAGCAGTGCGGCCACGACGAACCAGACGTCGTCGGGCACCCTCACTCCTCCTCGCGCGCGGCGTTCTCGGGCAGAGCGGTCTCGGCGAAACCGATGTTGGTCAACAGCTTGGTGTCCCGATCCGACTGACGGCGATTCTGTGCCAGTCGATGACGTTCGGCGTAGAAGTCCTCGAGGATCCGGTTCTGCAGCCCGAACATCTCCTTCTCCTCCTCCGGCTCGGCGTGGTCGTAGCCGAGGAGATGCAAGACACCGTGGATGGTCAGCATCGACAACTCGTGCTCGAACGAACGGCGCGCCGACTTCGCCTGCTGTGCCGCGAACTCCGGACAGAGCACGATGTCACCGAGGATCGCCGGACCCGGCTCGGCCGCATCCGGACGACCTCCCGGGACCAACTCGTCCATCGGGAAGCTCATCACGTCCGTCGGTCCGGGCAGATCCATCCACTGCATGTGCATGTCGGCCATCGCGTCCTCGTCGACGAGGAGCACCGACAACTCGGCCGCCGGATTCACGTCCATCGCCACGATCGCGAACCGCGCCGCGGCGATGATCAGGTCGTCGGGGACCTCGACCCCGGATTCGTTCGCCAGCTCGATGCTCATGACCGACGCCCGTGGGTCGCCGCGCGTCGGGACGCACGGTTGCCCGGCAGCCGGTCGGCATCACGCAACCTGCCCCGGTCGTTCTCCTCGGCACGTCCGTACGCGTCGACAATGTCGGCGACCAGGCGGTGTCGGACGACGTCGGCACTTGTCAGGTGCGAGAAATGGATGTCGTCAATGCCGTCCAGGATGCGGGTCGCGGCGGTGAGCCCGCTCTGCGCGCCGCCCGGCAGATCCACCTGTGTGGTGTCACCGGTGACGACCACCTTGGACCCGAAACCGAGCCGGGTCAGGAACATCTTCATCTGCTCGCCGGTGGTGTTCTGCGCCTCGTCGAGGATGATGAAGGCATCATTGAGCGTGTTGTGGGTCAGCAGGAAGTCCTCGGTCACGTACAGCGAGTCCTCGGCGGCCACCCGGATGCACACGGACTCCTTCGTGCCCGCCTCCTCGATGCTCTCGATGTAGCGTTTGGGCTCCTTGGGCGCGCCCGCGTCGTACTTCGCTGCCTTGCGCGCGAGCCGGAACGGGGCGAGTCCCTTGGGGAGCCGGATGTCGAGCACGTGCGAATCATGCCGATAGGGCACGTCTCTTCCCCTCGCGTGGCAGGGCGTCCGGCCGGCCGCAGCGCGAGTGCGTGTGTAGACCACCCCGCCGAGTGACCGGACCAGGAAGGCCACGTCGTCGCGCAACCGATCGGAGGTCGTCGTGTACTGGACACGGCAGGTGCGGCCCGCCTGATCGACCGGTCCGCCATCGGTGTCGAGAAGACCCTGGAGAACCGCCAGCCGGACGTCGGCAGAGTTCTGCAGGTACCGCGGGGGCACGAACTTCGTCGCGGACTTGCTACCCCACAGGCCGAGCACACGCATCGCACCCGTGACGGGGTTCTCGATCGTGATGACCTCACCCGGACTGGTGATCCGGTTCAACACATAGTCCACATCCGACTTCCGCCGGGCCCGGATGCCTGGGACCGCCTCGACCAGCGCCTCGACAAGGTCCGGGTCAGCGGTCGTGAACGACGGTGTGGTCATGCCCGCCATGCAACCGTCGCCCAGCATCAGGCCGAGGGCGTATGGATCGAACGGCACAGGCCGGGCGTCGAACGACACCGGCGCGGAGAGAACGGGCAGCTCGTAGCGGTGGTAGTGCGCTGCTCGGAGGTTTCCGATCATCTCCTTGGCGGCGAGGACGCGAGGACCCTTGCCACGCCGACGATCGCCGCGTGTGTAGACCGACCACAGATGATCGGTCGAGCACAAGGTCGTCGCACCGTCCTGGGCGGTCACACGCACGATGTCCTTGAATCCCTGCGGGTACACGCCCAGCACCTCGGTCGGGGCCCCATTCGAGCCGATCACCTCGTCGCCCTCCACGAGGTCACCGATCGGACGGAAACCGGTCGGGGTGAGTACGCGCGTCGACAGGGGCTGCGCCCGACCACGCATATATGCCAGCGGCGCGACCTCGATGACCCCCGCCGCCATCAGCTTCGGGATCGCCTCGGGATCCATCATGTCGTGCAGCGCGTCGTACAGCGGCCGCAGATACGGATCGATCTTCTCGCTCAGCGTGCCGGGCAGGAAGCCGAGCCGCTCGCCGGCCTCGACCGCCGGACGCGTGAGGATGATGCGGTTGACCGACTTGGACTGCAAGGCCTGCACTGCCTTTGCCATCCCGAGGTAGGTCTTGCCCGTGCCGGCGGGTCCGAGACCGAAGACGATTGTGTTGTCGTCGATGGCGTCGACGTAGCGCTTCTGGTTGAGCGTCTTCGGCCGGATCGTCTTGCCGCGCCGCGAGATGATGTCGAGGGACAGCACGTCTGCGGGCGACTCCGCCGATCCCTCGGACAGCATCGAGACGCTGTGTCGCACGAGATCGGGGGTCAGCGGCGTACCGCGACCCACCAGATCGACGAGTTCGGCGATGACCCGCTCGGACGCGGCGACGTCGGCCGGCACACCGGTGAGGGTGACCTGGTTGCCACGGACATGGATGTCGGCGGGAAGCAACTGTTCGAGAGTGCGCAGATTGACGTCGCTGGTGCCGAGCAGACCGAAGACCACCTCGGGAGAGATTTCCACGTTGGAGGTGACAGATCGGCCCGCAGGAGTTCGGCTCGTCGGCGTGCTCACGTCGGGGTTGTCGTCACTCACGTATGAAATCACTCCTCAGGGGTCTTCTCGACGCATTCTTGTCGCCGGGATGCAGCCAGTCTAACGCGATCGAACCGCGCATCTCCCAGGCAATATTCCCGGGTCCGGGCATGCCGTTCCCGGCTCGGAACCCGAGACGCATCACAGACCGAGCAGCCGCACGGTCTGTCGCGTCGACGCGCTGCGCGGATCGACGAAGGCGTCATGCCCCTCACCCGGTACGACGATCAGTTCTGCGGACTGCCCGCGCGCCGTCACCGCGTCGACGTAGCGACGGCTCGACTCGACCGGGATGGCGATATCGTCCTCGGCGTGCAGTGCGATGACGTGCGCGTCGAACGGCTCCTGGCACAGCGGCGACGCGTCGCGGTAGCGGTGGCCGATCTCGTCGGCGGGCCGGCCCATCAGTCCGCGGATCGACGGGCGGTCGGCGCCCGCCTCGAGGTCCAGGGCGGCCGACTGTGCGATCACCGTTGTGATCGCACACGTATCGGTCCGTGCCCGCAGTTGCGAGACCGACCACACCGCGAGCTGGCCGCCCGCCGAATGTCCGACGACGGCGACCGAGCCCCAGTCCACCCGTTGGTTGATCTCGGCGGGCAGTGCGGCCGGAACCGTACCGTCGAGGGCGCGGATGGCCGCGACGACGTCACGACCGGTCGTCGGCCAGCCGCCACCGGGTTCACCCACGCGCCGGTACTCGACGTTCCACACCACGGCTCCGCGTTCGGCGCACAGCCGGGCGATCGCGGTCTCGATGGTGAGGCCGAATTCGGTGGTCCAGTACCCGCCGTGGACGAGGACCACCGGCCGCACGACGGCGTCCGGTCCGACACCGTCGACGGGATAGTAGACGTGACCGAATTGCGATGGCGCAGAGCCATATTCGATCTTGGTGCGGTGCGCCGCACACTTCCTCATCACAACTCCCAGGTCATGTCGTGGACCAACGGTCGGTCAGCACCCCGAGGGCGCCCAGCGCGACGGCGGCCGCCGTCGACGTACGGAGCACCTGCGGACCGAGGATCACCGACGTCGCGCCCAACGCCGTGAGGTCGGCGATCTCGGTGTCGTCGAGACCTCCTTCGGGACCGATCACCAGAACGATCTCGCCGACGTCGGCCACCCCGAGATCGCGGAGGCCGACGGCGCCGTGTTCGTGGAGGACGGCGACGATGCCGCCGCCCGCGATCACGTCCGAGCTCAAGGCCCGGACATCGGTGGTCGAGGCCAGCGGGCCGATGTCGGGAATCCAGGGGCGTCGACTCTGTTTGGCCGCGGCAGACGCGGCCGATGCCCACTTGGCGAGACCCTTGTCGACCTTGCCGGTCCACCGCGCCACGCAGCGCGCCGCCTGCCAGGGGATGATCCGATCCGCGCCGGCCTCGGTCGCGAGGTCGACCGCCAGTTCGGACCGCTCCCCCTTCGGCAGCGCCTGCACTACCGTCACCGTGGGCCGCGGGCGATCGACATAGGCATAGGTGTGCGCGCGGGCGATCAGGGTGTCCTTCGCGGTGATCGCGGCGACCTCACAGCGCGCCGTGGAGCCGCGACCGTCCCCGACGACCAGTTCTTCACCGGCAGCGATTCGCGTGACGGTGACGGCATGGCGCCCCTCCGCACCGGAGAGGGTGACGTCGGCGCCGAGACGGGGCACCGCATCGACCCAGAACAGGGGTGGACTCACGTCGGCGCCCCGCCCTCGTCAGCGTCCGGCGAACGCGTTGCGCAGTCGGGAGAACAAGCCGCTCGAGGCGCTGCTCGCCGACGACGTGACGACCTCGACATGATCGTCGGAGGCCGCGCGGAATCGGTTGAGCGCCTCGGTCTGCGCCGAATCGAGTCGGGTCGGGACCACGACGTCGAGATGAGCATGCAGCGTGCCGCGGACGCCGGTGTTGAGATGCGGCATACCCTGGCCCCGCACCTTGACCACCTGTCCGGGCTGGGTGCCCGCGGCGAAGGATACGCGTGCGGTCCCGCCGAGGATGGTGTCGACGTCGATCTCACCGCCGAGCGCGGCGTCGACGATGGGCACGCGGATCGTGCAGTGCAGATCGTCCTTGTCACGGACGAAGACCTCGTGGGCGCGTTCGCCGACCTCGACGTACAGGTCGCCGGCCGGACCGCCGCCGGGACCGACCTCACCCTGACCGGAGAGCCGGACGCGCATGCCGCTCTCGATGCCGGCGGGGATCTTCACGGTCATGGTGCGCCGCGACCGCACCCGGCCGTCGCCACCGCACTTGCGGCACGGGTCCGGGATGACCTCACCGACGCCGTGGCAGGTGGGACATTCGCGGACGGTCATCACCTGGCCGAGGAACGAGCGCTGCACGGCCTGGATCTCGCCGGCACCCTTGCAGGTGTCGCAGGTGGTCGGTGTCGAATTGTTGTGGGTACCTGCGCCCTTGCACAGGTCGCAGAGGATCGCCGTGTCGACCGTGATCTCCTTGTTGACCCCGGACGCGCACTCTTCGAGATCGAGATCGACGGCGACGAGCGCGGGCTCGCCCGGCTGCACGCGACCCCGCGGTCCGCGGCCCGAGCCGAAGCCACCCCCACCGAAACCACCGCCGGAACCGAAGAACGCCTCGAATACGTCGCCGAGACCACCGCTGCCGAAGCCACCGCCGAACCCTCCGGCACCGGCACCGGCCAGCGGGTCACCGCCGGCATCGACGATGCGACGCTTCTCGGGGTCGGTCAACACCTCGTACGCGGCGCTGACCTCCTTGAAGCGCTCCTCCTCACCCGGGTTGACGTCCGGGTGGAGTTCGCGTGCCTTCTTGCGGTAGGCGCGCTTGATCTCCTGGTCGCTGGCGCCTTTGTCCACGCCCAGGATGCCGTAGTAGTCACGTGCCACAGTTGTCTCGGTCCTCTATCTCATTGGTCTCACAGGGCCGGCGGTCGGATCGGCCGGTACCCGGGCCGCGCGTGCGGCCGCACAGGTCACCGATCGGACAACACTTCGCCGACATACTTCGCAACGGCTGCGACAGACGCGATTGTTCCCGGGTAGTCCATGCGGGTGGGACCGACCACGCCGACGCCGCCGAACACAGTGCCCGATGCACCGTACCCTGTCGAGACGACCGAGGTCCCACGCAGGTTCGCGGTCTGCGTCTCCTCTCCGATCTGCACGGTCACCGCACCCATGCTCTGACTGGTGGCGAGAAGTTTCAACACGACCACCTGCTCCTCGAGCGCGTCGAGGACGGTGTCCATGCCACCGGCGGCAGGCGCGAAGTCGGCGGCCGATCGCGCCAGGTTCGACGTCCCGCCGAGGACCAGACGATCGTCGCCGCGTTCCACGAGTGTCTCGACCAGAACCGTCGCCACGGTGATCGCGGCGGCCCGGATGTCATCGGGCGCCTCGTTGGCCAGTTCGGCCACCGCCGCCGACGCCGCCTCGAGACGCTTGCCGTGCAGGGCCGCCGAGAACATGTCGCGCAGACGGATGTAGTCCTCGTCGGCGAGGTCGTCGGCGAGGCCGACCATGCGCTGCTCGACCCGCCCGGTGTCGGTGATCACGACGAGGAGCAGACGCGATGGCGTCAGCGAGACCACCTCGAGGTGCCGGACCGTCGCCGTCGACAGCACCGGGTACTGGATGACCGCGACCTGCCGGGTGAGCTGTGCGAGGAGCTTGACCGAGCGGCGCAGTACGTCGTCGAGGTCGACGCCGGAGTCCAGCACGGACAGGATCGCGCGGCGTTCGGCCGCCGACAGCGGCTTGATCTCGCTGATCCGGTCCACGAACATCCGGTAGCCCTTGTCGGTCGGGATACGACCGGAACTGGTGTGCGGCTGGGCGATGTATCCCTCGGCCTCGAGGACGGCCATGTCGTTGCGGACCGTTGCGCTCGACACCCCGAGCTGGTGACGTTCGACCAGCGCCTTGGAACCGATGGGTTCCTGTGTGTCGACGAAGTCCGTGACGATGGCACGCAGGATCGCGAACCGTCGATCGTCCGTAGTCGACATGCGGCGCACCTCCCGGTTCGACAACTCTGCCATACAGTAGGTGACGTCCATCTTACGAACCGTTGCGCGCAACCCGCTGGATCCGATCCGGGTGGCCGCGCCGGACTCAGGGAAGTGCTCGATGATCTTCAAGGGGGTGCGGGAGGGTAGGCCCTATCCCGACCACGGATTGTCCGCGCGAGCCTGGGCCAAGATCCCGCCGCGGCAGTTCCGTCTCGACGAACTCACCACCGTCACGACCGTGCTGGCACTCGACAAACTGCTCAGCGAGGACTCCACGTTCTACGGCGACCTCTTCTCCCATGTCGTCCGGTGGCAGGGCAATCTCTATCTGGAGGACGGTCTGCACCGCGCCGTCCGGTCCGCACTGCGCAACCGGCATATCATCCACGCACGGATGCTCGATCTCGACGCACTCGAACTCGATCCCGCCGCCGAGTCCGTCGAGGATGAGCTCGACACGGCCGAACTGCCGTCACCGGGTCGTGCGCCGACACCGCCGACGACACCCGGTGCCCACCGGCGCAGCGCCCGCAGCACAGGCTGGACGCTCCCGCCCAACAGTGCGGCCGCGCCGGACCGGTGAGGGGTTCGGCACGCGTGGCGACCTCGCATCCTGAAGCCGCCGGTCAGCCCGCGACCAGGATCTCCCGGACGACACGATCGGCGAGAAGCCGGCCGGCGTCGGTGAGGACCAGCCGCGCACCGACACTGCCGACGTGTTCGATCAACCCGTCGGCGATGAAGTCGGCCGCCCGGCGGTATTCGTCGGCGGTCAGCTCGTCAACGGCCAGTCCACCCCGGCAGCGAGCGGTGAGCATCACCGACTCCACGTGGCGGTCCTCGTCGGACAACACCTCGTGCCCGCCGATCGGCAGATGTCCGTCGGAGAGTCCGCCAGCGTAGCGCGCCGGATGTGTGACGTTCCACCACCGCACCCCGCCGACATGGGAGTGCGCGCCGGGTCCCATGCCCCACCAGTCGCTGCTGTGCCAATACGCGAGGTTGTGCCGACATGCCGCCGCCGCCGACCTCGACCAGTTCGACACCTCGTACCAGTCGAAACCGTCGGCACGCAGGCGGTCGTCGAGGATGCGGTAGCGATCGGCCAGCACATCGTCGTCCGGGGCAGGTAGTTCGCCGCGACGGATGCGGCGCGCGAGGGCGGTCCCGTCCTCCACGATCAGTGCGTACGCCGACACGTGGTCGACCGAGGTGGACAGCACCGCGTCGAGACTCGCGTGCAAGTCCGCGTCACTCTCGCCCGGCGTTCCGTAGATGAGGTCGAGGTTCACGTGGTCGAAGCCGGCCGCCTCGGCCTCCCGGGCCGCGGCCACCGCTCGCCCGGGAGTGTGGGTGCGGTCCAGAGTCGCGAGCACATGGGGCGCCGCCGACTGCATGCCGAGCGAGATACGGGTGAATCCCGCCCGCAGCAGTCCGTCGAAGAACTCCGGGGAGGTCGATTCCGGATTGGACTCGGTGGTCACCTCGGCGTCGTCGTCGAGGTCGAAGTTGTCGCGAACGGAACGCAGCAGCCGGCCCAATCCGTCGGCGCCGAGAAGTGACGGCGTTCCCCCGCCGACGAAGATCGTCGACACCTTGCGGGTCGGATGGAGAAGTCGCGCAGCCGCTGTCAGCTCGAGGTCGACGGCCTGCTGCCACGATTCCGGCGATGATGAACTCCCCAACTCCCCCGCCGTGTAGGTGTTGAAATCGCAGTAGCCGCAGCGAGTGGCGCAGAACGGGACGTGGAGATAGAGCCCCAACGGGGTGGACGGATCGACGGCACCGCAGGCGGCCGCGACGACGCCCTCGACGTCCGTTTCACACTCGACTTCCACTGGTCCATCATGCACACCCCACCCCACGATCCCGCAGACGTCACGGAATCGGCGCCGGGAGACGATTCCCGCGACGTCTGCGATCAGGCGGTCCCGGGAATATCGACCGGTGGGCCTGCCTTGAAACCCACATGTGGACCTCGCGGTGGGCATTTGCGTCACCGTGAGGGAAAATAACCCCAAGTAGACGCAGCAAGGGTGATCGTGGCACTATGAACGGCGTGACTTCCCCAGGGGTGTGGCTCGCAGCTCGACGCCACATCGATCTCAAGCGCGTCTGCAGCGCATTCTGTCGTCCTTAGACGACGTGCTCCCCTGTCGTCAGCAGACGACGGTTCGGCCCTGAGGAGTTCCCCGCATTCGCGCGGGTATGCCGGCACGTTTCCAGCCCACCATTCGTGACTGCTGACGTGTGCGCGTCAGCGCAGGAGACTTCATGACGTCCACCACCGATGACCTTTCCGTGACCACCTCCGATTCGACGGACAAGCCCGGGGAGTCGAAGGGCCGGGCAGCCGAGGGAACCAAGCCCGCGGCGCGCGGCGCGCGACCGGCCCGCAAGGCCCGTCCCACGAAGCGCCGGGCCGAGGGTCAGTGGAAGCTCGGGTACCGCGAGCCGCTGAACCCCAATGAGCAGGTCAAGAAGGACGACAACCCGCTCAACGTCCGGGCCCGGATCGAGAACATCTACGCCAAGCAGGGTTTCGACTCGATCGACAAGCAGGACCTACGCGGACGCATGCGCTGGTGGGGCCTGTACACCCAGCGCAAAGAGGGGTACGACGGCACCTGGACCGGTGACGAGAACATCGACATCCTCGAAGACAACCACTTCATGATGCGTATCCGCTGCGATGCGGGCGCACTGAACGTGGCGCAATTGCGGACACTCGGGCAGATCTCGACCGAGTTCGCCCGCGACACGGCCGACCTGTCCGATCGCGAGAACGTGCAGTACCACTGGATCCGCATCGAGGACGTCCCGACGATCTGGGAACGGATCGAAGGTGTCGGACTGAAGACCACCGAGGCCTGCGGCGACTGCCCGCGCGTCGTGCTGGGCTCTCCGCTGGCCGGCGACGCCGTGGACGAGGTGCTCGACCCGACTCCCGCGATCGACGAGATCGTGCGCCGCTACATCGGCGATCCCCAGTACTCGAACCTGCCCCGCAAGTTCAAGACGGCCATCTCCGGTCTGCAGGACGTTTCCCACGAGACCAACGACATCGCGTTCATCGGTGTGGACCATCCCGAGCACGGCCCCGGTCTCGACCTCTGGGTCGGTGGCGGACTGTCCACCAATCCGATGCTGGCGCAACGGGTCGGCGCCTGGATTCCGCTCGACGAGGTCCCGGATGTGTGGGAGGGCGTCGTCTCGATCTTCCGTGACTACGGCTACCGTCGCCTGCGCGCCAAGGCCCGCCTGAAGTTCCTCATCAAGGACTGGGGCATCGAAAAGTTCCGTCAGGTGCTCGAGGACGAGTACCTCGGTCGCAAACTGGTCGACGGTCCCGCCCCGCAGCCGCTGACCCGCCCCCGCGATCACGTCGGCGTGCAGAGACTCAAGAACGGACTGAACTCCGTCGGATTCGCCGCCATCGCCGGCCGCGTCTCGGGGACGATCCTCACCGCTGTCGCCGATGCCGCCGAGCGCGCCGGATCCGATCGCATCCGCTTCACGCCGTATCAGAAGCTCGTCGTGCTCGACATCCCCGACGACAAGGTCGAGCAGATCATCGCCGAGGTCGGTGCCCTCGGGCTGTCGGCGCGCCCGTCCAACTGGCGACAGAACCTTATGGCGTGCAGCGGGATCGAGTTCTGCAAGCTGTCGTTCACCGAGACCCGCAAGCGTTCCCAGCGTCTGGTTCCCGAGCTCGAGGAGCGTCTGGCCGACATCAACTCGGCCCTCGACGTCCCGATCACCGTCAACATCAACGGATGCCCGAACTCCTGCGCCCGCTCGCAGGTGGCCGACATCGGGTTCAAGGGCCAGCTCGTCGAGGACGAGGACGGCAACCAGACCGACGGCTTCCAGGTGCATCTCGGAGGCAGCCTCGGGCAGGACTCCGGTTTCGGTCGCAAGCTGCGCCAGCACAAGGTCCTCTCGACCGAGCTCGGCGACTACATCGACCGCGTGGTGCGGAACTACGTGGACCAGCGAGACGAAGGAGAGCGGTTCGCGCAGTGGGCCGTTCGTGCTGATGAGGAGGCACTGCGATGACCGCGTCAACGTCCGCCACGACCGGACGCCGTCACTCCGAATCCGAGTTGCGCACGATCGCGGAGAAGGGCGCCCGGGACCTCGGTCTCGACGCATCCCCACAGGAGCTGATCCGCTGGACCGCGGAGACCTTCGGCGACAACTTCGTCGTCGCGTCGAACATGCAGGACGCCGCACTGGTCGATCTGTCGGTCGAGCACGTCGATCGTGAACTGCTCGGCGGGTCGCCGGTCAAGGTCCTCTTCCTCGACACCGGCTACCACTTCGCCGAGACCATCGGCACGCGCGACGCCGTGGAGCAGGTCTACGGCGTGGAGATGGTGAACCTCACTCCCGAGAACTCCGTCGCCGAACAGGACGATCTGCTGGGCCGCAACCTCTTCGCCCGCGACCCCGGCGAGTGCTGCCGTCTGCGCAAGGTCGTCCCGCTCAAAGCCGGATTGGCCCATTACGATGCGTGGATCACCGGTATCCGGCGCGTGGAGGCCCCCACCCGCGCGAATGCGCCGCTGATCTCCTTCGACGAGGGCTTCGGGTTGGTCAAGATCAACCCGATCGCCGCGTGGTCCGACGAGACCATGCAGGACTACATCGACCGCAACGGTGTGCTGGTCAACCCGCTCGTCGACGACGGCTACCCGTCGATCGGCTGTGCTCCGTGCACGGCCAAACCCGAACCCGGATCCGATCCGCGCAGCGGCCGTTGGGCCGGACGCGCCAAGACAGAATGTGGGCTCCACGCATGACCGTTGCCGATACCTCCGCTCCCGACGCCGCTGTCGAGCCGATCGTCGAGACCGCCGACGACTTCACGACCCTGGACGCCCTCGAGTCCGAGGCGATCCACATCTTCCGTGAGGTCGCCGGCGAGTTCGAGCGACCCGTCATCCTGTTCTCGGGCGGAAAGGACTCGACGGTCCTGCTGCACGTGGCGTTGAAGGCGTTCTGGCCTGCCCCACTGCCGTTCTCGCTGCTGCATGTGGACACCGGCCACAACCTGCCGGAGGTGCTCGAGTTCCGCGACCAGGTCGTGGCGCGCCACAATCTTCGCCTGCACGTCGCCAGGGTCGAGGACTACCTGGCCGACGGACGCCTGACCGAACGCCCCGACGGGGTACGCAACCCGCTGCAGACCATTCCCCTGCTGGACGCGATCACCGAGAACCGCTTCGACGCGGTCTTCGGGGGTGGGCGTCGTGACGAGGAGCGTTCGCGCGCCAAGGAGCGGATCTTCTCCTTGCGCAACGCCTTCGGCCAGTGGGATCCCAAGCGGCAGCGCCCCGAACTGTGGAACCTGTACAACGGCCGCCACGCACCGGGCGAGCACGTGCGTGTCTTTCCGCTGTCGAACTGGACCGAGCTCGACGTGTGGCGCTACATCGCCCGCGAGCAGGTCCTGCTGCCGCAGATCTACTACGCACACCAGCGTGACGTGTACCTGCGCGACGGCATGTGGATGACCCCCGGACCGTGGGGCGGTCCGCGCGACGACGAAGAGCTGCAACGGCTCTCGGTCCGCTACCGGACCGTCGGAGACGGCTCCTCGACCGGCGCCGTGCTCTCCGACGCCGCCGACAACGACGCCGTCCTGGCCGAGGTCGCCGCATCGCGGTTGACCGAACGTGGCGCCACCCGCGGCGACGACCGCGTGTCCGAGGCCGCCATGGAAGACCGCAAGCGCGAAGGATACTTCTGATGACCACGACCTCCTCCGGTCCCGCCCCCGATCTGCTACGCATCGCCACCGCGGGCAGCGTCGACGACGGCAAGTCGACACTCGTCGGCCGGCTGCTGTACGACACCAAATCGGTGCTCGCCGACCAGATCGACGCCGTCACCAAGGCGTCGGTCGACCGCGGACTCGAAGGGCCCGACCTCTCGCTGCTCGTCGACGGCCTGCGCGCGGAGCGGGAGCAGGGCATCACGATCGACGTCGCCTACCGCTACTTCGCCACGCCCGCACGGTCATTCGTGCTCGCCGACACCCCCGGACATGTGCAGTACACCCGGAACACCGTCTCGGGAGCGTCGACCGCATCGCTGGTCATCCTGCTGGTCGACGCCCGCAACGGAGTGGTCGCGCAGACGCGTCGGCACGCCGCGGTGATGGCCCTGCTCGGGGTCCCGCAATTGGTGTTGGCGGTCAACAAGATCGACCTCGTCTCCGATCAGGCATCGGTGTTCGCCGACATCTCCGCGGAGTTCGCGGAGCTCACCCGCTCGCTCGGCTGGTCGCCCGAGCAGGTCACCGCCATCCCGGTGTCGGCACTGCACGGCGACAATGTCGCCACCCGCTCGGAGACCACACCCTTCTACGACGGACCCACCCTCATCGAGCATCTCGAGACGGTGCCGAACGTGACCGACCGCGAACACGTCGGCCTGCGCTTCCCGGTCCAGTATGTGATCCGGCCCCGCACACCGGAGTTCCCCGATTACCGTGGTTACGCCGGACAGATCGCGGCCGGACGCGTCTCGGTCGGTGACGAGGTCGTCGTGCTGCCCGCCGGTACCCGCACCACCGTCAGCCAGATCGACACCGCCGACGGACAGCTCGCCACCGCACACACCGGGCGCAGCGTGACGATCCTGCTCGCCGACGACGTGGACGTGTCGCGCGGCGACCTGATCGCCACGGCCGGTGACGCCCCGGATCCGGTGCAGCAGTTCAGCGCCACCGTCTGCTGGCTGGCCGAGAAGCCGCTGCGGCCGGGAGCCCGGCTGCTGCTCAAGCACGGCACCCGCACGACACAGGCGATCGTCGGCGGACTCGAGGTGCTCTTCGACGAGCAGAACCTCGCGCTGGTCGACTCGCCGGACACCGTCGAGCTCAACCAGATCGGGCGCATCTCGATCCAGACCGCCGAGCCGATCGCCGCCGACGACTATCAGGTCAACCGCGAGTCCGGCAGCTTCCTGCTGATCGATCCGCAGGGCGGCAACACCCTCGGAGCCGGACTCGTCGGCGACGCGCTGGAAAACCTCCACCTGTCGGCGACACCCGAACTGGTCTGATTCCGTACACATTCGCCTCGACCATCCAGAGATCACCGTGACGATGACACCCACCCTGCTCCTCGTCGCGCACGGCAGCCGCGATCCGCGGTTCGGCGCGACCGCCCGTCGTGTGCTGCACGCGGTGTCGACGGCCATGCCCGGGGTCGACGTCCGCCTGGCCTATCTCGATCTCGACGGACCACTGGTCGGTGATGCGCTCGAGCAGGTCGACGGTGACTGCGTGGTGGTGCCGCTGCTGTTCGCCGCGGGATATCACCACAAGGTGGATCTGCCCACGATCATCGCCGGGCACACCGGGCCCGGCCGGAGAATCGTGCAGGCGGACGTGATCGGGACGTTCCCGCTCGCGCAGGCGCTCGCCGACCGGCTGATCGAGGCCGGCCTCGATGCACGGTCCGAGCGTGCAGGCATCCTGCTCACCGCAGTCGGTTCCTCGGACCCGTCCGCGGACCGCCACGTCCGACGGCGCGCGATCGAACTGTCGATGCTTCTGCACCGCCCGGTCGAGGTCGTGTTCGCTACCAAACTGGGTGCCCGCGACCAGCGACTGCGCGCAGCAGTACGACGCCTACGCGCCGCCGGCTCCGAGCGGATCGCCGTCAGCCCGTACTTCCTGTCCGCGGGTCTGCTGACCGAGCGAGTCGAGGCCGCGCTCGACGAGCACGCCCCGGCATCGCTGGTCGCGGGTCCGCTGGGCGCCCATCCCGACGTGGTCGAGGCGGTCTGCCACCACTACTGGGTCGCAGCCTCCACCGACCACGTCGCGAGTCAGGACTCGGTGAGCGCGGCCACCTTCGTGGCGCGGGCGTAGATCGTCTCCCCCGCCTGCAGATTCAGTGCATTGGCGTCGCCGCGGGTGATCTGGGCCTGGAACTCGTCGCCGGTGGCTGCCGAGATCAGTTCCACCCGGGTCTCGAAGCCCAGGTTCACCACGCGCGCCACGGTCGCCTTGATGACGCCCGTGTCGAGTGACGCATCCGCCGCCGGCAACGCCAGCTCGGGATTACGACCGATCCGGATGTCGTGCGGGCGCACCAGTTCTCCGTTGAGGCGGACGGTCGAACCGAGGAACGACGCGACGAACTCGTTCGCCGGGCGGTCGTAGAGATCGTCGGGGGAACCGACCTGCTCGATGCGACCTTTGTTCAGCACCGCGATGCGATCGCTGACGTCGAGCGCCTCCTGCTGGTCGTGGGTGACGAGAACCGTCGTCACGTTGACATCTTCGTGCAAGCGGCGCAACCATTTTCGCAGGTCCTCGCGCACCTTGGCGTCGAGGGCGCCGAACGGCTCGTCGAGCAGCAGCACCTGCGGATCGACGGCGAGCGCCCGCGCCAGCGCCATGCGCTGCCGCTGTCCGCCGGACAGCTGGGCCGGAAACCGCTTCTGGAACACGGTGAGTCCGACGATCTCCAGGAGTTCGTCGACCTTGGCGTCGACCTCCGCCTTGGGACGCTTGCGGATCTTCAGACCGAACGCGATGTTGTCGCGCACGTTCAGGTGTTTGAACGCCGCGTAATGCTGGAACACGAACCCGATGTCGCGCTTCTGCGGAGCCGCTCCCGACACATCGGTGCCGCTGATGATGACGGTGCCCGAGTCGAGGCTGTCGAGGCCGGCGATCGCACGCAGCAGCGTCGACTTGCCGGACCCCGACGGTCCGAGGAGCGAGGTCAGTGAGCCCGCCGGGATGTCGATCGACACGTCGTCGAGCGCTGCGAAGTCTCCGTACCGCTTGTTCGCGCCGATAACCGAGATGGACATGTCACACGCCTTCCTTGTGGTGCACGAGCTGCTGGGCATCGATGGATCGGGGTCCGTGCGGTGGGGTGAGGTCGGCTTCGACCTCGGTGGCCTCGTCGCTGCCGGCGTAGGTGGTGCTCGCCTCCGCGTAGCGGCCCTTGGCACGTCGCTCGACGAGGGTCATCGCGACCAGCACCAGGATCGCGACGAGCATCAGCAGGGTCGCCGCGGCGTAGGCACCGAACTCGTTGTAGTCGTCGGTGTAGCGCGAGTTCACCAACAGGGTGAGTGTCTGGGAGATCCCTGGGAAGTTCGACGACACCATCGTGACCGCCCCGTACTCCCCGAGCGCGCGGGCGACGGTGAGCACGATGCCGTACGTGAGACCCCAGCGGATGGCCGGGAGCGTGATGCGGCCGAACGTCTGCCATCCGTTGGCGCCCAGGGTGGCCGCGGCCTGTTCCTGTTCGGTGCCGATCTCCCGCAGCACCGGCTCGACCTCACGCACCACGAACGGAAGTGTGACGAACAGCGTTGCCAACACGAGTCCGGGGAACCCGAAGATGATCCGGAACCCGGTGCTCTCGATGCCGCCGAACCACCCGCCGTAGCCCCACAGCAGGATCAGGGCCACACCGGCCACCACCGGCGACACCGCGAACGGCAGATCCACCACGGCCTGCAGGAAGCCCTTGCCCGGGAAACGACCACGCACGAGTGCCAGCGCGGTCACGATGCCGAAGATCACGTTGAGAGGGACGACGATCACCACGATCAGCAGACTCAGCTGCAACGCAGCAATCGCCGCGGGTGTGGTGATCCATTCCCAGAACTGTCCGAGACCGTGCTCGAACGATCGCCAGAAGATGAGCCCGACGGGGACGATCAGCAGGATGAACAGGTAGACGAGGGCGATGGCCCGCAGCGTGTACCGGGTGAACGGTGAGACCTTCATCGATCCTGTCCTTCCCGCACGGACTGACGTCGGCCGACGACCCGCAGGATGAGCAGGGCGACGAATGCGATGAGCAGCAACATCACCGAGACGGCCGCGGCGTTCACCGGTTCGTCGATCTCGATCTGCTGCTGGATGTACTGGGAGGCGACCTGGGTGTCGCCGGGGATGTTGCCGCCGATCAGGACGACGGAACCGAACTCACCGATGGCGCGGGTGAACGCGAGACCCGCGCCGGTCAGGATGGCCGGCAGCAGCGCGGGCAGCACGATCTTGGTCCAGGTCACCCAGTTGCTCGCGCCGAGGACGGCGGCCGCCTCCTCGACGTCGGTGTCGAGTTCGATGAGGACGGGCTGAACCTGGCGCACCACGAACGGCAGCGTGACGAACGTCAGGGCGATGACGAGCGCCGGCTTGGTCGCGTTGAGCTGGATGTCGATCGGGCTGTTCGGTCCGTACAGCGACAACAGCACGAGGCTGGCCACGATGGTCGGCAACGCGAACGGCAGGTCGATGATCGCGTTCACGAAACCCTTGCCCGGGAACTCATCTCGCACCAGAACCCAGGCGATCAGCGTGCCGAACACCACGTTGATGAGCGCGACCACGACGGACACCACGACGGTGATCCACAGTGCGTCCAGCGCATTCGGGTCGCTGATGGCATCCCAGAATCCGCCCCAGCCGTCGGTGAACGCCTGCACCGTGATCGCCGCCAGCGGCAGCAGCACGATCACGCTGAGCCACAACCACGCCACCCCGACTCCGAACGGGGACACACCGCTGAAAGTGCGTGACCGACCGAGGAATCCGCCGGGTGGGCTCGGATGATCCACCGCCTGCGTGCTCATTGACGCCCTCCCGAGTTGTAGATCTTGGTGATGTCGCCCTTCGAGCCGAACAGGGCGCTGTCGACGGCCTTCCACCCGGTGAGATCCTTGCCGTCGTTCTTGTCCGCGGTCCCCTCACCGAGCACGGCACCGAGTTCCTTGATGGTCCAGAGCTTGGCGATGTCTCCGGGGAACTCATCCGCGGTCTGCGTGACGATGTCGGGCAGTACCGGACGGAAGCCCTCACTCGCCCACAGTCGCTGTGCCTCGGCCGTGAACAGGAAGTCGACGAATGCCTTGGCACCCGCCTTGTCGGTGGATGTGTTGACGACGGCGACCGGGTTCTCGATCTTGAAGGTCTGCGGCGGGATCACGTACTCGACCTGCTGATCGGGCGGCGACGTCGCGTTCGCGCGGTCGAGCATGATGGCCTCGTTCTCGTAGCTGATCAACACGTCGCCCTGTCCCTGTTCGAAGGCTGTCGTCGCCTCACGACCGGACTTGGGTACGACGGTGACGTGATCACGGACGAGTTCGGCCACATAGTCCAGGCCTGCCTGCGAGTTGCGGCCACCATCGCTCTTGGCCGCATAGGGCGCGAGCAGATTCCACTTGGCCGAACCCGAACTACCCGGGTTGGGGGTCACGACCTGCACGCCCGGCTTGAGCAGGTCGTCCCAGTCCCGAATGTTCTTGGGATTGCCCTTGCGCACCACGAGGGCCACCACGGACCCGAACGGCGTGCTGTTGTTGGGCGCCTGTTTCTTCCAGTCCTCGTCGACGACACCTTCTTTCACCAGCCGGGTGATGTCGGGCTCGACCGAGAAGTTGACGACGTCGGCGGGCACGTGCCGGGCCACCTTGCGGGACTGATCGCCCGAGGCACCATAGGACTGAGAGAAACCGATGTCATGGCCCGCGTCCGTGGCTCGGAACGCGGGGATGATGACGTCGAAGCCCGGCTTCGGCACGGCGTAGGCGACGAGATTGAGGTGCCGGCTGCCGCTGGAGATGTCGACCCCGCCGGGCTCGTCGGTCGATCCGGCGCCACACGCCGACACACTCGCGATCATCACCCCGGCGACGGCAACCGCCATGGCGGCCCGCCACCTCCGCACGATCACAGATCTCGCCACGCGATCCTCCCGGCCTCACACCGTCTGCGGACGTCTGCGGACTCACGTCCGAGGCGTCCGACACACTCCCTCTGGACCCGTAAACGCTAGCAACGCGCCGAACGGGTCCGACGCACGTCAGAGCCGTCGTTTGGCCGAAACCGACCGCCGTGCTAGCGGGTGAGCACCCAGGCCAGCAGGACCAGCAGGAGGAGGGCGATGAGGGCGAGAGTCACCCGCGATCGGATCATCGGCTACAGCCCCGTTCCGTCGTCGTCGGCGAATCGTCGGCGGTCGATCAGCGTCGAGACCGTGTCCACCAGCACATTGAGCACCGCTGCGATCAGCACGGCCAACGGGATCACGACGATGAGCGTCACGAGCAGCTGCGGGACGAAGGACAGACCCGTCAGCCACTCCTCCACACCGTCCCACCAGTTGGCCAGCGCCGTCATGTTCACCTCACCCCGCACATCACGCGAATCGGACATCACCCTGAGTTTCACTCAGCCTGAATTAAAACCCGCTCGTCCCGCTCGCGGTCGAGTGGCGGCAACAGGGCCTGATCGCAATGATATAGCCATGACCCCACCGGAAGACGCCGCCGTCACCCCGCTGCCCGTCGCGACACCGGTCGATCAGGCGAGCACCTTCGGCCACGACGCGGATTCCGGCCCGGTGGATCCCGAGGCGACGGCGTTCTCGCCGGCCACGGCGGCGCACAACGCCTTCCCACCCATCGGCGACTACGCGTTCCTCTCCGACACCGAGACCAACTGCCTCATCGCCCGCAACGGGGCCGTCGAGTGGATGTGCGTGCCACGTCCGGACTCGCCCAGCGTGTTCGGCGCGATTCTGGACCGCACCGCCGGCCACTTCCGCCTCGCGCCCTACGGCGTCAATGTGCCAGTCGATCGCCGGTACCTGCCCGGCAGTCTCATCATCGAGACCACGTGGCAGACCGAGACCGGGTGGATCGTCGTCCGCGACGCCCTCGTCATGGGACCGTGGCACGACAACGAACGCCGGTCGACGACGCATCGCCGCACGCCCACCGACTGGGACGCCGAACACATCCTGCTCCGCACCGTCCGATGCGTCTCCGGCACCGTCGAGTTGTCCATGAGCTGTGAACCGGCCTTCGACTACCACCGCGGGAACACGGTGTGGGAGTATTCCGGACCCGCCTACGGCGACGCGATCGCCACCGGCGTCGACACCACCAGACCCGGTCCCACGCTGAAACTCACGACCGACCTGCGCCTCGGACTCGAGGGACGCGAGGCGCGGGCCCGCACCCGCCTGGTGGAGGGCGACGACCGATTCGTCGCGCTGTCGTGGTCCCGGCAACCCGCACCGCAGAACTTCGAGGAGGCCGCCCAGAAGATGTGGGCGACCTCGGAGTGCTGGCGACAGTGGATCAATGTCGGCAGATTCCCGGATCACCCCTGGCGGACACACCTGCAGCGGTCGGCCCTCACGCTCAAGGGCCTGACCTACTCCCCGACCGGCGCACTGCTTGCGGCTGCGACCACCTCGTTGCCCGAAACCCCGGGCGGCGAACGCAATTGGGACTACCGCTACGCCTGGGTGCGCGACTCGACGTTCGCTCTGTGGGGGCTCTACACCCTGGGCCTCGACCGGGAGGCCGACGACTTCTTCTCGTTCATCGCCGACGTCTCCGGCGTCACCAATTCCCAGCACCACCCCCTGCAGGTGATGTACGGCGTCGGGGGCGAGCGGACACTCGAGGAGGAAGAACTGCACCACCTCTCGGGCTACGACGGCGCGCGCCCCGTCCGCATCGGCAACGGTGCGTACAACCAAGCGCAGCATGACATCTGGGGCACGATGCTGGATTCGGTGTATCTCAACACCAAATCCAACGAGGCGGTACCCGAGACCCTGTGGCCGGTGCTCAAGGCGCAGGTCGAGGAGGCTGTGAAGAACTGGCGCAAACCCGATCGCGGCATCTGGGAGGTCCGGGGCGAGCCACAACATTTCACGTCGTCGAAGGTGATGTGCTGGGTCGCGCTCGACCGCGGTTCACGCCTGGCCGCGCTGCACGGCGAGAAGTCGTACGCGAAGACCTGGGCCGGAATCGCCGACGAGATCCGCGAGGACATCCTCGAACACGGCGTCAACGACCGCGGGGTGTTCACCCAGCGGTACGGCGACGACGCACTCGACGCATCCTTGCTGCTGGTTCCGCTGCTGCGCTTCCTACCATCGGACGATCACCGTGTCCGCAACACTGTTCTCGCGATCGCCGACGAGCTCACCGACCACGGACTGGTTCTGCGCTACCGCGTCGAGGAGACCGACGACGGGCTCTCCGGCGAGGAGGGCACGTTCACGATCTGTTCGTTCTGGTTGGTCTCGGCCCTCGTGGAGATCGGCGAGCTGCCGCGGGCAAAGAACCTGTGCGAGCGGTTGCTGTCGTACTCGAGCCCGCTCAAGCTCTACGCGGAGGAGATCGACGCGAGTACCGGACAGCATCTGGGCAACTTCCCGCAGGCCTTCACCCATCTGGCCCTGATCAACGCGGTCATGCATGTGATCCGTGCCGAGGAGGCCGCCAGCCACGGGACGTTCCAGCCCGCGCACCACTGAGTGCGTGCCCGTCAGGTGAGGCGGTCGAGACGCCAGTCCTCGTAGGCCCGAAGGTCGCCCAGCGGCTCGATGTGCGTGGTGACCCACAGGTCCTCGATCCGTGCCGCGAGGTCTGCCTCGACCTCCTCGGTCAGATCGTGGGCCCGCTGCACCGACCACTCGCCCGGCACCAGCATGTGCAGCTGGACGTACCGCTCGTGACCGGCTTCGCGGGTACGGACGTCGTGGAACTCGATGCCCCGGGCGCGATGGTCGTCCAGCACCTGCTCGAGCACCGTGCGACGCTCGGCCGGCCATGCCGAATCCATCAGGCCCGAGGCCGATCGCCACACCAGCAATCCGCCGACGACCAGGATGTTGCACGCCACCGCGATCGCGATCAACGAGTCCAGCGGCAACCACCCGGTCAGCGCCACCAACACGACCCCGATGACGACGCCGACGGTCGTCCACACATCGGTGATCAGGTGCTTGCCATCGGCCTCCAGCGTGATCGAACGATGTCGGCGTCCCGCCCGGATCAACAGCCACCCGACCACACCGTTGATGACCGTCGCCACGATCGAGATCAGCAGGCCGAGACCGACCGCCTCCAGTTCGTGCGGATGGATGAGCCGATCGACCGCGGCGATCAGAATCGCGACCGCGGCGACGACGATCATGACGCCCTCGAACACGGCGGAGAAGTACTCCGCCTTGGCGTGGCCGAAGTTGTGGCCGACGTCGGCGGGGCGGGCCGCGACCTTCAGAGCGATGTACGCGGCCACGGCGGCAACGAGATTCACCACCGATTCGGCGGCGTCGGACAGCAGACCGACCGATCCCGTGATCCACCACGCGACGAGCTTCAACGCGATGACCACGACCGACGTCGCGATGCTGAGCAGCGCGAAGACCGAGAGGTCACGTCGCCGGTCGGTGGTCACCGAACTCTGGAGTCCGTCAGTCCACGCCGTGTCAGCAGCGGCCCGATCTCGGCCTTGCGCCCGATCAGCTTCTCATGTGTCACAAGTGGATCCACGCTGTCGCCGCGCGACAGGGTCGAGTCGGCGAATCGTTGCCCGTTCGCACGCCGCAGTCCGCCCTCGGCGAGGAACCACTGCTCGGTCTCGGCGTCGAGCACCTCCGACCAGATGTAGGAGTAGTAGCCCGCCGAATAGCCGCCCCCGAAGATGTGATTGAAGTACGCACTGCGATACCGGGGCGGGATGAGGTCGCCGGAGAACCCCGCGGCGCGCAGGGCTTCTCGCTCGAAGGCCTCGACATCGGTGATCTCGTCGTCGGCGGTGATCCGGTGCCAGGCCAGATCCAGGAGCGCGGCGGCCAGGTATTCGATGGTGCCGTGGGCACTCTCGGTGTTCGCGGACGCGCGCGCCGCCTCGGCCAGCTCGGCCGGGATCGGCTCTCCGGTGTCGTGATGACGGGCATAGTGGGACAACACATCCGGATGCAGGGCCCACATCTCGTTGACCTGCGAGGGGAATTCGACGAAGTCACGCGGCACCGACGTCCCCGATTGTGACGGGTAATCCACCGACGACAGCAGGCCGTGCAGCGCGTGTCCGAACTCATGGAACAGGGTTGTGAGCTGATCCATGCTCAGCAGGCAGTGTTGTCCGGCGTCGGGCTCGGTCAGGTTGAGCACGTTGACGACGACGGGCGTCATGGACAGCGCCGCCGACTGATCGACGATGTTGTTCATCCACGCCCCGCCCCGCTTGGACGGCCGGGCGTAGTAATCACCCAGGAACAGCCCGATGCTGCGCCCCGCGTCGTTGATCACGTCCCAGACCCGGACGTCCGGATGGTACCCGTGCAGATCCGGCCGCTCGACGAATCGCAGCCCGTACAGCACTCCTGCGGCGTAGAAGACGCCCTTCTCCAGGACGGTGTCGAGTTCGCAGTACTGAGCGAAATCATCGAGGGGCACCGACGCCGACGACCGGCGCTCGCGCTCGAGCCAGAACGTCAGGTCGGCGGGGCCGATCTCCTCGTCGGTCAATCGGTTGAGCCTCGTCAGTTCCCGTCCGCCCGCGCGCAAGGCGGATTCGGTGAGCTCGCCGAGCAAGTCGACGACGGCGGCCGGATCCGGTGCGGTCTCCTCGGCGATCACGTAGTCCGCGTGCGAGGTGTAGCCGAGCAGTCGGGCCCGCTGCGCGCGCAACGTGACGATCTCGAGGATCTGCGCCCGGGTGTCGTGGGAGTTGCCGCGGGAGCACCGCGCGATCGATGCGTCGAAAACCTGCTGTCGCACAGCATGATCGGTCAGCGAGGTGAGAACGGACTGGCTCGTCGGCAGTTCCAGCGTGATGAGATATCCGCCGTCGTGTCCGGCCTCGGTGGCGGCGCGGCGCGCCGCGGCGATCTCGCCGTCGGAGAGTCCGCCGAGTGCGGATACCTCGTCGACCAACACGGCCGAGGCGTTCGTGTCGTCGAGGATCTTCTGGGAGAACGTGGTGGTCAGCAACGCCAGGCGTGAGGATATCTGCCGCATCCGGGCCTGCTCGTCGGGACCGAGGCCCGCGCCGGCCCGCACCGATTCCCGATATCGCTTGGCCAACAACCGTTCCTGCGCTTCTGTCAGGCCCAGGTCGTCGATGCGGTCGAACAGTGAGGAGATCCGCCTGAAGAGCCGGCCGTCCATCGCGATGGTGTTCGCATGATCGGTCAGCAAGGTCGCGAGCTGCTGGGAGATCTCGTTGCGCTGCGGGTTGGTGTCGGGCCCGACGAGGTTGAAGAAGACCCCGCTCGCCCGTGCAAGATCGCGGCCCGACAACTCGAGGGCCTCGATCGTGTTGACGAAGGTCGCCGGCCGCGGATCGGCGGCGATGGCGTCGATCTCGGCGAGCTGCGACGCCATCGCCTCGGTGAACGCCGGGAGGAAGTCGTCATCGCTGATCGACGCGAAGTCGGGCAGCCCGTGCGGCAGCGAACTCGTGGCGAGGACGGGATTGACCATGCGGCGTTCGTCCATTGCGCTACTTCCCCTTCGGCTTGTCCCCGACGGCGTCGGTCGACAGGGCAGCGACGAACGCCTCCTGCGGTACCTCCACGCGACCGATGGTCTTCATCCGCTTCTTGCCCTCCTTCTGCTTCTCCAGCAGTTTGCGCTTCCGGCTGATGTCACCGCCGTAGCACTTGGCGAGCACGTCCTTGCGGATCGCCCGGATGTTTTCGCGCGCAATGATCTTCGATCCGATCGCGGCCTGGACCGGAACCTCGAACTGCTGGCGCGGGATGAGTGCCTTGAGTTTCGTCGACATCTTGTTGCCGTAGGCGTACGCGGCGTCGCGGTGCACGATGGCACTGAACGCGTCCACCGCCTCGCCCTGCAGGAGGATGTCCACCTTGACCAGGTCGGCCTCCTGCTCACCCGACTCCTCGTAGTCGAGGCTGGCGTAACCGCGGGTGCGGGACTTCAGGGCGTCGAAGAAGTCGAAGATGATCTCGGCCATCGGCAGGGTGTAGCGGAGTTCGACGCGTGCCTCGGACAGGTAGTCCATGCCCCCGAGCTCGCCGCGGCGCGACTGGCACAGCTCCATGATCGCGCCGATGAACTCGCTGGGTGCGATGACCGTCGTCTTCACCACCGGCTCATAGATGTGGCGCGCCTTGCCGTCGGGCCAGTCCGAAGGATTGGTGACGGTGTGCTCGGCGCCGTCCTCCATCACGACTCGGTAGACCACGTTGGGTGCCGTCGAGATGAGGTCGAGATTGAACTCACGCTCGAGCCGCTCACGGGTGATCTCCATGTGCAGCAATCCCAGGAAGCCACAGCGGAAGCCGAAGCCGAGGGCGACCGAGGTCTCCGGCTCGTAGGTGAGCGCCGCATCGTTCAACTGCAGTTTGTCCAGGGCCTCCCGCAGGACCGGGTAATCGGAACCATCCATCGGGTACAGACCCGAGTAGACCATCGGACGTGGCTCGCGGTACCCGGTGAGCGCCTCGGTCGCGCCGTGACGAGCGGTGGTCACGGTGTCACCGACCTTCGACTGCCGAACATCCTTCACACCGGTGATCAGGTAACCGACCTCACCGACGCCGAGTCCCTTGGTCGGTTTGGGTTCGGGTGACACGATGCCGACCTCGAGCAGTTCGTGCGTGGCGCCGGTCGACATCATCGCGATCTTCTCGCGCGGCACGATCTTGCCATCGACGACACGGACGTAAGTGACCACGCCGCGGTAGGTGTCGTAGACGGAGTCGAAGATCATCGCGCGTGCCGGCGCATCCGCATCACCGACGGGCGGCGGGATCAACTTGACCACCTCGTCGAGCAGAGCGCCGACGCCCTCGCCCGTCTTCCCGGAGACGCGCAGGACGTCGTCGGCGTCGCAGCCGATGATGTGGGCGATCTCCGCGGCGTAGCGATCGGGGTCGGCGGCGGGCAGGTCGATCTTGTTGAGCACCGGGATGATGGTCAGGTCATTGTCCATCGCCAGGTAGAGGTTGGCGAGGGTCTGCGCCTCGATCCCCTGCGCGGCGTCGACGAGCAGGACCGCACCCTCGCAGGCCTCGAGGGCGCGGGAGACCTCATAGGTGAAGTCCACGTGGCCCGGGGTGTCGATGAGGTGCATGACGTAGTCGGTTGTCACCCCGTCGTCACCGGTGACCTGCCACGGCAGGCGCACGTTCTGTGCCTTGATGGTGATGCCGCGCTCGCGCTCGATGTCCATCCGGTCGAGGTACTGCGCACGCATCTGACGCTCCTCGACCACGCCGGTGAGCTGCAGCATGCGGTCGGCCAGGGTGCTCTTGCCGTGGTCGATGTGGGCGATGATGCAGAAGTTCCGGATCCGCGCGGGGTCGGTGAAGGTGGTGTCGGCAAAGGTGGGAATCGAACTGCTCCTCGAACGTGCGGCACGGGTCGCGTGGACAGGTCTCAGACCGGCACGGTCCACGTCGTCGTACCAGTTTCTCATGAGTCGTCCCACCGTCGTCGGCGACGCTCACCGCTACGGTGATCACCATGACGCCCACTGGCCACCAGACCAGCTCCTACGACGCCGACGGGGTCGTGGCAGAGCTGTCCAGACCCGCCGGCGATCCCCGGGGGGTGGTGGTCCTCGCACACGGTGCAGGCGGCAACCGGCACGCCGTCATCCTGCGGGCAATCGCCGCCGAACTCTGTGACCGCGGTCTTGTCGTCGCCCGCGTCGACCTGCCGTATCGGCAGCGTCGACCCAAGGGCCCGCCGAGTCCGTCGACGGCGGCCGCCGACCGCGACGGCATCGTCGCGGCGTGTGCCGCGTTCCGCGGGGAGTCGGCGGGGCCGCTGATCGTCGGTGGGCACTCCTACGGTGGGCGTCAGGCGTCGATGGCGGTGGCCACGGACGCCGACCTCGCCGACGGACTGTTGCTCACCTCGTATCCACTGCACCCGCCCGGCAAGCCCGAACGCCTGCGAACCGAGCACCTGCCGTCCATCACGACGCCGACGGTCGTCGTGCACGGCAGCACCGATCCGTTCGGGACGACCGCCGAGATGGCCGACGCGGTCGCTCTCATCGCCGGGCCGACCCGGGTGGTGGAGATCGAGAAGGTCGGCCACGACCTGAAGCCGGACCGAAAACCGACCGCCGAGCTCACCGCCGACGCCGTGGTCGGGTTCCTGCTCACCGACGGCGGCCGCCGATGATCAGACACCCACCGGCTCATCCGACCGCGGCCGTCGCCCGAGAGATCGTCTACGCACCCGACCTCGACGGCGCGGCCGACCCCGGCGAGATCGTCTGGACCCCGGTGGTGTTCGAGGACGATCCCCATCAGGGTAAGGATCGACCCGTGCTCGTCGTCGGGCGGAACCCCGCCGACGGCGACCGGTCCCACCTCCTCGGTCTGATGATGTCGAGCAAGGCCTACCACCGCGAGGATCCGGACTGGCTGGAGATCGGGACCGGAGCGTTGGGATGTGCGGCATCGCGCGAGCTTCGTCCGGCTCGATCGTGTACTCACGGTGCCCGAGAACGACATCCGTCGAGAGGGTGCGGTCCTCGAACACCCGCGCTTCGAGCTCGTCGCGGTCGAACTGCGGAGTCGCTTCAGGTGGCGGTGATCTCGATACGCCGCCGCGCCTATCGGCTCGGGGGCTACTCGACCAGCAGGGTGAATGGTGACGTGGTCGAGACCCTCACGCCAGCCGCGTGATCTCCACCACCACATCGAGATCCGTTGCGCCACCACCGGTGTAGATGCCCTTGAGCGGCGACACATCAGAATAGTCGCGGCCCACACCGACGGACACGTGTTGCTCGGAGATCGCGGTGTCGTTGGTCGGGTCATAGCCCCACCACCCACCGGTCCACGCCTCGATCCAGGCGTGGCTCTGGCCTTCGACGGTCTTGTCGATGCCCGCGTTGGGTTTCGGGTGCAGGTATCCGGACACGTAGCGCGCCGGGATACCCAGGCTGCGCAGCATGGAGAGCGACAGGTGGGCGTAGTCCTGACAGACACCCTTACGCTCGTTCCACGCGTCGACAGCCGTCGTGTGCACGCCGGTCGTGCCCGGGACGTACTGCATCTCCTCGTGCACGTACCGGCAGACCGCCTCGACGGCCTCTTCCGGACCGAGGCCCTTGATCACGCGATTGGCCGCCGACGTCAACTGCCGGTTCTTCGGCACATATGTGGTGTAGGCGAGCATCTCGTCGTAGCGATCCTTGACGTACTCGCTGCGGACATCATCCCAGCCCGCCTGGTCGTCCGGCGCCGGACGCTGCACCGCCTCGGTCTCCACCACCGACATACCCGACACCTCCAGCTCCTCGTGCGGCGCGTGGAGGTCGAACGCCGTCACCGCGGTGCCCCAGTAGTCGGTGTACCGGTAGGACCTCGTGGCGGGCACCGTCTCGACGCGGTTCACGATCACGTTCTGCCGGTTGTCACTTCGCGGAGTGAGCCTCGCCTCGTTGTACGACGACGTGACCGGACTCTTGTAGGCGAATCCGGTGGAATGGACGACGCGTAGACGCCAGCTCACAGCTCACTCTCCTCGATCACGTGGTCCTCGGCGTCGCTGACCCGGGCGTCGGCCCACGACACATACGGCGACACATGGAAGTACTGGCCGGTGACGGCCTCGTTGACCGCGCGGCAGGTGTCCTGCAGGTCCAGCAGCCGATCCTGGAGTCCGTCGAGCAGGTTGCCCGGTTCCAGGAACTCCAGGGAGCTGCGTGCGCGGCCGAGCAGCAGCAGCGCCTCGGCCTGCGCCCCGACGCGACTGGGACGCTTCTCCAGATCCACGAGATTGCTCTCCGCGACGCTCAGCGCGTGGAAGACCGAGCGCGGGAACAGCCGGTCCAGCAGCATGAACTCGACGACGTTCTCCGCATCGAGCAGGCCGCGGTAGGTACGCAGGAACGTATCGTGTGCGCCTGCGGACACGAGCACGTTCACCCAGGCAGGCGAACTGACACGATCTCCGGCGCGCGACAACAGCATCCGGATCGTCATGTCGACCCGCTCCACCGACCGGCCGAGCAGCAGGTACCGATAACCGTCGTCGTGGCTGAGGGTCGCGTCGGCGAGTCCGGCGAACATGGCCGCACGATTCTTCACATACGACAGGAACTCGTGAGGCCCGAGACGGCGCGCACGACGTTCGGCGTCCCCGAGCCCGTTGTAGGTGGTGTTGAGGCACTCCCACATCTCGCTGGACGTGACCTCGCGCGCGCCGCGCGCATTCTCCCGGGCCGACCTGATCAGGTCCACGATCGACCCGACCGAGTCCTTGTCGTAGGCAACCCGTTCGGTCAGCGCCCACACGTCGAGCGGGTCGTCGGACGGTGGCGAATCCAGGCCGAGGACCTGGATCACCAGCCGGGCCTGCCGGTCGACGTCGACGGTGGCGTCCTCGAGGAGCTGATGGATCGCGACATCGAGGATGCGCGCCATGTCGTCGGCGCGTTCGACGTAGCGGCCGATCCAGTACAGCGATTCCGCGTTGCGCGCCAGCATCATCGGGCATCACCGACCTCGGTCCGGCCACCCTGGTGCTGCTCTCGTCCCAGCCGGTGTCGACCTTGGTGCTGTTGCTGACCCTGCTGCTGTTGCTGACTCTGGGTGTGCAGCGGGTCCGGAGCACTCTCCGCAGGACGCGCGGCCGCGACGCCGCTCGCGTTGACCACCTTGGCTCCCGACAGCTCGCGCTCCTCCGACGACCGCGACGATGCCAGCACCCAGGTGTCCTTGGAGCCGCCGCCCTGACTCGAGTTGACCACGAGTGACCCCTCGGGCAGCGCCACCCGGGTCAGCCCGCCCGGCAACACCCACACCGACTCACCGTCGTTCACGGCGAACGGCCTGAGGTCGACGTGGCGCGGCCGGACGTCGCCGTCGATCTTCGTCGGTACCGTCGACAACTGCACCACGGGTTGTGCGATCCACCCACGTGGATCGTTGCGCACCTTGCGCGCCAACGTGTCCAGCTCGGCCTTTGTCGCATCGGGGCCGAACACGATGCCGTACCCACCCGATCCCTCGACCGGTTTGACGACGAGTTCGTCGATCCGGTCCAGGACCTCCTCGCATTCATCGTCGAGCCAGCAGCGCAGCGTGTCGACGTTCATCAGTGACGGCTTCTCGCCGAGGTAGTACTGGATGATCTCCGGCACGTAGGTGTAGATCAGTTTGTCGTCGCCGACGCCGTTGCCGACGGCGCTGGAGATGACCACGTTGCCCGCACGGGCCGCGTTCAGCAGCCCCGCCACCCCGAGCATCGAGTCCGGTCGGAACTGCATCGGGTCGAGGAAGTCGTCGTCGATGCGGCGATAGATGACGTCGACGCGCTGCTCCCCCTCGGTGGTACGCATGTACACGACGTTGTCGCGGCAGAACAGGTCTCGCCCCTCGACGAGTTCCACCCCCATCAGCCGGGCGAGCAGCGAATGTTCGAAGTAGGCCGAGTTCGCGACGCCGGGCGTGAGGACGACGATGTTGGGATCGGCCTCGTTGAACGCCGCCGACGCACGGAGTGCGCGCAGCAGATGACTCGGATAGTCGGCGACCGCCCGGACCCGATGAGACGAGAACAGATCGGGGAACACCCGCGCCATCGTGCGGCGGTTCTCCATGACATAGGAGACACCCGACGGTGATCGCAGGTTGTCCTCGAGGACCCGGAAGTCACCGTTCTCGTCGCGGATGAGATCGATGCCGGCAACGTGGATGCGAACGCCGTTGGGCGGGCGGATGTTTGCGGCCTGCCGGTGGAAGTGTTCACAGGAGTGGACGAGCCGCTTCGGCAGCACACCGTCGCGCAGGATCTCCTGCTCGCCGTAGATGTCGTCGAGGAACAGTTCGAGGGCCTGCACCCGCTGCGTGATCCCCGCCTCGAGTTTGCTCCACTCGGAGGCCGAGATCACCCGTGGCACAACGTCGAGTGGGAAGGGACGTTCCTTGCCGGAGAGCGAGAACGTCACGCCCTGGTCGATGAACGCACGACCCAGCGCATCCACCCGGACGTCGAGATCGGCGCGGTCGTACTCCGACATCGCCTTGTAGATGCCCCGGTACGGCGCGCGGACCTCACCGTCCGCGTCGAACATCTCGTCGAATGCCTTGCCGTACGGGCCCTTCGAATAGCCGGCGAAGATCGTGTTGTCGATCGCCTTCGGTTCGCGGACAACGGTCTTGGCGCGCTTGGTCGCCGGCGTGTCACGAGATCGTCCCTTGGCGCCGGCCGGCGTCTTGGCGTCGGCGCCACGGCCGGTGGCGGACTTACCGCCCTTGGCCGCTCCGTTCGCGTTCGACTTCGAGTTCGCGGCCTTGGGTGCGGCGCGCTTGGTGGACGCAGAGGTCGTCGACGCGGGACTCATAACTTGCCATGGTGCTACAAAATCCCGGATTCGGCATGACGGTCGGCGATGGAAGGGTCACAGAGAACGGCGTAGACCCAGTGCACGCCGCCGAATGCGACGGACGACATTCATCGCGCGTGTCCGCCGTCGAGGGCCGACTTTCGGCAAGCGGGTCGTCTTCACCATCTCGGCCATCGTGTCGAGCGCGACGTCGAGAACGTCCTGGACGGTCGGCGGCAACGCGTCGCCGGCGGCGAGCCGACTGACCGTCAGGTCATCGAGATCGCCCGACACGCGATAGCCGGCCGAGCGGGCCGCCCCGATCATGGCGTCCGCCGTCTGCGCCACCCACGCCCGCTGATCGGTGGTCAGGCCGCGCGGCGCACCGGAGGGCGCCGCGAAGAGAATCTCCCCGATGATCTGGCCCTTGATGATGCGCTCATAGCGGCGCCACTCCACATCGTCGGGTTGGAGTCGATGATTGAGCTGCCGCAGGAATTCCGCCTGCGGCGCCGACAGCGACGAGTTCAGACTCGGCACGGGAACGGTCAAGGTGGCCGGATCGACGTCGAGGACCCGCAGGAATCGCTCCCAGAGCGAGTCGGCCGGGTTGTCGCGCCGCGTGGGTACCGTGACGATGTGCACGCGCTCGGGCCCGACGGCGTCGGCCCAGTCGCCCAGGATGCGGATGTGGTCCTGGAACTCCCAGAACGGTTCCTCGTCGCCGGCGCCGACCGGCGGGACGAAGCCCGGCATGGCCGGACCGTGGACGTGCACGGAGGAGAGGAACTCGTCGAAGGTCGCCTGCCGTTGGTTCTTGACGTTCTCCTGCCAGACCGAGGGGAGCTGCCGGGCGAGATCTCGCACGGTCGCGATCACGTGCACCTCGTCGGCGAACGACAGGTCGTCCAGCATCCGCTCGATGTGTTCGGGACGCGCGGTCGCGTACAGCTCGTGCGACAACAGCGAGGTCTGCGGCCACGCCTTGATCTGGGACACCAGCGTCGGCCACGTCTTCGAGAACGCCGGATCGACCCAGTCCAGATAACGCTCGGGCTGCAGGTGCACCGCCGCGTGGAAGTGATCGGAGATGACGTTGCCCGGATAGAGCAGTCCGGACTCCCGTAGCGCCAGGTCACGGTTACGCCAGAGCCGATCCTGGAGGTGCGTTGTCCCGGTTTTGGGCAGGCCTATGTGCACGAAGACGACAGACATGATGGTTCGAGCCTAATTGGTGACAAACCTTGCGTCCTCGGAGACGATATGAGTCGTGTCGCCGGCGCAGCCCGATGCCCGTCCGGCGATTTGGGCCGCTTCGGCCGCTACTGGTAATGTTGACCGCTGTTCGCAGTGTCGACGGGATCCCCCGGATCCATGACCGTTCGACCTGCTCCGGCGCGACCCGTTCGCCGCCGACCGAGAACGACAAGAACCAACCAGAACCAGAGGGATACACGCGTGGCAAACATCAAGTCGCAGATCAAGCGGATCAACACCAACGAGGTGCGCCGTCAGCGCAACCAGTCGGTGAAGTCCTCGCTGCGGACCGCCATCCGCAACTTCCGCGAGGCGGTCGACGCCGGCGACAAGCCGAAGGCCACCGAGCTCGCCCAGTCCGCGGGCCGTCAGCTCGACAAGGCTGCATCGAAGGGCGTCATCCACGCCAACCAGGCCGCCAACAAGAAGTCGGCCATGGCTCTCGCGGTCAACAAGCTCTGATCTTCCGCGCCCCTGGCGCGCAGCTCTCGCAGCTCACCCCGGTGATATCCACGCGGTCACCGGGGTGAGCTGCGTTGTGTCGTCGGGGTGCCGGTGCGGTCGGCAGCACCGCGCTGTCGGCTGCACCGCGCGGTCGGCCCCAGATGGTCAGTCCCGCCTGGCCCGCTCCCGCGCAGGGCGCAGCCCGGCCACCGTGGTGACCGCGTGCTCGAGACTGAAGTCGGCGTCGGCCGCCTGCCCCTTCACGTCGCCGTTGAGCTGGGCCACCGCCTGGATCGCCTTCGCGATCGACACCGAGTCCCAGGCCCTCGCCTGCGCCTGCACCTTCTTGACGCGGCGCGGCGGCATGCCCAACTCCGAGGCCGCCGCGTACTGGTCCATCGATCCGATGGCACGCACCCGCGCGATCGCGTGGACCGCCTCCGCGAGCGCGTCTGCCAGCAGCACCCTCGGCACGCCGTGATGCTCGGCCCACGCCAGTGACTCCAACGCCCCCGCGCGATCGCCCGTGACCGTCTTGTCAGCGACCTCGAATCCGGTGATCTCCGGACGGCCCTGATAGTACAGCCGAACCGCGTCCACGGTCACCTTGCCGCCGGTGTCTGCGACGAGCTGACTGCACGCTGCGGCCAGCTCGCGCAGTTCCGAACCCACCCCCTCGACGAGCTGTTCGACCACGTCGTTGCTCACCTTGACCTTCAGGGTGCGGAACTCCTTGCGCACGAAATCCATCCGCTCCGACGGCCATTTCGGCGCGACACAGTCGTGCTCGACCGCGCCCGCCTTCTTCAGCGTCGGCACCAAGGATTTCGCGCGGCCACCACCGGTGTGGACGACCATCAGGGTGATCCCGTCGGGAAGCGCCGCGGCCGCCTGCCCGATCAGCGCGGAAGGTTCCTTACCGGCATCGGCCGCCGACTCGACGACCACGACACGATCCTCGGCGAACAGCGAGGGGCTGAGCAGCTCGGCGAGTTCGTGTTCGGTCACATCGCCCGCGCGCACCCTCGTGACGGGGACCTCCGTGCCGGTGTCCGCCGACTGCTGCGCGACGACACCCGCGATCACCCGTCCGGTGAGGAAGTCGTCGTCTCCGAGCAACAGGTGCAGGCGTTCATCCACGGCGACCATCGTGCCAGACGGACCCGACAGCCCGCCCGAGCCCACGAACACCCTCCGGGACCCGCGGGGCCGCGGCTGCCACCGCCACCACCACGATCACTGTCGCCGCACCGACGACGAGGGCGCCGACGACACCCGACGGGACGGACATCGTCGCCCACGTCTGCGCGCCGAGGAGCCGCGCGCAGGTGAGCATCCACCACAACTCCGGCCCGAGCGCACGCACCATCAGCTCAGCGCAGCCCGCACCCGGGCCGTCGACGCCACCGATCGATCCGACGACCGCGGCGGCGGTCCCCACGACGCCGACGAGCCCGACGACCGGCACCACGAGGACGTTCGCGAGCAACGCCACGATGCTGAAACGTCCACTGAGCAGCGCGATGACGGGAGCGGTGACCAGCTGCGCGGCAAGCGACATCGCCAGCAACTCGGCCACACCCGCCGGAATGCGTCGCGCCCGCAGCCAATCGCGCAGGGATGCCGACCACAGCACCAGGCCTGCCGTCGCGAGTACCGACAGGGCGAAACCCGGTGCCACCGCCAGATCCGGCCACCACAACAGGCCGACGATGGTGGCCGCACCGAGCGCCGGCATCGCGTGCGCCCGTCGCGACCCCGCCAGCGCCAGCAGCCCTACCGTGCCCATCATCGCCGCCCGGAGCACACTCGGCGACGGACGGACCAGGATCACGAACATCACCACGATCAGGATCCCCACGACGGACGTGACACGCGGCGACGCCCCCAGCGCACGGACCACCATCACCACGGCCCCGGTCACGATCGCGAAGTTGCTGCCCCCCAATGTCGTATAGCGGTCGTATTCTCCGGCCATGCGAGCGATCATCTACTGCCGGGTCTCATCGGACCCGAACCAGCGCGGCAAGTCCGTCGACGAGCAGGAGCGAGAATGTCGCGCCCTTGCCGACCGGAGCGGGTGGACCGTCGGCGAGGTGCTCATCGACAACGACCGTGGTGCGTCTCGCTACAGCCACAAGACGCGCCCGGCATACCAACGGCTGCAACAGATCCTGTCGCCCGGGGATGTACTCGTCACCTGGGAGGCGTCGCGTGCACAACGCGACCTCAAGGCCTACGTCGAGCTGCGCGACCTCTGCGCCGAGCGCGGTGTCATGTGGTCGTACTCCGGCCGCACCTACGATCTTGCCCGCGGCGACGACCGATTCACCACCGGCCTCGACGCCCTCCTGGCCGAGAAAGAGGTCGAGCAGTCCCGCGAGCGCGTCCTCCGTTCGGTCCGCGCCAACGCTGCTGCCGGCCGACCTCACGGCAAACTCCCCTACGGCTACAAGATCATTCGTGACCCCGACACCGGCATTCCGGTCGACCGTGTGCCGAACCCCGAGACTGCGCCGATCGTCCAAGAGGCCGCAC
Source organism: Gordonia sp. ABSL11-1 (assembly GCF_030315685.1). Taxonomy (GTDB): domain Bacteria; phylum Actinomycetota; class Actinomycetes; order Mycobacteriales; family Mycobacteriaceae; genus Gordonia. Next base: position 227,864 of record NZ_JASXSI010000001.1, on the reverse strand, counting down.
GCCGTGTGCTCGCCGGGGATGCGATCTACGCAGTGTGCGCCGATCTCAACGAGCGCGGCATTCCGGGACCGCGACCGAAGCGCGATGGCAGCAAGGCGCCGTGGATACCGGTGACGATGCGGAAGATCCTCGAGTCGCCGACGTACGCCGCGCTGCGGGTCCACAAGGGCGAGGTCGTCGGTGACGCCACCTGGGAGCCAATCATCAGCCGCGAGGACCATCAGCGCCTCGTCGCGCTCTTCGCAGACCCGTCCCGGCTGACTCATCGTGGGGCCGAACCGAAGTGGCTCCTGACGGGCGTCGCGGTGTGCGGTGAATGCGGTGGGGCGATTCGCCGGCAGAAGAACCGCGGCTTCGACGCCTACCTCTGCAAAGATGCGTTCCATGTGTCGCGGAACGTTGTGCCGGTCGACGAGTACGTGACTGAGGCGGTCATCCGACGTCTCGAGAGCCAGGCCCTCCTGGGCGATCTCGCCGACGCCAACACAGAGCTGCGCGCCGCGATGGACCACGCGCGCGGGCTGCAGCAGCGGCTCGACTCGTTCACAGACTCGGCCGCCGACGGAGAGCTGTCCGCCGCGGCGCTCGCTCGCATCGAGGCGAAGCTTCGCCCGCAGATAGCCGCGGCGGAGGCACGAGTTCGTTCGTTCATGCCATCGCCTCAGGTCGCCGACATCGCGGGGCCGGGTGCCCGCGAGCGTTGGCTCGAGCTGACGATCAAAGACCGCCGCGAACTGCTCGCACAGATCGTCGTCGTCCACATCCACTCGGTGAACGGGAAGCGCGGCCGACCCATCGCCGAGGGAATCGAGCTCACCTGGCGGCAGTAGTCCGCCGCTGTTCGCGCGTCGAGCGGATCCGCTGCAGCCGTTTGACGAGTTCCGGCGCGTAGGCTGCGGCCTCGGGATCGTCGAGGAGCCGGTTGAGCTTCTGGTAGTAGCGCGTCTGCGTCAGACCGAACTCGGCCATGATCGCGTCGGCCTTGGCGCCAGCGGTGCGCCACCACTTCTGCTCGAAGTCGAGGATGCGGCGGTCGGTGTCGATCACGCGACGCCCCGCTCGCGGAGCTGGTCGTCGATCCAGTCACGTTCCTCATCCGTGAGCGACTGCACGAGCGTGACGAGCATCGGGACGTCGACCCACAGCTCCTGGGCCACCTCATCGGTCTGCCGGGTCCAGCCGAGGACGTCCACGAGCTGCTCGAGGGCGATCAGCCGGCGTGCCGCGATGCGCTCCACTGCCAATTCCTCGCGCGCCCTCAGCACCCGGTCGATCGGATACACGCGGCGCTCGTCGTGAACCAGCTCGTGCGCGATGGTGCATCGACGCTCGTCGCCGAGCATGTGGCGGTTCACCTCGATGCGGTCACCGGTAATGCGGCCGCGGACGCCATGCGGGAGGTCGTCGACGAACTCGATCGCGAGGTGCTGTCGGCGGCGGGCATCGCGCCACGGGTGGTAGATCGACATGCCTGCCACCGTAGGAGCTGACACCGACAAACCAGTGCGGCGCAACTAATTACAGTCTTGTCATTCGACGTTAAGATCAGGGTCGTCCGAGACGATGGAGGAGAACCGTCGCCCCGTCACAGTTCGCCTTCCAAGTCGATTCTTGGTGGCGGTTTCAACGACTCTGATGTTGACGTGACTGTCGAATGCCAGGTTCTGAAACTCAGCAGACGGCACGTTCGTGATTTCGACCCGGCCGCCACGGCGTCCGCCGCGAACCGTGATCGACCGGTTCTCGCCGTCCATGACGACCAGTTTGCCGCTGATCGTCGCTGGCTGATCTGACGAATCGATGACCTCATAGACGTGCTCGATCCACGCCGAGCCGCCATCCCTGGTGAACTTCGACTGATAGACGTCACCGTGACTTCCGCTGGCGGTCAGGTCTAGATCCAGCTCGACATCGATCAACTGTTCGGCGAGCTCTTTGGCTTTGTCCAAAACCGCCCGCTTCGAGGTGCTAGCAATCTCCTGAGGTGCCGCATGACGTTCCAATAGCTCGTGAACTGCTATGACGGCCTTTAGCGCAGACTCTAAGTCCGAGGTAGCCGCGCTCTCGAACGGCTCTTTCACATGCGCAAAGGAGGGCTCAATGCGCACGACAGCGCTACCCTCCGAGATCCCTGTCATCTGGAAGCTGACGTCCCCCTTAGGCATGGCAGCGCGCACCTCAGCTTGGATCGCTGCGATAATCGGTGACGCATCTGCGGGCAGGGAGCCTTCCCTCGTCGACGAGCCGATGAATCTGATGTCGACACCGAATGGAAGGGCAGCGCCAGGTTCGATGTCGCGCATTGAAGCGACCAGAGAACGACGTGCCGCCGAGACGAGATTGCTGGCCGTTGCGTCTCTGGGGGGCAGCCAGTCATCATCATGGGACGAACCGAGGACCGGGAACCGATCAGCTAGCGCCACGGATCCACCTCCAAATATCCTCGCCTCGGCGCTGAATCGCCCGAGGTCATCGGACCCTTCGTCGCGGATGCGCGGCGGCGAAGCCAAAAATCGTCGAAAAGCCCACGAGTTGCCAGGTACTCGAACTCAGACGACGTCAGGTCCTTCATCATTATCGTTGTGAAGGACTCTCGCAAGATGGCGAACGGCTCGACTCCGTAACGCCGACGAACGTCCTTTCGGCTCTCAAAGAGCTTCTGAGCCCTGCCGGATCCAGGCTTTCCTTCAATGCTACGCAATGCGGCGCCGTTGATGATCGGCGATATGTCGACGTCTTCGGGGTCGAGCTCTGCAGAAGGAAAGCTACCGCCAATCCACACTCGCTCCAGCAAACACGTACCCGTCAGGTCGTGAACGTCTTCCCACGTGGCCAGGTACCTGAGAAGTCCTACCCACCGATCCGATCGAGTCCGAGACGCAGCGAAATCGTCGTGCGCCACGAATCGATCGTGAAGCTGTTCCAAAGTGCACGGATGGCGGCCCGGCGGTAGGTGGCCGTCGACGAGGGCTGGAATCACGCGCCACTCTCCGGGCCGTCTGCGTCAGCCTCTTCACCGAGCTTGGCATGCTCGTCGCGCAGCAGTTCACCCTTGGCCTTGCCCTGACCTCGACGCGCCGCGGCCGGCAACGTGTCGCCGAGATACTCAGAATCGGTCAGGGCCGCCTGCAACACATCGGCGTAGTCGCGACCCGTGATTTCCGATACCGCGAGGAGGAGGCGACGCTCCGGCAGGTTCCGGATACCGCGCTTCTTCCAGGAGTTGACCGTCTGCGGACTCGACCCGATGCGCCGCGCGAACTCAGCCTCTCGGACGCCGTACGCGTCGAGATGCTCCTGGATGATCTTCCACAGTTCGCCCATGCCGAGAGCCTCAGTCACCCTTCGTTCTGCATCAAGATGTGCGCGCACCGACCCGTCTACCGGCGTCAAGCACTGGTGTCACATCTGTCGTCTACCAATTGACAGTTGAGATTGTGCCCCATATCCGCAGGCTGCGGAACTACACCTCTGTAATTTCTTGACGAGCGTCTACCAGTTGCGGAAGAATCATCCGCAGATTCTTGACACCGACCCGTCTACCAGGGGAGACTCAATGTCGTCATACAAGCGCTGGCCGAAAGGCAGTTGGATGCGACTCACCTCAGCGGACACCCTCCGCGCGCTGATGAAGCAGCGGAGCTTCTCGATGGAACGACTCGGGCGATACTCCGGTTGCTCGAAGAGCTTCATCAGCCACCTCTGCGCAGGCCGAAAGTCCACGTGCACGCCACAACTGGCCGCACGCATCGCGGAGGCCCTCGAGGTCCCCCTCGAGCTCCTTTTCGTGCTCAACGAATCCGCAGACTGCGGACGAAACATCCGCAACTCCTCGCAAGCGATCTCGGCATGACCACCACGCAGCCCGATCCCAACGTCTGGCCCCTCGCCCCAGGCAATGCGCCCGCCGACATCGAGGCCGCTCTCGCCGCCGAGGCCGACCGCTGGCCCGAACCGAGCGCCGCTCTCCGCGAGCGCGTCTCCCAGATCCTCCGTCGCCCGCAACACCGCGCGGCGTCGTAGCACTCCCCCGCGTACCGGAGGGGAAGCCAGGCGCGGGGGTCATCCACCAGAAGGGAATCCACCATGTTGCAACTCATCTCAGAGAATCTCGGAGCCTGCCTGCTGGCGGGTGCCGGGATTCTCACCGGGGTCATCATCCTGATCGACCTCGTCGCCGGCGCCCGCCGAAAGTGGGACCCCATCGAGGTCGACCGCGGCGAGATCGTCGAGCCGGAAGGCGGCCGGAGATGAGCGCCGCCGACCTCTACGCCCGCCATGGCATCGCCTCGAAGGTCCAGGCGGCCGCCGAGCGTGAGACCAGCGCCCAGGTGCGCGACCGCGACGAAGCTCTCGGTCGCGCACACCGGCAGCTCGCCGAACGCTGCGAGCAGCTCGGCGGCCTCGACTGCGCGATCATCCGCGAGTCCGTCCTGTCGGCGCCGGTGTACCGCATCCACGTCGTGAACCAGCGGACGAGCGGTCGCATCCGCGAGAACGGAGCGGACCCGCTCGACGCTCTGCAACGTGTCCTCGATCGCCTGGCGCGAGAGGACTACGAGCAATGAGCTACCTACAGACCGAACCCGACATCGCCAACGCGGCACTCGATCTCGTCGACGAGATCCACGACGTCGAAGACGCCCAGCTCATGCACCGAATGATCATGTACCGCTTCCAGACTCAGCCCGAAGCGATGGCACAGATCGCGATGTGCCTCGCCTTCTGGGTCGGCGGTGCCACGAGCACCGTCCTCGACGACACCACATCGACGCTCGCGATCGAGAGATGCCGGCAGCTCCTCATCGCCGGGAAGCTCACCGAGTCCGAGTACATGCGAGTCGCGTCATGACTGGCACCGTCCGCTATTTCGACGTCGACCACCGCGGCTACGAACAGCCCCGCGAGGTCCACGGCGAGATCCTCGCCGACTCATCGAAGTTCGTCACCGTCGACACCCCGACGAGCACCGTCCTCGTCCCGGTCGAGAACACCATCCACATCGCGATCGACAAGGAACACACCTCATGACCAACCCCTTCGCCGCCGCCGTCGAGCGCGCACTCCCCGTCGCCGAGCGCACCGGGCCCTCGTCCTACGAGCTCGCCGTCCTCCGCGGCCTGCAGATCCTCCCGACGATCTACCAGGGCTTCGGCGCCGATCAGGTGATCACCCACCGCGACGGCACCGTCGAACACGTCCCCGATCCCCGCATCGCCCAGACCGAACGGCGGCGAGCGCGGAACCGGATGGCGCGCAGATCGCGGCGGATCAACCGGCTGGGAGCCCAGCGATGAGTCCCACGGCCGAAATCCCGAAGGTGTCGAAGCTCAATCGAAAGAATCTCGGGTACGAGCACAACCAGCTCGCCGAAGTTGCCAGACGTCTGGAACGTGACGGTAACGCCGCTGCCCTCGACTACCGCGTCCGCGCCGACGAGGCCCAGAAGGTCTACGAACACATCTCCAACCTCGGCTATCTGGTCGATCAACTCCGTACCCGCGGGATGCGAACGGACGTCGGTGCCGACCTCATCGACTGGCTACTCGCCCACGACTGGACCCCGCCGACCTACCTCCCGACGACCGAGGAGGAGATCTGATGGCACGATTCAAGCCCCCGATCAAGCGCCGCGAGACGGCGAAGGGTCACTACTACGTCGACGGCAACGGCGACCGCATCCCCGGCGTCACAACGATCCTCAGCGACGGCTTGCCGAAGACCGCGCTGATCAACTGGGCGGCCAACGCGACCGCCGACTACGCGGTCGACAACTGGGACATGCTCTCCGACCTCCCTGTCGCCGAGCGGCTCAAGAAGCTGCAGGGCGGCCGGTACGGCGTCACCGACAAGGCGAAGAAGCGCGGCACCGAGGTCCACGGCTATGCCGAGCGCCTGGTGCACGGCGAGAAGGTCGCCGACGTCCCCGAGCTGCTGCGCGGTCACGTCGAGGCCTACGCCCGATTCCTCGACCAGTTCGACGTCCAGCCGCTCGTCGTCGAGGCCTCTGGGGTGAACTACTCGGTCGGCTACGCCGGCACCCTCGACCTCATCGCCGACCTGACGATCCCGAAGCTCGGCGTCACCCGCGTCCTCGCTGACGTGAAGACGAACGAGAAGGGGATCTACGGCGAGACGGCGCTACAGCTCGCCGCGTACCGCCACTTCGAGAAACTCCTCGTCGACGGCAAAGAGCTCGGCATGCACGAGGTCGATCGTTGCGCCGCAATCCATGTCACCTCGGAGTCAGCCGAGCTGATCCCCCTCACGGTCGACGAGCAGCAGTGGCGCGACTTCCGGTACGCCCGCGAGATCCGGCGGTTCGCCAACGAATCTCGGGACCTCGTCGGCGCACCAGTTGAGCCTCATCGCGAAACAACCATCGCATCCATCGAGTGGAAAGAGCAGGAGTCAGCATGACCAACGAACTCGCCCAGCAGGATTCACCGTTCGGCGGCAACGTCACCCCGTTCGGTCGCAACACCGCACCAGCACCCCGCCAGCAGGACTCGTTCGTCCGCCTGCAGAGCTGGACCGACACCTTCATCAACTGCGCGACCGTGGCGAAGCACCTCGCGGTCACCGAGTTCGTGCCGTCAGCGTTCCAGGGCAAGCCCGAGTCGATCGCCGCCGCGATGATGAAGGGCCTCGAGCTCGGCATCGATCCACTAGATGCACTGCAGAACATCTACGTCGTCAAGGGCAAGGTCGGGTTCTCCGCCGAATTCATGAGACGCCGAATCATCGAGGCCGGTCACGAGATCGTCCTCAAGGAGTCGACCGACACCCGGTGTGTGATTCGGGGGCGTCGCAAGGAATCCGAGGAGTGGCAGCAGGTCACGTTCACCGCGGAGAACGCGAAAGCCGCCGGCATCGACATCAAGAGCTATCCGTCGGACAAGCTCGTCGCCCGCGCCTCGTCGCGACTCTTCCGCCGAGTGTTTCCCGACGTCATGAGCGGCACCGCGATCATCGAGGACGTCATCGAGGTCGGCGACCAGGGCGCCATCGTCGACGTCGAACCGGAGACCGTCGCGAAGGCGGTCGAGTCGGCACCGGTCCAGCGCAAGACCGCCACCCGCAAGGCCCCGGCGAAGAAGGCCGCGCAGAAGGCCGAGAAGGTCAACGACCCGAGCGACCAGCCGCCGCTGCCCGACGAGGAGCCCGCCTCCGATTCGAGCGCAAAACCGGAACCCGAGCCGGTCACCGAGGTCGGCCAGAACTCGCAGGGCGACGAGACTCTCACTCCCGCGCAGAACAAGAAGCTCCACACGCTGATGACGAAGGAGGGGCTGACTGATCGCACGGAGGCGATGGCGTGGCTGTCGGAGAATCTCAAGCGCGAAATCACCACGTCGAACGATCTGAGCAAGACAGAGGCGTCGTCGCTGATTGATCAGCTCGAGGCCTGGCAGCGTGGCGATCTCGACAAGAGCCGGTCATGACCTACTTCGCTGGCATCCGCGCCGTCACTCCGGTGACCCCAGTGACGAATTGGGAGCGCCGACTGATGCAGAACGCTCGCACTACCCAGCGGGCCCAGATCCGCCGACGGGATGACGACGGCCAGTGGTTCGTCGCCATCCCGTTCGCGGGTCTCTACTCGATCAATCCCACCTTCGCGATCCGTGATCGCTACACCGCTGACGCGATCGGCCTACGCAGCAACATGACCGCCGCCGAGATCGCGATGCGGGTTGGCGCGCGGCACGCCCAGCACCACGCCTGGGCCTCAACCGTCCGATCCGACCAGAACGGAATCGGCATCACTCGAAGGGAATCCATCGCATGACCACGTACGACGAGACGACCGACCTGCCGACGGAGTACCACCAGGCGCCCGACGGCATCGACAAGGCGACCCCAGAGGTGCCGCTCGGCTCGGGCATCACCGTCAATGACCACCTGTTCACCGAGGCGAAGGTGAAGTTTTCGGGCGGACTCTCGGAGTTCCCCATCCCCGACCCGCCGCGTGAAGAGGGTGAGGTTCGGACCTACATCGTCAAGGCGTCGTTGGCGGACATCAAGTATGACGGCAAGGGCGACGATGGGCCTCGCGTCACCCTCACCCTGAAGCCGTTCGTCGTCTACGACAGACGCTTCGGGGCTATGAACGATCGCCAGCGCGTCGAGACCCCCGACGAGCTGGAGGCGCTGAAACAGAAGGCGAAGGAGACCGCCGACCCCGACGACGACGTCCCCGAGGACGACAAGAAGGGTGGCCTGTTCGACGACGCCGGCGAGATCACAGGGGACCTCGACAACGACGACGAGGACGGTCCGGACGAATGATCGACTTCGACAATCCGCCCACTGACTATCGCGGCACCATCGAGGTGTACACGGAAGAGGTCTACCAGTACGCCAAGGGATTCCGTGTCACTGAGTGGCGGTGGCGGTGTAAGTCCCGCAACGGTCAGATTCTGGCCAGTGGTGAGGGCTACAAGCGGCGTGCGGGTGCACTCAACGCCATCGACACCCAGTACGCGGTGCGGTTAGCGACAGGGACCGTTCTCCGCCCAGGAGACGCTCAACTTGATCTCTTCGTGCCGTGGCGTCTTGTCATCCACGACCGTGGCGGCCAAGTCGAGAAGATCGGGGGGCTGTACTGATGTCTTTCGCCCTTGAGCAACAAATGGTGTTGCTGCACTGCGCGAATTGCGGTGTTCCGTTCGCCATCACCACCGACCTGGAGAACCGTCGGCGAAACGATCACGCCAACTTCTGGTGCCCAAACGGCCACACGAACGCCTTCAAAGGTGAGACCGAGACCGAGCGGCTCGCGCGCCAACTGAAGTATGCACAGAGCGCTCGGGACGATTACCGGGACCGCCTCGACCGGAAGACGCGCCAACACAACGCGGCAAAGGGGCAGATCACCAAGCTGCGCAACAGGATCAACTCGCCCAGCCATCCGACGGATGACGGTGATGGCTCGTGAGCACCCCCGACAACCAGCCGACCATTCGCAGCATCTCGGGTATCCGCGACGGCTACGGCCGCACCTACCCGCCCATGGTCCCGAAGGCGGAACTCGACGCCGCCAACGCGACTGCCGACCAGCTCGCAGCCGATTGCGATTCGCTGACCGAGGATCGGGATTACTGGAAGCATCGCGCCGAGGAACTCCAGGTGGACCTGGACGCCGCACGAATCCTCGAACAGACGACGGACCCGAACCCCGTCACTGTCGGCGCAGTCGTCGCTCTCGTCTACATGCTGACTCAGTTCGGATTCACCGACATCCGCGAGATCGGCCGCGCTGCACAGGAACTGGCGCAGTTGCTCGCCGCCGAGGTGTCCGATGACTGACGAGATCCGCCTGCGCGACATGCCCGTCATCGAGGCCGCAGCCACCCTGCTCGTCGTCCTCCCGATCGTGGTCCTCCTCGCGCTGGCGGAGCGGCTCGACGAGTGGATCTACGACCGCCGTGTCGCGCGTGAAAACGAGCGGAAGCGGGGGGCGGCGTGACCCTCACCCTCACAGACCTCTTCTGTGGCGCCGGCGGCTCGTCGACCGGCGCGATCCAGGTGCCCGGAATCTCGGTCCGGATCGCGTCGAACCACTGGGATCTCGCCGTCGAGACCCACAACACGAACCATCCGGACGCTGACCACCTGTGCGCCGACCTCTCCCAGATCTCGCCGCGCTACTTCCCCCGCACCGACATCCTGTGGGCATCACCCGAGTGCACCAACCACTCAGTCGCGAAGGGCCGCAAACGCGAAGCCGCCCAGCCCGATTTGTTCGGCGAGATGCTACCCGACGCCGCGGCCGAACGCTCCCGGGCGACGATGTGGGACGTCCCGCGGTTCGCCGAGCACCACCAGTACGACGCGGTGATCGTCGAGAACGTCGTCGACGCGTTCAACTGGGTGCCGTTCCGCGCCTGGCTGATGGCGATGGAAGCCCTCGGCTACGACCACCACATCGTGATGCTCAACTCGATGCACGCCCAGACCCTCGGCCAGGGTGCACCGCAGTCCCGCGACCGCATGTACGTCGTGTTCTGGCGTCACGGCAACCAGCGGCCGGAGCTCGAACGAGTCACCCGGCCCGACGCCGTGTGCCCCGACTGTGGGCCGGTCAAGGCGATGCAATCGTTCAAGAAGGCCGACGGCCGCTGGGGCCGGTATCGCGCCCAGTACGTCTACCGCTGCCCGAGCGTGAAGTGCCGCAACCAGATCGTCGAACCACTGTTCCGGCCGGCCGCCGAGATCATCGACTGGACCCTCGAAGGCCTCCGGATTGGCGACCGGACGAAACCGTTGGCGGCGAAGACGATGGCGCGGATTCAAGCCGGGATCGATCGGTACTGGGGGCCGACGATCCTCGAGGCCGCGGGAAACACGTACGACGCGGCGAATCCGCGCCACCCTGGCCACGGACGTCCAGATGGCCACATGCGGGTCTGGCCGACCGGGGACCCACTCCGGACTGTGCACACGACGATGTCGAAGGCACTCGCGATCCCGGTCGAGGGCCGGGACGGAAAGCGGGCCGCTCCCGTCTCGCAGCCCGCCCGGACAATGACGACCCGCAATGAGACCGGCCTCGCGTTCATCGCGGAGCTGCGCGGAGGTGGGTCGAAACACCGGCCCGTCTCGGACCCGCTGTGCACGGTCACCGCGTCGGGGAACCACCACGGTCTGGTGACGACGTACTACGGCAAGGGTGGTGCTCAGTCGACCGACGAAGCGCTACCCACCGTGACGACCGTCGAGAAGCACGCGCTGCTGATGCGCAACAACTCATCGAGGAGCGGGCCGGGGGCCGAGCACTCGACGCCCGTGACCGAAGCCGCGCGCACGATCACGACCAGCGGCCACCAGTCGCTCCTCGACGCCGACCGCCCGACCGTCGATATCGAAGACGTCCGGTTCCGGATGCTCGAACCCCGAGAGATCGTCGCCGCGATGGACTTCCCCGGCGAGTACGTCGTCTTGGGCAATCGGCGCGAGCAGGTGCGGATGGCGGGGAATGCAGTCACGCCACCAGCCGCCAGAGATCTCGTGGGAGTGGTTGCCGAGAGCCTGGGGGTGGTGGCGTGACGTTGAGTGCAGTTGGAACCGATATGCGGTCAGCTGCCGCCGAAGATCAGCGCCGGAATGATCGAGCTGCCGAGCGTGGCGCTACCGATGACCCCCAGCGCGGCACTACCGAGCAGGGCGCTACCTCCGCCGCCTTCACCGCTCGCGCTCTCGTCGATCCCGCCGTGGCTCGAGCAGGCACCCTGACGCGTCTTGGCGTGGCTGTAGGTGCCGTCCTTGCATCGGATACCACTCGGCGTCCCGTCCGGGCGCGGTACACAGACGCCGTCGGAGTTCTCGTAGTACTTCGATCCGCACACGGCATGGCGGGCCGGGTCGGCTTGTGCGGCGGGCGTACCCGCTGCGACCTGGCCGGCCAGCAACCCGAGGGACAGAACTGCACCGGCACCAGTGGCGGCGAGGGCGCGCCGCACGATCATCTTCTGCATTCGAGCATCTTCGACCACAGCAAGGTCGTCGAGCCCATCGGTTCCCATCGTGGCGTTCAGATTCAAGCGTTCGGACTACCCCGGTTCGCGTGTTCGGACTACCTGCCGACTGGGGGTCGTCGCTGATGCCCTTGGGACAACTCCCCCGCTGCCCGCAGTGCGGATCGCCGATGAACGTCCACGGTCGGCTCTGCGTCGACTGTCAGCTCGGAAAGCTCAAGGCGGTGAGCCAATGACCACGGCCGTAGTGCTGTGCGCGATCCTCGCGGCCGCCGGCGTCCTCGTGTGGCGCCGGGAGCGGCTGAACGACCGCGCCGAGGAGCACAACACCATGACCGGCCGGACCGGTCCCGACGAGAGTCAGGAGACGAGAACACGATGACCTGGTTTCGAGTCGACGACGGGTTCCATGATCACCCGAAGACCCAGGAGGCGAGCATGGCCGCCCGCGGTCTATGGGTGACGTGTGGAAGCTACTGCTCGCGCCACCTGACCGACGGCCACATCAGTGCGAAGCAGGTTCGCAAGGAGGGCGGAACAGCGTCGCAGATCCGCTCGCTGCTCGACTCGGGACTCTGGAAAGTGTGCGATTTGCACCCCAACTGCTATGCGTTTCACGACTGGTTTGAACAGCAACCGCAACGCAATGACGTTCTGAATAGACGCGCAGAAGATGCCGAACGCAAACGCAAAGCGCGTGAGGCGAAGCGGGATGATCAGCGGAAACGCGAAAACGTCCGGCCGGACGTCCGAGATGGTGTCCGCACGGAATCCGCTCTACCCGACCCGACCCGACCCGACCAAGTAACTACTTACGTTTCTGACGACGACTCACGAAACGTAGCGGCGCGCGAAACAACGTCGTCGTCATCGTCATTCTCCGATGGCACCCCCATCCCCGAACCACCAACCGAGATCGAGACCGCATCACGCCCAACCTCACCCAGGCCGGGCAACGCTGCGAGGACCCTCGTTCGCCAAGAGCTCGGCGACGCCGGATACCCCCACCGGACCATCGACCGCATCGCCGTCCAGGCAGGCCGCCTGGCCGCCGAGGGGACAGCCGACGACGTCATCCGCGAAGCGGTTCGAGTCTGGGATCACACCCCGAACGCGAAACCCGAGTGGCTGTCCTCGATCGCGGGCGACGTCGTCCAGAACCGCCGATCACGAGCTGCTCCCGCGTCCACAGCGAGACCGGCCACAACCGACACGCGCATGGCCGCCGCCCAGGCACTCAAGCAGCGAACCGACAACGTCCACCCCCTGCGAGGACTCGAATCATGAACCGCGACCAGATCATCGACCTACTCACCGCCGCAGCAGCCTACGACCGACGCAACGTCGGCGAAGGCGACGTCCACGCATGGTCCGAAGCAGCGCGCCGCGCCGGCTGGACCTTCGACAAGGCGCTCAACGCCCTCCACGAGCACTACGCGACCAGCTCAGCGTGGCTCATGCCGGGACACATCACCGAACGGATCCGGCTCGCCTCGCGTCAGCCCGCGCCGGCCGACGAGCTACTCGCTCTCGAGCGAAAGCCCGCGTCGGCAGAACGCCGCGCCGAGTTCATGGCCCAGATTCGCAAGCTCGCCGACCGAAAGTCGATCAAGTGACTGACCAGAAATCCACGGCCGACCTCCGCCGCGAGCAGGCCAACGAACGCCGTGCCGCGATCCACCGCTGCGGCAGATGTGATCCCAACGGCTGGCTCATCATCGCGGGCAAGGCGCATCGCTGCGACCACGGCGCGAAGGGGAACCCGGCGTGAGCGACATCCTCGACGAGATCGACGCCCTGATCGACGAGCAGCTCGAGGCGGGCGAATCTGGCGCACAGCAGCGGGCCGCCCGTGCGGATCGCCGCTGCCCGCACTGCTTCCGCACATGGCATGGCCTGGCGATCACCCAGCGACTCGAGCGGATGCGGATCGAGTATCAGGACCGGGCGCTCAACGCCCGTCTGCGTGGCGAGGAATCCGAGTACGCCGAGAGCGCGATCCTCGACGGATACCGCTACGACGAGGACGATTCCCGCGTCATCTGCCCCGGCTCAGACTTCATCGGCCCGATTCAGACGCCGCCGCGGTGCGGGTGCGCGCAGTGCCTCGCGTGGCGGGCGGTGATCGGCGACGACGAGACACCGGGCGATGTGGCGCGTCGCACCTCCGTCGGGGACGCGTTCATCCGGATGGAGGTCAACTACCGACATCCCTCGTTCCCAACCGCCGACGAGTTGATCCGGCAGGCAATCTCATTCGCTGGCGACCTCGCCCTCGATCCGTCCGCGTGGCGAGATATCGGGCGGATCGCCGATGGCGGGTTCGTCGTCGAACAGCAGGCCGATGCCGGACCCAGCGCGTGGACCCTCGACGCCGTTCAGTCACTGCGTTGGGGGTCCCAGCTCCCGTCCGGTCAGCAGTGGTCACTCACCATCGGTGACCTCGGCCCGAACCGCGCCGAACGACGTCACCCAGACCCAGAATCGGACGCTGAGCGCGATTCGGACGATCCGCCGACGTCGCTGGCCGACCTCCGGCGCCGAGTGCGCGAGCGTGGATCACGTCCGCAGGAGCGACCGGTCTGGGCTGAGCGCATGGACGGGCGGAGGGTGCGCCGGTGAGCATCGTCGGGATCGACCCCAGCCTCGCGGCAACAGGGCTCGCCATCATCCCAACCGACGTCCGCGGCACCGCCGCGATAACCCTGGGCCGCAAGGGCCAGGCCGGCGAGGGCTGGGGGCAGCGCTCGGACCGCATCGTCGCTCAGGTCCGCCGCGTCTGCTCGCAGGTCCCCGAGCACACGCGGCTCGTCGTCATCGAGTCGATGCCGCAGCGTATGGCGAAGCCGCTGCCGAGCTTCGGCGACCGATGGGCGGTCTGGTTCGGGATCTACTCGACGCTGCGGTCCCGGAGAATCCCTGTCGCGGTTGTCATGCCGTCGACGCGAGCGCTGTGGGCCACCGGCAAGGGGAACGCGAAGAAGGCGGAGGTGCTGTCCGCGGTCCGCGAGCAGTGGTCACCGCTTAGCATCCGCGATGACAACCAGGCCGATGCGCTCGTGTTGGCCAGCATGGGCGCACACCACCTCGGCTGGCCACTGCCGTTCGAGACGAAGCCGAGACACACGACGGGCCTCGAGGCGATCGAGTGGCCGGAAGGGGTTCGAGCGTGAGCAATCGACACCTGACCGACGCCGACCAGTTCTTCATCCAGAGGTCCGAGATCGACTACCTCAAGGGGAAACTCGAGGCCGTTGTCGACCCGGACCTCCTCGACGCGATGTACGCCTCGCTCGCCCCCGGTGCATCGATGGGGTCATTCGGCGCCGGCGGTGGCAGCAGACAGCAACACTCGAAGCCGCCGTACGCGATGCACGTCGAGGCGCTGATCGACCGGCTCCGCAACGACATGTCGACCGTCATCCGCGATATGTGCGAGACCCGCAAGCTCGAGTACACCGGCGGAGCGTCCGAGCGTGAGATGGCCGAGTGGCTCATCCGGTACCGCTACGGCCTCGCGATGATGGAGCAGGCGCCCGAGCTGTTCGACGTCCTAGTCAAGGTGATCGACAAGTGCCTGCGGTCGGTCAACCAGCTCGAACCCGAGTACCGCGTCACCCCGAACCGCGTGAAGGCAGCGAACCGGCAGGTGGTGACGGGCCCGCAGGTCGAGAAGCTCGCCCGGCAGCTCGGCGACGACGGCCAGGGGCTCACCGAGCGGCGCGTGAAGTACCTGCGCAACAAGGGATTACTCACCGGAACGCAGGACGGAGACAGCGATACGTGGTTCTACTACCTGGGCGATGTCATCGCGGCGCACAAACGAGCGAAGGCGTCGCGCGCCAGGCCGAACTGGGACAACTTGTCAGAAATTGTCGCGAAACACTGCTAGGCTTGCCGCCGTAGGCGCTTCTCATCGAATGAGGGCGCCTTTGGTGTATCCAGACTCCCGTCACGGCGCGCGACGCCCAACCATCCCCCTGGTCCAGGTCGGCCGAGCGAGTGGATTCCCCTCGGTCACACCGTGAGCGACCGCGCCGTGACGGGCACCCACCTCGCGGGAGGTGATCGCCATGGCGTGGCTGCCGTTCCTCCCGCTCTACGCGCTGATCCGAACCGTCCACACGATCACCGAGATCCGTGAGCGAGCCGCACGAGCCCTCGTCGCCGAGCAGGCCGCGATCGCCGCGGGCGTCTGCCACAGCGAGTGACCGCCAAGACTGCCGGCCGATCCACTCGCCGGTACAAGACCCAGAAGCGGGTGTTCCGCGCCCAGTGCAAAGACGACGGCCTGCCATGCTGGCTCTGCGGCGAGCCGATCGACTACACGCTCCCCTACCCGCACCCCGAGTCGTTCTCGCTGGACCACGCGAAGACGCGAACCGCGCACATGGAACTCGCCGAGGACCCGGGAAACTTCCGACCGAGCCACCTGGACTGCAACAAACGCCGTGGAGACCGAGATCCCGCCCCTGGGCTGGGAGTTCGATCGGAAGACTGGTGAGCCCGAATACGTCAAACGCTGGGCTCATCCTCGTCAGGGTACTTCCAGATCTGAGTAATCCCGGCCGCCGCGAGCCCCAGGGTGAGCCCGAAAACGACAATTACGGCCGCGAGTGCTAACGCAGTCCAGTACCACACTGGCCACACCGCCACGAGCCAGTAGATCACTGCCCAGCCAGCGAGTGCGCCCACGATCGTAACGACGATGAGCGCGGCGACGCTGCCGCCGTCGAGCTTCCGAGAGTCTCGACGGTCAATGGCAGCGGAGTACTCTTCTACTTCTCGCTCCAGGAGCCGCTCGATCCGCTCATGCGCTTCGGACGGCAGACCTCCCGTCGCCAGCACGGACGTCTGCTTGTGTATCCGCTCGAGTTGGCGACCGTGCGCCCCTTGCCCCGAGATGCTAATCACGGCAGCGACCAATGCGGGAACAAGACCGATGACTGCTGTCCAAATGCTAACCACGGCAGCGACGGTAACAGCGGTCTTCCTGCGACGTTGTCGAACATGAGCAGCAATGTAGAACCTCACACCGACACTCCGGCGTGAGCCGCTGATTCGTGCCGACGAGGTCGGGGGGAGAGGCCAGCTACCGCGGCGGAAGTGGCCGGGCCCCTGGACGCCGTGATCTCGACCCCCTTACCCCCTCTGACCAGGCATTATGCCCTCGCGTCCGTCGAGGCGATGAAAGGCGGTGAGCCACCATGGGATTGACCAAGGCCGAGCGCGACGTGCGTGACGGGCGCGTGATGACGATGCTCATCGCGGGCAAGACGTACCGCGAGATCGCCGCGGCCGTCGGGCTCGCCACTGAATCCGCCGCCCACAAGATCGTGACCCGTCAGCTCCGAGCGAGTGCCTCGCGTCGTGACCTGATCAGCGACGCCGCACTCGATCTACACCTCGAACGGATCGAGAAGCTGTTCTCTGCCCACTTCGACCGGGCTATCGATGGTGACCACAAGAGCGCCGAGCTGTGTCGTCGTCTGCTCGGTCAGGAGGCTCGCATCCTCGGCATGACGGTGACTGATGGCCCGTTGCGATCGGGCATTGCACCCGAGGTGCCGGCCGATACCGAGGAGACTGAGCAGCCGAGCGAGCAGGCCGACGACTCGACCGAGGGCGAGGGTCCGTTGGAACCGACGAATGAGCTCGAGCGCTTCCGTAGTCGTCGACACGCCTAAGGGCTGCACGACACCACGCCTGTTCACTCCCCCTCTGCGTGAGCTGACACCCGACACCTCGTGGGGATTCGAGTGCATCGACTTCCTCGAGAACATGCTTGGCTGGGTACTGCGGCCGTGGCAACGATGGCTCTACATCCACGCACTCGAGAAGGACGGGAGCGGCACGGGCTTCCGCTTCGACACGATCATCGTGTTGATCGCCAGGCAGAACGGCAAGACGCTGTGGCTGATCGGCCTCGCACTGTGGCGTCTCTACATCGACAACGCCCACCTCGCCATCGTCGCAGCACAGAAGCTCGAGTACGCCGAGGAGACACTGGCCGAGGCGGATGCGGTGATCGAGGGTCACCCGTTGCTCAAGGCCGAGTGGCTCAAGTTCTCTCAGACCAACGGCAAGCACCGCATCATCCTCAAGCCGATCAAGCGGCAGCCGCACGAGACCGACGACGAGTACCACCGACGACGTAACCGCCGGCGTCAGTGGCGTGCCGCCACCGCATCACGCCGAGGTGGCCGCTCGCTGTCGGCTGACCTGGCGATGCTCGACGAGCTGCGTGAGCACCAGTCGTGGGATGCGTGGGATGCCATCGTCCCGACGACCCAGGCGATCGCCCGCTCACTGGTGATCGCAGCCAGTAATGCGGGTGATGCGACGTCGGTGGTGCTGCGCACGGTGCGCGACAACGCGATCGAGCGGATCACTGCTGGACGAACTCAGGACACGCGGACGTTCCTTGGCGAGTGGTCGGTGCCCGACGGCGTGGATCACCGGGACGAGACCTACTGGCCGATGGCGAATCCGAGCATGGGCTACGGCGGGTCGACGATCGAGCGCCTGCGTGGCCGGTTGGAGAACGCGACTGAGGCGGGCTTCCGCACAGAGAACCTCTGCCAGTGGGTCGACACGATCGATCCCGGCATCATCCCGCCCGACGATTGGCAAGCGACGATGGACGCTGAGTCCCGACGGGCCGACGGTGCCACGGTGTACGCCGCGGTGGACGTGAACTTCTCCCGCAGCCGCAGCTACATCGCGATCGCTGCACGACGAGATGATGGCCGCCTGCATGTCGAGGTGGTCGAGGCCAAGGACGGAACCGACTGGGTCATCCCGTGGTTCACCGATCGGCTCGACAAGTTCGAGGCGGTGGCGGTGCAGGCACGAGGTGCTCCCGCATCGAGCCTCGTTGAGGGGCTGAAGAACGCCGGTGTCCCGGTCGTCGAGTGGGGCGGCGCGGACCTGTCCCGCGGGTGTGGCCAGTTCTTCGACGGCCTGCTGCACCGGATGATCATGCACCGCCCTCAGCCAGCACTCGATGCCGGCGCGAGCACAGCCCGCGCGAAGCCGATCGGCGACGCGTGGGCCTTCGACCGCAAGAACTCCCCCAACGACGTCGCTCCGGTGGTGGCGTGTGCTGCAGCCGCGTGGGCAGAGGGGCGACCCGACGAGAAGTTCGTCAGCGCCTACGAAGACGAGGACTACGAGGACGGTCTCGACGAGATCGACGAAGCCCGCCCGGTCTACCCGTTCGGTGGAGGTCCTGATGACGACGACTACCTGCTCTGACGAAAGGCGGTGATGCGAGTGAACTTCCGCCGCTTCATGCGTGACCTCGGTGCCGTGCCGGGCCGGACCATCATCGTCCAGTCGTGGGGCGTGGCGTTCCGTGGCGAGGTCGTGAAGACCTACCGCGAGGCCGTCGAACTCACTTCGGTCATGGTCCTCGATGAGACGGGCCGCGAGCGAACCTGGATGCAGGCGGACGGGCATTTCCACATCCCGCGCTGCAACGTCCGCTACGTGCAGGTGATCGGATAGTGGTCGCCTTCCAGTCGCTCGGCGAGCTGTCGAGCTGGATGGGCACTCGTCCCGACGTCGAGATCGTCGACCCGGGCATCCCGCTGACAGACTTCTTCAACAACGAGGTCCCGTCGCTGTCGGCACTGCGCAAGCATCCCAGTGTCCGCAAGGTCACTCAGTTCATCGCCCGGGCCGTCGCATCGGTCCCGTTCCACACGTTCGAGCGGATCAGCGACACTGACCGTCAGCGCATCACCGACCATCCGCTGGCCCAGGCGATGAGCTCGCCACAGCCGCGCGTGTTCCCGTATCGCTTCTGGAACAACGTGATGATGGACCAGCTGCTCTACGACAAGTTCTGTGTCGTCTGGTCTCAGGACCCGACCACCGACGAGATCACCCTCGTGCGTGTCCCGGCGAAGCGCTTCACGATCAAGGCCGACGACAACACCGGCGCGATCAAGGAGATCCGCACCACGAGCAGCGAGGGCCGGACCGTCGTGCTCGACCCCGAACGCTGCATCGTCGACGCCGGCTACTCCCCCGAAGGCCACAACGGGCTGAGCCCGCTCACGACGATGCGCGACATCCTCGCCGAGACGATCGAGGCCGTCGAGTACCGGCGCAGCCTGTGGCGCAACGGCGCTCGTGTCGGCCAGGTCGTCACGCGACCGCAGAACACTCCGTGGGCTGACGGGGCGCGCGCTCGCTTTCGCAGGTCACTGGACAACTACCGTGCTGGTGGCGGCGCCGAGGGGCGGTTCTTACTCCTCGAAGACGGCATGGAGATGAAGTCTGTCGAGGCCTTCAAGCCCTCGGACACCCAGGATCTCGAGGGCCGTCGCGAGGCCGAGATCCTCATCTCCTCCTGCTACTTCGTGCCGCCCGAGCTGGTCGGCGCTCGCGAGGGCACCTACTCGAACATCGAGGCGTTCCGCCAGATGCTCTATCGCGACGTCGCGGGTCCGTGGATCGTCACCTTCGAGCAGGCGATCAACGCTCAGCTCACCCCGATCGTCGCCGACGGGCGTCCGCTGTACGTCGAGGCGAACATCGACGCAAAGCTGCGCGGCTCCTTCGAGGAGCAGGCGCAGATCATGCAGACCGCCACGGGCGCACCGTGGCTCACCCGCAACGAGGCACGCGCTCGCCAGAATCTCCCGCCCGTCGACGGCGGCGATGAGCTCGTCGTCCCGCTCAACGTGCTCATCGGCAACCAGGCGTCGCCGACGGACTCGGCACCCGACAAGCAAGGAGTCGACCAGTGACGAAGATGGGAACCAAGGACTTCCGCGCCGCGGTCAAGGCAGCGGGCAAGGACGACGGACTCGGCGACGGCCAGGTGAAGATGGTCGTGTCCGTCTTCGGCAACGTCGACTCGCACGGCGACATCGTCATGCCGGGTGCGTTCGCCGACACCCTCAAGGCGTGGAAGGCCAGCGGCGACCCGATCCCGTTCATCTGGTCGCACCAGTGGGGCGATCCGTTCTCTCACATCGGTGCCGTGACCGAGGCGAAGGAGACCGCGCAGGGCCTCGAGGTCACCGCCCAGCTCGATCTGTCGTTCGCGAAGGGCAAGCAGGTGTTCGCGCTCCTCAAGGGCCGCAGGGTGACCCAGGCGTCGTTCGGCTACACGATCGACGACGCCGAGTGGGTCGAGAAGACCGCCGAGGATGGCGCGAAGTACGAGGTGTACGAGCTTCGGAAGCTCTCACTGATCGAGTGCGGGCCCTGCCTGGTGGGAGCCAACCAGGAGACTGAGCTGCTCGCCGCGAAGGCGGCCGAGCTGCGCGGGCGCGCGCTCCCGGCCGAAACGCTGCCCCATCTCAAAGCGATGCGAGACAGCATCGACGGAGCCATTGCCACCGCCGAAGCGGTAGCGCGCAAGACTTCCGGCGACGAGCCGGATGCGACCGACAATCCGTCGGCCGATCAGACCGATACGTCCGGCCAGCCCGACGATCGCGAGGCCAACGACTCACCTGACGACGGTCAGGGCGAAGAGTCGTCCGCTCAGTCGCCATCGTCGAAGTCCGCCCAGGTGCGTGCGCGTCTGCTACTCACATCGATTCCCACGGAAGGGGACTGAGGATGACCCTCAAGGAGCAGCTCGCGGCGAAGCTCGCGCGGGCAGCAGAACTCAAGGCCATCGACGGCGACTACACCGACGAGCAGGTCGACGAGATCGGCACACTGGCCAAGGACATCGACGGCCTGCGTGACCGCATCGCGAAGAACGAGGCGGCGGCGAAGGCGATCTCGGAACTGGGCGCCGGCTCGGACGAGCCCAGCGACGACGAAGGCGACGACGACGAGCCCGCGAGCAAGTCCGGCCGCCAGG
Source organism: Gordonia sp. ABSL11-1 (assembly GCF_030315685.1). GTDB lineage: Bacteria > Actinomycetota > Actinomycetes > Mycobacteriales > Mycobacteriaceae > Gordonia. Next base: position 206,552 of record NZ_JASXSI010000001.1, on the reverse strand, counting down.
TTGAGCGCATCCGCGACCGCGAGATCAAGTCGCTCGACTTCGGCACCTCGTTCATCAAGAGCGAGGAGTACAAGGCGTTCGTCAAGCAGTACCCGAGCGGCGTCGGCTCCGGCTCGATCGTCAACATCGGCAAGTCGCGAGTCGGCTCGCTGGACGAGTGGTTCGCCGGGCGCAAGGCGACTCTCGGATCGCCGGTCGCGCGTATCCAGCCGATCCGGATGCCCACGATCGATCTCGTCGACCGCAACCGGCTGACGTTCCTCGATCTGATCGCCCGCGGTCGCACCGGCGGAAACTTCGAGTACGTCCAGATCACGGGCGTCTCCCGCAATGCCGCGATCGTCCCGGAAGCGACCGGCCCGAGCGACAGCGCCGCGCTCAAGCCGGTGTCGGACATGACGACCGCGCTCGCGGACGCGAAGGTCTTCACCTACGCCGACGGCTACGACGTGACGAACCAGCTCCTCTCGGACGGTCCAGCCTTCGCGTCGTACATGAACAGCGAGCTCGAGTACTCGCTGGACAACGTCGTCGAGGACTACTTGCTCAACGGCTCCGGTTCGTCGGGCAACCCGCGCGGCATCCTCAACACCTCGGGCGTGCAGGGCAAGACGTACGTCGCGGGCGCTGGGCTCCCGGTGAACGAAGCGTCGGCGAAGGCATTCATCCGAGCCTCGCGTCTGGCGATCCGCGACATCGTCCGCCTGCCCGGTGGTGTCGTCGATGCCGTCGTCCTCTCCCCCGAGATGGACGCCGAGATCGACCTGCTGCAGGACGACAACGGTCGCTACTACAGCCAGGGTCCGTTCGGTTCGGGTCCCGGAACGCTGTGGGGCCGGCCGCGTGTCACCTCGGAGCGCCTCGTCGATAGCACCGCGGTGCTGGGCGATTTCAAGCAGGTCGCCCTCCTCGACCGTGAGGGTCTGTCGATCCAGGCGTTCAACCAGCACAAGGACTATGCACAGCGCAACATGGTGTACGTCCGCGCCGAGCTGCGTGCCGCGCAGGTCATCTGGAAGCCGAACCGCCTGTCGGTCATCACCGCGGTGGCGAGCTGATCGCCATGGCTGACTTCGAGATGAAGATCGTCGACGGAGTTCGCTACCGGCCCGAGGATCTCCCGAAGGCCGCGCCCGAGCACAAGGCGGTGTTGGAGCCCGAGAAGCCGAAGCGCGCCTCGAGCACTCGCGCCGCGAAGGCGAAGGACGAGAGTGACGACTCCGACGCCTGACACGGCAGGGATCACGACCGCCATGGTCGAATCCCACACCGGCGGCATGGTGCCGGCGACAACCCCACGTCTCAACGAGGCGATCGCGGGTTGCGTCGGCGCCATCCGCCGCGTGGTCGGTTGGCATGTCATCGCCCAGCGCGAGGACACCCTCGCTGTCGACGGCAACGGTGAGCGGGTGATCCTGCTCCGCACCGGCCGGATCGTCGACGTCACCGAGGTGACCGAGGACGAGGCCGAGCTGACCTTCCGCGATGACTACACCTGGTCGGCCGACGGGTGGCTCACCCGCAAGGGCGGCGTGTGGACGTGCGAGGACCGCGGCCTGACCGTGAAGCTGACCCACGGCTACAGCCTCGACGAGGTGCCGGAGCTGGTGGGGTTGATCCTCGACTCGGTCGGCGAGCTCGTCATCTCCCCGATCGGAATCCCCGAGAAGATCGGGCCGTTCGAGATCGGACAGATCCAGTCGCGGTGGCTCAGCGGCCAGCGCGAGCTCATCGAATACTTCCGGCCGGGATCGAGCCACTGATGGAACTCGTGGTGCGACACCGCGGTCCGATGCGCGACGAGGACGGCAGGGTCGTCCCGGCCGCCGATGTCCCCCTTCGCGCCCGGGCCGTCGAACCCGGCACCGGATCGCGTGTCACCCGCCGCGCCGGCAACGGACAGCGCGTGCAATGCACCGTCTACTTCTGGCCTGCAGTCGACCTGACGAACGACGACGAGCTGACCGTCCGCGGCACCCGCTACAAGCTCGACGTCGGCCAGTGGCGTTCAGCCCACGGCACCGGCCGCAACGGCACCGAGGTGCTGTGCACGAGCGGGAAGGGGTGACGATGGCCAACACGTTCCGCCCAGACCGCAAGGGCATCAGCGAGATCCTCAAGAAGCAGACCGCGGGGGCGATCAACGGTCTCGCGTCGCAGATTTACAGCCAGGCGCAGGCGTCTGTCGACTCCGACGTCGAGGTGACGATGGAGCCCTACACCACCGACCGCGCCGCGGCGTCGGTCACGATCGCTGACCCGCGCGGCCTCGAGATGCAGGCTCGCGACGGCGTGCTCACCCGGGCGGCCGCGACCCTCGGCCTCGAGGTTCGCTCGAAGTGACCGGTCCGCTCTACGAGCCGCGCGACACCGCGAAGGTGGTCAAGGATTGGCTCAAGTCCGAGATGGCCCAGCCGTTCCCCGAACTCGACGTCCGCCTCGAGCTGCCACGAGCCTGGACACCAGACGGGCGTCCCGTCCTCGCCGTCTTCGACGACGGAGGACCGGCTGACTATCCGGTATCGACGGCCTCGACAGTCCGGGTCACAACCTGGACGAACGGCCGGGAAGTGAAGTACGCCAACCGCGCTCTCGCTCTCCTGCTGTGCCGACGAGTGCCTGGTATCGCGCGGATCCGCCCTGGCGTCCGGGTCATCACCGACCGTGACCGCGACAACGACGGCGACCTCGCATCCTTCACGGTCATCGCGACCGCCCGCACCATCTCCGTCTGACCCCACCAAGTCTTGGCGTCCGCACTCGCGGTCGTCTTGTGGCGCTTGCCGATCCGCGGCTGGCGTCTGTCACGCCCGTCATGGGCACACACGAGAGCCCTTGAAAGGGGGACGTCACAATGCCAGGAACCATCAACCCGAATGCCTCGCACATTTGGGACGAAGCCGAGGTGTGGGTGATCCCGCGCGCTGATGTGCCGAATGACGACATCAGCTCGTTCCTGCCCACCGCCCTCGACGCCGATCTCGACACGCTCGGCTGGCTCTTCGTCGGCCTGCTCGACGAAGAGGCGGGTATCCCGTTCAACCCCGAGCTGGAGATCACCCACTACGACGGGCTCGGACATCCGCGCTACCGCTCGAAGGCGAAGAAGGGCGCCCTGTCGACCGGCTTCACCGCCCTCGAGGACAACGACGTCACCCGTCTGTTCATCCTCCCCGGCTCGGCCCCGGACAAGGTGGGCGCACCGCGCGGCACTTACTTCTGGGTGCTGTACAAGGCGGTCGACGAGGACATCGCGATCGACCTCCGCGTCACCACCCGCCCGGCGCTGTTCGAGATCACGAACATGTCCGGATTCCAGTCGGGCCAGGAGAACGCTGAGGTGGCGGTGCATCACGCCAACGACGCCAACAAGGACGTGTTCTCCCGCGTCCTGGGCGACATCGAGATCAGCACGAACTCGATCCCTTCGGGCACCGTCGGCACTCCGTTCAGCCACCAGCTCACCTCGACTGGCGGCACCGGGTCGAAGACGTGGACCAAGACGGGCACCCTGCCCGCCGGGCTCACCCTCTCGACCGCCGGCCTGCTGTCGGGCACGCCGTCGGCCGCGGGCACGCCGTCGATCACCTTCAAGGTGACCGACTCGGCCTCGCCCACTCCGAACGAGGCGACGAAGACCCTCACGGTCACCGTCACCGCCTGAGACCCGGCCACCCGGCGGACTGCAGCCCCGCCGGGTGGTCGGCCCCGGCTGCAACCGGCTGCAGGCTGCACGAGAGGAATCCCCCGATGCGACAACGCATCCCCACCGACGACGAGATCCGGACCGTCGCCGAGGCATCCGGCCTCATCGAAGCGGGCGCGCCGATCACCCCGTACGCGCGTCGCAAGGCGGCGAAGGCGATCGAGAGCTCGGCCGCCGAGGTCGCGACCGAGCAGGCCGCAGAGCAGGCGACGGCATCTCTGTCTTCGGTTGCCACCGAGATCCGCACTCTCTACTCGGAACTGACCCGCGACGGCGGGCTTACCGATACCGCGGCGGGGCCCGTGCTCGCCGCTCTCGCGCCGCACATCTGGCGCACCTCCACCGAACGAAAGGCTGCAACCTCATGACCACCGACAAGGACTTCGAGCAGTTCGAGGACGACAACGACGTCGACGACACCGCGGAGCCGAAGAAGGCACCCGCGAAGAAGGCTCCAGCCAAGCGCGCCCCGGCGAAGAAGTCGGCATCGAAGAAGGAGCCGGCGGCCGAGCCCGAACGCGATCAGGAAACCGCAGAGGCCGCCGACGACGCGCGCGTCGACGAGGCCACCAGCGACGACGACTCGGTCGAATTGGTCATCGAGAAGACGGTCGAGGTCAACGAGCCTGTCCTCAAGAACGGCTCGCCGGCGGTGGTCGACGGGAAGGTCCAGCAGAAGGCCGTCGAGCGCAAGCTCACCTTCGCCACGAAGATCCCGCGCAACATCGGAGAGTGGGACGGCCGCGTCATGCGGCGGTTCGCCCAGGGGCGCGATGAGGAGGGTCTCATCTTCCTACTGGGCGACGCGGAGTTCGATCGTTACCTCGACATCATGCAGCCCAAGCACAAGGACGTCGCGCCGCCGCTCATGTCGGCGCTGACCAAAGCCCTTGGCCTGGGCACCGATTCGGGAAACTGAGGAACCTCGTCGCCGTACTCCTCTGGTACGGCGACGAGGTCGAGCTCGACATCCTCCACTTCTATCCGGCGCTCGACCTGCTCGACCTCTGGCGGGGAGATCTCAGCGCACGGCGGCTGCACATCATCGTCGAGAAGCTCAGGGCCCGTGACGATTCCGAACTCGCCACCGCGCTCAACGGCGGCGTTCGACCGCTGAGCCGACTCGAGCGGCTCACCGCCGACCTCTGGACCATCACCGGCAAGGCGCGCTGGGGCAAGAAGGCCGCCGATGCTCACCCGATCCAGACCGCCCTGAACAAACGCCGAGGTAGTCGGCGCAAACAGCAACGCAAGGCGTCGCTCGAACGAGCACGGCTGCGACACGAGCAGCGCCGAGCACAAGGAAGGGGGCGTGCATGACGACCATCGGTTACGCGACCTTGCAGGTCATCCCGTCGATGCGTGGCACCACCGCCACGATGAACAAGGAGCTCGGCGGGTTCAAGACTGCGGGTCGCACCGCCGGCCAGCAGCTGGCGGCGGGCATCACCGATGGCGTCAAGGTGGCCGAGTCGGGCCTCGCCCAGGCCACCAAGGAGCACCGCAAGTTCAACGAGACCGCGCGGGCCGCCGCCGCCCGCCGCGCGGTCGAGGTCGAGAAGCTCAACGAGCTGCAGGCCAAGGGGATCACAACCGGATCGCGATGGCTGGCCCAGCAAGAGCGGGTCACCGCCTCTCGCAACCGCGAGCGCGACGCCGTCCTCAACGCCCGCACCGCGCTGGACAACATGACCGCGGCGCAGAAGCGCGCCACGGATGCCACGCGGGCGGCTGAGACCGGCTCTCGGCGTCTCGGTCTCGGCCTCCGGTCCGTCAGCACGGAGGCGCAGGCCGCCAGCCGCTCCACCACAGGCTCACTGCAACAGATCGCTGCAGTAGCCGAGACGTCCGGCTCGTCGGCCGGACACCGGTTCGTCGCCGGTCTCGGCGTCCTCAAGGTCGGTGCGGCCGCGGTCGGTGCGGCCGGTGGCGCCGCGGTGGGTGTCGCCTTCTCGAAGGGGCTGCAGCGGCTCACCGCGATCGACGACGCGAAGGGGAAGCTCACCGCGCTCGGCCATTCGACGCAGTCGACGGCGAAGATCATGGACTCGGCCCTCGCCTCGGTGAAGGGCACCTCGTACGGTCTGGGTGACGCCGCGAACATCGCCGCGTCTGCTGTCGCCGCCGGCATCAAGCCGGGCGAGCAGCTCACCAAGTACCTCGGGATGACCGCCGACGCCGCGGCGATCGCCGGTGTCGGGCTCAACGAGATGGGCTCGATCCTCAACAAGGTCCAGACTGGCACCGTCGCCTACACCGGCGACCTGAACATGCTCGCCGACCGCGGCATCCCGATCTACCAGTGGCTCCAGCAGGAGATGGGCGTCAGCGCCGCCGAACTCAAGGACATGGTGTCCAAGGGCAAGGTCGACTCGGCGACCTACTTCCGCGCGATCGAGAAGAACATCGGCGGCGCCGCCAAGACGATCGGCTCCTCGACGGTCCGCGGCGCGTGGGACAACCTCGGCGCTGCTATGGGCCGTATCGGCGCCGCTGCCCTGTCCCCCACATTCGCCCGGGTCCCCGGCTGGCTCACCAGCATGACGGGCGGGGTGGACTCGGCCACCCCGAAGATTCAGCAGCTCGCCCAGTCTCTCGACTCGAAGGTGTTCGACGAGTGGGGCCCGAAGATCAAGGAGGGCATCGACGCCCTGCGTGATTCGGGTGCGATCGACGGTGCCGTTGGAGCATTCAAGGCGTACTACTCCGCGGTGAGCGACCTCGGTCCGAGCCTGCTCGACATCGCGACGGCACTGGGACAGGCATCGGCAGCGATCGGCGTCTCTGGCTGGCAACTGTTCCTCACGACGCTCGAGACGAGCGCGGCGGTCCTGGAGACCATCAACCCGCTGCTGTCGGCGACAGCCGGATTCCTGCGCGACAACCAGGCACTCGTCACCGCGTTCGTCGCCGGGTGGCTCGCATTCAAGACGATCCCCGGTTACGTCACCACGGCGAACGGCGCGCTGTCGCCGCTTGTGTCGAACCTGCGTGACGCTGGCACTTCGGCCTCGGGCTTCGGAAGCGCGTACCGCACCTCGCTCGACTATGTGCGGCAGGCGAATCCGTCGATCTCGACTGCCGGCGCACACCTGCAGGTGCTCCGGAGCAACGGCATCTCGGCGTCTGGCGCGCTGTCCGGTCTCAAGTCGGCCGGCTCGGGTCTCGTCTCGGTTCTCGGCGGACCATGGAACGTCGCCCTGATGGGTGCGGGCGTGCTGCTCGCCACCATCGCGTCCAAGACGGCTGAGGCGCGTGAACAGCAGCGGGCCTACGAGCAGGCGGTGAAGGCGTCGGCCGACTCGCAGGTCGAGCTGAACGAGGCGCTGCTGGCCAGCCGTGGCGCTGTCAACGACGACGTCCTCAGTGCGCAGGGCAAGGTGCTCGCCAACTACCGCACCGAGCTCGACGCAACCGCCGACAAACACATGAGCTGGTGGGACAAGGTCTTCTCGTTCTCCGGCTCGTTCGACAAGGACAAGACGAGCGCGGTCAACGAGGCGGCGACCAGCGCGACCGAGGCGAAGCGCGCGCTCGATCAGCTCGGGATCAGCGACCGCAGCTTCGCGTTGCAGATCACCGGCAGCGCGGGGGCATACGAGACGCTGCGCGAGAAGCTCCGTGGGCTGGGCGAGGATGGCGCGTCGGCGCTCCCCTGGGTCGAGAAGCAGCGCACCGCGTTCGAGCAGATGCGTGACGTCGCGAGCCGGGTCGCTCCCGGTGTCACCGAGCTCGGTGAGGCGATGCGGATCCTCGGCGACAAGTCGTCGTCGGCGAGCGACAAGACGAAGGCACTCAAGGCGGCGCTCGACGCGCTCAATCCGGCTCGCTCGAAGGGCGAGGCGATCGCCCAGCACAACGAGGTCATGCGCCAGGTCGCCGAGCGGACGCAGGAGGCGATCGACAAGACGAAGGGCTTCGGCCGCGCCCTGCTCGACAACGAGCTGGGCGTCAACACCACGACGGCGAACGGTGCCGCGCTGCGCGAGTCGCTGATGTCGATCGTCGATGCGACGCAGTCGGCGGCAGCATCCGGTGCCGACATGACCGAGCGGAACAAGCTCAACCAGCAGGCGCTGCAGCAGCTCGCCACCCAATACGGACTGAGCGCCGAGGAGATCCGCGCGGCCGCCGACAAGCTCGGCCTGGATGACGTCGAGATCACCGTCGCGCTCAAGGGTGCTCCGGAGGCGACGCAACAGCTCGCGGCGATCAGCCAGAAGTGGGCCGAGACGCCCGAGAAGAAGACGCTGACTGTCGAGGAGTCCGCGGTCACGAAGGAGACCAGAGCCGCGCTGGAGCGGATGAACATCGAAGTGGCCCAGCCGAAGAACGGCATGGTGACCATCACGGCGAACGATGCGGACGCCCGGGCGAAGATCCTTCTGGTCAGCCAGAACGTCAGTGTGCTCAACGCGTTGAAGGCGAATCCGCAGATCGACTTGAACAAGTCGATGTTCGACGCGAAGGATGTCGCTGCCCGCGACGCGCTCGCGGGGCTCGACCGCACGGCCGTCTCCCCCGAGGCCGGTCTGATCATCGACAAGCTCCTGCAGGGCAAGCAGGTGTCGGTCGCCGAACTCACAACCCTCAGTCAGACGACCGCAAACCCTCAGGTCAATCTCGAGATCCAGAAGATCATGGAGAAGCTCGGGATCGTCAACAAGGGCCTCGACGACACCGCGCGAACCCGCATCGCACTGATTGACGTCCGCACCATCCAGGCCGCTCCCGGTCAGGTCAACGGCGGCTCGTCCGCTGTGGATCAGAACGGCAACCGCATCGCAGGTGGTCGCGCGGACGGCGGTATCGACTACGGGCGCGATGGCCGTCGGATCGCCGCCTTCGCACAGGGCGGGATGCGGGCGCTGACCGACCCGCTGATCATGCGCGGCTCCGGCAACGGGCAACTCGTCACGACTCCCGCGGGCCCGGCGCGCGTCGCCGAGGGTGAAACCACAGCAGAGGCGTGGATTCCTTTCGCCCAGGGAAAGCGCAAGCGATCGACCGACATCCTCGCGACTGTCGCCAACCTCTTCGGGTACGCCCTCGTCCCGCAGGACCAGTTGCCGACGAACGTGTCTGGCCTCCTCGGTGCCGTCGCCAGCAATGCGACATCGCGCCTGCTCGCCGCGACCGGCATCGATCGCATCGCAACGTTCGCCAACGGCGGCTTCCGTACGGCCGACGAGGTCAACCGGTTCCCTCGCGAGAACGGGCTCGAGGGATCGCCGTATGTCTGGGGTGGGGTCCACTGGGGCGACTGCTCCGGAGCAATGTCGGCGATCGCGCGCTACGCGGTGGGCTTGGACCCATGGGGTGGTCGGTTCGCGACGGCGAGTCAGCAGGACGCGCTGGCGCAGATGGGCTTCCAGCCCGGAGCGGGATCGTCGGGAGATCTGATCTTCGGCTGGTACAACGGCGGGCCCGGCGGTGGGCACACCGCGGGAAGGCTGCCCGACGGGACCAACGTCGAGATGGGTGGCGGCCGCGGCAACGGCCAGGTTGGTGGTGCCGCTGCCGATCCGAACAGCCCGCAGTTCACCAACCATGCGTTCCTGCGTATGGCGCAGCCGTGGAGCGACCCGGGCAACGACGACGGCGGCTGGGTGCAGCGCCCCGACGGCACGTGGGTCCAGTTGCCTCCGGGCGCCGGCTACCAGTACGGCGCCAACGGTGGCGGCATGGGTGCCGGCAGTGGATCGTCGACGACCGGCACCGGCAACAGCATCTCGTCTCGATTCGGCTCCGCGATCGGTGCGTTCTTCGAGGGCCAGCTCGCCGACGTATTCACGACGCTCAACGTCAACGATCAGCCGGGCTGGCTGCAGGCGATCGTCGAGTACGAGAACGCGCAGAACCGTGGTGGCGACGCCAGCGGCACCACCTCAGGCCCGAAGCTTTCGAAGGAGGAGCGCCAGCGACTCCAGGACGAGCGCGACTCGCAGACGAAGTCGATCAAGGACGAGTACGAGGCCCAGAAGCTGCAGCGCGACCAGGATTACGAGGCCGCGAAGCAGAAGATCGATGACGACCTCACGTTCAAGAAGATCGACAAGGCTGAGCACGATCGCCGGATCGCCGACCTCAAGGCGAAGCACGACACCGACGAACTCGCCAAGCAGCAGGAGCGTGACCGCCAGATCGCCGAGGCGAAGGCGAAGTACGACCAGGCGACCGGCAAGACGGGCACCGACGATCTCGGGTCGAAGCAACAGAATCAGTCGGCGCTGCTTGCGATGGAGCAGAAGTACAACCAGGAGAAGCTCGGTCGCGATCAGGCCTACGACACCGAGCGGGCCAACCGGAAGGTCCGCTACGACGCCGACCGGAAGGCGCTGCAGGAGCAGAAGAAGGCGGGTCAGCTCTCCAAGGAGCAGTACGAACAGCGCGCCGCCGAACTCAAGGCGAAGTACGAGGGCGACCTCGCGACGCTCCGGTCGAAACACGAGAACGACGAGCTGACCAAGAAGCAGGAGTACGACCGGCTGACGGCGATGTCGAAGCAGCAGGGCGGCAGCACATCACCCGGTGGTGCACCGACCATCACCGATCCCGGCACGACACGACCGGCGCCAGGTCAGGACCTCGGCCCCGGCGGCGGTGCCGGTGCGGGCACCCCGTCGACAGGCAACGCGATCAAGGATGCGTTCCGCTCGGGCATCCGGCAGGCGTGGCGGGCGGGCGAGCAGTGGGCGGCGACCGACTGGATCGTCGACAAGGAGTCGACCTGGAATCCCGAGGCGCGCAACGGCAAGTACTACGGTCTCGGCCAGTACAGCCCCGAGGTGTGGTCGGCCGCCGGCATCGCCCCGACACCCGACCCGATGTCGCAGGGGAAGGTGTTCGACAGCTACGTCGGCAGCCCGCGGTACGGCACCCCGACGAAGGCGAAAGAGCACCACCTGAACAAGGGGTGGTACGACGTCGGCGGCCGCCTGGGGCAGGGTCCGACGCTCACGCTCAACGAGCTCGGCCACGACGAGACGATCCTGCCGTTCGAGCCCGAGGACCTGCTCTCCGCGCTGGCCGGATGGGAAGGCGCATCCGACACCCTCGCTGCCGTCCACCACGCGATCGACGGTGACGCCGGCGGCGGCCGCAGTGGTCGCGGAATCACCCTCATCACCAACGCGACGTTCCGCGACGAGGACGAGTACTACCGACGCGACCGTAGGGCGAAGCAGACCCTCATCCGTCGCCGCTCTGGAGGAAGGGTTCGCAACGGATGAGCCGTATCGACATCAGCCTGCTCGGGTGTGACCGCACCCGTTGGGATCTCGCCGGGACGAACATGGGCCGCCAGGGCGTGATCATCACCGACGAGCAGGTCGACGGAATCTACGACGCCCCCATCACCCAGGAGTGGAGTGAGGATGCCGACGAGATCGGCGGCACCTGGGAGCACACGGCGTACGGGATCCGCGAGATGCTACTCGGGTTCCACGTGTTCGAGGACGACTTCCCGAACCTCGAGGCTGGGCGGCTGGAATCGAACTTCCGGCTCGCGTTCGCCATGCACCGCGACGCGTGGGACAAGAACTTTCAGCACGCCCGCCTGGTGGTGAAGACGAAGCTGTCGGGCATTCGGATGCTCACGGTCCAGATGTACGAGGTGCCCGACGTCGAGCTCGGCGACGACCCGCTCGCCGACGAGTACTTCAACATCGTCTACAAGCTGCGCGCCGGCAATCCGATGTGGATGGGCAAGCCCCGCACCACGTTCTTCGAGACGACCGGCACCTCGGGCTCGGGGCAGATCGAGGTGAGCAACCCGACCGATCAGCCGATGCGGATCACGTGGAAGCTCACCCGCGGGAAGTGGACCATCCCCGATCCGTCGTGGGAGGGCGAGCCGAACAAACGCGTCCCTGCCGGCGCCCAGGCGAACCGGACGATCCCGTTGCCGAAGATCCTCGACACCGACGGCGGCGTGACGATCAGCCGGGACCGCAAGGGCCTGCACGCGAAGGCGGCGACGGGCGCGAACTTCCTCGGCCGGATGAACGGCAACTGGGTGCAGCACGAGATCCCGCCCTACACCCCGAAGACGCTGCTGCCGATCTCGGTCACCGAGGCGCCGTCCGGAGGCGCTCGCGCTGAGCTGGTCCAGCCGCGCGCCTGGTCGCGCCCGTGGGGATTGGAGAAGGTCGCGTGACGACGACCGTCGACTTCGGGGCGGACCTCGAGGAACAGTGCGAGCAGATCTGGCAGGCGACGCTCGAGCAGGAGCGCGAGCTGCAGGAGATGCGCGACGCTCCTCCGGTCATCTTCATCTTCGATGGCCATCAGCGTCTCCAGCATCTTCTGCTCGACGTCGGGAAGCTGCACTGCGAGGACGTCGAGAACGACACCGGCTCGATCGAGGTCGAGATCCCGTTCGAGCATCCCGTCGCCCAGTGGCTCAACGACCGCCGCGGCGCCATGCAGCGCGGCGAGGGCGAGCTGTTCCACATCGACGTCGAGAAGAACGGGGTGCGGCTCACCGGCCGCTACGAGTCGAAGACAGTGCGCCGCGATGCGAAGGGCCGCGTTGTCCTCGCCATCACCTGCCTGACGGACTACGAGAATCTGAAATGGATTGACTGCTGGTCGAATCCGTTCCTACCCGCGATCTTCCAGTTCCCCCGCATCTTCCTCCTCGCGGGCCCGGCGATATGGGTGCTCAAGACGGCACTGTTCGTGAATCTGTGGCGGATCTACAGCTCGATCTGGCAGATCCCCGACGACCCGATGAACCCGCTCACCTGGCTGTCGGGGGCGCTGAGCTTCGCCTCGTGGGACATCGTGATCAAGCCGACGTCGTTCCTGCAGGACATGGCCGCCGGCACCACCTGGTGCATGTTCTTCTCGCGCTGGGACAAGTGGCACGACAAGGCGAAGCCGATCCTCGACGACGGCGAGTTCTCCGTCGTCACCCGACGTCTGCGCGAGGGCGATCCGGAGCCGTGGCCGGGCGCCTACGACCAGGGTGTCCACGCGGGTCAGCTCGTGGTCGACATCGTCGACAAGTCGGGCCAGATGGAGGGCACGGCCAACGGCGGCACCATCTTCGACGGACTTACCCGCACGTTCCGAGAGTTCGTGAACGACTTCGTCGAGTCGGTCGACACCGAGATCTCCGGCGCCCCGTCGTGGCCGTCACAGTTCTTCTCCACGATGCTCGAGACGCCAAAGGGCTTCCCGTTCGTCCACTTCCCCGCCGACGCACCGGGCGCGGCCGAGACGGAGTTCATCGAGACTCCGTCGAAGGGGACGATCATCAACACCGGCGGGCACTCGATGCCCGGTGTGAACGAGTTGATCTCGGCCGGTATCCAGTCGCTCGGCGACATCATCGGCAACAACCTGACGGTGTTCGGCTACGGCATCGGTCCGTTCGGCGGCGCGCTGGACGCGGTGCTCAAGCCGTTCTACACCGACACCGTCCTCGCCTGGATCAGCGTGAAGCTGATCAACCGGGTCGCGCAGTCGGGATCGTCGAGATACCTCGAGTACCACATCGATTCACCCGGCAAGGCCTACACCCTCAGCTCCCTCATGGTGCTGAGACAGGCGATGTGGGCGACGGTCCGCAAGAAGAAGAAGCACGCGAAGCTGCTGTCGTCCGGACCGTACGTCGCCGGTTGGCCGGGATCGGGCCACTTCTACAAGGGCGACCGCGGTTCGTTCGAGGTGGCCGGCGATACGACCGGCGAGATCCACGTCGAACGCGCGATGAAGATGACCCTCGATTGGGAGCGCGACCACTTCGCGAAGTGGGAGGCCGAGTTTGGCCAGTCGATCCCCGAGGACGAGGACCCCGTCGAGTCAATTCTCGCGGAGATCGAGAACATGGCGACCGCAGCTCACGAGCTCGGCGTCTGGTAACCGGAAAGGGCTGCACCACATGACGACACCCACCCCCGAAGAGCAGATGGCGACCCTCAAGGCGGTCGAGGACGAGCGGAAGGTCGAGCAGATCGCCGCGGCGACGGGCGAGGGCCTGGACTACGTCAAGGAGCAGGTGACGAAGCTCGTCGCGACGTTCGTCGGGCTCCCTGGCGTCTCGTCGGCACCTCTGGTCATGGGCCCCGACTACTACTTCGACGTCGCGTGTCACCAGTTCGAGCTCGGCGCACGGATCGCCGCGGATCCGATCAAGACCTACGAGGTGCCGACGGATGTCGGCGGCACCGGCAAGTGGGTCTACACCGCCGATGTGACGGCGCCAGAGGACCCGCAGGAGCGGTACAGGCGTCTCGCCCAGGCGCAGCAGGAGATGTACGAGGCGGCGGTCGCAGAGCGGCGGTCGGCGAAGCGAAAGAAGAAGGGCGGCAATCGGTAATGGCCTACAGCGAGAAGCAACTCGGGTACGCCCGCACCATCGTGGCGGTCGGCCGCGCGATGGGCGTCACGGTCCGCGGGATGAAGATCGGATTGTCGACGGGGCTGGTTGAGACGAACCTCCTCAACTATGCGAACTCGAAAGTCGCTGAGTCGCTGAAGCTGCCCCACGATGCGGTCGGTTCCGACGGCTACAGCGTGGGCGTATTCCAACAGCAGATCGTCAAGACCTCCGACGGCTACTGGTGGGCCGACTGCGCCACCTGTATGGACGTCGCCAAGTCGGCTGGCCTGTTCTTCGGACGGCTCATCAAGCTCGACTACAACAACACGACCAGATCGCCGGGCAGTTTCGCCCAGGCCGTGCAGGGGTCCGCGTTCCCCGCCCGCTACGACCAGCGGTTCGCCCAGGCGTCCGCCCTCTACGACCAGATCGCGTCGACCACCCCAACCCCGGAGGTACCCGCCATGCCCACAGCACCGTTCAAAGAGATCGACATGATGACCGGGGGCGGTCGAGACTCGCGGTTCGGCGCGCGGATCTCGTACTGGCTGTTGCACACCGAGGAGGGCAGCGGCGACACGGACCCGGTCCGACTCGGCCGCTACTGCAGTGGAGCCAACGGGGTCAGCTACCACTACACCGCCGGCCGCGGAATCGTGTGCGACCTCGTCGACACCGACTTCGCGTCCTGGTCGGTCCTCTCGGCGAACCCGTACACGATCAACCTCTGCTTCGCCGGGTCCCGGGCGGGGATGTCTCGCGACGAGTGGCTCAGAACGTTCAAGGCCGACATTCGCAACGCCGCGTATCTCGCTGTGCAGGACGCGAAGAAGTACGGCGTGGCGATCGAAGTCATCGGCACCGGCGGCAAGTACTCGGGCAAACGCCAGGGATTCGCCGACCACCAGTTCGTCACAAAGGTGCTCAAGATCGGCACCCACACCGACGTCGGCGCGGGCTTCCCCACCGACTACTTCGCACAGTGCGTCAAGGAGTTCACCGTGGGCATCGCGCCGAAGCCCGTCGAGAACCAGATCAACAAGATGGCCGCTGCCGCAACGTGGCTGGGCAAACGCATCACCGTCGGCGAAGGCGTCTGCCCTGACAAGCGCGGCCGGTTCGCCCACTTCGAGCACGGCTCGATCTACTGGACCCCCACGACCGGTGCCCGCCCGATCCCCACCCGACTGCTCGAGGACTACGAGCGCCTCGGCTGGGAACGCGGACCGCTCGGCTATCCGATCGCCTATCACACGATTCTCGCCGAGGGCGACGTGCAGGCGTTCGAGAAGGGCGTGCTGTACCACCGCGCCGACCAGTCCGAGGGGTTCTTCGTGACCGGTCGCATCGGTGCCGCGTACGCCCGCAACGGCTACGAGAAGGGGCCACTCGGCTGGGTGCAGTCCAACGAGATCAAGAACGACGACGGCACCGTCACCCAGCACTTCCAGAACGGCGTCGTTCACTGGTCGCCCGACGGAGTCATCACCTTGTCGCCGGTCGGCGGCGAGGACGTCATCATCCCGCAGAAGCACTGAGCGAAAGGAACTGATCATCATGGAGCTGCTCTCGAAACTGAAGGCGTCGGAGCCGGTTCGCCTGTACCTGTATCCGATCCTCGTCATCCTCATCGGCTACGGCGTCTACCGCGGCGTCGTCGACGACTCGGTCGCGACCCTGGTCGTCATTCCGGCGCTCGGTGTCCTGCTGGGCATCCCAGCGACGGAGGCTGCTCGGGCGAAGGTGACGCCGCAGGCGAAGCTTCCCGATGTCGTCGCTGACGGCGCGAACGTCGTCGTCGACCGTGCCAGGCAGGAGATCCGCGATCGATTCGGCGACCAGGGCGCCGAGGTTCTCGACGTGGTGACCCACACCATCGACGACTACGTCGGCGGCCGACACCGTCGGGCCGAGTGAGCGGGCGACGGCCCGATGGTCTCAACATCATTCCGCCCGCTGGGCGCTGTTGAAAGGTGTTCGGGTGGCGGACAAGGACAACGACCCCTCCATGCGCGCTCTGTACGCGCTCACCGGGATCATCGGCGCCGTCTGGATCGCTTCGCTCGTCGTGGACATGGTCAATCCCGGTTACGACCCGCCGGCGAATCTCGGCCTCGTCTTCATGTCGGTGGTGTCGGCGCTCATCGGCGTCATCACGGCAGCGCGAGCACGCGGCGACGGCAGTAAGCAGGACGACGAGAACAAGGACGGGAAGTCATGAACATCGTGGGCTGGAACTACGTGTTCGTCTCGGTGGGATCGTTCCTCGCCGGGAACATCGTCACGCTCGGTTACCTGAAGTGGCGCGGGTACAAGATCATCATTCCGCACATCAACAGCTCGTCGCGGAACATGACGATCTTCGCCATCATCCTCGCCGTGGTGACCCTCGCGACTGTTCTCAACCAGGAGGCGAACCAGAACGAAACTGATCGCTGCAACAACGAGTTTCGCGCTGCGCTGAAGTACAACACCGAGGTCACCGCGGAACAGCGCGACGTCAATGATCGCGCGCAGGCGATCTCCCGCGATCGTCGCGAGATCCTCGACCAGATGTTCGTCGACATCGGGAAGACGATCGAGAAGCAGCCGGGTCAGATCCCCGAGGTCATCGCGACGTACAACGTCCGCGCCCGGGAGTTGGGCCGCGAGTACGACGAGCTGATCGCCTACCGCAGCAGCCTGGACAAGAAGCGCACCCCGTACCCCGAGCCATCGTGCGGACTGGGGTGATGCCGCTGTGACACGTCCAGATCTCAACGGGCCCGGCGACTACGAGAATCCCGACTACAACTTCACCGCCAACCTGCCGAACCCGGCGACCGGCGGACTCAACCAGTTCGCGAGCCGAGACCGTGCGTCGTGGGAAGAGTTCATCCACAACAACTGGCAGGGGAAGACACAGGACATCGGCGGCGGCGCCGAGATCATTCGCATCATCGCCCACGAGGCTCTGATGGGCGTCGGCAACATTGTGAACGGCATCTTCAACGGCTGGTTTGGCTCCGGCTCCGTCGGCGACCCGCTCGAGGTGCAGTACACAATCGAGGCGATCAAAGACGCGATCATCAACGGCTACAACGTCGAAACCAAGGTCACGTCGGGCATCTGGACCAAACCGAGCAACATCTCGGAGCTCGTCGTGATCATGGTCGGTTGCGGCCAGAATGGTGGCGACGGGTCAACCGGCAACCGCGGGCCGGGCGGAGTCGGTGGAATCGGCGGCGGGTACATCGCCCAGCAGATCGACCCAGCCACTCTCGGCTCTACGGTGAACTACACAGTCGGGGCGAGCAACGGGGCCGTGTCGTCGTTCGGCTCGTACTCGACGACTCCGGGTGGATCGGGGATCTCGACGTCGTTCGGTTTCACTCCAACGACGTCCGCGCCCGGTAACGGAGGAAACGGCGGGATCGGCACCTTCACCGAGAGTCCCTCGCAGTCCTCGACTGCGGGGACGAGCGGATCGAGTTCAGCGTTGGCCACAGGCGGCTCCGGTGGAGCCGCGGGTGCAACCGCGAGTTGGCCGAACAACACCTATGCCGGCAACGGCGCGGCCGGCGGAAATGTCTCCGCCGGATCGACCACGAAGTGCGGTGGCGCCGGTGGCGGTGGTGGCGGCGGAGCGGGCCAAGCCCCAGCTAGTACGACAGCCAACGCAGGCGCTGGCGGCCCCGGCGGATACCCGGGCGGCGCAGGCGGTGGCGGCGGAGCCCGCGGCGCGTTCTACGTCAACGCGACATCTCAGGCAGGCGCTGGTGGCATCGGAGCCACCGGAATCATCTGGATCTTCTGGAAGTGAAATGCGCACAGTAGAACTGATCGAATCCGACGTGAGCTGGATGTGCCCAGTCACCCACCTCTACAAGACCCAGGCTGGCCATCTGCTTGTCTGCGTCCGCGACCGAGCGATGATCGTGGAGTTGGCGCAAGATCTCGGCGTGCCGATCTTCCCGTCGCACGTCCCGCTCGGCGTCGATGCCTTCCTGGCAGACGAGCGCGGCCAGGTCGTCGACTACGACGGAAACCCTGCCAATGGCCTCACTCCGATTTTGTCGACGGACTCTCGCTCGTTCGCAATGACGATCGATCCCGACCTGCGCACCCACGAGGATGCGCTGGAAGCCCTCGGATACACACTCACGAAGGAGAACTGAAAATGGCGCTCACCGCGAAGATGTACGGCCTCTTCCTGAAGTCGTTGGCCAACAAGGAGGTCGACCTCGACTCGGACACGCTCAAGGTGATGTTGTGCACCTCGAGCTACACCCCGAACCAGGACACCCACCAGTACAAGTCCGACGTGACCAACGAGATCACCGGCACCGGATACTCCGCCGGCGGCCAGACCCTCACCGGCGTGACCGTGACCTACAACGCAGCGACCAACACACTGATGCTCGACGCGAACGATCCGAGTTGGGGGTCGTCGACGCTGACCGCGCGGTACCTCGTTGCCTACGACGACACCCCGGCGACGGCCGCCGCCAAGCCGCTGAT
Organism: Gordonia sp. ABSL11-1; assembly: GCF_030315685.1. GTDB lineage: Bacteria > Actinomycetota > Actinomycetes > Mycobacteriales > Mycobacteriaceae > Gordonia. The sequence continues at coordinate 188,016 of NZ_JASXSI010000001.1, read as the reverse complement.
CTGCTACTGGGATTTCGGCCAGGACGAGGTGTCGTCGTCGGGCAACTTCACCGCCACTATCAGCGGCTCGGGACTCATCACGATCACTGCGGCCTGACGGGAGGCGCCCTGTGTATTCGTTCTCGACATTCGTCAAGGACCCGAACGCCAAGCTGGACTACGGCATCGATTGGTCGAGCTGGCTTCGCCCCGGCGACAGCATCAGCGCGTCGACGTGGAGTGTGAGCGGTCCGGACGCCGCCCTCACGACGTACGATCCGGCGTTCACCAATACCCAGACGACCGTGTGGCTGTCGGGCGGCACTGAGGACGGTACGTACCTCGTGACCAACCACATCACCACGAGCGCGGGCCGCGAGGACGACCGCACAATCGAAGTGAGGATGGAACAGCGTTGACCGCTGTGGCGGCTGAACAGCGCGTCGCGGGGCCGGTCGTTCAGCGACACCGCGTGTCGGTCCTGGCCGAGCTCCGGCAGGTCCGGCTCGCGGGCGAGCTCCGGTGGTCCGTCGTTGACGACGATGAGCGCATCCGGCATGTCACCGGCGAGGACCGTGGTCCGCTCCCCGCGACGGCCGCAGTCATCGACGGCGAGCTTGCGGTCGCCACCGCGGCGGCACTGCCAGGGTCCGTGGCGACCACGCGTTCGGTGGCGGTCGCAGGTGCCCCCGCAGCCGCGAACGCTGCGGCACCGGTGGGTGCGATCTCGGTCAACGAAGAGGTGCCCGGCCAGACGGCGACGGCGACAGCCATCGCCGTGCCCGGGTCGATCTCGGCGACCCGCAACGTCACAGTCGCGCTCCCGACGGCGGGCGCACAGGCCGCGGCGGGCCAGGGAGGGATCTCCGCGTCGGGCAACATTGTCATCGCGGGGCTCGTCGCGACAGCGACCGCGGGAGCACCTTCTGGTGCGGTCGCAGCCGAGCGCAACGCGCAGCTCGGCGGCCAACCGGCAGCGGCGACTGGTCTGGCCCCGGCGGGCTCGATCCTGGCTATCCGCAACGTCATGCTCGGCGGCGTCCCGGCCGTCGCCACCGCGACCGCTCCCGCCGGTGCCGTCGAATTCTCGGTCAACGTCGTCGTCACTGGCCAACCCAGCACCGCGGCCGCCGAAGCTCCGGCCGGGATCATCGCCGCGATACGCAACGCGCTGCTCGGTGGCCATGTCTCGACCGCGACCGGCCAGGCGGCGGCCGGCGCGGTTTCGACAATCCGCAATGCGGCGGTCGGCGGAGTCGTCGCCGCGGCCAGCTCGAGCGCGCCCGCCGGGACGGTGCAGGCAGTCCGCAACGTCGCTCTCGCCGGGCAGCCCGGCACCGCGACGACCGACGCTCCCGCAGGCACAGTCACTGGAGAGATCAACTTCACGCCGTTCAACGTCCTCAACACGGACGTCGTCAGCCAGCCCGTCCCCGACGGCGCATCCGGATGTTGGGTCACCCTCCTCGGACACGGCGGCAAAGGTGGCAACGGTGGCGGCACCTCGGGGTCGAGCTCGGCCGTGTCCGGCGGCGCAGGCGGAGGCGGTGCCGCTCGCATCGGTCGCGTGTTCATCCCGATCTCTGAACTCGGAGCGACCTACAGCGTCACCCGCGGCACCACCAACGCTGCCGCCACCTCGTTCACGTCCGGGTCGGTGTCCCTGACCGCTGGCGGCGGCGGAAACGGTACGAACGGCAACACATCGACCAGCAGCAAGTCGGGTGGCGCCTCCGGCACGCCATCGGTCGCCGGCACCTCGCAGACCGTTCCAACAGCGAGCGGCACCGCCGGCGCCAACACGAACGCGTCCACCGCGGTGTCAGCCAGCAGCAACACCAACGGTGGTGGAGCTGGTGGCGGTTCGGGATCGACAGTCGGCTCTGGCGGTACCTTCTCGGCGATCGTCGGCCAGGGCGGCAACGCATCCGGCGGCACCCCGACCGGACTCAACGGCGCAGGCGGCCGCGGCGGCAGCGGCATCACATCGGGATCGTCGAACAACGCCGCCGAGGGCGCCGATTACGGCGGCGGTGGCGGCGGCGCCGGTGGTCGTCGCGGATCAACGACAGGACTCGTCGGCAAGGACGGCGGCGACGGCTACTCACTCGTCGAGTGGGTGTGAACTCGAGCGCCGTCAAACATCTAAGTCGCGTGCCATGGACACCTGCGCAATCACTGCCACCGCCAGGAGCGCCCAGAAGATGAAGGTCGCTAGGCCGGTCATCGGGCTGCCGACATTGTCATACGCCAGTGCGATTGCGAACGCTGACGTCAGAGCAACAGCGACCACTCCGCAAGCGATCGCGAATCTCGATTTCGACGTCATGGATCGTTGCGTACCCCAGACCCCTGGTTGGTAACCGCCCGCTAATACAGGGCGGCCCCGGCGGCACGGAGCCGACCGGGGCCTGACTGCGGGTGAAGCCAGCAAAGGGACCGCAGCCAATCGGAGTGTATCGACACGAGAAGCCCAGAGTCCCTTGCTGTTGCAAAGATCTCACTGATGAGTGGCACTCAACTATGGCAACGATTATTGTCACAGTTACCCACTGATTCGCTCCCCGGCGATGAGCGGGTGGAGCGCCCCGCCTCTGCACTCGACCCCGCAGAGCGGGGCGTCTTCCGTCGCCGAACCCTTTCACTTGGGTGAGGATCGCCTTACCATGGCACGCGTTGAGTCCGGTCCGAGGGGTAGGGGACTCGTGTTGTTATGGCTGCCCGATCCGTGTGCGCCTCGGATCGGGCAGCCGCCTGGCGCCTCCTGCTTTACGTAGTAGCCAACTCGCGAACAGATTCGATAGGCCACGGAACACCGTCGGCTTCCTGGTCTGACGTTCGAACACGGTCCCATTCCGCCTCGGTGCACAACCATACGACTCGAAAATCGCGCCCATTGACAACACCTCCGAGCGCCCTCATCCGAACCGCTGCCCCACTGGCGGTCGTAGCCTCTACCAGGTCTCCTCGTTGTATACGCATACTGCAATTCTTCGCCGTGCCATAGATAAACGAAAGAACTATCTCTAACCGCTGGAGTTATGGCAGAGGCTGTGGCAGACTAAGTGGCAGGGCGCCAGACGGTTGCCGTAAGGGGGTCATCCGATGGACGCCGCGGACGAGGGTTTCAAGCCGCCCTACATGTCGTTCCAAACATTCTGGAACTTCATTGACGAACTGGGATCGAAGCCGCTCCCACCACGGATCGATCGGTCCTTGATGGGCTCGAAGTCCGGTTCCGACCAGGCCAATCTGACCGCGTCATTCACAGCCTTCGGTCTGATTGACGCGAATAGCAACGTTCTGCCGCTACTGCAGAAGCTTGCGGAAGGCGGAGAAGAGGAGCGAAAGGCGCTCCTCGCGACGATGGTGCGCGAGTACTACTCGGAGCCAATGGCAGTGTCAGAACGACATGGCACCTCGAAAGACCTTCGGGATACGTTCGTTTCCAGCTACCCGGGTATCACTTCCGCCGATACTCGCCGAAAGTGCATCACCTTCTATCTCCACGCCGCGCGCACCGCGGGGCTTGAACTCAGTGCACACTTCCCGAGTACGCGATCGGGCTCGGGAGCTCCTGGAGCATCCAAACCGCGCAAGTCGAGCACGCGCCGAAAGCCACCGTCAGATCAGGACAGTGGTGGCGAGGATGCCCGCGGGCGGACGCCGCAATCCGAAGGTGACACGTACACCGTGGCGTTGGCATCGGGTGGAAAAGTATCCGTTGTTGTAGATGTCAACCTTTTCGCCTTGACCACTGAAGACCGAAACTTCGTTATCGACTTGGTGGACAAGCTGAAAGGCTACGAGACCCCGGGGTCCGATAGCGATGACTCGGAGGAGGTTTCACCATGAGGAGGGAGTAAGCCCCCGCCGCCAGAGCCCGCAGTGTGATGGGAGCGGCGGGGGCCGTCAGGGCCGGAAAAGTCAGCCAGGAGAGTCCACCTCCTGACGGGTGCAAGTCCCGTCCGGTCCACCAGTGTATGCGATCCGCAAGCCTTGGGCTGACGATTCAGTGTGACGTCTAGACACGGTGCAGGAGTTGCAACTAATGCCTGTTGTTGTCCGGAACCGTTGAGCCGTGCGAAGCGTCTAAACTGCATGATCCTCGACGCCCTCGCGCTCGTCATCGTCGTGGCCGCCGGAGTGTGGCTGTGCACCACCGAGCCGTCATGACGGCTCCCAGTCGTCACCGAGCACCTCGGCCAGACGGTCGGCGAGGTCGGGCGCTTCGACGATCTGGCTGTACACGACGTCATCGCACTCGACGGCCAGCGCCAGCAGCTCGGCGGGCGGCGCCACCCACGAGCCCGCGAGGTACGACGCCTCGGCCTGCTGTCGCCGCATCATCGTCCGGATGTCGCGAGCGGCCGCGCGCAGGACGTCGCGGTCAGTCATCGAGACACGGTACCGGCGAGACTATCCCGCGCTGCCGGTCACCTCGACGATGTACGCCGACAGCTTCGGCACCGTCGTCGATCCGCCCATCGTCGTGTCGTAGGTCATCGATCCCTCGACCTCGACCCACATGGTCACCATGTCGTCCTTCACGACGTCAGCAAGGACTCCCGGCTCACCAGAGATGACGATCGTGTTGGTGTCGTAGTCGTACGGGCCCGCGGGCTCGCCGCCGACGTCTGCGCGCATCGCGGTCGACCCGGTGCCCGAGTCGAACTGCGTCACCCGTCCGTACACTGTGATGCGCTTGCCAGCGGCGTTGCTAGGGTCCTTCGCGATCTGCGCCCACTCACGAGCACTGACGGCGGAGTAGGTGGACTTGTCGAGCATCGTCGCCCGCCGGCGCGACTCGTACGCGGCCCGGGCCTGCGAGGCGGCAGCTGCCGACGCTGCGACGTCACGCGCTCGCGACTCGCGCTCGATCGAGAACTGGATCGACTCGGAAACCTTACTCGCCTCGGCTTCGTCGGCCTCTCGTTGGTCGCGCTGGTTGAGCACCGCGCCGACTGCAACGACTACCAGCACGACGACCGCGAATGCGCCGGCGACGATGAGCGCACGCCGCGTGCCCTTCTTCTTCGCCGAGGGGTCGGCGGGAGTGAGGTCAGGGTCCTTCGGCGTGGTCCCTCGAGGAGCGGTCTGATCGGTCCAGCTCGCACCGTCCCAGTAGCGCTGAAGCTCTCGGCGTTGCGGATCGGGGTACCACCCCGGCGGGTGCGGCTGAGTCATAGCGGGAGATTACCTGGGCGCGGGCACGATTCGACAGTTCATCTGAACGCATCACAAGCACAAAGGAAGGTTCATCCGTTCGTGCCACAGAGACTCACACGGGTAATTCGACCCGTTGATGTCACGCCGTCGGGCTACGATCGCGGCCATGAAGAAGCTCGCGCTGGTGATCCTCTCCGTCATCGCGGCGCTGTTCCTGGGCGGGTGCGGTAGCGACACCAATGACGACGTCGCAACCTCCAGTTCGTCGGCCGCGCCGGAGATCACCTCATGGCAAACGTGGGCGCAACACTTCCGCAGCCAGATGCAGCAGTGCCAGAAGTTGATGGGCGACGAGTGCTTCGTCCAGAACAGCGCGACGATCGCGAGCATGCGGATGTCGATCCTCGACAACGACCTCGAAATTGACGGCGCCCACTCAGGGATCGTCAACCCGATGCAGAACTACCAGGACGCCTACGCCGACTTCACCAAGGACGCATGTCAAGGCGGGTCCCAGTCCCTCGAGATGGCGAACCTGACGTGCAACGTCAAGCGTGATCAAATGATCACCTTCTCGGACCAGGTTCGGTCCGGACTGGATGTGCTGGCCGCGGGCGGCACCCTATAGCCGAATGGCGTGACGACTACCTCAGTTTTGCCGTTTGCCCGGACACGGCGACCAGGTGCGACAGACCGGCCGCGCGAAAGTCGTCGCGCACCCGGGTGTCGAGCGACGAGGTGTCGCCGAGCACCAGCCCCGGGAAGAGTCCGGCGGCCTCGGGCCCCAGAGCGTGCGCCGAGATCAGCTGCAGCCGGACGCGCACCGCGCCGGCGAGTCGCTGATGCGGTGGGGGACGTCCGAGGGTCTGTGGCGTGCCGACAGCACTCAGTCGGGCGACCAGGAGATCGCCGTCTCGGGGCGGACGTGCCCGAACCAACGCCGAGAATCGTTGTCCGGGAAGGAGATCCGACCACATTGCAGAAGTTCCGGTGAGTTCGGCACCCATCGGCGCCGTCGGTCTGTCCGCCACCTCGGTCACGTCCACGCGGACCCGGACCATCGACGCGGCTCCCGGCCCCACCGCCACCGCGTCGTCTCGGATGATGCCGACGATGCGGGCCTTGCCGTCCGCTTGCCACAACGGATGTGCGCTGCGCGCCTCGACCCGCACGGCGAGCGCACCCGCGGTGACCACGCCCATCCCCGCGACGACCACCACGAACGAGATCGTCGTCCAGCGCGCCCAACGTCGCCACAGCACGACCGCGCCTGCCGCTCCCCCCGCCACGCACACCATTACGAGGACCCGCGCGGTCGGCGGTGGAGCGAGCAGACACGTGAGCGTGGTGATCCACACCGTCACCGCGGGTAGGACGAGTCGGTAGTCCCCGGACGGCACCCAGTCGTCGAGCACACGACGTGAACGGGTGGCCGGCGACGAGGAGTCACTCACACCGTCACCAGCTCGCGCAGCCGGGCGAGCCGCGCCGGGCCGATCCCGTCGACCTCGGCGAGCTGGTCGACGGAGGTGAATCGTCCATGTGCGTCGCGCCAGGCGATGATCGATTTCGCGGTGACCGGACCGACCCCGGGCAACGCATCGAGTTGCGCCTCGGTCGCCGAGTTGAGATCCACCTTGCCCGCCGCGGGCGTGTTCGTCTCGCCCCCGGCTGCACCCGACGACGGTGCGCTCGTCGCGGCGGTGTCGCCGGCCGGTGTTCCCGCGGTGCCGACCACTGCGCTGCGCAGGGCCATGCGACCTCCGTCGCCCGCATAACCGACGAGAATCTGGTCACCGTCGTTCAACTTCTGGGCGAGATTGAGCGACAACAGATCTGCCCCCTTGCGGGCACCACCGGCACGCGCGATCGCGTCTGCCACCCGTGGTTGTCCGGGCAGCCGGACGAGACCCGGACGATGGACCAGGCCGACGACGCTGACCACGATCTCGGCCGTCGGCGGCGCGGCCGGCGGCGCCTCACGCGACTCGACGCCGCTCGTGGCGGGTGTCGTCGGACCCGCGGACGCTGGGAAGGCCACCGGGGTCGCTGTCTCTGAACCACCCCGCAGCAGCGTGTATCCCGCCACGCCACAGGCGATCACGCCGATCAGGATCAGCGCGATGGCGGCCGGTGGCGCCACCAGGAACCGGCGCCGCGGCGTCTCGATCTCGTCGTCCTCGTCGATGCCGAACCGCTCTCCCACGGTCATGCGGGCATGGCCCCGGTCGTCGGTGGGTGCGAACCAGGTGGGGACTCCCGCGACGCCCCAGGCACTCTCGGGTGTGTGGCCCGCGTCGTCCGCGTCGGGCTCGTGTCCCGACACCGCGGACACCTCCCACCCCGACGACTCCGTGGCCGACGGTTCCGTGGCTGACAGTTCCGGATCGGACAGCACCGCGGTCTCGGGGACGTCTGGCGACTCCCGGTCGATCGCGTCGTCGTCGCGAGCCCAGACGTCGGACATGTCCACGTCCGCCGGAGGTCGGGCGGGCTGACGCGGCGTTCGGGGTTGCGCAGCCGACGGGGCCGCACCGGCCAGACGATCCAGTGGGCTGCGCCTCCCGTGACGCTGCCCATCCGAGTCGGTCCCGGGTCGTCGTGCTGTGGTGCTCATGACCGCCGAGCGTAGGCAGGATCAGCACCCTCACCCGGCGTGCGTACACACCGGTCGCGATCTGTGGATCAATCGGCGGGTGTGGACGCCGCTCCGACGTCGAGCGGATCGAGATGTGTGGCGAGCACGACGCCGATCGCGCCGGGACCGACATGGCAGCCCAGGACGGGCCCGAGATCGACGATGAGTTCCGAGGTGACCACGCGGAGACGATCGGTCAGTTGCGCCGCGAGTTCGCCTGCCAGTTCGGGTGATCCGCTGTGCTGCACGCCGACGGTGACCGGCTGACCGCCCGCAGCCTCGACCGCGGCGTCGACCATCTTCGTCAGCGCCTTCGAGAAGGTACGGTGACGCTCTTTGAGGGTGAGCATGCCGTCGACCATGTGCAGGATGGGTTTGATCGACAGGGCGGAGCCGAGCATCTTGCTCGCCGCACTGATCCGGCCGCTCTGCCGGAGATTATCGAGCTGATGCACACACAGCATCGACTCGACGGTGGACGCCTGCCGGATGGCCGATTCATACACCCGATCACGGTCGGCGCCCGCGGCGGCCGCCTGTGCGGCGCCGAGCGCGGTGAAGCCGACGGCCAGCCCGACCGATCGCGAGTCGACGATGCGGACCTGTCCGGGGAACTCCTCCGCCGCCAACCGACCCGCGCCCCACGTGCCCGACAATCGTCGCGACATGTGGACCGCGACGACACCGTCGCCGTCGCTGTCGGCCAGCGCCCGTTCGTACACCTCGGTGAGTTCGTGCGGATTGGCGCCGGAGGTGGTGACGCCGGGCGTGGAGATGATGTCGACCGGGATGTCGTCGACGCCTTCGAGATAGTCCTTGCCGTCGAGGGTCAGATGCAGAGGTACCTGGCGGATCCCGGCATGCTCGGGCAGGCGCGAGGAGGAATCTGTGACGACGACGACAGGCACCCGTCTACGTTAGCGGGTCGACTCGACCGCGGTCGGATGCCCGCCCGCGGCGGGCGACACGCCGTCCGGCAGCATCGGCTCGAGCGCCGACACCACCACGTCGGCGACGGCACGGTGACAGTCCCAGCCCCAATGGATCCCGTCGGGGTTCATGGCCGCGTCCGGACCTCGGAACGCATCGCGGGTCGCCGGGTAGAAGTCGGCCGTGGGCAGATCGTGGGCGGCGGCCCACCGGACCATCGCGGCGGTCGTGGGTATGCGGCCGGTGTGCACGTACCCGTAGTACGGGCTGCGGTGTGTCGGTGGCAGACACACCATGATCGGCAGTTCGGGCCGCAGCTGGTTGAGCGCGTCACGGATCTTGTCCAGGTACTCCACCGTGATGTGCGGCGGCAGCGCGACCGGCCAACCCGTCCGGGACAGTCGGGGCTGCAGCCACTGATAGCCGTCGCGGACGACCTGTCGGAGTCGGTTCGGTCGCACGTAGCGGATCTGTTCGCGCAGGGCGGTCGGCAGCGGCGACGGCAGGCTGTCCATGCCGCCGAACGCCAGGACGACGACGTCCGCCGACGGCACGGCCGCCCAGATGTTCGGGTCCTGGGTGAGGGCCCACCACACGTCGCGGCTGGTCCACCCGATCCGCCCGAACAATCGGACCTCGCGCCCGTACCGGTCGCCGACGATGGTGGGCCAGATGCGCGGGTCGCCGGCCGGCAGCCCGCCGGTCGGTCCGTAGTAGGCGAGGGAATCCGAGAGCACCAGAATGGAGCCGGTGCCGGCGGACCGGGAAGTCACCCGGCCGGGTGCGGTCATTGGACCGCGACGTCCGCGCTCTCGGCGGACGCGTTCCACACGTCGAGCCGCCAGCGGGGCGCGCTCCCCGGCACACCGTGGCCGGACAGTTGGACCCAGCTGGTGTTGGCCAGCCCGCCGAACACCGGCCACGAGGTCTGCGGCAACCCGAGCAGCGCAGCGGTCATGGCTGCTATGACGCCGCCGTGCGCGACGAGCACGACGGGCGCCTCCGGGAGATCGCCGGTGCCCCACTCGTCGAGGTCGGTGACCAGCTCATCGACCAGCGGTACCGATCGCCGGGCGACGTCGATGCGGCTCTCCCCGTTCGGCGGTGCCCACGCGGCGTCGTCACGCCAGATGCGTCGGGCGCCGGGCATGACGTCGTCGACCTCGAGGTGGGTCATGCCCTGCCAGTCGCCGAGGTGTGTCTCACGCAGCCGGACATCGGTGGTCACCTCCAGTCCCGTCCGCCGCGACAGTGCTTCCGCGGTGTCCCGCGCCCGGGTCAGGTCGGACGACACGATCAGCATCGGCGCGCGATCGGCCAGGGCGAGCGCGGCCGCGTCGGCCTGACGCACACCGAGCGCCGACAACTCGGTGTCGAGCTGTCCCTGCATCCGGCTGGTCGCGTTGTACTCGGTCTGCCCGTGTCGCAACAAGATCAGACGACGTACCACCGGCGTCAGACGCTCGACGGCGGTGTCGTGACTGTCGGGTCCCCCGCTCATGCCTCGCCGTCCACCTCGATCACCGGGCAGTCCTTCCACAACCGTTCCAGCGCGTAGAACTGTCGCTCATCGGTGTGCTGGATGTGGACCACGATGTCGGCGTAGTCGATGAGGGCCCACCGGCCCTCACGGGTTCCCTCGCGGCGCAGCGGCTTGTGGCCGGCCTCGCGGAGTTTGTCCTCGACCTCGTCGACGATCGAGGTGACCTGTCGTTCGTTGTCGGCGGAGGCGATCACGAAGATGTCGGTGATGACGAGTTGTTCGGAGACGTCGATGACCGTGACGTCGTGTGCCAGTTTGTCGACCGCGGCGTGTGCCGCGATCGTGGCCATCTCCAGCGCTTCGGCTGAGGCAGTCACTGGTGTCCTTCCATCGGTGGATTCGGTGCGGGCTCGGTATCTGGTGCGACCGTCACGGTGCCGAGACCCCCGGCGAGGACGCCCTCGGTGCACGGTACAGCTTGCGCTTCGCGATGTACTGGACGACGCCGTCGGGTACCAGGTACCAGACCGGGCGACCGCGGGCGGCGCGAGCACGGCATTCGGTCGAGGAGATGGCCAGCGCCGGGATCTCCAGCATCTGCAGAGTGTCCTCCGGCAGCTTCTCCAGATGCTTCGCGAGGTGCGCAACGTGCAACTCGTATCCGGGTCGGCTCACCCCGATGAAGCGGGCGAGTTCGAAGAGCTCCTCCCAGTGCTGCCAGGACAGGATCGACTCGAGTGCGTCGGCACCGGTGATGAAGAACAATTCCGCCTCGGGATGGACCTTGCGCAGATCCCGCAGCGTGTCGACCGTGTAGGTGTCGCCGTTGCGCTCGATGTCGACGCGACTCACCGTGAACCGGGGGTTCGAGGCGGTCGCGATCACCGTCATGAGGTATCGGTCCTCGGCGGGGCTGACCGAACGCCCCACGTCCTTCTTGCTCTCCGGCTCGTCGCCGAGTTTCTGCCAGGGCCTGCCGGTCGGGACGAAGATGACCTCATCGAGGTTGAAGCGGTGCGCCACCTCGCTGGCGGCGACGAGATGGCCGTTGTGAATCGGATCGAAGGTGCCACCCATGACGCCGATTCGGCGGGCGCGCGGAGGCGGGGACGTCTGCCGGTCGGAGGCCATGAGGAGGGAGTTTACGCGGTCTAACCAGCACGACCGCGCGAGCGCCCGCCGCTCACACCGGGAGGAGGTCGGCGATCGCGCGACCCAGCTGCGTCGCGTTACGGCATTCGAACATCTCGATCACCTCGGCGTACTCGGTGGCGGCGGAGTCCCCGGTCCCCCAGTTCCGGTGGGCCTCCGGGTTGAGCCAGTACGCGTGACGGGCGCGCTCGGTCAGCTCGCGCAGCGCCCCGAGACGGGGATCGTGATAGTTGGTGCGGGCATCACCGAGAATGAGCAGCGCGCCGCGGTGGGTGAGCGATTCGCCGTACTTCTCGACGAATCCCTTCAACATGTTGCCGTAGTCGGAATGGCCGTCGCGCGTGCTGATCCGCGCGGTGGTGATCATCCGGTGCATGCTCGAACCGAAGTCCTCGGCGTCGGCGCCACGATCGAAGAAGTCGGTCACCTCGTCGACCGTGTCCACGAATGCGAACACCCGGACCTTCGAGAACTGTTGACGCAGAGCGTATACCAGACGCAGGGTGAACTGTGAGAATCCCGCGACCGACCCCGACACGTCGCAGATCACGACGAGTTCCGGCCGGCCCGGCCGAGGCCGACGGTGGCTGAGTTCGATCGGGACTCCCCCGGTCGACATCGACGCCCGCAGGGTCTTGCGCACGTCGACCGCACCTCGATGGGCCCGGCGCCGCCGGGTCTCCAGCTTGGCAGCGAGCAGCCGCGCCAGCGGCTCGATGGTGCGCCGGATCTCGGCGAGGTCGTTGGCGCCGGCCGACAGGAAGTTGATGTCCTCCGGCAACGGCGGGACCGCGTAGTCGGCCACCCGTTCGCGGCCGTTGCGCCCTGCCATGCGGCGCTGCGTCTCGGCCTCGATGGCGGCCCGCAGGTCTGTTGCGCGCGCACGGGCCGCCCGTCGATACATCGGCTCGGTGCCGGGCCGATCGCCGAGCGAGCCGTCATCACCGGTGCCGCCTGCCATCGCCGCCGCGATCCGGGCGATGAGGGTCTGCGGATTGACCTGGGACAGAGCCTGATACGCGGAGAACGCCTCCCCACGGGTCGAGTCGTACCGGCCCAGCTGGTCGACGATGAGGGCGATCATCTGATCGAGCCTGCCGTCCTCGGACGCGTCGTCGTCGGCCAGCATGTCCGCCACCATCTCGCGGACCGCGTCGACGTCGACGTCACCGTCGGAGGTCCGGGGCAGCTCGGTCACCGACGTCCGCGCTCCCGTTCCGAGCGGGAACCACAGGTCGAACACGACGTCGAACACCTTGCGGTGCATCTGATCGCTGATGAGCGTGGTGGCCAGCCCCTCACGGAGACTGCGACGATCCAGGAGGTCGAGCACCTGCATCGCCTGTGCCGCGTCGATCAGCGACGACGGCCCGACCACCATCCCGCGTGCCCGTAGCTCGTCGACGAACCCGGTGAGGTGGCCGACCAGAGGCACCTCGGCGGCCGCAGTGGCGCCCACGACCTCGGACATCAGCCCAGCTTGAGTTCTTTGAGCGCCGTCTTCAGGTCCGGCCGGTGTTTGAGGACCACGCCGAGCGTACGGGCGATCAGTCCGTCGTCGAGTGTGCTGGCGGCGCGACCGGTCTGCTCGCCGACTCCGAGCGCTAGGAGCGTGTTGGCCCAGTCGATGGTCTCGGCGACCGACGGTTTCTTGCGGATGTCGAGGGTGCGCAGCACCCCGACGACACGGACCAGCTCGGCGGCCAGGGCATCCGACAGTCCGGGCACCCGGGAGGCCAGGATCTCCCGTTCCCGCGATGCGTCGGGGAAGTCGATGTAGAGGTACAGGCAGCGCCGTTTGAGCGCTTCCGACAGATCGCGGGTCGCGTTGGAGGTGAGGATCACCGCCGGACGCCGGGTCGCCGCGACCGTTCCCATCTCCGGGATGGTGACGGCGAAATCGCTGAGCACCTCCAGGAGAAGGCCTTCCATGTCGACGTCGGCCTTGTCGACCTCATCGATGAGCAGCACCGTGGGCTCCGAACGCGAGATCGCCTTCAGCAGGGGCCGCGGGAGCAGGAATTCGTCCGAGAAGATGTCACTCTTGGCATCGTCCCAGTCACGGTTGCCCGTCGCCTGGATGTGCAGGATCTGCTTGGCGTGGTTCCACTCGTAGAGTGCCCGCGCCTCGTCGATCCCCTCGTAGCACTGAAGTCGAATCAGTTCCGCGTCGGTCGCCTGGGCGATGGCCCGTGCCAGTTCGGTCTTGCCGACGCCGGCCGGACCTTCCACGAGCAGTGGCTTGCCCAGCCGATCGGCGAGGTAGGCCGACGTCGCGGTCGCATCGTCGGCGAGATATCCGGTGGACCGCAGTCGTGCGACGACGTCGGACACATCACCGAACGACGGCACAGTAGTCGGCCCCGTCAGCGGGGTGGTCGTCTCCGACATCACGCCGGCCTGATGTGGCCGTCGCCCCACACGGTCCACTTGGTCGACGTCAGTTCGGGCAGGCCCATCGGGCCGCGTGCATGCAGCTTCTGAGTGGAGATGCCGATCTCGGCGCCGAAACCGAACTGCTCACCGTCGGTGAACGCGGTCGACGCGTTCACCATGACGGCAGCGGCATCGACGCGGGAGGTGAACTCACGGGCCGCGGCGAGATCCGTGGTGACGATCGCCTCGGTGTGACCGGTTCCCCACGTGTCGATGTGCGCGACCGCCGCGTCGAGGTCGTCGACGATCTTCATCGCGATGTCCATCGACAGATACTCCTCGGCCCAATCCTGGTCCGTCGCAGGCTCCATGCCGGGTTCGTCACCGTGGATCACCACGCCCTGCGACTGCAGGGCCTGCATGATCTTCGGCATCGCGTCGGCCGCCACCGCCTTGTCGACGAGGACCGTCTCGGCGGTGTTGCAGACGCTCGGCCGCCGGGTCTTCGAGTTGAGGATGATCCGGGTCGCGACGTCGACGTCGGCGAGTGCGTGAACATAGACGTGGCAGTTGCCGGTACCGGTCTCGATGGTCGGCACCGTCGCGTTCGCGACGACAGCATTGATGAGGCCGGCACCGCCGCGCGGGATGACCACGTCCACCAGATCACGGGCGCGGATCAGGGCGGTCACGCTGGAGCGGTCCTCACTCGGCAGCAGAGCGACGGCGTCGGCGTTGACTCCCTTGCCGCGCAACACGCCCCGCAGAATCCGGACGAGTTCCGCATTGGAGTTCGCCGCCGACGAGGACCCGCGCAGCAGGACCGCGTTACCCGACTTGAAGGCGATGCCGAACGCGTCGACCGTGACGTTGGGCCGGGCCTCGTAGACCATCCCCACGACACCGAGCGGAACCCGGATCTGCCGGAGCTCGAGGCCGTTGGGCAACGTCTTACCGGACACGACGACACCGATCGGATCGGGGAGCACCGCCACCTGACGCAGACCGTCGGCGATCCCGGTGATCCGTTCCGGTGTGAGCCGGAGCCGGTCGATCAGGTTCGCCTCGGTGTCGTCGTTCTCGGCGCGCGTGATGTCGGCGGCGTTGGCGGCGAGAACTGCCTCGGCGTCGGCCTCGATCGCGTCGGCCGCGGCCAGCAGGACCTCGTTCTTCGCCGCCGTGGTCAGCCCGCCCAGGGAGCGGGATGCCACCTTGGCGGCCTTCGCGAGACCCGTGACGACCTGTTCGACCTCGGTCGTCACCACGCCCGGCTCGGCGGTGGGTGCACTCATGGATTCCTCGACTTCGCCTGGGGAATTATGTCGTCCTCCAGAGTAGCCGGGCCCCCGGCGACGTCCGGATGCCGCCTCGTCGCGGCCACCGGTCAACACCGGGCCAACACCCCCGCCAGCACGTGCCTCGACGGTGCGTCGAGCCGTAGCCGATAGGCCGCGACGACCTCGACGAACTGCACCGCGTACTGGCAGTGGAAACCGGTGTTGGGCGGCATCCATCGGGCGGGCTCCCGATCGGACTTGGCCAGGTTCGATGCCGCGTCGACGGCAACCAGGTTCGCGGGATCGTTGGCCAGTTCCCGGCGCGTCGTCGGCGGCCACCCCCAAGCACCCATGTCCCAGGCGTAGGCCAGCGGCACGATGTGGTCGATCTGGACCGCGCCGGCCCGGCGGTCGCGGCGGAACACGATGAACTCGCCGGTGTACGGACTCCGGAACTCACCGGCGACCACCGCTCGCGGGCATGACGTGGCCGGTGCGCGGCGGGTGTCATCGAGATCGCGGTCGAGGACGTCGTTGCGGGTGTCGCATCCATTGGAGCCGCCGGCGACGTCCACGGCGTCGGTCCACGCCGTCCCGAACGCATCGCGCTGATAGTCCGACCGCGACGACCGCTCGCCGACGATGCCCACCCCTGCGAGGGTCGCCTGCGCACGATGGGCACGAGCCGATGTCACCGGATCGCGCGTCGGCGAATCCGAGACCACCACGCCCACCGCGACGACAACCGCCGTGAACACACACGCGAGCATCACGAGCCACCAGCGCAGCGGCCATTCTCCGTCGGACACCATGGTCATTGGACGCACGCGTGCGCCGATGCGTTCCGCCGCCTCTCCGGTCGTGTCCTCGTCCGAGCTGCGACCACGACCGATCAGAAGGTCAGGACTTGTCCAGGTACTCGACCTTGTCGGGCACGAGGATGGCCCGCACGAGTTCGTCGAGTGGTCGATGGTCGGCGAGTTCGAGGTCGGCGCCGACGATCTCGTCGGCGAACCCGCGCGCATCGGCGATGACCTCCGCGTCCTGGAGCAACGAGAGGAACCGGAGCGACGACGTCCCCCCGGACTGCAACGACCCGAGAACGTCGCCTTCCCGTCGTTGTTCGAGATCGACACGGGCGAGTTCGAATCCGTCGGACGACGCCTCGACCGCCCGTAACCGCTGCATGGCCTGGGAGATCCGCGGTGCGGCGGTCATCAGCAGACACAGGCCGGGATGCCCGCCGCGCCCGACGCGTCCGCGGAGTTGGTGCAGCTGGCTGACACCGAATCGTTCGGCGTCGACGATCACCATCATGGTCGCGTTCGGCACGTCGACACCGACCTCGATGACCGTCGTCGAGACCACGAGATCGACCTCACCACGCCCGAAGGCGTCCATCACCGCGTTCTTCTCGTCGGCCGGGAGTCGCCCGTGCAGCATCTCGATGCGCACATCCGCCAGCGGACCACCCAGCAGCTCGGAGTACATGTCGAGCACGGACGTACTCGTCGGTGCCTGCCGGTCGTCTTTCGCGGACTTCTTCGACTTCTTCTCCTCGACGTCATCGCCGATCCGCGAGCACACCACGTACACCTGACGTCCCGTGGCAATCTCCTCGGCCGCCCTCGCCCACACCCGGTCGACCCACGAGGAGTTGCCCATCGGCACGACGGACGTGCTGATGGGTTGGCGACCCCGCGGCAACTCGGTGAGCACCGAGGTCTCGAGGTCGCCGAACACCGTCATCGCGACGGTACGCGGGATCGGCGTGGCGGTCATCACCAGAAAGTGGGGCATGAGGCCGTCTTTACCCTTGGCCCGCAGCACATCTCGTTGCTCGACGCCGAATCGGTGCTGTTCGTCGACGACGACCATGCCGAGGTCGAAGAACGTGACGTTCTCCTCCAGCAGGGCATGCGTCCCGATCACGATCCCAGCGCTGCCCGTCACCACATCGAGCAGTGTCTGGCGCTTGCCCGCTGCCTTCATCGAACCGGTGAGCAGGGCGATCTTCGTCGCCCCCTCCGCAGCGGACAGTTCGCCGGCCTCGGCCAGGTCGCCCAGCATCGTCCGCATCGTCCGGTGATGCTGCGCGGCGAGGACCTCGGTCGGGGCCAGGATCGCGCACTGGTGCCCGTTGTCCACCACACGCAGCATCGCCAACAGCGACACGAGCGTCTTTCCCGAACCCACCTCACCCTGCAGCAACCGACTCATCGGACTGGTCCGCCCGAGTTCGGCGGAGATCTCGGCAACCACCTCCTGCTGCCCGTCGGTGAGCGTGAACGGCAACCGAGCCAGGAGCCGGTCCTCCAATCCGCCGGGTACGTGCGGGCAGGCGGGTGCGGTCTCGGCGCGTCCGGCGAGACGTCGTTGGGCCAGGACCGTCTGAATGGCCAGCGCCTCATCGAACTTCAGTCGTGCGCGCGCTGTCTCGATGTCGTCGTCGGTGTCGGGCAGGTGAATCCGGTGCAGCGCCTCGTCGGTGCTGATGAGGCCGCGTGCCGAACGCTGTTCCGCGGTCAGCGCGTCCTGCACCGGACCCTCCGCATCGACCGCGGCGAGGACCTGCCGAATCGCACTCCAGATGTTCCACGTCTGAATGTCCTTGGTGGACGGGTAGATCGGCACGATCGCGCGCTCGAAGCCGGCCGGGTCGACATCTCCGCCGGACGCCGCCTCGGCGGCATACATCTCCGACAGCATCGCCGACCCGACGACGTGGTCCACCTCCGGTTCACCATCGGGCAGGACCGCCCATTCCGGATGGGAGAGCTGGATCTTGCCCTGGAAGGTCTTGACCTTGCCCGCCAGCATCACCCGCACCCCCGACTTCAACTGGTGCTGGATGAACCTCGCGTTGAAGAAGTTGGCCTCGTAGGTGTGGCTGTCGTCGGTGACCGTCACCTTCAGGAAGTTGCCGCTGCGTTTGCGCATCGGGATCATCCGCGAGCCGGTGACACGTCCGACAACGGTGACCCAGTCGTCGTCGGCGGGCATCTCGTCGGCCGACAGCTGACCCTGTCGCACGTACCGTCGCGGCGCATGGCGCAACAACTCCCCGACCGTCGTGACGCCGATCGACTCCAGCCGGCCCGCGAGCTTGGAGTCCAGGATCTCCTCGAGCGGAGCACCCACGTCGGGCATCACTCGACACCGATCTGCAGAAGCTGATCCGGCTGTCCGGTCCGGTACACGGCGAGTTCCACACCCGCATAGCTGCGCCGCATCTGTCCGGTGACGGCGTCGAGTGCGGCGTCGTCGACGGCGGAACCCGCCATCACCGTCACCATCTCTCCACCGGTCGCCAGCATCAGATCGACCAGCGCCGTCGCCGCACCGGTCTGGTCCGGGGCGATGACGAGAACGTCGGACCCGATGAGTCCCAACACATCTCCCACCTCGCACGTGCCGGCGAGCGTCATGATCCGGGTCTCCGCGCGGATGAGCGCGCCCCACCGGGTCCCGGCCGCGGCCTCGGCCATCGCATAGGTGTCGGCGTCCGGGGTCTCGGCACCGTCGTGGACGGCGAGCGCAGACAGGCATTGCACCATCGACGACGTCGGCAGAAACACGACCGACCTCTGGGTCGACCGCGTCGCGGCGGTCACGGTGACCAGATCCTGCGAGGAGAGTTTTCCGTTCGCCATGACCACGACATGCGCGCTGTCGGTCGCGCGGATCGCATCGGTCAGCAGGTCCGGCGTCAGGCCGTCGTCGGCGCGGACGACGGCGGCACCGGCCTCGGCGAACAGAGCTGCCGCGCCCTCCCCGGTCACCACGGCGACGACGGCCCGTCGATGCCGGGGCGGCGGTTCGGCCGTATCGGTCTGGGCGCGGATGGCGTCGAGTGCGAAACAACTGATCCGGATGTCGGAGATCGGGCCGCGCACGACGCCGGCCTCGACCGCCTTGCCGGGCTCACAGGTGTGCACATGCACCGAGAAGCGCTCGCCGCCGGCCGAGCTGTCGCCGACGATGACGACCGAATCGCCCAGCTGATTCAAGGTTTCCCGTAGGGACCCGATCTGTCCGCCCGCGGCGCCGTCGAGCAGATACATCACCTCGAAATCCATGTCGCTGCCGCCCGAGCACGTGTCGTTCTCACCGTGCCCGGGTTCACCACCACCGGTCAGGATGCCGCGATACCGCCGTCGACGTTGCGACACACCGGTGAGTACGCCGACCATCGCGTCGGCGAGCGCGAGGAAGCCACGCCCACCGGCGTCGACCACGCCCGCGCTGGCCAGTTCCGGCAGCAGTTCGGGGGTGCGTTCGAGCGCATCGGCGCAATCGTCGGCGACCGCACGGGCCAGATCCGCCGCCGACTCCGACACGTGCGCGGCCGCGGTTTCCGCTCCGATCCGGATCACGGTCAGCACGGTGCCCTCGCGGGGCTCGCTGACGGCCCGGACCGCCGCGAGCGATCCGAGGCGCAGTCCGGACACCCACAGCTGGTTGAACGTCAGCTGCGACTCGTCCGGCACCAGTTCGGCGGCGTCGGCCACGCCCATCAGGATCTGCGACAGGATGATGCCCGAGTTGCCCCGCGCCTGGGCGACCGCGCCGTCGGCCATCGCACGTGCGACCGCGGAGACACCCGCGTCGTCGGGCACGCCGCGCAGTGCATCCGAGGCGGCCTGCATCGTGAACAGCATGTTGCTGCCCGTGTCGGAGTCGGGGATCGGGAAGACGTTCAGGTCGTTGATCTCGCCACGTAACCCCTCGAGACCCTCGACCGCGGCATGCGCCCAGTCCCGCAGTAGCTGCGGGTTCATCGTCATGGAGAGGCCGCCGTCGAACACCGACTCCATGAAACCCCTTACCGTTGATCGTGGCGATCGCAGCTCGCCCGGTGTGTGAGAGGTTACTCGGACGTCCCGACGACCCGGGCCGTCACCGCGCACGGTCTCCGCGGGGTCGGGTCGTGCTGTCGATCCCGGGCACGGATTTGGTCCGCATGGTGGGGTGCCGCTATTCTTGCAGGGTTGCCTTGCAGCTGTACCCGTCGGCGCATCACGCCCGCCGCGGACTTCGAGCAGGCCGAACACGACCACGATCATCTACAAAGGGAGTTCGACGATGGCTGCCGTCTGCGATATCTGCGGCAAGGGACCGGGCTTCGGCAAGTCGGTTTCGCACTCGCACCGGCGCACGAACCGCCGGTGGAACCCGAACATTCAGTCGGTGCGCGTCGAGGTCGCGCCGGGGAACCGCAAGCGCAAGAACGTGTGCACCTCCTGCCTGAAGGCCGGCAAGACCGCACGCGTCTGATCCGTCGTCGGACGCTGACGTCCGACCCGGTCGACCCGAGCTCATACCGACGAACCCGATTCCCCTGGCCGGCGATCACTCGCCCTGGGAATCGGGTTGTTGTCGTTCGTGGATAGAGTCTGCAGACATGACCGCACAGCCTTCCTCCGCACCCACCGTCCCGCTCGTCAGCCAGGACGGTCCGCTGCTCACCATCGCCGTGTCCACCCCGGCTGCCGGGACCTCACTGGCCGACGACGCACTGATCGAGGGTGCGGCTGCTCTCAAGGAGGTGGCCCGCGGTGAGCGCGAGGTGGGCGCGGTCCTGCTCATCGGCACCGGCGCGAACTTCTGCGCCGGCGGTAACGTCCGCGCGTTCGCGGCAGCCGGCCACCGGCCGACATATCTGCGCGGACTGGCCGAGGATTTTCACGATTTCGTCAACGCGCTCTACACCGCCGACCGTCCGGTCGTCGCCGCGGTGAAGGGGTGGGCCGCCGGCGCCGGGATGAGCATCGTCCTCCACGCCGACGTCGCGATCGGCGGCTCGTCGACCCGACTGCGCCCCGCCTACCGCGGGATCGGCCTCTCGCCGGACGGGGGCATGACCTGGACGCTGCCGCGCGTGGTCGGTCCGGCCCGCGCACGGCAGATCATCCTGACCGACCAGGTCATCGACGCCGGACAGGCACTCTCCTGGGGTCTGCTCTCGGAGGTGGTCGCCGACGACGAGGTCGAGTCGGCCGCACGCACCGCCGCAGCGCAGATCGCGGCCGGTCCGCGGGGAGCCGCGGCGGCGACACGCGCACTGATCACCGCATCGGCGACGGACTCGCTGGCCGAACACCTCGCCGCGGAGGCACATTCGATCTCCACGCTGTCCGGTACGCCGGAGGGCATCGAGGGAGTCGACGCGTTCATCGCCAAGCGCTCCCCGGATTTCGCGGCCGCCCGGCGGTCCTGAGGCCCGCCCGCGGGTGATCGCGGGGTCGGTGCGATCAGGAGGGCAGGCGCCAGTCGACCGGGGCGGCGCCCAACTCCTCGAGCGCCTCGTTGGCGCGGCTGAAGGGACGCGAACCGAAGAACCCGCGACTGGCCGACAGTGGTGAGGGGTGCGGTGATTCGATCACCGGGACGTCGGGCAACCACCGCGTCAGGTTGCCCGCGTCCTTGCCCCAGAGGATGGCGACGAGCGGTTCCGCCTCGCGGGCGACGAGCGCCTTGATCGCACACTCGGTGACCTGCTCCCAGCCCTTGCCGCGGTGGGAGGCCGGCTCCCCCGGTGACACCGTCAGGACGCGGTTCAGCAGCAGCACACCGGATTTCGCCCACGGCGTGAGATCACCGTTCGCGGGTCTCGGATATCCGAGATCCTCGGAGTACTCACGATAGATGTTGGCCAGCGAGCGCGGGATGGGCGAGACGTCGGGTGCCACCGAGAAACTCAGGCCGACAGCGTGCCCCGGGGTCGGATACGGATCCTGTCCGACGATCAGCACCCGCACATCGTCGAACGGGTGGGTGAAGGCGCGCAGGACGTTCGCGCCCGAGGGCAGGTAGCCGCGACCAGTGGCGTTCTCCGCCCGCAGGAACTGTCCCATCGAGGCGATGACCGGCTCGACCGGCTCGAGGGCCGCCGCCCAGCCAGGATCGATCAACTCCGACAACGGCTTCGGCGCCGGCTGCGGCGTTTCCCGGCTCTCCGTCATCCGATCCTCCGTCATCCGATCCTCCGCAGTGCCTCGCGAAAGTACTTCCCGTTCTGGTGATACATCTCGACGTTCAGGTCGACGTGACCCTCGGGCACCTCGTAGCCCTCCCGGATCCGCGCGGGAACGCCCAACGCCATCGCGCGCGGCGGCACGGTGAACTTGGACGGCACCACCGCGCCCGCACCGACGACCGCACCCGTGCCCACCGTCGATCCGTTGAGGACGACCGAGCCGGAGGCGATCAGGCAGTGATCGCCGATGGTCGCACCCTCGATATGGGCGTTGTGCCCGACGACGCACTGGTCGCCGATGACGGTCGCATCGATCGGTGTGCAGTGGATGATCGTGCC
Organism: Gordonia sp. ABSL11-1; assembly: GCF_030315685.1. Classification (GTDB taxonomy): domain Bacteria; phylum Actinomycetota; class Actinomycetes; order Mycobacteriales; family Mycobacteriaceae; genus Gordonia. Next base: position 165,694 of record NZ_JASXSI010000001.1, on the reverse strand, counting down.
GTCCTGGATGTTCGTCCGCCGCCCGACCGTGATCGTGCCGGAGTCGCCACGCAGGACCGCAGTGGGCCAGATCGACACCCCGTCGCCGAGGGTCACGTCACCGATCACCACGGCGTCCGGATGGATGTAGACGTCGTCACCGATCGTGGGTTCGCGGTCACCGAGCGCATAGATAGCCATGCACCGAATCTAGACATCCGCACCTCGACGCCGATCGCCCGGTGCCCGAGATCGTCCGTCACGTCTCGAACGACTGCCATCCCCGCAGACCGCCGACCGGGTGTCCGTCGACGAAGACGTCGGCACCCTCGCTCACCTGCCCTATGCGGGTCCACCCCGGCGGCACCCCGCCGGGCGGGAAGGCGCCGAGCAGTTCGTGATCCTCACCACCGGCCACCGTCCAGTCACGCAGGTCGACGCCGAGAAACCCTGCGGCCGAATGCATCTCCTCCGAAGCCGGGATTCGCGTGCTGTCGACGTCGAGCCGGACCCCCGAGGCCGCCGCCATGGTGATCAGCTCCTCGACGAGCCCGTCGGAGACATCGGTCATCGCATGGACACCGGCCCGGGCCGCGAGAGGCCCCTGACCGAGGTCGGGCGCGGGCAGCCGGTGGGCGTCGACAAGAGCCGAATAGCGTTCGCGGAGTTCGTCGGACCCCGCAGACCGGGCCGCGAGCAGCACCGCGAGACCGGCGGCGCTGGCACCGAGTGTGCGGCCGGTGACGGCGAGCTCGTCACCCGGTCGCGCACCTCCGACGACCGTGGGCGCCAGGCCGTCGAGCATGCCCACCGTGGTGACGGTGAGTACGACCTGGTCGGCGGCGACGAGGTCCCCGCCAAGAACACGCCCACCCAGACGGTGCGTGGCCTCGACGATGCCTGCGTCGAGGTCGAGAACCGTTCCGACGGTGGTGTCCGGCGGGCAGGCGATCGACACCACGGTTCCCGAGACCCGACCCCCCATTGCCGCGATGTCGGCGGCACTCTGCACGACCGCCCGGGCCCCGACCGTGTGCGGGTCGGACCAGTCGAAGCGGAAGTGCCTGCCCTGTACCGCGGTGTCGGTACTGATGACCGCGGGACCTGCGGTGTCGATCACCGCGGCGTCGTCGCCGGAACCGATGACGATGTCGTGCGCGGGACCGTGCACCGCCGGAGGCGAGTCGTGCACGGATGCCGCCCGGGTGAGTTCGGCGATGAGCCGGCGTTCGCCGACCTCACCGACGCTGCGCGACCGGTCGACCGGGTCGCCGATGCTTCCGACGGTCACGAAGTCACCCTTGATCTCTCTCGTGTCGCGCTCGGGCGGGGTTGTCAGCGACAATACTGACACCGGGTCGACAGCCGGAGGCCGGTGCAGACGAGAGGATGGGCGTGGTTCAGGCATACATACTGATCCAGACCGAGGTCGGACGTGCCGCGCTGGCCGCGGCGACGATTGCGGAGATCTCCGGTGTCGCCTCATCCGAAGAGGTCAGCGGACCCTACGACGTCATCGTGCGAGTTGATGCCGCCGACGCGTCCCACCTCACCGAGGACGTCGTGCCCCAGATCCAGAAGGTGGACGGGATCACCCGCACACTCACCTGCCCGGTCGTCCAGAGTGCTCACTGACGCCTGACCGGAGCGATCCGCCGCACCACGCACACAACCACCACCTCGACGGGGCACACCCGATCACTAGGGTGTGGGTGTGACCGACGACAGCCAGACCGGCGGTGGCGAGGATGGAGCCGACCTCGACGAGCGTTACGGGACCGGGCCCCGTCTGAGCCCCGCGCTCATCGCCACCCTGGTGGCGATCCCGGCGATGGTGATCGTCGGCTTCATCGCGTTCGCGGCGCTACGACCGGATCCGACGACGCCGATCGAGGAGTACACCGCCGGGGCACCCGCCTCGGCGGACTGCGGTCGGCTGATCGCGGAACTGCCGCAGACGTTCGAGGGTTTCGGCGACAAGCAGGCCGACGGCACCACCGTCCGCTGGCCCGCCGACGGCGACGGTGACCCGGTGACGTTGCGCTGCGGCATCTCCCGGCCGTCGGAGCTGTCCCCGACCAGCAACCTGCAGGTGATCAACCCGGTGCAATGGTTCATCACCGACACCGTCGAAGGGGCCGGACAGGCGTACGTCTGCGTCGATCACCGTCCGTACGTGGCGATGTGGATTCCCGCGAACTCCGGGAACGGACCCATCACCGACGTGTCCGCGGTGATCGAACACACCCTCCCCCGGGGCCCGCTCGACTTCGGCTGACCCGGAACGTCGGTCGCGGATCTCGGACTCAGTCGTAGATCTCGGGTTTCGTGCTGCGACCGAGGAGTGAGCTCACCGCGTCGCCGACCGACAGCCCACCGTGGCAGACCTGATGGACCGCGCCGGTCAGCGGCATCTCCACGTCGAACTTTTCCGCCAGCGCACGAACCGAGGTGCAGGACTTCACTCCCTCGGCCACCTGGCCGTTCGTCGCCTCCTGCGCCTCCTCCATCGTCGCGCCTTCTCCGAGCCGGGCGCCGAACGTCCGGTTCCTCGACAGCGGCGATGAACAGGTGGCCACGAGATCACCGATCCCGGCGAGCCCGGCGAGCGTCTCGATCTGGGCACCGACCGCGACGCCGAGTCTGATGGTCTCGGCCAGCCCTCGGGTGATGATGGTCGCCAGCGTGTTCTGGCCGAAGCCGACCCCGCTGGCCATCCCGCAGGCGAGGGCGATGACGTTCTTCACCGCACCGCCGATCTCGCAGCCGATCACGTCGGTGTTCGTGTACGGCCGGAAATAGCCGGTGTTGAAGGCCTGCTGCAGATCACGGGCACGGTGCTCGTCCGCACAGGCGATCACCGTGGCGGCGGGCTGTCCCTCGGCGATCTCCCGGGCGAGATTGGGCCCCGACAACGCGGCGATCTGACCGGCCGGGACGCCCGAGACCTCGCCGATGACCTCCGTCATGCGGAGCAGCGAACTCGTCTCGACGCCCTTGGCCAGGGAGACATACGTGGTGTCGTCGCCGGTGTGCGGCAGCCAGTCGGTGAGGTTGTCGCGCAACGACTGCGACGGCACCGCACACACCACGACGTCGGCGCCGGACAGCGCTGCCTCGACCGAACTCGTGGCACGGAGCGCGTCCGGGAGCGTGATCCCGGCCAGGTAGTCGCCGTTGGTGTGGTCGACATTGATCCGCTCGGCGAGGTCGGGCCGCCGAGCCCACAACGTCGTCTCGGTTCCCGCATCGACCAGGACTTTCGCGATCGCCGTCCCCCAGGAACCGGCACCCATCACCACCGCACGCACGACCACTCCTTCGCCGACCACCTCGTCGTCACTCACAGTAGTGCGTCCCGCCCGGCGCCGATGCGGATCCTCGTCGGCTCCTCCGGCTCGGCGTCGGCTGCCGCGACAGGGTCCCTCGCTGGCGGGCGCCTCGGGTCGATCGGCATCATGGTCCCCATGGATTCGACGTCAGCCGAGCGCCGGGACGGTGATCGCGCCGAGGAGGGCGCCTCCGGCGACGTCGTCGCAGTTCTCGCGGTGAAACACCTCACCGAGGCGAAGTCACGGCTCGCCGCGAGTCGCAGTCGCGCCGTCGCCGGACCGCCGCACCGCGCCCTGGTCCTCGCGATGTTGCTCGACACCCTCGACGCGATCGCGAGCGCGGGGATCGACCGGATCGTGGTCGTCAGTCCGGACGATCTCGTCCTCGCCGCGGCACGGTCGGTGGGGGCTATCGGCGTACCCGAGACGTCTACATCGCCTGCCGGTGTCGACAGCCTGAATCTCGCGTTCTCCCACGGCGCAGCCACTGCGCGCGACCGATGGCCGGCCATCGCCCGGATCATCTGTGTACAGGCGGACCTGCCCGCCGCTCGCGCCGAGAGCATCCGAGGTGTCCTCGCAGCTGCCGCCGGCCACGCCCAGTCGGTGCTGACCGATCGCGCCGGCACCGGGACCACCATGCTGATCCGCGCCGTCCACATCGACGAACCGCCCCGATTCGGGCCGGCGTCGGCCGACGCGCATCGACTCGCCGGTGCCGTCGAGATCGATCCCGATCACCTGCAGTGGCCGGACCTGCGCACCGATGTCGACACCGACACCGACCTCGCGGCAGCCGACGCTCTCGGACTGGGTCGACACACCTCGGCCACGATGACGAGGCGCTCACCGGACACCGACGGTCCGCCGATCGGCCGGCCTCGTCGGCGACCCGAGCGAGCCCGGACGTCGGACAGGCATGCCCCGGCGACCAAGGATGCGTCATGATTGAACGGTGAGCCCAGCCGACGACATCGCCACGCAGCCGATCACGTCCATTCCCGGAGCGCCTCCCGCGGCGACGTTGGTCCCCGATGAGTCCGCCGACCTGCCCGAGGACCGCTACCTCAACCGTGAGCTGAGTTGGCTCGACTTCAACTCTCGTGTACTCGCCCTGGCCGAGGACACCTCGATGCCGTTGCTGGAGCGAGCGAAATTCCTCGCGATCTTCTCCTCGAATCTCGACGAGTTCTTCATGGTTCGGGTCGCCGGGCTGAAGCGTCGTGACGAGACCGGCCTGTCGGTGCGTTCCGCCGACGGACTTTCGCCGCGCGAACAGCTCCTCCGGATCGCCGGTCGCACCCAGACCATCGCCGACCGACACGCTCGCGTCTTTCTCGACTCCGTGCGTCCTGCGTTGGCGGACAACGACATCCACGTCGTCACCTGGGCCGAGATGACCGAGGAGCAGAAGGGCCGCCTGGTCGAGTACTTCCACGAGGACGTGTTCCCCGTCCTGACCCCGCTGGCGGTCGACCCCGCGCACCCCTTCCCCTACATCAGCGGTCTCTCCTTGAATCTCGCCGTCACCGTGAAGGACGCGAACGAGGGCGGCGAACACTTCGCCCGTGTCAAGGTGCCCGACAATGTCAACCGCTTCGTGCGCGTCGACCGGCTGATGCGCACCAGCGGGGACAAGTCGAAGCTCACCGACAACAAAGTGGTCCTGATGCCCCTGGAGACGCTGATCGCGGCGAATCTCGAGCACCTGTTCCCGGGCATGGAAATCGTTGAGCACCATGTCTTCCGAATCACCCGGAACGCAGATTTCGAGGTCGAGGAGGATCGTGACGAGGACCTGCTGCAGGCTCTCGAACGCGAACTCGCGCGCCGTCGCTTCGGGTCGCCGGTCCGGCTCGAGGTCGCCGACGACATGAGTGAGCACATGCTCGAACTCTTACTCCGCGAACTCGACGTGAATCCCGCCGACGTCATCCAGGTACCCGGACTGCTGGATCTGTCCTGCCTTTTCGAGATCTACGGTCTCGACCGCCCACAGCTCAAGGACCGTCCCTTCGTCCCGGCGACCCACCCGGCGTTCGGCGAGCGCGAGACACCGAAGAGCGTGTTCTCGACGCTGCGCGAGGGCGATGTCCTCGTCCACCACCCCTATGACTCGTTCTCGACGAGCGTGCAGCGATTCATCGAGCAGGCCGCGGCGGATCCGCAGGTGCTGGCCATCAAGCAGACGCTGTACCGGACCTCGGGTGATTCGCCGATCGTCAACGCGCTCATCGACGCCGCCGAGGCTGGCAAGCAGGTTGTCGCCCTGGTGGAGATCAAGGCCCGCTTCGACGAGCAGGCGAACATCAAGTGGGCCAGACAACTCGAGCAGGCCGGCGTCCATGTCGTCTACGGACTCGTCGGGCTCAAGACCCATTGCAAGACCTGTCTGGTCGTCCGGCGCGAGGGTTCGTCGATCCGGCGGTACTGCCACATCGGTACCGGCAACTACAACCCGAAGACCGCGCGGCTCTACGAGGACGTGGGCCTGTTCACCGCAGCACCCGACATCGGCGCCGATCTGACCGACCTGTTCAACACCCTGACCGGGTACTCCCGAAAGAAGGAGTACCGCAACATCCTGGTGGCGCCACACGGGATTCGGTCGGGCATCATCGCCCGTATCCATGAGGAGATCGAGCGATTCCGTCAGGGCGACAGCGGCGCCCGCATCCAGTTGAAGGCGAACGCGCTCGTCGACGAGCAGGTGATCGACGCCCTCTATCGTGCGTCACAGAGCGGTGTGCCGGTCGAGATCGTCGTCCGCGGCATCTGCGCGCTGCGCCCCGGGATGCCGGGGATCAGCGAGAACATCGTGGTCCGATCGATTCTCGGCCAGTTCCTCGAACACTCGCGGATCCTGTATTTCGGCGCGCAGAACGAATACTGGATCGGCAGCGCCGACATGATGCACCGCAACCTCGACCGCCGCGTGGAGGTCATGGCCCAGGTGCGGGATGACCGTCTGACCACCGAACTGGCCGACATGTTCGCCTCCGCCCTGGATTCGCGGACGCGGTGCTGGGTGCTGCAGTCGGACGGGAGTTGGGTGGCCTCCCCGGCCGCCGGCGAGGAGGTCCGGGATCATCAGCGCCAGATGATCCGCCGCAATCGTCGTCGCCCGGACCCGAGCCAGTAACCGTTCTCGTAACCCGGACGCTCTAGGATTCGCTTCGATGTCGAAGACGACGAAGACGGTGTGGGCTGCGGGCGGTGTCCTGTGGCGTCCCACCCGCGACGGCAGTGTCGAGATCGGTGTGGTGCACCGTCCCGACTACGACGACTGGACGCTGCCCAAGGGCAAGATCGACCCGGACGAGACGTTGGTCGCGACCGCCGCCCGCGAGATCCGTGAAGAGACCGGGCAACTGGCGCGATTGGGTCGCCACCTCCGCGACGTCCGTTATCGGTTGCCCAACGGCAACCAGAAGCGCGTCCGCTACTGGTCGGCGCGCGCGCTCGGGGGTGACTTCGAACCCGATCACGAGGTCGACGAACTCCGGTGGGTCGAGATCGATGCCGCGCCCGCACTTCTGACGCATCGCCTTGACCGGTCGGTTCTCGCCGAGTTCCGCCGCCTACCCGCGGACGTGCACATCCTGCTGCTCGTACGCCACGCCCACGCCGGGCAGCGATCGAAGTACACAGGGGACGATCGGCTGCGGCCCCTGGATCGGCTCGGCCGCAGCCAGGCCCGGGCGCTCGCCGATCTGTTGCCGGTATTCGGCGCCGAGCGACTGCATTCGGCCGACCGCGTCCGGTGCGAACAGACTCTCGCACCCCTGGCCGAGGACCTCGGAGTCGGCGTCATCGCCGAACCGTCACTCGCCGAGGAGGCCTACCGTTCGGCCCCTGCGGTGGCCCACCGACGCATCCGTGAGATCGCCGAGGACACCTCCGCCATCCACGCGGTGTGCAGCCAGGGCAAGGTCATCCCGCCGATGATGGACTGGTGGTCGGAGCGGGACGAGGTCATCTTGCCGGCCAAGCGCAATCGCAAGGGCAGCGTCTGGGTGCTGTCCACCGTCGACGGGCGACTCGTCGCCGCGGATCACATCGACAGCGCATTGCCCGACACCGATCATCCCGAGTCCTGAGCCCGAATCGCCGGGCAACGAGCTCGCAGGTAGAGCACGACCGGCTCCGAACACACGTCAGCCCCGACGGGGGAAGTACGTCGGGGCCGATGCGTGGCGTCGGACGACTCAGCGTCGAGTTGCCTTCTTGGCCGGTGCCTTCTTGGCTGCGGTCTTCTTGGCCGGAGCCTTCTTGGCCGGAGCATTCTTGGCTGCGGTCTTCTTGGCTGCGGTCTTCTTGGCCGGAGCCTTCTTCGCCGCCGTGGTGGTCTTCTTCGCCGGAGCCTTCTTGGCCGCGGTCGTGGCCTTCTTGGCCGGAGCCTTCTTGGCCGCGGTCGTGACCTTCTTGGCCGGAGCCTTCTTGGCTGCGGTCTTCTTCGCCGGAGCCTTCTTGGCCGCGGTCTTCTTCGCTGCGGTCGTGGTCGTCGCACCGCTGCCGCGCTTCACAGCGGGACCCGAGGATGCGAGCTTCTGCTTACCGGCGACGACGGCCTTGAACTGAGCGCCGGGACGGAACGCCGGAACCGAAGTGGCGCGCACCTTCACGGTCTCGCCGGTCCGCGGGTTGCGGGCGACGCGCGGTGCCCGCTTGCGCTTCTCGAAGACGCCGAAGCCGGTGATGGTGACGCTCTCACCCTTGTTGACCGCGCGAACGATCGTGTCGACGACGAGCTCGACTGCGGCAGTCGCAGTTTTGCGATCCGCGTCGAGCTTCTTGGTCAGCTCATCGATGAGCTCTGCCTTGTTCATTGATTACCTCCGCAAGCTGAATCTGACCCCTTCTCTATGGTCAGCTATCTCCACACGGTAAACGCCGAATTCGAAAACGTCCATCTTCCACGCCAATTAACCAGGCATGTCGCGAAATCGAAAGCAGGAACCGTGTTCGGGGAGAGTGGGTCAGATCAGCTCGCGCGGTCGCGTCAGATCACTTGCCGAGAGTCACCGGGGTGAACGAGGGGCGCGACTTCTCGAACTCGGAAATGGCTTCTACCTGGCGTAACGTCAGCCCGATGTCGTCCAGACCCTCCATCAGACGCCACCGCGTGTAGTCATCAATTGCCAACGGCACCACGAGGTCTGCCGCGGTCACGGTCCGATCGGCAAGACTGACCGTGAGTTCCAGCCCCGGCTGCTCTTCGAGGCGCTTCCACAGCAATTCGACGTCGGATTGCTCGACCTGGGCGGCCACGAGTCCCGCCTTGCCCGCGTTGCCACGGAAGATGTCGGCGAAGCGAGACGAGATGACCACCCGAAAACCGAAGTCCGACAGAGCCCACACGGCGTGCTCGCGGGACGAGCCGGTGCCGAAGTCCGGTCCGGCGACCAGGACCGAGCCCCGGTCCCACGGCTCGTTGTTGAGGATGAAGTCCGGATCGTTGCGCCACGCGGCGAAGAGTCCATCCTCAAAGCCGGTGCGGGTCACCCGCTTCAGGTAGACGGCCGGGATGATCTGGTCGGTGTCGACATTGCTGCGACGCAGCGGCACACCGATCCCGGTGTGGGTGATGAAGGGTTCCATGAGGATGTCCGATCGTGTGTCTGGGTATGGGGGCCGGGTTCAACTCAGGTCCGAGGGCGCCGAGAGCGTGCCGCGGACCGCGGTCGCCGCGGCGACCGTGGGCGACACCAGGTGGGTGCGACCCCCCTTGCCCTGCCGCCCTTCGAAGTTGCGGTTCGATGTCGACGCGCAGCGTTCGCCGGGAGCGAGCTGATCGGGGTTCATACCCAGGCACATCGAGCAACCGGCCTGCCGCCATTCGGCGCCGGCCGCGGTGAAGATCTCACCGAGACCCTCCTCGTCGGCCTGTGCGCGAACCCGCATCGAGCCCGGGACGACGAGCATCCGCATGCCGTCGGCGATCGTGCGGCCCTTCAGGATGTCGGCGACCGCGCGCAGATCCTCGATGCGGCCGTTGGTGCACGAACCGACGAACACCGTGTCGACCTTCACCTCCCGCAGTGGCGTCCCGGGCGCGAGGTTCATGTATTCCAGGGCCCGTTTCGCTGCGCTGGCGGCATTCTCGTCGGCGATCTCGGCCGGGTCGGGGACGCGGGCACTGAGCGGAGCGCCCTGCCCGGGGTTGGTGCCCCAGGTCACGAACGGCGTCAATTGTGTCGCGTCGATGTGCACCTCGGCGTCGAATTCGGCGTCGGCGTCGGTGCGCAGGCTGTCCCAATACTCGACCGCGGCATCCCAATCGGCACCCGTGGGCGCGTGCGGACGGCCCCGGAGGAAGTCGTAGGTGACCTGATCGGGCGCGATCATCCCGGCGCGGGCACCGGCCTCGATCGACATGTTGCAGATGGTCATTCGGGCTTCCATCGACATCTTCTCGATCGCCGGCCCGCGGTACTCGAGGACATAGCCCTGGCCGCCACCGGTGCCGATCTCGGCGATCACGGCGAGGATGAGGTCCTTGCTCGTCACACCCGGGGCGAGCTCACCGTCGACGGTGATCGCCATGGTCTTGAAGGGACGCAACGACAAAGTCTGTGTGGCGAGGACATGTTCGACCTCGGAGGTGCCGATGCCCATGGCGATCGAGCCGAACGCACCGTGCGTCGAGGTATGGCTGTCGCCGCACACGACGGTCATCCCAGGCTGGGTCAGACCGAGCTGCGGGCCGACGACGTGGACGATGCCCTGTTCGGCATCGCCCATGGGGTGCAACCGGATACCGAACTCCTCGCAATTGCGGCGCAGGGTCTCGACCTGGGTGCGCGATACCTCATCGGCGATCGGCTTGAAGATGTCCACAGTGGGGACGTTGTGGTCCTCGGTGGCTATCGTCAGATCGGGCCGACGGACCGGGCGACCGGCGAGTCGGAGTCCGTCGAACGCCTGGGGGCTGGTCACCTCATGGACGAGGTGCAGATCGATGTAGATCAGATCGGGATTGCGATTCCCGGAAGCATCTGTGTCGCCGCGGACGACGACATGGTCGTCCCACACCTTGTCGGCGAGAGTACGCGGCGTGTCGGGGCTGTAACTCATGGCTGTACTCACATCTGTTTCGGATTCACGGCACGTCTCGCAGGGCGACGACACGTGCATCTCACTATCTGGAACGCTAGTATCGTCCTATGGGACAGGATAGCGCATCGGCACCCAGCAGTGGAATCGGTGTCCTCGACAAATCGGTGATCGTTCTCCGAGCCATCGCGGACACCCCCTGCAATCTGACCGAGTTGTGCGACCGCACGGGTCTGCCGCGCGCCACCGCGCACCGACTCGCGGTCGGCCTTCAGACCCATCGACTACTCGCCCGCAACGCCGCCGGACGCTGGTATCCGGGACCGGCGCTCAGCGAACTCGCCGCCTCCGCCCATGATCCCGTGCGTGAGTCCGCCTTGATGGTCCTACCCCGGCTGCGCGAGATCACCGGCGAATCCGTTCAGGTCTACCGGCGCGAGGGCGCCGAACGCATCTGTATCGCCGCGATGGAACCCCCTACCGGACTGCGGGACACCGTTCCGGTAGGGACCCGGTTTCCGATGAGCGCCGGCTCGGCCGCCAAGGTGTTGCTGGCCTGGGCCGAGCCCGCGACACAACGAGCGCTGTTGCACGACAGCGTGTTCAGTGAACGCGCGCTGCACGAGATCCGTCGGCGCGGCTGGGCCCAGAGCGCCGGTGAACGGGCGGCCGGGGTCGCGAGCGTGTCGGCACCTGTCCGCGACGGCACCGGCGAGGTCGTCGCGGCGATCTCGGTGTCCGGGCCGATCGATCGGATGGGCCGACGACCCGGCGCCCGATGGGCCGCCGACCTGCTGGCTGCCGCGGACGCGATCCACAAGCGACTGCAGCCGAGCCGAGCCTGACCGCGGACGACGATCCCCCCGCACGGCACGGCGGTCGGCGGGAGGGGGTCCGGCGCCGTCGGCTAGCGTCGATATATGGGAGTCAATCAGCGCACTCAGATCGTCATGTCGGAGACGGAGATCACCGACTTCGTCGCCTCGAGCCGCACCGCCACGCTCGCCACCACCGGCCCCGACGGCAGCATCCACCTCGTGGCCATGTGGTATGGGGTCGTCGACGGCGAGATCTGGTTCGAGACCAAGGCCAAGTCCCAGAAGGCGGTCAATCTGCGGCGCAACAGCCGGTGCACCGTGCTGATCGAGGACGGCGACACCTACGACACCCTCCGCGGCGTCTCGTTCGAGGGGACCGCAGAGATCCTCGACGATCCGGACTCGTGCCTGAAGGTCGGCATCAGCGTCTGGGAGCGCTACACGGCGCCCTACACCGAGGAGTCGAAGCCGTTCGTCGAGCAGATGATGAACAAGCGGGTCGCGGTCCGCCTCGTGCCCGACCGGGTCCGTTCCTGGGACCATCGCAAGCTCGGAATCCCCGGGATGCCTGTCTCGGGGAGCACCGCACCCGCCTCGTGATCCGCGTCGACGGCCTGTGACAGCAGAACACCCCTCATCCGCATCACTGCAGAGAAGGGGTGTTCCTCTATGTGTAGCCCCGACGGGATTCGAACCCGCGCTACCGCCTTGAGAGGGCGGCGTCCTAGGCCGCTAGACGACGGGGCCCTAGAACGATCTTCAGTTGTGAACCTCCGGGCGGTCACCTCGGCTCGAGGTGCTCATCCGGCAGTCCGCTGGGGTACCAGGACTCGAACCTAGAATGGCGGTACCAGAAACCGCTGTGTTGCCAATTACACCATACCCCAAGGGTTTACCCTTCGGACCCGTCTGCCGGGGGCTCTCGCTCCTGGCATCCGGTCCGAAAAGGACCGAGGAGAAGAGTACCAAAGGGATACCGGTAAACCACAAATCGGCAGGTCAGCGCTCTAAGTCGGCACGATGTCCCGCGCCGCCGCCAGTCGGGCGAGACTCGTGCCCCGGCCCAGCAGTTCCATCGACTCATACAGCGGCGGACTCACCTGCGAGCCGGTCACCGCAACCCGGACCGGACCGAAGGCCTTACGGGGTTTGAGCCCCAGCCCGTCGACGAGGGCCGACTTGAGGGCCTCCTCGATCACGGGGGCGGTCCATTCGGTCACCCCGTCGAGCGCAGCGGTCGCGGCGTCGAGGACCTCGCCGGCATCGGTACCCAGGTTCTTGGCGGCCGACTTCTCGTCGATGGTGAAATCGGCGTCCGAGACGTACAGGAACGACATCAGCGGCCACGCGTCCCCGAGGACCTGGATGCGGGTCTGCACGAGCTCGGCGAGCACCGCGAACGACGCGTCGTCGATGGGCTCGGCGAGCTTGCCGTGGCCGACGAGGTATGCCCGGAGGCGGGCGGTGAAATCATCGACGTCGAGCCGGCGGATGTGCTCGGCGTTGATGGCGTCGGCCTTCTTCTGATCGAAGCGCGCCGGGTTGGAGTTCACCTGGCGCACATCGAATGCCGCGACCATCTCGTCGAGAGTGAACACGTCGGTCTCGCTCGAGTAGCCCCAGCCCAGCAGCGCGAGATAGTTCAGGAGCCCCTCGGGGATGAAGCCGCGATCGCGATGGTGGAAGAGATTCGACTGTGGATCACGTTTGGACAGTTTCTTGTTGCCCTCCCCCATCACGAACGGGAGGTGCCCGAACTCCGGAACCCGCTCGGCAACACCGATCCGGATCAGCGCGTCGTAGAGGGCGATCTGGCGAGGGGTGGAGGAGAACAGATCCTCCCCACGGAGCACGTGGGTGATCTTCATCAACGCGTCGTCGACGGGGTTGACGAGCGTGTAGAGCGGGTCGCCGCTCGCCCGGGTGAGTGCGAAATCGGGCACGGTGCCCGCCTTGATCGTCGTGGTGCCGCGCACGAGATCGTTCCACGTGATGTCATGGTCGGGCATCCGCAGTCGCACAACGGGTTTGCGTCCCTCGTCCGCGAAGGCGGCACGCTGCTCGTCGGTGAGGTCCCGATCGAAGTTGTCGTAACCGAGTTTCGGGTCACGCCCGGCAGCACGGTGACGCGCCTCGACCTCCTCCGGAGACGAGTAGGCCTCGTACGCCTCGCCCGACTCCAACAGTCGCGCGACGACGTCGAGATGGATGTCGCGCCGCTGCGACTGCCGATACGGACCGTACGGTCCGCCGACCTCGGGCCCCTCGTCCCAGTCGAGTCCAAGCCAGCGGAGGGCGTCGAGAATCGCCGCGTACGACTCCTCGCTGTCGCGGGCGGCGTCGGTGTCCTCGATGCGGAACACGAATGTGCCCTTGTCGTGGCGAGCCTGGGCGAAGTTGAACAACGCGGTCCGGGCCAGCCCGACATGGGGTGTTCCGGTCGGCGACGGGCAGAATCGGACGCGCACGTCAGAGGCACTCATGACGGTCAGGGTATCGAATCATCAGACCCCCCGAACCGCCCGTCTGTCGAGGTGACCCGTCAGCGGTGGGACGCGAAGAAGTCGAGCAGAAGGCGGTTCACCTCGGCGGGCTGTTCAAGATAGCCGAAGTGTCCGGCCTTCTCGACGACTTCGTAACGTGCGCCGGGGATGGCCTCGGCGACCTCCCTGGCAAGCTTCGGCGGCAGCGTGCGATCGTCGGCGAAACCGATCACCAGCGACGGCCGGGAGATACTCCGATACGCGCTCAGCCGGTCGGCCTCGCGGTCGTGCAGCCCGAGCTGCGCTCGCACCCCGGCGGTCACCGTCTGCGGCGAGAATCCGATGACGTCGAGCCAGTCCTTGGCGGTCCGATCGTCGTCGAGCGTGTGGGGCGACAGGTTCAGGTGCGCGGTGATGGCCGCCTCGTAGTCGGGCGGCAAGGTGATCTTCTTGTCGTAGAGCGCTCGTTCGCCGGCCGAGATCGCCTGCTGGAGCGGCGTGTTACGGCCGTAGGTGGCGATCATCGCGGCCGCCTTGACCACGTCCGGGCGGGCGAGTGCGAGCTCCTGGGTGATCCGCGCCCCCAACGACGTCCCGGCAACCAGCGCCGGACCGCCACCGAGATGCTCGATGAGCGCGGCGGTATCGGCGACCATGTCGTCGTGGGTGAACCCGTCCGCACACTCGGACGACGGTGCGATACCCCGGTTGTCGAACGTCACGACCCGGTAGCCGGCTTTCACCAGCGCGGGTTGCTGATGCGCGTGCCAGACCCTCCCGGGGCTCCCCGTCCCCATCACGAGCACCACGAGCGGACCGTCTCCGGCCTCCTCGTAGGCGATCTCGATGCCGTTGACGCGTGCGGCCTTCGGCCCCCTCATGCCTTGTCCACCACCGGGTTGCTCAGGGTGCCGAGTCCTTCGACGGTGACCGAGACCCGCTGGCCCGCCTGCATCGGGCCCACGCCCTCGGGCGTGCCGGTGAGGATCACGTCGCCCGGCAGCAGTGTCATCACCTTCGAGATCCACTCCACGATCGCGCCGACGTCGTGGACCATCGACGACGTACGCGAGCGCTGCTTCACCTCGCCGTCGAGTTCGGTGATCAGTTCGGCATCACTCGGATCGAATTCCGTCTCGATCCACGGCCCCAGGGGGCAGAAGGTGTCATAGCTCTTGCCCCGGGTCCACTGGCCGTCGGCCTGCTGGTGGTCGCGGGCGGTCACGTCGTTGCCGACGGTGTACCCGAGGATGACGCCCTTCGCGTCGGCAGCCTTGACGTTCTTGCACGGCTGACCGATCACGACGGCGAGCTCACCTTCGAAATCCACCCGCTCCGAGTTCGGCGGGCGCACGATCGGGACTTCCGGTCCGATGATCGACGTGTTCGGCTTCAGGAAGATCACCGGGTCCGCCGGCGCCTCCCCGCCCATCTCGGCGGCGTGTGCGGCGTAGTTCTTACCAATGCAGATCACCTTCGACGCCAGGATCGGCGCGAGGAGCCGCACGTCGGCCAACGCCCAGGAGCGACCGGTGAACGTCGGCGTCCCGAAGGGATGTTCGGCGATCTCGCGTGCCCGCGGGCCGTCATCGGCATCGTCGATGGCGGCAAACGCGACACCATCCGGGCTGGCTACTCGTCCTAAACGCATGCGACGACATTATCGCACCGTCGGCGTCTCAACCCGCGGGACCCGGGTTGTCCCGAGACGGCGCCAGTTTTAGAATGTGGGCAGCTAGTTCCACTATCTGAGATGAGGCGAAGGCCGTGGGTGTGGGGAATGACACCACGTTTCGAGACGACGCGACACCGGATGCAGCGATGACACCGCGTCGTCGGTGGACGATGCTGTGCTGCGCGCTGGTCGCCGCGATGACGACGACCTGTGCGGTGAGCGGTGTGGCGTACCTCATCCCGGCACTGCACACCCAGCACGGGGTCTCGTTGTCACAGGCGTCGATCCTCGCCACGATCCCGACGATCGGGCTCATGCTGCTCATCATCCCGTGGGGCGCTCTGCTGGACCGGTTCGGTGAGCGACGGGTCCTGATCATCTCGTTGCTGATCACGTTGACCGGCACATGCGCCGCCGCGATCGTGTCGGCCCTCGGCGCCCCCTTCTGGGTGCTCGGAGCGGCCCTGTTCGTCGGCGGACTCGGCGCCGGCGCCGCCAACGGCGCGAGCGGCCGAATCGTGGTGGGCTGGTTCCCCGCCCGGCAGCGCGGCACCGCGATGGGCGTGCGCCAGATGGCACAGCCGCTGGGAATCGCGGTGTGCGCACTCACCATGCCGCTGATCGCTGCACACTCCGGAGTGACGACTGCCTTGCTCGTGCCGGTCGCCGTCACTGCAATCGGTCTGCTGGCCTGCATCGTCGGCATCGTCGATCCGCCTGCCGCACCGTCCTCCTCGTCGACCGGATCGACGGATTCCGACAATCCCTACCGTGCAGGCGGTTTCCTGGCACGTGTGCACGGGGTCAGTGTGCTGCTGGTGATCCCACAGTCGATGATGTGGACGTTCGTGCCCACCTGGCTCATCGTCGCCCATCACTGGGCGCCTGCTGCCGCGGGTGCGCTGGTGACGGCGACGCAGATCGTCGGCGCGGTCGGACGGATCGTCGCGGGACGTGTCTCGGACATCTGGGACTCGCGGATGCGACCCATCCGGGTCGTCGCGCTGGCCGCGGCCGTGTCGACGGCGGTGCTGGCGCTGACCGACTGGCTGCACAGTCCGATCGCACCGGTGGTCATGGCGCTGGCCACGGTGGCCTCGGTGGCCGACAACGGGTTGGCGTTCACCGCGATCGCGGAGTTCGCCGGTCCCGGGTGGAGCGGTCGCGGGCTCGCGATCCAGAACACGGCACAACACCTGGCGACCGCGGCGAGCACACCCGTCCTGGGCGCGGTCATCGGTGCCGCCGGGTTCCCGATCGCGTTCGCGCTGACCGCGATCACCCCGCTCATCGCGGTGCCGCTGGTCCCCCGTGACGCACAACGTGATTGATCAGCCCGGCCGCCGTTCGGGCATCGTCGACGACGACGACCTCGCGCGCCCCGGAACGTCGGACCACCAGGAGTGCCGAGCCCGACCGGAACACGAAACCCTTGACGCCCTTGAGGTCTCCCCGCACGGAGATCCGGTACCCATACCCGCCGAAGTCGCGGAGTGCCCGGACGGACACGACTTCCGCGTGATCGATCGTCGCCATCGGCGCATACCTGCGCGGCCATCCCAGTCGACCACGAATGCTCACACCCGAGTGATCGACGGTCACCCGGATTGTCCACACCAGCAGCGAGGCGGCGACAACCAGCACCAGTGCAGCCAGCACGATCCACGATCGCAGGACCACCGTCAGGGTCGTCAGCACCACCATGGCCACACCGAGGATCACCGATGCCCCGGCCGACATCGACACCGCCCGCGTCCACATGAACCGCTCCCCTGCACCGAGCATCAACTCGGGTCGGACGCCGACGTCGTCTGAGACATCCGTGCACCAACCGGGTACGGCCGCGGCCAGGCCGATTCCGCACACCACACCGACGGCGAGGGCACACCCGATCTGCCACTGCGGGGTGCCCGCGTCCGCTGCATCGCTGACACCACGCTGCATCGAGGTCGTCAGCACGACGATCCCGATCGTCGAGAACGCCACTCCTGCAACGACTCCCACCACCGATCGGATGATGCTCCGATCGGTGGACCGCGCACAGAGAACTCCGCCCAGGAGGGCACCGAGAACCCCGATGACGATCGGGGCGGCCACCACGAATCCCGGCGCGCTGAAGCCGTCGGCGCCGTCGGCGGACCAGTGTGTGGCAACCGGATTCGGCAGGTCGTCACGCCAGCTCGCAACAAGCGCCGCCCCCGCCACTCCGGCCACCAGCGCCGGCACCATCGCCAGCGCCAGCACGACGCCGCGATCACGGGCAGTCGGACCGGCCGCGCCGGCGTTCACGCGTCGTGATGCCTCGGTCATGTCGTCCACCTCTCCGTGATCTCCGCACTCAACGCCGCAGGCGCGATGTCGAGTCGGCGTGCGAGTCCGATGAGCCGGTCGATGGCCTCGACGAGCTCGGCGCGGTCGAGCGCGCCGCCGGTGACGACGGCACCTCGACCTCGTCGTAGTTCGACGACGCCCTCGTCCCGCAGGGTCTGATAGGCCCGCAGCACCGTGTGCAGGTTGATGTCGAGCGACGCCGAGAGTTCGCGTGCCGCGGGCAACCTCTCCCCGTTCGCCACCTCGCCACGGGCTATCGCTCCCCGCACCGACGCGGCCACCTGCTCGAACAGCGGCGCGCGCGACATCGGGTCGATGCGGATCAACACACAGAGATCATATAGTTCTAGTCCAATTAGAACAATCGGCTTCCAGAAATAGCGCGAGCCCCGCCGGACATGGCCGTGCGGGGCTCGCGAGGGGGACGCCGAGTTGCTACACGCGGTCGCGGATGCGGCGACCGATCTCCGATGTACCGAGGCTCTCCGCACCGCGCTCGGCCAGATCGCTCACGACCGCCTTCTCCACGCGCTCGGCGGCATCTGTCTCGCCGAGGTGATCGAGCAGCAGGGCGGCCGAGAGGATCGCGGCCGTGGGATCGGCCCTGCCCTGACCCGCGATGTCGGGCGCACTGCCGTGCACCGGCTCGAACATCGACGGATTGGTGCCGGTGGCGTCGATGTTGCCGGATGCGGCCAAACCGATGCCGCCGGTGACCGCCGCGGCGATGTCGGTGATGATGTCGCCGAACAGGTTGTCGGTGACGATCACGTCGAATCGACCCGGGTCGGTGACCAGGTAGATCGTTGCGGCATCGACGTGGCAGTAGTCGGTCGAGACATCGGGATACTCCGCGCCGACCTCGTCGACTGTTCGGCTCCACATCGAGCCGGCGAAGGTCAGCACGTTGGTCTTGTGGACCAGGGTCAGCTTCTTGCGCCGGGCTCGCGCACGGTCGAAGGCGTTGCGCACCACGCGCTCGATGCCGAAGCGCGTGTTCACACTCACCTCGGTCGCGACCTCCTGCGGTGTGCCCACCCGGATGGCGCCGCCGTTGCCGGTGTACGGGCCCTCGGTTCCTTCCCGGACGACGACGAAGTCGATGTCCGGATCACCGGCGAGAGGCGAGGTCACGCCCGGCAGCTTGCGCGAGGGACGCAGGTTGACGTGGTGATCGAGGGCGAACCGCATGGTGAGCAGCAGTCCACGCTCGAGTACCCCCGACGGCACCGACGGGTCACCGATCGCACCGAGGAGGATCGCGTCGTGCTCGCGCAGCGACGCGAGATCGTCGTCGGTCAGCAGCTCGCCGTTGCGGTGATAGCGACGCGCGCCGAGATCGTAGTCGGTGGTGGAGACGTCGGGCACGACGGCCTCGATGACGCCGAGTGCCTCGGCGATGACCTCGGGACCGATGCCGTCACCGGCGATGACGGCGAGCTTCATGACAGATCCACCTGCTCGATCAGGGTCGCGCCCACGGCCTCACCGATCGAGGCGAGGACGTCGTCGTCGAGCTTGGCACTCACACGCAGCATGACGGTGGCGCCACCGCCCTCGGCGTCCTGCGACAGCCCGGCAGCCTTGATGTCGATCCCCGCATTGCCGAGCAACGTGCCGATCTTGCCGAGCGATCCCGGCTGATCGTCGTAACTGACGAGAAGGTTCTGCCCCTCGGCACGCAGGTCGAAGTTGCGGCCGTTGATGTTGACGATCTTCTCGACCAGTCGCGGTTCGGTGAGCGTGCCCGCCACGTTGTGCACCGATCCGTCGGCGAACACGGCCTTCACGTCGACCACGCTGCGGTGATTCGGGCTCTCCGACGCGGTCGTCACCTCGCTCGTCACACCACGGTCAGCGGCCACCGCCGGTGCATTGACGAAAGTGACCGGCTCGTCGAGAACCGCCGAGAACAGTCCGCGCAGCGCCGACAGTCCGAGGACGTCGACGTTGTTGGCCGCGATCTCACCGCGCACGTCGACGACCAGCGACGTCGGGGGCTCCTTGCTGATCGCACCGACCAGGACGCCGAGTTTGCGGGCGACCTCGAGCCACGGAGACACCTCCTCGTCGACCGCACCGCCGGTGATGTTGACGGCATCGGGGACGAAATGTCCGGCCAGGGCCAGTCGGACGCTCTTCGCGACGTCGGTGCCCGCGCGGTCCTGTGCCTCGCTGGTGGACGCGCCCAGATGCGGCGTGACGACGACCTGCGGGAGTTCGAACAACGGCGAGTCGGTGCACGGTTCGGTGGCGTAGACGTCGAGACCCGCACCGCGGACATGACCGGAGGTGATGGCGTCGGCCAAGGCCTGCTCGTCGATGAGGCCACCACGCGCGGCGTTGACGATGACCACGCCCTTCTTGGTGAGCGCGAGCTGATCCTTGCCGATCAGGCCCAAGGTCTCCGGGGTCTTCGGGAGGTGCACGGTGATGAAGTCGGCGCGGGTGAGCAGTTCGTCGAGGGAGACCAGCTCGATCCCCAGCTGGGCGGCGCGAGCCGGCGAGACGTACGGATCGTAGGCGATGATCGACGTCTCGAACGCGGCCAGCCGCGCGGCGACCAGTTGACCGATCCGGCCGAGTCCTACGACGCCGACCGTCTTGTCGAAGATCTCGACACCGTTGAACGACGACCGCTTCCAGGTGTGTTCGCGCAGGGTTGCGTCGGCGGCGGGGATCTGGCGAGCGGCGGCCATCAGCAACGCGACCGCATGCTCGGCGGCGGTGTGGATGTTCGACGTCGGGGCATTGACGACCATGACCCCGCGCTGGGTGGCGGCCGAAACGTCGACATTGTCGAGACCGACGCCGGCGCGCGCGATGATCTTCAGCTTCGGCGCGGCCTCGAGGACCTCACCGTCGACGGTCGTCGCCGACCGGACCAGGATCGCGTCGGCGTCGGCGGCCGCCTCGAGCAGCTTCGGGCGGTCGGGCCCATCGACCCAGCGCACCTCGACGTCGTCTCCCAGCGCTTCGACGGTCGATGGTGCCAGTTTGTCGGCGATCAGAACGACCGGACGGCCAGCTGAGGTCACAATATTCTCCATGATCGGGGACCGGGTGAACGAGTGCGGAGACCGCCACGATCGGCTCCGGTGACCGCGACGACTTCCGCGGACAGCTTAGTCGTCGCGCATTCGTCGCTTCGCAGGCGGTCGGTGCCAGTCAGACCGGTGCGTGACGAAATGCAGGTAGATTGTGAGCGGCATTACGGATAGGTTGCAAACCGACCCCGGGACGATTCCGTGTACGGCACGGCGCGCTCGGCGACCGGTACGGTGTGCTTGGCCCCGAGTCGCGCGATCTCGGGGCCGTCATGGATCTCGAGTGTGCGTCGAACGAGCGGAGTTTGGATGATGAGGAAGCTGACAGCACTGTTGGCGGTTCTGGCTGCAGTGGTGCTGACCGGCTGGGGGGCTGGCTCTGCGGTTGCCGCACCGGCGAAGATCTACCTCGGGGGCGGGTCAGGGATCCTGGTTCTCAAGGGCGGTAACTCCGCTGCTGCCTGCACCCTGACGACCATCGGCAAGTCCAAGACGAACAAGCTGATCGGCATCACCGCGGGCCACTGCGGCGACCCGGGTCAGAAGGTCTACTCCGAGACCTTCCAGGACCGCGGTCAGGCGGGCACCATCACGTACTCGGCCAGCGATCTCGACATCGCCGTCATCGAGTTCAACCCGGCCAAGGTCGTGCCCCTGCGCACCGTCCGCGGCGTGACGATCCGCTCGATCGACACCAAGCCACTCGCCTTTCCCGCGGTCGCCTGCAAGCAGGGTCGCACCACCGGCAACACCTGCGGCATCAGTTGGTTCTCGGACGGCAACGCACATTTCAGCCAGATGTGCGTCATCGAAGGCGACTCCGGTAGCCCGGTCGTCGTCGGCGATCGACTCGTCGGGATGGTGAACGCCTACTACTTCCTGGCGTGCATCGGACCGGAGACCGGTACCAACATGGCACCCATCCTCAAGCGCGTCGGATCGCTCCCGCAGTACGGCGGATTCCGCGTCATCTGACCGACGACCACACAGATCGGCCCCGAGGGTGAACCCTCGGGGCCGATTTGTGTTTCGGGGGGTGAGCGCCGCGTCGACGTCACGGTTCGTAGTAGGCGTCGGGATTCGCTTGCCGCCATGCGCCGAGCTCGCGAGAGAACTGTTCACGCGTCCACTCCTCGACATCGCGGATCTCAACTCCGGATTCATCGAAAAGCGAGAAGCCGGAACTCCGTTCAGACCACTCCGTCACCGCTTTGCTGATCCTTCGGGCCAATTCGGCCGTCTGAACTCGTCTGTCACTTGCGAAAAGCGCGTAGTCGTTGCTCCTCCAGGACGACGGCATCGGCACGACCAGGTTTGTCAACGCATCGTCACCCAAACGGTTCAGTGCATCTCGCACCTCGGAGCGGAGATTCGGATCGACTGACAGCTGAGTCAGCACGTCCACATACGAGTCCGGTATGGCAGTCACCTGGCGGACCTCAGACATGCCGGGACCGATCCTCAACAACGAGCCCATCGCGCAATCGCCTGATTGCCGCCGTGGAGCCCAACTCTGTCCGGAGTTCTGGGTGGCGCCAGTAGAAGTCGAGTAGCCACAGCGTCGCGCTCGCTCCGAGCGCGGTCTGGTCGACACGAATCTGATGCTGCCGATCGCCGGGTGCCAATGACAGCCAAGCGCCAAGACGCCGGTCCCCCTTTGCTGGTGAGGGCTCGACCTCGCCGACCGACTCCCAGAATTCGACCCCCCTCCGCGAGGAGAAGCGAATTCCTTCCGCCGCGAGCCCGAAACCACAGTCATCGGTACGCGCCACGCGGACGGCGCGTCCGATGAAGGCCACGCCCAGTACGAGCGCAATCGGCGGATAGAGATCCATCCGGGCTGAGGGCAGCGGGATGTCCAGCCGATCACTCCATACTGCGTTGGCGAAGATCACGAATCCCGCGCCACACGCTACCGCCGATGCGAAATCGTAGACCCGCGTGCGACTGTCGCGACGCAGAATGAGCATTCGCTCCCGCAAGCGAACTACGGACTCAGTGCGGACGACGTGACACGAGACCCGACGCCGACGAACCGACCGAGCGAGAATCGCGAGTTCGAGGACCAATCCCACCGCCACCAAAGACACGCTGATGAGACCCTCGAACTGGTTGCCGCGCAGGGCTGCTACGGCGAACACACAGAGGAGCGATGTGAGGACGCCGTAGACGATCGCGGTGCCCCGATCTCCCCTGGACCATCCGGACGTCCAAGCGCCAGGAACCGGGAAGGTGGCAGGCGCCTTCGTCATTTGCACACCGCCTGACCAACAGCGTTCCCGAGGATTCCGAACGCGAGACTGCCGACGACCGAGAATCCCGCGACCTTCAGCGCGCCTGCGCCAGGCGACATCAGCGCGGCGACACCCAGATCACCAGCGAGACTGACCGCCCCGGTTGTACCTGCCACACACTGGTCGTACCCGGACTTGGCAGTCGCGACCGCCAGTGCCGTGCCCAGGACCGTCAGCGCCGGCCCGGCCACCTTGGCGCCGACCTTGAGCGTCTCGGCCTGACCCGCCGTCAGGTACGGGAGACCGTCGGCAACATGCGGTTCCAACGCAGCCATACCGCCGCCGGCAAGCGCCTGTGCCACCTCTCGACTCCCGGCAACCTGCACCGTGACCCCATCCACCACCGCAGTTGCATGCCCTCCGGCGGTCTCTGTCACCACCACGGGTGACCTTCCCGCCCGCATCAGGGTCGTCGTGGTCGAACGGTCGAGGTTGATGACCTTGGTCGATATGAGAAACCCCTTCTCGCTGTACATCGCGAACTCGTCTCCCACGCCTCCATGATGTGCATCTGTGTATTCCTGCCGGCTGCCGTCGAGCATCCGCAGGGTGGTCACCGTCTTGCCGTGCTCGGTGATCGTGCTCTTATCGACCACAGTTCCCATCATGTGCTCGGCAAGCCGCTTCTGCTGGGCCTCACGTCCCTTCGTCGGGTGCTCCCCGCGCTCCTCGTCCGAGTAGGGATCCGTTGTCACATCTCGTGGCGCCGCCCGGTCGTCCCACAATTCCGGCATCTCCGTTGCCATGACCTTTATCTGAGATCTGATGAAGTTGCCGAGATCATGGTCGGCATGCCCGAGATGCATCAGGTGCGGATTCAATTGATCCTGAAAGCCCATGGCGGCGAGCATCATCAGCTTGGCCATCGCCGGTGACATCACTTTCTCGCGGACCAGGACGGTCCAATCATCGGTCACATAGAGGTCGCCGGACTCGATGACACGTACGAGTCCCCTGATCGCGTTTGCCGATTCGGCCAGAACCGGACCGTACTTCTCGATCCCGACGACGCTGGAGACGGCGACGTTCTTGATAGCGTTCGCGGAACCCTCGCCTTGCTCCACTGCACCGACGGCAGCGTCATGGGAGTGCCCGCGCCACGTTCCATCGGGACCCATCGAATAGATCTGATGACTCGCGTCGGTGGCCATCGCGCGAAGGTCGTCCGCCCGGGATTCGATGGTCTCGCCGCACGGGAGGAGTGCGTCGACATTCCATGTCTCGAGCACAGGTCTACTTGGGATCATCTCGGCTGAGCGGCCTCTCGAATCCCTTGCGCGATCTCGTCGTCATCACGCTCGAACTCGCCCGCAGCGTTCGTAACCGCCCCGGCGATCTCCGAGTAGAAGGTCGACAGCGCATTCAAGGCCCGTTGGAACTCAGGCACCGACGTGCTCGCCACGAATGCCGTCGAGGAGCCCGGCATGCAAGCTGCCAGGTCGGTGAACGCCTCGGGTAGGCGAGATTCGGACATCCCCACCGACACCTGATCCACACCCCCCGAAAATGTCCGGAGAACGTCCGGCTCCACCTCGACCCCGACACGAGCCCCCCTGTTGTCACGCTTTCGCCGCCGTGCGCCGGCAGAGCATACCGACTGTGAGAACGCATCGCGCCTGCGACGCCGTTCATACAAATGACCCGCGTCGACCACCCCCAGCCGTTGCGATCCGCTCCGCCTACCGGGCCCGATCGCAACGCCTGTCCCGGCCGGAAGACGACTGTGGCCGTCACCCCTGGAGGGGCAACGGCCACAGAACGATCAGATCGCTCAGGCGGTCTCGGTGATCGGGCGATCCACCCAGCTCATCAGGTCGCGCAGCTTCTTGCCGGTGACCTCGATGGGATGCTCGGCGTTCTGCTTGCGCAGACCCTCGAGTTCCTTGTTGCCACCCTCCACGTTCGCGACGAGCCGCTTGACGAAGGTGCCGTCCTGGATGTCCTTCAGGATGCCGCGCATGCGCTCCTTGGTGTCGGCATCGATGACGCGGGGACCCGACAGATACCCACCGAACTCCGCGGTGTCGCTCACCGAGTAGTTCATGCGGGCGATGCCACCCTCATACATCAGGTCGACGATCAGCTTGAGCTCGTGCAGCACCTCGAAGTAGGCCATCTCCGGGGCGTAGCCCGCCTCGACCATGACCTCGAAGCCGGTCTTGACCAGTTCCTCGGTGCCACCGCAGAGCACGGCCTGCTCACCGAACAGGTCGGTTTCGGTCTCTTCCTTGAAGGTGGTCTTGATGATTCCCGCGCGGCCACCGCCGATGGCGCTGGCGTAGCTCAGCGCAAGGGCCTGGCCCTCGCCCTTCGGGTCCTGGTCGATCGCGATCAGGCAGGGCACGCCCTTGCCGTCGACGAACTGACGGCGGACCAGGTGCCCCGGGCCCTTCGGCGCGACCATGCCGACGGTGATGTTGTCGGCCGGCTTGATCAGGTCGAAGTGGATGTTGAGGCCGTGGCCGAAGAAGATGGCGTTGCCGTCTTTGAGGTGCGGCTCGATCTCCTCGGTGAAGATCTTGGCCTGCGACGTGTCCGGCGCCAGGATCATGATGACGTCGGCCCACTCGGCGGCCTCGGCGGCGGAGAGGACCTTCAGACCCTGCTCGGCTGCCTTCTCCCGCGACTTGCTGCCCTCCCGCAGACCGACCGCGACGTCGACCCCCGAGTCACGCAGCGACAGCGAGTGCGCATGCCCCTGGCTGCCGTAGCCGATGACCGCGACCTTACGGCCCTGGATGATCGACAGATCGGCGTCGTCGTCGTAGAACAGTTCGATCGCCACAGTTGGTTTCCCTTCGATTTCTGTTGTCCCTCAAGGCTTGTGTGGCCCGAGGGCATGTGTACTACTGCGCGGCTCCCGCCGTGGGTGTCAGCGGTTGGCCGACATGCTCTTGGGTCCCCGACCCAGTGTCACCGCTCCGGACTGGGCGATCTCGCGGATGCCGTACGGATCGAGCATCCGCAACAGCGCCTCGAGCTTCTCGCTGGTGCCGGTGGCCTCGACGGTCAGCGACTCCGGCGAGACGTCGATGACCTTGGCACGGAACAGGTTGACGACCTCGATGACCTCACTGCGCACCGACGAGTCGGACCGCACCTTGACCATCATCAGCTCACGGGACACCGAACTGGCCGGGTCCTGCTCGACGATCTTGATCACGTTGATGAGTTTGTTGAGCTGCTTGGTGACCTGCTCGAGCGGGAAGTCGTCGACGGTCACCATGATGGTCATCCGGGAGATGCCCTTGAGCTCCGTCGGTCCCACCGCGAGCGACTGGATGTTGAAGCCGCGACGGGAGAACAGGCCCGAGACGCGGGCGAGCACGCCCGGACGGTCCTCGACCAGAACGCTGAGGGTATGGGTCGTGCTCACTTCTCGTCCTTTGTTGATGTCGTCGTGGCCGACTCCGCGCGGGCCATCGTGTCGTGGATCTCGACCGGGTCCGACGCCGACTCGTCCTCGTCGAACAGCGGCCTGATGTCACGGGCGGCCATGATCTCGTCGTTGCCGGTGCCGGCGGCGACCATCGGCCACACCTGCGCGTCGGCGCCGACGATGAAGTCGATGACGACGGGACGGTCGTTGATCTCGCGGGCCTTGGCGATGACCTCGTCGACGTCGGACTCCTGCTCGACCCGGAATGCCGCACAGCCCAGGGCTTCTGCCAGCTTGACGAAGTCGGGGATCCGGCGTGAGTGGGTCGCCAGGTCGGTGTTGGAGTAGCGCTGTTCGTAGAACAGTGTCTGCCACTGACGCACCATGCCCAGGTTGCCGTTGTTGATCAGCGCGACCTTGATCGGGATGCCCTCGATCGCGCAGGTGGCGAGTTCCTGGTTGGTCATCTGGAAGCAGCCGTCGCCGTCGATCGCCCACACCTCGGTCTCGGGGGCGGCGGCCTTGGCCCCCATGGCTGCCGGGACGGCGTAGCCCATCGTGCCCAGACCGCCCGAGTTGAGCCAGGTCCGCGGCTTCTCGTAGGAGATGAACTGCGCAGCCCACATCTGGTGCTGGCCCACGCCGGCGCAGTAGACCGCGTCGGGACCGGCGGCCTTGCCGATCGCCGAGATCACGAACTCGGGAGACATGGAACCGTCGGCCTGACGGTCGTAGCTCAGTGGGTACGTGCGCCGGATGTTGTCCAGATAGCGCCACCAGGTGCCCAGGTCGGGCGCCTCCGACGTCGTCGCACGCTCGTTGCGAATCGTCTCGATGAGGTCACCGATGACCGCCTTGCAGTCGCCCACGATCGGGACGTCGGCGTGCCGGTTCTTCCCGATCTCGGCGGGATCGATGTCGGCGTGGATCACCTTGGCATCCGGGGCGAACGACGACAACTGTCCGGTCACACGGTCATCGAAACGAGCGCCGAGGGTGATCAGCAGGTCGCTGCGCTGTAGCGCCGCGACTGCCGCGACGGTGCCGTGCATGCCGGGCATGCCGAGATGCTGCTGGTGGCTGTCGGGGAACGCACCGCGCGCCATCAACGTGGTGACGACCGGAATCCCGGTCAGCTCGGCCAGTTCCAGCAGCTCCTCGGAGGCGTTGGCCTTGATGACCCCGCCACCGACGTAGAGCACCGGCGCCTTGGCGGCCTCGACGAGCCGGGCCGCCTCGCGCACCTGCTTACCGTGCGGTTTGGTGACCGGCCGGTATCCGGGCAGGTCGATCTGCGGGGGCCACGAGAAGGTGGTCTGTGCCTGCAGGATGTCCTTCGGGATGTCGACGAGGACCGCACCGGGTCGTCCGCTCTCGGCGATGTGAAACGCCTCCGCGATCACGCGCGGGATGTCGAGGGCATTGCTGACCAGGAAGTTGTGCTTCGTGACCGGCATGGTGATGCCCGAGATGTCGGCCTCCTGAAATGCATCGGTGCCGATCAGGGCGCGGCCGACCTGGCCGGTGATCGCAACGACGGGAACCGAATCCATCTGGGCGTCCGCGAGAGGCGTGACCAGGTTGGTGGCCCCCGGGCCCGATGTCGCCATCATGACGCCCGCGCGGCCGGCAACCTGTGCGTACCCGGTGGCTGCGTGACCCGCGCCCTGCTCGTGACGGACCAGGACGTGACGGACCTTCTGCGAATCAAGGAGCGGGTCATAGACCGGGAGCACCGCGCCGCCGGGAATACCGAAAACCACCTCGACGCCGAGTTCCTCGAGCGATCGGACGACGGATTGTGCGCCGCTGACGCGCTCGGGTGCAACGGTGTGCCGGCCTACGGCCCGCAGGTTCCCACCCGCTGGTGACTGCTGACGTGGCGCCGCGTCACGCGCAGTGTCCCGCGCGTTCTCGGTACGTGCTGTTGGTGCGCTCACTGCACGGTCCTTCATGCTTGGTGTTCGTTCAGTTGACAAGAAAAAACCCCCGACAGCTTGGCTGTTCGAGGGTGGCGCGTCGATGCTGGAGGTCTACGAAGTGACCGGTCAGGCGACGACGCGCCGGCCGATTACTACGAGATTCTCGTGCTTCATCACGCCATCACGGTAGGACCGGCGCAGGTGATGAGTCAAACCACGTCCACCTCCGTCCCACATCGTGAGAATTCCCTGGTGGATCTGCAAGATCCGCGAGATGCGAGAATGGTGGGCGTGTCCACGTCATCCCCCGCCTCCCCCGACGCCGCGCCCGCGGTCGAACTGCCGCAGACCTTCCGTATCCAGCGTCTCGCCTGGTTCGCCGTGCCGATGATGTTCGTCGTCACCGTGATCCTCGCCGGCGCGTCGTTGGTCTGGCTGGGATGGACGCTGATCCTCCCGGTAGTGCTCGGTTGGTGGATCGTCCGCATCCGGACCGTGGTCACCGAAGACGGCCTGCGCGCCGTGCACACCTTCTCCACACGCGAGATCGCGTGGAACGAGGTGGAGGGAGTGCAGTTCCCGCGGTGGGGATCCGTTCGCGCCGTCCTTGTCAACGGAGTGCGTGTCCGGTTGCCCGCCATCACGTTTGCCGACCTACCGCGGTTGTCCGCGGCGAGTCAGGGCCGCATCCCGGACCCCTACGAGTCCCACGCGCGCAGCCAGGAATCCGACGAGGACACGAACAGCTGATGAACATCTCGGCGGGAGCGCCCTGCCCGCCGAGGACGACGGGACCGTCGTCGTCCTCCGCCGCTGGCGTTCGTCCGTGACCGCGTCCCCCTCCGTCCACGACATCGGTGACGACATCGCCGCAGGCTCGTTCGCCGCGGTGGCGTCGGCTCTTATCGGACAACCGCACGGCGACATCGCCGACATCCTCGATCACCTGTCACGCGAACGCCGGGGCATCGTGTTCCGTCTCCTCG
Organism: Gordonia sp. ABSL11-1; assembly: GCF_030315685.1. Lineage (GTDB taxonomy): Bacteria > Actinomycetota > Actinomycetes > Mycobacteriales > Mycobacteriaceae > Gordonia. Next base: position 136,392 of record NZ_JASXSI010000001.1, on the reverse strand, counting down.
CCAAGGAGGTCGCCGTCGAGGTCTTCGACGACCTCTCCGCCCACTCGCAGCGCGAATTGATCGCCGACCTCGGCACCGTAGAGGTGGCCGAGGCGTTCGACAATCTCGATCCCGACGATCGCGCCGAACTGCTCGACGAGCTCCCCCGCGGCGGTCGCGCGGAGTCTGGTGCAGCAGTTGTCGCCGGCCGAGCGCGAGATGGCCGGAGTCGTCCTCGGCTACCCACGACGCTCGGTGGGTCGGCGGATGAGTCCCGAGCTCGTCCACGCCTACCCGGACGAGACCGTCACCGAGACACTCGACCGGGTGAAGACCCGCGGTCACGACGCCGAGACGATCTACACCGTGCCGGTCATCGACCGGGCCCGCGTCCTGGTCGGCGTGGTCAGTCTCCGCGATCTGCTGCTCGCCGACCCCGCAGCCTCTGTCGAGACCATCACCACGAGACCGATCTTCGCCCATGCCGACGACGAGGCGGAGACCACGGCACAGCGTTGCGTGGATCGCGGCATCCTGGCGATGCCGGTCACCGACCGCGAACACCGCCTGGTCGGCGTCCTCACCATCGACGACGCCGTCGAGGTGATCGAGCAGGCCCGTGACACCGACGAGGCCCGCGCGGGGCCACGCGAACCACTCGAACAGCCCTACCTCGTGGCGTCGATCCTCGCGATCACCCGCCCGCATCGTGTGGCTGTTCGTCCTCGCGGTGTCCGCGATCCTGACGGTGAACGTGCTCGAGATCTTCGAGAGCACCCTCGACGAGATGGTGCGCTGGCCCTGTTCATCCCGTTGCTGACGGGCATCGGCGAAAACACCGGATCGCAGGCCGCCACGACCGTCACCCGCGCGCTCGCCGTCGACGACGTGGCACCGCGGGACGTGTTCCGGGTGGCGGCCAAGGAGATGCGCGTCGGCATCACGCTCGGCGTCATCCTCGGGCTCGCCGGATTCGCCGTGGCATCGGCGATGTACGACACCGACATCGGGACCGTGATCGGTACGACGATCCTCGCCGTCTGCACCATGGCAGCCACCGTCGGCGGCATCATGCCGCCGATCGCGAAGTCGATCGGCGTCGACCCGGCGGTGTTCTCCACCCCGTTCATCTCGACGTTCTGCGACGCGGCCGGCCTCATCATCTACTTCTCGATCGCGAAGGCGGTGCTGGGTATCTGAGTTTGTTCACGCTGGTCGGCGGAGTAGCCTCGATCGCGCGGTGCCGACGCGCCCGACCGGTGTCGTCGGCGACCCTCCGACGACCCGCGACGCGTGCACAATCCGCGCATCGTGCGACGCCGACATCACAGCCCACCGCACGCTCCGCCGCCCGCGGAGCCGTTGATCTGATCGAGGTACATCGCGATGCCAGCCCTGAGGTCCCGAACCACCACTGTCGGACGCGAAGCCGCCGGAGCGCGCTCGCTCTGGCGGGCGACCGGTATGACCGACGACGACTTCGGCAAGCCGATCGTGGCGATCGCCAACTCCTATACGCAGTTCGTGCCCGGGCACGTGCATCTCAAGGACGTCGGCGAGATCGTTGCGGACGCGGTCCGCGCGGCCGGCGGTGTGCCCCGCGAGTTCCACACGATCGCCGTCGACGACGGGATCGCGATGGGTCACGGCGGCATGCTGTACTCGCTGCCCAGCCGCGAGATCATCGCCGACTCCGTCGAATACATGGTCAACGCGCACACCGCGGATGCGCTGGTCTGTATCTCCAACTGCGACAAGATCACCCCGGGCATGCTCAACGCCGCGATGCGACTCGACGTCCCGACGGTGTTCGTCTCCGGTGGCCCGATGGAAGCCGGCAAGGCGGTCGTCGTCGACGGTGTGGCCCATCCGTCGTCGGACCTGATCACCGCGATCTCCGCGTCCGCCAACCGCGACGTGGACGAGGACGGACTGTCCGAGGTGGAGCGCTCGGCCTGCCCGACGTGCGGATCGTGCTCCGGGATGTTCACCGCCAACTCGATGAACTGCCTCACCGAGGCCCTCGGCCTGGCCCTGCCCGGCAACGGTTCCACCCTCGCCACCCACGAGGCGCGGCGCGGGCTGTTCGAGCGCGCAGGCACGGTCGTCGTGGAGGCGGCCCACCGCTGGTATCGCGACGACGACGCCTCGGTGCTGCCGCGGAACATCGCCACCCCTACCGCATTCCGCAACGCGATGGCCCTCGACGTCGCCATGGGCGGATCGACGAACACGGTGCTGCACATCCTCGCCGCCGCGCAGGAGGGTGAGGTCGACGACTTCGACCTCTCGGTCATCGACCAGATCAGCCGCAACGTCCCGTGCCTGTCGAAGGTGGCGCCCAACTCCGATTACCACATGGAGGACGTGCACCGTGCGGGTGGAATCCCGGCCATCCTGGGCGAATTGCGCCGGGCCGGACTCATCGACGACACCGCGCCGACCGTGCACAGCCCGACGATCGGCGAGTTCCTCGACGAGTGGGACATCCGCAGCGGCACCGCCACGGACGCGGCGCTCGAACTGTTCCACGCGGCGCCCGGGGGAGTCCGCACCACCTCCCCGTTCTCGACGGCGAATCGCTGGAGTTCGCTGGACACCGACGCCGCCGGCGGGTGCATCCGCGACCTCGAGCACGCCTACACGGTGGAGGGCGGATTGTGCGTCCTGCGTGGCAATCTGGCACCCGACGGCGCAGTGCTCAAGACCGCGGGCATCGACGAGGACCTGTGGCACTTCGAGGGTCCGGCACGTGTCGTCGAGAGCCAGGAGGACGCGGTCCAGGTGATCCTCTCCAAGACGATCCAGGCCGGCGAGGTCCTCGTCGTCCGCTATGAGGGACCCGCCGGCGGACCCGGCATGCAGGAGATGCTGCACCCGACCGCCTTCATGAAGGGCACCGGCATGGGCAAGAAGTGCGCCCTCATCACCGACGGTCGCTTCTCGGGCGGATCGTCGGGCCTGTCGGTCGGCCACATGTCGCCGGAGGCGGCCTCCGGCGGTGCCATCGGGCTGGTCGAGGACGGCGATCCGATCCTGATCGACGTGAAGACCCGACGCCTCGAGGTCCTCGTCGATGACGAGGTGCTCGCCGAGCGGCGCGCCAAGATGGAGGCATCCGAGCGGCCGTGGCAGCCGAAGGATCGTCAGCGGACGGTCACGACCGCGCTGCGCGCCTATGCCAAACTCGCCACCTCGGCCGACCGGGGGGCGGTCCGACAGGTCGACTGACGCGGGCGAACGGGTCAGCCGGTCGGATTGCCCGGCGACTGGAACGGATTGGTGCCGTTGAAGACCAGCCACACCGCGACAGCAGCACCGATCCCGACCACCAGCAGCGCCAGCGAACCCCACGCCGGGCGGCGCGCCCACCCGCGTGGTGCGTCGAGCGCGATCCGGCCGGGCCCGGCCAGGATGATCGCTGCGGCGCACACGGCGAGCAGTGCCTCGTACTCGATACCGGCACCGTTTCCGCCGCTTGCGAAGAACCAGACGCCGCCGGCCAGTGTGGCCTTGTAGGCACCGGCGACGAGCATCACGCCGAGAACCGCGGACGCGGCCACAGGTGTGAACAGACCGACCACGAGCATCAGCCCACCGAGCGTCTCGGACAGCGCGCCTACGATCGCAAGCGGGCGGGCCGCGTCGGCCTGGAACCCGATCGCCGGGTTGGGCGCGTTGACCAGCATGTCCTCGAAGCCGGACAGGCGCGGACCGTTCCACCATCCGAAGAGTTTCTGGGCGCCGTGGGCCATCGCGATCGCGCCGACCGCGCACCGCAACAACAGGAGTCCGAGGTCGAGGGTGCCCCGTCGCGCTCGGCGTTCGGCGTCGGACAGGTCTTCCTCGGCCGACCGGATACGATCGTCCGACGCGTTGGCAGGGGTATCAGTGTCGTACCCACTGGTGTCGTACGCGGCTGTGTCGAATCCGGCCGTGTCGTACACACCGGCGTCGTACCGCTCGGTGGCCGCCGTCGGGACGGCACCCTCGCCGAGACCGGCGGCCGGGACCGCGGTGACGGCATCCGTCCGCGCGGTGGCGGTCCGGATGTCATCCGCGTCCGTCTCGTCGGGCCCCGGATCGGTGCGCAGGTGCTCGGTCGGCACCGGGGTGCGTCCCGCAGCCGGACTGGCGAACCGGTGCGTGGGGGCCTCGGAGGACGACGTTTCCAGCGGTGGGGCCGGTTCCGGGGTCGGCGGCAAGGCGGCGTCCGGGGTCGCCGCGGGGTTCGCCACCGGGGCCGATCGTGTGGCCGGCACACCGGAGTCGGTGGGGATCGCCCTGGTCTCGATGTCGTCGGGATCGATGTCGTCGAGATCGTCGACGCGCGACATGGCCGCCCGTGGCGGGATCGCGTGTCGGGCGTAGAAGTCGTCGCGGTCCTCGGTCGGCGCCCGACGACGCCGCTGGGGTGTCGCCTCGCCCAGGTCGATCTCGCCGGTCGGCTCATCGTACGGACTGGAACCGCTGCCTGCAGCCATGTCACGTTCGTTCACGGTTCCGACTGTAGGCGCACTCACCCCGCCCGGCTCGTGCAGCCCGCGGTGAGTCGGAATCGATCGCCTACTGTGGGTGGCATGCGCATGGGGCGGCCGACGACAACGGGAAACCGGACACGGGCCACCCGTGTCGGCACCTTCCTCGCGATCGTGTCGGTCCTCGTGATGGTGAGCGGATGCGCCGACTTCACCGATCAGGATCGTGCCAAGGACGCCGGCGCGTTCAGTGCGAACAACGAGTCGGCCGCCAAGAAGGAACAGCCGCGGCCATCCCCCACCGAACCACCGGCGCCTCCGCCGCCTGGACCGTGCGTCGACCCCGATCCCGCGGTGATCGCGACGTGCCTGGCCTCCACCGCCGCCGTCCTGCCCGGCGACGACCAGGGCGACGTCACGGTCGTCGCCGAACGCACGACCGGCAAGATCATCACCACCAAACGCTTTGGGCCGCAACGGGTCCTGGCCACTGCCCCGGTCGACGCCTCGGGCGACGGCGGACTGATCGCATTCGCCTTCTCCCCCACGTACTCGCAAGACCGGCTGATCTACGCGTTGATCACGACACCGTCGGACAACCGGATCGTGCGTCTGGCGCCCGGAGATGTCCCCAAACCGATCCTCGTCGGGATCCCCAAGGGTGCCACCGGGAACATGGGTTCGATGTACTTCCGCAGCCCGGCCGAACTGGTGGTCGCCACCGGCAACGCGGGTGATCCGGCGGCCGCGGCCTCCCCCTCGTCCTTGGCCGGGAAGATCCTGTCGGTCACGTCCTTCCGGTCCGACGCGAATCCACGGCCCCGCGTGCTCGCCTCCGGACTCGGTTCGAACGTGTCGTTGTGTCCCAGCTCGGCCAGCGGGACGTTGTACTTCGCGGACCAGGGCTCGACCGAGGACCGCCTGCAGGTCCTCGAGTCCTCGGGTCCCAAGGTGCTGTGGACGTGGCCCGACCAGCCGCAGATCGCCGGGTGCGCGGCCACCTCGGGCGCGATCTATGTGTCCACCACGCGAACTCAACACATCGAGGTGCTGAACGAGCCCACGCGGCAGAAGCCGGCGATCACCCCGCCCGCGGTCGTCCTCGAGAAGCGGTACGGGGCGCTCGGCCGGATGGTCGCCCTGGACAACGGCATCCTGCAATTCGCCACGGTCAACAAGGAATACGGCAACCCGGTCAGCACCGACGACCGCGTGGTGAAATGGCTGCCACCGTCGTCGACGGAGGACCGCACCTGAGCTTTCACGACGACTGAAGCGTTCGCTCGACGTTGCGGAAAGAGACGCACGCGGTGAGGGCATCTCGGTACTGTTCGGTGCATCCACATTCGCGATCACCTCTGCGAAAGGCGCGGCCATGACCCGTCGCAGTCCCCCTCGTCATCCTGGCCTTCGCACTGTCGCTGGCGTTCTCGTCGGGAGCGGCTGCCACCGCTGCGCCCGGCCCATTCGGCGATCTGGACCTCGGATCACTCGGCGGCCCGACCACCCAAGGATGTTCGATCGCGCCCTACGACCGGAACAGCCGATCCGGACCGGCCACCCTGTCCACCCGTCCGCCGGTCGGAGAGCAGCTGGACGGATACCAGCGGTTCGGACTCACGATGAACAAGTACGAGTTCGACGAGACGTACTTCGACGACAAGGTGACGAACTGGTGGATCTACCCGGCCGAGCAGGGCTACGTGCTCGACCGCAACAAGCAGCCGATCAAGCACAAGATCACGCTGAGGGTCGGTAAGCGGATGGACCGCTACGGCGGCGAAGGCGGCAACTTCCTGTCGGTTCCGGGCACGAAGTATGCGGCCCGATCACTCCCGCCGTCGAACCTGTCCGGACCACAGGGCGAACCTGTCCGGACCACAGGGCGAACCTGTCCGGACCACAGGGACAGGAACAGTACTGCAACTACCACGTGTATGAGATGACCAAGCCGTTCCCGGTGGACACCGGCCGTATCGCACCGTGGTTCCAACAACGCGGCGGTGGCATCCAGTACGAGGTCATCCGTGGCTACGTCGATGACGGTTCGCATCCGGAGTGCATCACCTATATCAACAAGGACGGCCCCCTGAGCGTCGGATGGCTCAAGTGCGCGGGCCACCTGCGGCAATCGTTCCCGGCCGTGAGCTGATGCCCGTCCCGGCACCGGGCGGGGACGGTTCAGATGACCAGCTCGACGACGAAATGCGGACTCGGATCATCGATCTCGCACGCAGACTCAGAGCACGACCGGACGACGTACCGGTCCTCGGCTCGATCCGTGGTGATTCGACACCCTACTGCGTGCGCGGGCCGGGCGGCCGGCATCTGACATCCCGGGAACGTGACCGCGTCTTGTCCGACCTGAGTACCGACGGCGCCGAAGAGTTCCTCCGATGGGTGGCGGAGTCGATCTCCGAACGGATCTCTCGACGTCTGCACCCGCCCGGATCTCCCGAATCCAGCGGGGCATCCTGGCGCGCACAGTTCGACATCCTGGCGTCGGTCGATCACGGATGGGCCGACGCCTGGCTGGAGACGATGCGCACCCGCCTCGTCGACGCCGGCGCGAGCCGGGACGTCCTCGCGATGCTCCCCGCCCCGTGAGGGGGACGCGGTCACTGACAGGCGGCGAGTACCAGTTCCTTGACGCGCGCCGGATCGGCCTGCCCGCGGGTCGCCTTCATGACGTCGCCGACGATCTTCCCCGCGGCCTGCACCTTCCCACCACGGATCTTCTCGGCGATGTCCGGATTGGCCGCGAGTGCCTCGTCGACAGCCTTCTGCAGCGCGGAGTCGTCACGGACGACTTCGAGACCCCGGTCGGCGACGATCTGCTCCGGCTCGCCCTCGCCGTCGAGGACGGCGGTCGCGACCTGCTGGCCGAGCTTCGTGGTGAGTTTGCCCTCGTCGACCAGGCCGATGATCGTCGCCACCTGCCCGGGCGTGATCGACAGACCGCTCAACTCGACGCCCCGGGAATTGGCCTGTTGCGCGAGGAACGAGACCCACCAACCGCGAGCGGCCTCCGCGCCGGCACCGGCATCGACGGTCTCGATGATGAGATCGATCGCGCCGACATTGACGAGGTCGCGCATGACCTCGTCGGAGACACCCCACTCCTCCTGGATGCGGGTCCGACGCACCCACGGCATCTCTGGCAACGTGGTGCCGAGTTCGTCGATCCATGCCGGATCTGGTTGCACGGGAGGAAGATCCGGCTCCGGGAAGTAGCGGTAGTCCTCGGCTGTCTCCTTGCGACGGCCCGCAGAGGTGGTGCCGTCCTCCTCGTGGAAATGACGTGTCTCCTGGATGATCTCGCCACCTGCCTCGAGGATCGCGGCCTGGCGGCGCATCTCGTGACGGACCGCGACCTCGACACTCTTCAAGGAATTCACGTTCTTGGTCTCGGTGCGGGTGCCGAACTCGGTGGCGTCCTTGCGCATCAGCGAGACATTGGCATCACACCGCAGCGATCCCTGGTCCATGCGGACATCCGACACGTCGAGCGCCTTGAGAAGATCGCGCAGTGCCGTGACATAGGCGCGCGCGACCTCGGGAGCGCGCACGCCCGCACCGACGATCGGCTTGGTGACGATCTCGACAAGCGGCACACCGGCACGGTTGTAGTCGAGCAGCGAATGGCTGGCGCCGTGGATTCGCCCCGAGCCACCGATGTGCAGCGACTTGCCGGTGTCCTCCTCCATGTGCGCGCGCTCGATCTCGACCCGCCACGGCGTGCCGTCCGGGAGGAGCACCTCGAGGTACCCGTCGTGGGCGATCGGTTCGTCGTACTGCGAGATCTGGTAGTTCTTCGGCTGATCCGGGTAGAAGTAGTTCTTCCGCGCGAACACACTCGACGGGCGGATGGAACAGTTCAGCGCGAGTCCGATGCGGATCGCCGACTCGATCGCCTTCGCGTTCGCGACCGGCAACGAGCCCGGTAGACCGATGCACACCGGGCACACCTGGGTGTTGGGATCGGCCCCGAACGCGGTCGGACAGCCGCAGAACATCTTGGTCACGGTGCCGAGTTCGACGTGGACCTCGAGTCCCAGCACCGGATCGAAATCGGCGATGACCTGGTCGTAGTCGAGAAGTTCGCTGGCAGCGGCAATCATGGCGTCCATCTTATTGCTCGCCGCGGCGACGACACCGCCCGGGCATCACGGGGCCCGAGAAGCGGGGGTGAGGATCAGGGTCATCCCCGATGCCGGTGGCGCCGGCGATCCGTAGTGTCGAGGACACGAGAGAGGACTCGACATGACCATGACGACACCGACCCCCAACCGATTGATGCGTTCGCGCTCCGACTCCTGGCTCGGCGGGGTGTGTGGCGGGATCGCCGCACGCTACGGCTGGGACGCCACGATCATCCGCGTCCTGTTCGTCGCATCGGTATTGCTGCCCGGACCCCAGGTACTGCTGTATCTCGTGCTGTGGCTGGTGATCCCCCGCGAACCGGTCGCGCAGGCCCCGGTCTACCCGGCGACCTACCCACCCGACCTGTGACTCAGCCGAAGATGACCCGGATCTCCTGATACTGATCGGCGGGCACCGACTTCTGGTTGGCGAGCGCGTCCGCGAAGTCGACGCGCACGATGTCCGTACCGTTCAGTGCGACCATCTTTCCCCAGGCGTTGTCGGCGCACAGGTCGGTGATCCCCATCCCCAGGCGGGTGGCCAGCACCCGGTCGAACGCGGTGGGCACGCCGCCTCGTTGGATGTGTCCCAGCACGGTCGCGCGGGTCTCGATGCCGGTGCGTTCCTGGATCAGGGGCGCGAGGACCTCCGCGATGCCGCCGAGCCGTGGGCGGTTGAACCCGTCGAGGCCCTTGACGGAGTAGGCCTCCTCCATCTCGGGGAGCTTGAAGCCCTCGGCCACCACGACCATGGGTGCGCGCCCGCGACTCTTCACGCTGGTGACCCAGGCACAGATCTGGTTGAGGCTCTCCGGCTGCTCCGGGATCAGGATCGCGTGCGCACCACCGGCGATACCCGAGTACAGGGCGATCCATCCGGCGTGACGGCCCATCACCTCGAGCACCATGCAACGCTTGTGGGAGTTGCCGGTCGTGCGCAGCCGATCGATGGCCTCGGTCGCGATCTCGACGGCGGTGTTGAATCCGAACGTGTAGTCCGTCGCGTCGAGGTCGTTGTCGATGGTCTTGGGCACCCCCACGATGTTGATGCCGTCCTCGAACAACCGCTTCGACGCCGACGCCGTGCCCTCACCGCCGATCGCGATGACACCGTCGATCTCGAGGTTCTTGAGGACCTTCTTGATGTTCTCGGCACCACCGTCGGGCTCCTGGTAGGGGCCGAATCGGCTGGTGCCGAGAATGGTTCCGCCCTCGTGCGAGAGGCCGCGGACCGTGGTGCGGTTGAGCTCCATGATGTCGCCGTAGACGAGGCCGTACCAACCGTCCTTGAAGCCGACGAACTCATGGCCGTAGACGGTTTCACCCTTGAGTACCGCTCCGCGGATCACCGCGTTCAGCCCGGGGCAGTCGCCGCCGCTGGTCAGAATGCCGAACCTCTTGGCCATTACCGTGTGACCCTCTCTCGCCGCTGACCTGTCATGTACGTCGCTCTCACGTACGCCACTCAATCTAGTGTGCGGGGCGAGCATGTGCCGGATGTCAGGTCATCCCGCCGTTCACACCGACCGCTCGCATCGATTGTCCGCGGCGGCAGGGCTCACTTGAGCCCGTTCTCGTAGGCGAAGACCACCGCCTGGGCGCGATCGCGCAGCGCCAGTTTGGTGAGCACGCTGCTGACGTGTGTCTTCACCGTCTGTTCGGAGACGAAGAGTTCGGCGGCGATCTCACCGTTCGACTTGCCGTCCGCGACGAGATCGAGCACCTCGCGCTCCCGCGGCGTCAGCTGCTCGACCGCCTGATGACGAGGCGCGCGGGCACGTCGCGACGTCACCTCGGCGATGAGCCGTCGGGTGATCGACGGCGCGAGCAGCGCCTCCCCCGCCGCCACGACACGGACCGCGCGCACGAGCTCGTCGGCGGGCGCGTCCTTGAGAAGAAACCCGGAGGCCCCCACGCGCAGGGCCTCGTAGACGTAGTCGTCGATGTCGAAGGTGGTCAGCATGAGAACCCTGGTCGTCGGCGCCGAGCCGGCCGACGCCCGCAGGATCTCCTCGGTCGCGCGCAGACCGTCCTTCCGCGGCATCCGGACATCCATGAGCACGACATCCGGCCGGACGCGGGCGCACAATGCGACCGCCTCCACCCCGTCCGCGGCGTCTCCGAGAACCGAGATGTCGTCCTGCGCACCGAGAAGTGCGGAGAACCCTTGACGCACCATCGCCTGATCGTCGACGACCACCACCGTGACAGCCACGCGTTGAGCCTATTCGTCTGTCGTCGTGACCGGGCCGGCGGTGGTGGTGGCAGACGACGCCTGATCGGCGATCGTCGCGCCGTCGGTCGGTATGTGTTCGACGATGCCGGTGCGAGCATCATGGCCGGGTAACACCGCGTGGACGAGATGCCCTCCGTCCTCGGTGGATTGCGTGGTGAGCGTGCCGCCGACGGCCGACGCCCGCTCCATCATCCCGGGAATCCCGGTGCCCGGACCCGGGATTCGGACCGGCTCCGTCGCCGGTGCCGTGTTGCGCACTGTCACGTCGGTGCCACCGTCGGACGACGGCGCGACCGCGATGTCGATGCGGGAACCCGGCGCGTGACGTGTCGCGTTCGCGAGGCTCTCCTGCACGATCCGATAGATGATCAGTCCCGCGGCGTCCCCGACCCTCTCACGGTCGACGGACACCGACAGATCGACGGTGGCACCGGTCATCCGGGTCTGTGTGACCAGCAGGGCGATGTCGTCGAGACCGGGATTCGGCGCCGCCGGGGCCTCACCGTCGGTCCTCAGGACACCGAGCATCTGGCGGACCTCGTCGAGTGACGCGCGGGCCGACACCGCGATGGACTCGAACTCGGCCGCCGCTTCCTCGCTCACGTCGGCGAGTCGGTAGCGTGCGGTCTGCGCCATCACGACCACCACCGACATCCGATGTGCCACAACGTCGTGCAGGTCACGGGCAATTCGCGCACGCTCCTGCAGGATGGCCTTCTGCGACTCGACCAGCTGGGTCTGCTCGGTACTCGCGGCGAGCTGCCGACGAGACCGTACGAGGACGCGCACCAACGCGACCACCACGGCCATGAACGTCAGCCCGAAGACCCAGCCGCCACGCGCCTCGGGCGGAGCGGCCAGCGCGAACACGATGGCCGTGCTCACCCACACCACCGGGATCCAGCGCCACGAGCATCGGGCATAGGCGAAGAACGTCAGCACGAGCAGCGAGATGATCTGGGTCACCTGGATGGACCAGTTCCATCCGTTGAGCGTCGGAACGAGCAATCCGATCAGCTGAGCGGAGACCACCGAGACGGCCCAGCCCACCACCGGCGCCGACCACGCCAGCGCGATCGGGAACGCCGCGAACGCGGCGACGACCGGAAGTGCGTAGTCGGGCATCGAATGGGTCAGCGGCAGCGTGGGCCACGACACCGAGTACAGGATGACGGCGACCGCCAGGAAGAACCAGTTGGCCGGCGATCGTACGTAGCGCTGCACGGCCGGGTCCTGCGCCGCGGGCAGCTCACGGACCTCGCGCATCACCGCGGTCCCGGCCCTGCCGGCAGCTGATCTCGTTCGTCGGAACATCTCCATCACCTCGACTACCCACCGTAGGGCGCACGGCCACCGGCCGTCCTCATCCCCGAGAGGGATCCCGACCTCCCTCGGCAGAGGCAGAGATCGCAGGTCACGGCACCCTCGACGGCGCACACTCATTCACCGTTAAGGACGATGTGGCACAGTGTCGTGGATTCGTAGCTTCGATGCCATGACACAGAACCGCCACCACCAGCCCCGACGCCGCCGGGGCACCCTTGTCCTCGTCCTGATCGTCATGGCCACAACGCTTCTCGGACTCGTATTCGGCGCGTCGGATGCCCGCCCACTGACCGGTACCGACGGCGCCGGGGGCAGCCGTGTCGTCGTGGCCCCGGACCCACGCGACCTCGACACCCCGGCGGGCAGGGTCGTCCAGGACCTGACGAATGGTCATGAGGCCGACGTCACACGCGAGTTGCCCGCCGACTTCGCCACGGTGATGGGCTATCGGCCCCTGATGGAGGACGGCTACCCGGTGAATCCCACCGGCGGATGTTCATCACCGGTGACGCTGCCCAGGGGCTTCGAGGTTCTTTGCCGTTCGCACGACTTCGGCTATGACGTGCTGAGGTTCGCCGCCCGCACCGACCACCCGCTCGGCGGCTGGGCACGCCTGCGCCTCGACCGGATGCTCGTGGACCGGATGCACGCGTCCTGCAGCACCCCGTGGTGTCAGGCCGCGGCCTCGGCCGCCGACATGGGCCTGCGCCTGAACACCTGGCGCCAGTACGACGGTCCACCCACCGCGGTGGAGTCGGCCTCACAGATCCTCTCCTCGGGTGTCGGCCGCGGGTGGGCCGACCTCGTGGACCGGCGAACCCTCCCCTCGCGGTGATCACGGCGTCGGCTCCGGCCGGCCCGACACGCCACTGCCGACGTCAGACGACGATGCCGCATCCGCTCACCGCGGTTGCGGCCGCGATCGGCGCCGTCGTCGGGCTGTGGCCGTCCGGCCTGCCCAGAGGTCCCGTCACCTCCGGCATCCTCACTGCGGTCTGCGTGGGACTCGCCACCGTCGCGGCGCTCGGGGCGACCCGTCGTCGTGTCTGGCGGCCGGCGGCCGCCGTCGCCGCGACCTCGGCTGCGGTGGCCACGCTCGTGTGTGCGGCCCTGCTCAGTGCGACGTGGCAGAACGCGCTGCGAGCCGATCTGGAGGTCGGGCGCGTGGGAATCGGTTGGGTCACATGGTCGGTCGTCCCGGCCGTGCTGGTGTTCGTCGCGCTGGTGTGGTTGCCGCGGACGACAGCCATCGTTGCCGCAACGATCACCGCCCTGGCCGCGGGTTATCTGCCGGCCGCGCACGCCGACGACACCCCGACATCGCACCGGACCCCGCCCGGGGTGCTGTACGAGCTCGGCGACGGCGCCGATCTGCCCCAGCACGGTCACGCACTCGCGTCACGGTGGGAGCGGGCGGGCGGCCTCGACCGCCACGCCGTGGTCATCGCCGTCCCGACCGGATCCGGCTGGGTCGACGCGACAGCGGTGGACGGCTACCGCGACCGGTTTGCCGGTGACGTCGAGATCCTGGCCATGCAATACGCCGATCAGCCGTCGTGGCGGGCGTTCGTCGGAGACCGCGGGGCCGCGGGACGCAGCGCGATCGCCCTGCTGCGCGCGGTCGCCGATCGCACCGCCACCCTACCTGCCGGGCACCGGCCCGAGATCCACCTGTACGGACAGAGTCTCGGGGCCATCGGTGCGGAGGATGCGCGAGCGTGGGCTGCGACAGCACGCCCCGGAGCGGTCACCGAGACGCTGCTGACCGGGGTGCCGGGCGACTCCATCGCCGCCGAACCGGGATCGGGAGCTCCTCGCGTCGTGCTCGCGAACGCCTCCGATCCCATCCCCCGGTGGTCGATCTCCCTGCTGTGGCGACCGTCCCACGAGCCGCAGGACACCGTCACGATCGGGCGGCCGGTCCGCCGGCCGCCGTGGCTGCCGGTCGCAGGTTTCGTCCAGACCAGTGCTGACCTGCTCGGATCACTGGACGGCACACCGGGGGTGGGGCATCGCTACGGGACCGAGCAGACGTCGAGCATGTCCTCGGTCAGCGGCGACGGGTGATGATCACCCGATCGGGCCGCGGGCGGCCTCGTACGCGGCGCCCACGCGATACAGCCGGTCGTCGGCGAGAGCCGGGGCCATGATCTGCAGGCCGACCGGCATACCGTCGTCGGCGGATACACCGGAGGGCACCGACATCGCGCCGGTACCGGCCAGGTTGACCGGCAGTGTGCAGAGGTCGAACAGATACATCGCGAGGGGGTCGTCGACCTTCTCCCCCAGCGCGAACGCGGTCGTCGGGGTGGTCGGCGAGACGAGGACATCGACCTTCTCGAATGCGGTCGAGAAGTCCTGCGCAATGAGCGTCCGTACTTTCTGCGCCTGCCCATAGTAGGCGTCGTAGTAGCCGGACGAGAGCGCGTAGGTCCCGATCATGATGCGTCGCTTGACCTCTGGGCCGAATCCCCGGTCACGGGTCAACGCCATGACCTCCTCCGCGCTGTGTGTACCGTCGTCGCCGACGCGCAGCCCGTACCGCATGGCGTCGAACCTGGCCAGGGTCGACGACACCTCCGACGGAAGGATCAGGTAGTACGCGCCGAGTGCGTAGGTGAAATGCGGACACGACACCTCGACGACCTCGGCCCCGAGTTCGGTCAGGACGGACAGCGCCTGCCGGAACGACTCGAGCACACCGGATTGGTAACCCTCGCCCTGCAACTCGGTGACGACGCCGATGCGAACACCCGAGAGATCTTGCTGCGCACCGAATCTCGCGGCCTCGACGACATCCGGGACCGGGGCATCGATCGAGGTCGAGTCACGCTTGTCGTGCCCGGCGATCACCGAGTGCAGCAGAGCGGTGTCGAGGACCGTCCGGCCGCACGGACCGCCCTGGTCGAGCGAGGACGCGCAGGCGACGAGTCCGTATCGCGACACCGTGCCGTAGGTGGGCTTCACACCGACCGTCGCGGTGACCGCTGCGGGCTGTCGGATCGATCCGCCGGTATCGGTGCCGATGGCCAACGGCGCCTGGAACGAGGCGAGGGCCGCCGCGCTGCCACCGCCCGATCCGCCGGGAATCCTGGTGGTGTCCCAGGGATTCCGGGTGACCTGATAGGCCGAGTTCTCCGTCGAGCTGCCCATGGCGAACTCGTCCATGTTGGTCTTGCCCAGGATCGGGATCCCGGCGGCGCGCAGACGTTCGGTGACGGCTGCGTCATACGGCGGCACCCAGCCCTCGAGGATCTTCGAACCGCACGTGGTGGGCGCGTCGACGGTCGTGAAGACGTCCTTGAGCGCGATCGGCACACCGGCAAGCGGCGACGGCGCGTCACCGGCGGCTATCGCATCGTCGGCGGCCTTCGCGGCGACCAGCGCGTCTGCACCGCTCACATGCAGGAAGGCGCCCAACTCGTCGTCGACGGCAGCGATGCGGTCCAGGTGCGCCTGGGTCACCTCGACCGACGACACCTCACGGGCGGTGATCTTCTCCGCGAGTTCGGCGGCCGACAACCCGATGAGGTCACCGTCGGCGATCGCGCGAGGTCCGCTGGTCACTGTCCCTCCCCGAGGATCTGCGGGACCGCGAAACGATCCTGTTCGACGGCAGGCGCACCGGACAGCGCCTGCTCGGTGGTCAGGCAGGGCACGACCTCGTCGGGACGCAGGACGTTCGCCAGCGCGGCGGGATGCGCCGTACCGGGCACGTCGTCGGCGGCCACCCCGGACACCTGGGCGACGTGCGCCAGGATCGAGTCGAGTTGCTGCGCGTACTGATCGAGCTCTTCGTCGGTCAGCGCGAGCCGGGACAGCCGAGCCAGGTGCGCGACCTCCTCCCGAGAGATCGCCGACTCTGATCCGCTGGACATGCCAGGTCCTTTCTCGCCGTGTCGTGCGTGTTCCCCACCAGCCTATGGGAGTGCACCCCGACGCCTCGACGCGGTCTCGACGGCGGGGTCGACGGCGGGTCGCCGGGTGCGGCCCGGCGGCGAACACCCGGGGCCGGCAGCGGTCAGCCCAGCCAGCGCTGGAGGCGGGCAGTCAGCCAGGGCAGCACGAGATAGACCATCAGGGGAGTGTTGATCAGCGTGGCGATCAGGGTCTTGAGCACCACCGGCACCGCGTCGAGGTGTCCGATGACGAGCAGGTTGATGGCCAGCGAGAGCGGAAAGAAGCCGAGCCAGATGGTGATGGCCTGTTTCCACCGCGGAGGCGGTGCGCTTGCGCCGTGCACCCGGACGGCGTGGGTCAGGTGTTGCTGCGGCTCGAACCAGCCCTCGATACCCGAGAGACGATGCGTCGCGTACTCGACGGCGACGCCCTCACCCCGCGACAGCCACGCCTTCCGCACCGGCGACGACACCCAGTCGTCCATCGTCTGTTCGTCGGCGAACCGGTAGACGACGTAGTACTCGTCGTCGATCCGGGAGTTGCGGAGCCAGCCGCCGCCGAGGAAGCCCGGAAAAGTGCGCGCCAGCGCGATACCCGCGTCGGTCCAGCTGACGAAATCGTGCTCGCGTCCGGGCTGGATCCGACGCGCGACCGAGGTCGTCACCTGCGCCGGACCGTCGGCGCCGCCGGCGCGGGATGCGTTGTCGACCATGTCCCCATGGTGGCGTTCGCCCGGCATCGGCGCAGCGCGGGGTCCCCGGAGTACGCCGCCGGGCACGTCGCGCGACCCACTCGTCGCAGTGCGACAATGGCGGTCGTGTCGTACCTGCTGCGCGTCTACCTCGAGGATCGACCGGGCAGCCTCGGCCTGCTCGCCGTCCAGCTCGGCTCGGTCGGAGCCGACATCCTCTCCCTCGAGGTCGTCGAACGGGGCGAGGGCTATGCGGTCGACGACCTCGTCGTCGACATCGCCCCCGGTTCCCTACCGGACGGGCTGATCACCGCGGCGGAGAAACTCAAGGGCGTCCGGGTGGACTCGATCCGGCCGTACGCCGGAGTCCTCGACACCCACCGCGAGCTCGAACTCGTCGACCAGGTGGCCACCTCCGACGACGAACGGCTCCAGGTCCTCGTCGACAACACCCCGCGCGTCCTGCGGGTCTCGTGGGCCATGGTCATCACCAGCGGAGGAAATGGCGCAGTGCTGCAACTGTTCGGCAGTTCGGGTGCACCGGAGACACCGCTCACCACGGCGGACTGGCTACCGCTCGACCGTGCCCGACAACTCGACGCAAGCGCCGCCTGGGTGCCCGACGTGTGGCAGGACATGGACACCCGGCTGGCCGCCGCGCCGCTCGGCGGCGGCGAGAAGGCGATCCTCCTCGGCCGGATCGGCGGCCCCGACTTCCGCCCCTCCGAAGTGGCCCGACTCGGATACCTCGCCGGGATCGTCAGCACGGTACTGCGTACCGAGAACTGACGGGTCCCGAGAACAGACGGGTACCGAGAACTGACCGGCACCGAGAACTGAAACGGGTGCCGAGAACTGAGGAACACCTGACGGCAGGGTCACTCCTCCTCTGACGGCGCTGGCCCCTCGCCGGTCTCCAACAGGTGCTTGAAAGCGTCCTCGTCGAGCACCGGCACACCGAGCTGCTCGGCCTTGGCGGCCTTGGTCCCCGGCGAATCGCCGACGACGACGAAGTCGGTCTTCTTCGACACCGACCCCGACGCCTTGCCACCACGCTGCAGAATCGCCTCCTTCGCGCCGTCGCGGGAGAAGTCCTGCAACGAACCGGTCACCACGACGGTCTTGCCCTCGAGGGTGCGCGCAATCGACTCGTCACGTTCGTCTTCCATGGAAACACCTGCAGCACGCCACTTCTCGACGACATCCCGGTGCCAGTCGACGGTGAACCAATCGTGGATGCTCTGTGCGAGTGTCGTCCCGAGTCCCTCGACTCCGGCGAGTTCCTCGATGGTCGCGTCCTCGATCGCCGCCAGCGATCCGAACTCGGTCGCCAGTGCCCGGGCCGCCGTCGGCCCCACATGCCGGATGGAGAGCCCGACCAGTACCCGCCACAGCGGAACCTGTTTGGCACCGTCGAGATTCGCGAGCAGACGCTTGCCGTTCGCCGACAGCGCGCCCGCCTTGGTGGTGAACAGATCGGTCGTGGCGAGATCGTCGGCGGTGAGCCCGAACAGATCTCCCTCGTTGGTGATCACCCCGGAGGTCAGCAGGGCGGTCGCCGCCTCGTAACCGAGCGCCTCGATGTCGAACGACCCGCGCCCGGCCAGGTGGAAGAGTCGCTCACGCAGCTGTGCCGGGCAGGATTCTGAATTGGGACAACGGATGTCGGCGTCGCTGTCCTTCTCCGGGCGCAGTTCGGTGCCACATTCGGGGCATCGCGTCGGCATGACGAACGCGTGCTCGCTGCCGTCACGGACGTCGACGACGGGTCCGAGGACCTCCGGGATCACGTCGCCCGCCTTGCGGATCGTGACCGTGTCCCCGATCAGCACACCCTTGCGCCGCACCTCCGACTCGTTGTGCAGTGTCGCGCGCGACACCGTGGATCCGGCGACGAGGACCGGTTCCATGAACGCGAACGGCGTCACCCGACCGGTACGTCCGACGCCGACCTTGATGTCGAGCAGTCTGGTGGTCGCCTCCTCGGGCGGGTACTTGTAGGCGATCGCCCATCGCGGTGCACGCGAGGTGGAGCCGAGTCGCCGCTGCAGGGTCACGTCGTCGACCTTGACGACGATCCCGTCGATCTCGTGTTCGACGTCGTGCCGGTGCTCGCCCCAGTATTCGATCTTGTCGAGGATCCGTGCGACGCCGTCGACCTTGGTCGTGTGGTCGGACACCGGCAGACCCCACGCGCCGAGCGCCAGGTAGGCGTCGTGCAGCGACGCCGGACGCCAGCCCTCGGTGTGGCCGATGCCATGGCAGATCAGGCGCAACCGCCGGCGGGCGGTCACCTGCGGGTTCTTCTGCCGCAGCGAACCGGCCGCGGAATTGCGCGGATTCGCGAACGGCGCCTTGCCATCGGCCACCAGCGACGCGTTCAGTGCCTCGAAGTCCTCGCCACGGAAGAAGACCTCGCCGCGCACCTCGAGGACGGCAGGGATCGGGAAGTCGGCGGAGGCACTGAGCCGTTGCGGGACGTCGTCGATCGTGCGGGCGTTGAGGGTGACGTCCTCGCCGGTCCGTCCGTCACCGCGGGTCACCGCTCGCGTGAGGGTGCCGTCGGTGTAGACCAGGGCAAGGGCGACGCCGTCGATCTTGAGCTCACAGAGGTAGTCGACGCCCGAACCGGTCTCCGCCTCCACCCGATCCACCCAGGTGCGCATCTCCTCGGCGTCGAAGACATTGTCGAGCGACATCATCCGCTCGAGATGATCGACCGGCGTGAAGGCGGTGGAGAAGCCACCGCCGACCAGCTTCGTCGGAGAATCCGGTGCCGCGAGCTCCGGGTGTGCGTCCTCGAGTTCCTGAAGCGCGCGCAGCAATCTGTCGAACTCACCGTCGGTGATGATCGGCGCGTCCTTGACGTAGTACCGGAACTGATGGTCGCGAATCTCGTCCGCGAGTCCGGTCCACTGCTCCCGCAGGTCGCCGCTGACGTCCGTCGTACCGCGTTCTTCTGCCACGTCACGAGCGTATCGGAGGCCGCTGACACGATCGGGGTGATCGTTCTACTGTTGGTCCATGCCGCACCCGATCATGTTCGACGACGACGATCCGATCCTGGCCCGCGTTCGCGAGATCGCACTGGCGCTGCCCGACACGACGGAGGCGATCGCCCACGGACGTCCGACGTTCCGGTGCGGCAAGATGTTCGGGAACTACGGCGGAAGCGTCAGGGGCAGCAAGGAGCGGTACGACCAGTCGGTGCTGTTCATCACCGATCCGGCGGAACGTGAGGCGCTGCTGGCCGACGACCGGTTCTTCCTGCCGGCCTACCTCGGCGCCTACGGATGGCTCGGCATCGTCCTCGACGACGACACGGACTGGACCGAGGTGGCTGAACTCCTCGACGCCAGCTACCGCCAGATCGCGCCGAAGAGGTCATTGGCGAAACTCGAGGCATCGTAACCGACAGTGGCCTCGACGGGATCGGGGTTGCCACCGGCGGACTCGCGGTTGCCACCGGCGGGATCAGAGGGCGTCGGGATCGGCGGCGAGCAGTTCGCCTGCCTGGGCACACAACCCGAGCGCGGTCGTCGCCCACTGCGGAGTCCCGCTGGCCAATCCGCAGGTGGGGGTGACGATCACGTTCTGCGACAGCACTTTCCGGTCGAGGCCGATCCGGTCGGTCAGCGCGGCCAGCCCGGTGGCCACGGTCTCGGCGCGCACCCGGCGATCACCGGACGACGACGGGATCACCCCGGCGAGGAGGATGCCACCGCGATCGACGAGGGAGCCGATACCGTCGAGGTCGTCGGACGTGGGGTCGGTGACGTCGAGAGACCAGGCCACTCCGCTCAGCCGGTCGACGAGGTCCCATCGGGGACGCGCGCAACTGTGCACGATCACCGGGGAGTCCACCGTCTCGGCGAGTCCGCCGAGGGCGTCGGCGACCTCCGGGAGCGGGATCGCGGGAATGGTGTCGAACCGCGTCAGTGGCCGCACCTCGCCGTCGAGCACCGCACCGATCATCGGTTCGTCGATCTGCAGGACGACCGCGGCCCCCAGACGCCGACGCACTTCGCCGACGAGCTGCGCCACCCCCTCGGCGGTCGAGGCGATGACATCCTGCCAGGCCCCGCGATCGCGCAGGACCTTGTGCCCGGCGGGTAGTTCCACCGACGCCGACAGCGTGAACGGGCCGCACACCTGCAGCTTGAAGGGACGCTCGATACCGATGAAACCTGCTGTGTCCCAGAGTTCTTCGACGGCGTCGAGGTCGGCGTTGAGAAAGTCGCGCGCGCGGCGCGCGACGGACGAGCCGCGGCCGGCGAGACGATAGCCCCAGGTTCCGGCGTCCATCGGGAGATCGACCAGGACTGCGGCCATACGGCCGACCATGTCGGCACCCTGTCCGCGGGCGGGCAGTTCGGCGAGGTGGGCGAGATCGAGTTCTCCGTTGATGACTGCGGCCGCCTCGCGCGGGTCGGTGCCGGGCATCGACCCGACGCCTGTGCCGACACCGCCGTGCAGCAGTTGCGTGGATGCGATCACGCGTCGTGACCGACCGTGACCGCCTCGGCTCGCACACCGGTCGCGGGATCGGAGTCGGTCGAGCTGATGCGGCCGGAGCCGATCACCAGGTCACCGTGATCGTCGTCGGGCAGGTACAGCACAGCCGCCTGCCCCCGGGCGACGCCGGTGAGCGGTCGGGCGAGGGCGATGTCGATCATGGGCTGACCGTCGCGGATCACCGGCGTGGCGCGGACCGGGGCGAGGCCACCGTGGGCACGCACCTGCACCATCGCGTCGATCGGGCCGGCCGGTGGCTGGCCCGAGGTCCACACGGCACGATGAGCGGTGATCGACCACACGTCCAGGTGTGACGCGGAACCGACTGTCACCGTGCCGGATTCGGGATCGATGTCGGTGACGTAGCGCGGTCGGCCGTCGACGGCCGGAGCGTCGATCCCCAGCCCCTTGCGCTGTCCGATGGTGAATCCGTGGACACCATCGTGTTCGGCAAGTCGGTCGCCGGTGTCGGCGTCGACGACGGCCCCGGGACGGATGCCGATGTGGGCGCCGAGGAACGCGCGGGTATCACCGGTCGGGATGAAGCAGATGTCGTGGGAGTCCGGCTTCTCGGCGACCGCGAGTCCACGACGTGCCGCCTCCGCACGGATCTCGCCCTTCGGGGTGTCACCGACGGGGAACATCGCCCGCCCCAACTGCTCGGCGGTCAGCACCGCGAGGACGTACGACTGGTCCTTGTCCTCGTCGACCGCCCGGCGCAACTCGCCGTCGGCCAACCGGGCGTAGTGACCCGTCGCCAGGGCGTCGAACCCCAGCGCCACCGCCTTCTGCGCCAGCGCCGAGAACTTGATCTTCTCGTTGCAGGTCAGACACGGATTGGGGGTCTGACCGGCCGCGTAGGCATCGACGAACTCGTCGATCACGTCGTCCTTGAAGCGATCGGCGAAGTCCCACACATAGAAGGGGATACCGAGGACGTCGGCCACGCGGCGCGCGTCGGAGGCGTCCTCCTTCGAACAGCAGCCACGCGACCCGGTACGCAACGCCCCGGGCGCGGTGGACAACGCGAGGTGCACACCGACGACCTCGTGCCCGGCATCGACCGCGCGGGCGGCGGCCACCGACGAGTCGACCCCGCCGCTCATCGCTGCGAGTACTCGCATCAGCGTCCCTCCCCCGACGGCGACGACACCAGCCCCGCAGCACGGGCACGGTCGACGACCGCTCCGATGACCTCGGTCACCGCGTCGACGTCCGCGGGCGTCGAGCCCGGAGCGAGCGAGAACCGCAATGAGCCGCGTGCCGTCGGGACGTCGAGGCCCATCGCGAGAAGAACATGACTGGCCTGCGCGACCCCGGCGGTGCAGGCCGAACCGGTGGAGCACTCGACACCGTTGGCGTCGAGGAGCATCAGGAGCGAGTCGCCTTCACAACCGTCGAACGACACGTGCACGTTGCCCGGCAGACGGCGATCGTCGCGCGGGCCGTTCGCAACCGTTCCGGGCAGTGCGAGCAGTGCGTCGAACAGTCGCTCACGCAACGCGGTCACCTCCCGCACGCTCTCGGTCATCCGTTCCACCGAGAGCCGCAGCGCGGTCGCCATTCCGACTGCGCCCGCGACATCCTGTGTGCCGGAACGGACATCGCGTTCGTGACCGCCGCCGTGCAGAAGTGGGACACACTCGACGTCGCGGCGCAACAGCAGCGCACCCACTCCCTGCGGGCCACCGAACTTGTGTGCGGCAAGACTCAGCGCGGACAGACCGCTCGCGCCGAAGTCCACCGGGATGTGTCCCACCGCCTGGATGGCATCGGAATGGACCGGCACCCCGAACTCGGCGCCGAGGGCCGCGATCTCGGTGACCGGCTCGATCGTGCCGACCTCGTTGTTGGCCCACATGATCGAGATCACCGAAGTCTCGTCGGCGTGCGCGGCCAGTTCGTCGCGCAACCACGAGACCGAGGCGAAACCCTCGGCATCGACCGGGGCGATGACCAGTTCGGTGTCGTCGGCCTCGGCGAGCCAGACGGCGGGGTCGAGGATCGCGTGGTGCTCGACGGCCGAGACGATGATGCGTCGCCGTGCCGGATTCTCCCGGCGTCGGGCCCAGTGGATTCCCTTCAACGCGAGATTGTCGGACTCGGTACCGCCGCCTGTGAAGATGACCTCGGAGGGTCGTGCACCCACGGACGCCGCGACCGACTCGCGCGCCTCCTCGAGCCTGCGGCGCGACCAGCGGCCAGAACCGTGCAACGATGACGCGTTCCCGGGCTGGGCGAAGACAGCGGTCATCGCCTCGATCGCTTCGGGGAGCATGGCGGTCGAAGCGGCGTGATCGAGGTAGACGGGTGCTCGGGAGGGCGTGGACATGTCTTTGCAAGGATAAACGCGCGACGACCACCCACCAATTCCTGCACGGGGCGATCAGTCGTCGTCGGGGGTGACCTCAGTCGTCGTCGGGGTGACCTCAGTCGTCGAAGACGGTGACCTCAGTCGTCGAAGACGAGGACCGGCTTGACGGTGCGGCCCGCCAGCGAGTCGGCCGCGGCCCGCTCGATGTCGGCCAACGGATGCTCCTCGATCAGGTCGTCGAGCGGCAGTTCACCGGCCACGTACAGAACGGCGAGCTCGGGGATGATCTCCGCGGGGACAACGTCACCCTCGACGACACCCCGGATGGTCACGCCCTTGCAGAGCACCTGCATGACGCCGAACTCCAGCCGACGCCCGATCCCGACGAGGGTGATGTCGCCGCGGGCTCGGCCGCCGACACGGCGACATCGAGCACGTCCTGTCGAGCGGTCGTGTCGATGGCGTGGCGGCTGCCCCGGCCGTGGAGCGCGGACACCGCACCGGCCACATCGTCGGTCGCCGAGGGGTCGACGGTCCCGATCGCACCGAACTTCTCCGCCGACGCGCGCCGGCCCGGGATGGGGTCGACGGCGACCACGTCGGCTCCGGCGCGGACGGCCGCCATCACCGAGCACAACCCGACGCCGCCCGCCCCGGACACGGTCACCGCCGCACCGGGTTCCGGCCTCACCACGCGGGTCACCGTGCCGTAGCCGGTCTGCACGCCGCATCCGAGCGGAGCCGCAACCGGCCGCCGAGAGGCCGGCGGGCACGAAGACGGTGTTGTCCTCGTGCGCGATCGCGTACGTCGCGAAACTGGACTGGCCGAAGAACCCGCCGTGCACCCGGGGTACCGGCGCGGGTCAGCGTCGGCGATCCGTCGAACCGACCCGCGGTGTTCCAGGCGCCGGTGCAGTAGGCGGGATGCTCCGCCACATGCACGCAGTCCCCGCAGCTGCGGAACGTCAGGCAGATCGTCTGACCGGGGACGACACGGGTCACCCCCCGGGCCCGACCGCCTCGACGATGCCGGCGCCCTCGTGTCCGAAGACCTGCGGCAGCCGTCGCCGCGACCACGTGGCCTTCATCCCGAGATCGGTGTGGCAGATGCCGACCGCGCGTATGCGGACCAACGCCTCACCCTGCCGAGTTCGTCGATGTCGACCGGCTTCACCTCGAAGGGGCCGCCCGGCGTCGAGACGACGGCGGCGTCGATCCGAATCTCAGACGCGTTCGAGGAAGAAGTACAGATGGCGACCGTCGACGACCCCGCCCTTGCCGTTCATGATCCCCATCACAGTCGTGTCGTCGACCTTCTTGAAGTGATCGATGATGGGTTGGCCGTCGTACACCATCGACGCGGTGATCTCGCCGCGGAACTCGACCGCCCACAGACTGGCCTCGCCCTTGCCCAGAGCGGTGTTGGAATACAGCTCACCGTCGGCGTTCCGGCACATCAACGGCTGCACGTCGTTGCGCGAGGTGAAGGTCTTGCCGAACCATCCGGCCTTCTGCAACATCCCGTTGACCGGATGACCGGTGGTGAACTCGCCGCCCTTCCAGGCACCCAGCATCGCCTCGGGACGCAGGGTCTCCAGTCCGGCCCACACGGTATCGAGCTCGGCGTCGTCCACGCGGCCGTCGACCGACCTCAATTCGGTGAATCGTGCCTTCGCCTCGTCGCGGGTCAGTGTGGGTGCGGACGTCATGGCTCGAGCGCCTCCTCGTGTCGGCTGATCGACCGGGCGGTCACCGGTCAATGCCCAAACATATATGAGATATGTGACGTCGTCATCAGCGCCCCGCCCGCCGGACAAGGTCCGTCGGCGATCTGCGGTCAGGCGGCGACGAGTCGTTCGCACCGTTGCGCCAGGGTCCGCCGGTCGGTGCCGGGGAGTTGCATCTCGTGCACCGTGATGTGCAGGGTGAGCCCTCGCGCCGACAGCACCCGCCGCAACGTCTCGGCCACCGAGTCCTCGCCGATGAAACTCGCCACCGAGGTGACCGCGCCGTCGGGGGTGGTGAACCGCAGCCGCACCGGCATGACCGGGACCCCGGCATCGATGGCTGCCTGGAAGAAAGCCGGACGGAACCGTCCCGCCTCGCGGCCGCACCAGGTGGTCCCCTCCGGGAAGACCGCCACCGACCGGTCGCGATGCAGTTCGGTGACCGCCGACTGCACCGCCGACGGCAGATCCCGCAGCGACGCCCGGTCGAGAGTGATGACGCCCAGCCGACGCGCGAGTCCCGAGATCACGGGCATGGACGCGACGTCGGACTTGGCCACGAAGTGCGCCGGGCTGATCACCGCGAGCGCGAGGATGTCGAGATAGGAGATGTGGTTCGCCACGATGAGTCCACGCGCGGACCCGGCGAACGGCCGTCGGTCGTCGATCCGGACCTCGACACCGATCGAGCGGAGGAGTCCCCGCGCGGCCCCGACCAGGTAGCGACGACGGATGAGGCGCGGCATCAGGGCGACGAGCGGTCCGGTCGCCAGCAGGAGCGCCGCGAACGAGACGAGGCACACGAGCCGGGACGCCCTGCACGCACGCCCCGCGATGTCGATGTGATCACCTGACCGACAATGGTTTCCGCACACACTCGCCGGATACCAGGCGTGTGGCGCACGCACGACGGGGGCCGGCATCTCCAGCACCACCGGGGCGAGCACCCGCGATTCGGACATCGTCGGCGTCGGGACCGCCGACGATGCGACCGGCCCGGTCACCACCGTCGCGGCGGCAGCGGTCATGACCGGCTCCCGGCGGCGAGTCGGGTGACCGCGGATCTCATCCGATCGAGGTAGCGCGCGTTGCACTGTTGGCGGTCGATGACGGTGACGAGATCACCGACCTCGAAGACTTCGTCGATCGCGGGTTCGCCGCAGACGCGCGCGCCGAGCCGCAGATATCCGCGCAGCAGCGCGGGCGGGCGCAGGACCGGAGGTGGGTCGATCTCGTCGAGGAAGCGGCCGTCGACGACGGCGCGTGCACGCGGGTAGACCTGCCATGGTGCACGGTGACGGTCGCGGACCTCGTCGCGGACCCCACGCAGCATCGACCCCCGCGGCATCGGACCATCGGGCCCCTTCGTGCCGAGCGGTATCGAGACGCATCCGAGGACATAGCGGCAGTCGACGTCGACGACGTACTGCAGTACGGCCGCCCACATCAATCCGGTGGTCGCGCCGCTACGGTGTCCGGCGGAGACCACCGCACGGCCCATCTCGACCGTCTCCGAACGGATCCCGTCGAGCTCGGTGACGTCGAACTCGGTGCTCGTGTACCACCCGCCCGCGGCGACCGCACGCGCCGGCGGCAGGAGTCGCGCGCAGCCGACGAGCCCGTCGTCGGTGTGTCGCACCACGAGGTGTTCGCAGTGGGCGTCGAACCGGTCGGCATCCAGCCCGGTCGACGCGTCGCCGACACCGTCGCCGAATCCGCATTCGGCGGCGAACACCCGATATCGGAGACCCTGGGCCTCGGCGATGTCACGCGGGTCGTCGGTGATCTCGACCGTGAAAGGGCCCGCGATTAGGACCGGGCGGGCGGTACCGAGGGGTGGGGCGAATGTCGTGACTGTCATGTCCCTGATGACAGCCACGCCGATCGACGCGACGGCCACGACAACGTGTCGTGTCGGTGCTCATGCGGTGAACGTCGACGAGCGGCGACCACCCGCGACCGCGGACGCCTGCGACCGCGGACGCCGAAGACCCCCGGGTCATGCCGGTGTACCGACACGATCCGGGGGTCTGGACGCAGATCAGGCGCAGAGCGCCCGCGTCACTTGCGCTTCTTGACCTCGTCGGTCAGCTGCGGTGCGACGTTGAACAGGTCGCCGACCACACCGTAGTCGGCGATCTCGAAGATCGGCGCCTCTTCATCCTTGTTGACGGCGATGATCGTCTTCGAGGTCTGCATACCGGCGCGGTGCTGGATGGCACCGGAGATGCCGAGCGCGATGTAGAGCTGCGGCGAGACGGTCTTACCCGTCTGACCGACCTGGAACTGACCCGGGTAGTAGCCGGAGTCGACCGCGGCGCGCGAGGCACCGACGGCGGCACCGAGCGAGTCGGCGAGCTCCTCGACCACGGAGAACTTGTCCGCGCTGCCGACACCGCGGCCACCGGAGACGACGATCGACGCCTCGGTGAGCTCCGGACGGTCGCCGCCCACGTTCGGCTCGACCTTGGTGATCTTGACAACGCCCTCGGCCTGGGCCGGGACCTCGACGTCGACCCGCTCACCGGCGCCGGCCTGCGGTGCGGCCTCGACGCCACCCGGACGGACCGAGAAGATCGGGACGTCGCCCTTGGCCACGGCGTCGACGGTGAACGCGCCACCGAAGATCGAGTGGATACCGACGGCACCTTCCTTGACGTCGACGACGTCGGCGAGCACGCCGGAACCGAGACGGACGGCCAGTCGACCGGCGATCTCCTTGCCGTCGGCCGTGGCCGCGACGAGGACGCCGGCCGGCGAGGCCTGCTCGGCGATCGACGACAACACGTCGACCTGCGGGGTGATCAGGTAGGACGCGGCGTCGTCGGACTCGGCGACGTAGACCTTCTCCGCGCCGGCCTCCTTGAGGCCGTCGATGATGCTGTCGGCGGACCCCGGCTTGCCGACGACGACCGCCGACGGGCTGCCGAGCGCACGGGCAGCGGTGATCAGCTCGCTGGTGACCTTCTTCAGGGCGCCTTCGGCGTCCTGCTCCACGAGCACGAGTACTTCAGCCATGATTCTTCTGTCTCCTGAATGTCTGGGTTGTCGCTGGTGATGTCAGTGCCCGTGAGGACTAGATGATCTTCTGCGACACCAGGTACTCGGCGACCTTGGTGCCACCGTCGCCCTCGTCGCTGACACGCTCACCGGCGGTCTTCGGCGGCTTCGGAGCGGAGGCGGTCACCTGGCTGCCGGCGTTCTCCAGGCCCACATCGCCGGCCTCGACATCGATCTCGGCGAGGGTGACGACCTGGACCTCCTTCTTCTTCGCGGCCATGATGCCCTTGAAGGACGGGAACCGCGGCTCGTTGATCTTCTCGTTCACGCTGACGATGGCCGGGAGGTCGGCCTCGATGTGGAAGATGCCGTCGTCGGTCTCACGCTCGCCCTTGAGGGTCTCGCCCTCGACGGTGAGCTTGCGCAGGTGGGTCAGGTGCGGCAGTTCGAGGTACTCGGCGATCATCGCCGGGATGGCACCGACGCGACCGTCGGTGGCCTCGTTGCCGGCGATGACGAGCTCGACGCCCTCGACGGTGCCCAGCGCGCGGGCCAGTACATACGCGGTCTGGACCGCGTCGGAGCCGTGCAACTGGTCGTCCTTGATGTGGATCGCCTTGTCGGCGCCCATCGACAGGGCCTTGCGGATGGCCTCGGTGGCCCGCTCCGGTCCGGCGGTCAGCACGGTGACCTCGCCGCCGTCGGCTTCCTTGATCTTCAGGGCCTCCTCGACCGCGCGCTCGTTGATCTCGTCGAGAACGGCGTCTGCGGCCTCACGGTCCAGGGTGTAGTCGTCATCGGACAACTTGCGCTCGGACCACGTGTCGGGAACCTGCTTGATCAGAACGACAATGTTTGTCATGGGTCTGCGTCGACCTCCTGCGTCGGTTTCGGCATCTTACTGACAAGTAAGTTGCTATCGGTCTCCCCCACTCTAGCGTCTGCCTTCCCGCCGCAAAACATCGACTACCTCACAGAACGCACTCCACACGCAGCGTGGCCCGTCGCGTCGGCGCGACGGGCCACGGTGGGCGACCCCTCCGGTGGGCCGCGATTCGAAGCAGCGTGAAGGGGTCGGTCAGACTCCTACCAGCGCGGTGTTGTCCGAGCGCTCGCTCGCCTCGATCTCCCGGACGAGCGGGAGCACCCGCTCACCGAAGTACTCGATCTCCTCCTGGAAATGCAGGAAGCCGCCGAGAATGAGATCCACACCACGTTTGCGGTAGGCGGCGATGCGCTCGGCGATCTGTTCGGGTGTACCGATCAGCCCGGTACGGAAACCGTCGTTGTACTGCACGAGGTCCTCGAACGAGGAATCCGCCCACATACCGGTCTTCGTCGACGTCGAGTTCCCGGCCTGCTGGACCGCGTCGCGGAATCCCTCGACCGCCGGCCGGTTGGCCTTCTCGACGATCTCGCGGAGGGTGTCGCGGGCCTCCTTCTCGGTGTCGCGGGCGATGATGAAGCCGTTGAGTCCGACCTTCACCTCTCGTCCGGCCTCGCGGGCCGACGCCCGGACGTCGACGATCTGCTCGGTGACACCGTCGAAGTCCTTGCCGTTGGAGAAGTACCAGTCCGAGTACCGGCCGCCGTTGCGGCGTGCGGCCAGCGAGTTTCCGCCCTGGAACAGTTCCGGATTCGGCCGACCCGGGGTGTTCAGTGGCTTCGGCTTGAGGGTGAAATCGTGGATCCGATAGAAGTCGCCGCGGAAGTCCACGTCGTCCTCGGTCCAGATCTTGCGCAGCACCTGCAGGAACTCGGCGCTGCGACGGTAGCGCTCGTCGTGTTCGAGCCACGGCTCACCGAGGTGGGTGAACTCGTCCTTGAACCAGCCGCTCACCACGTTCACGGCGAACCGGCCACCGGAGAGCTGATCGGCGGTGGCGCCCAGTTTGGCCAGGACCGCAGGCTGCCACAGCCCGGGATGCACCGCGGCGATCACCTTCAGACGCTGGGTCGCGAGCAGCAGCGCAAGGCTGAAACTCGTTGATTCGTGCTGGAACTCGGCCCCATAGCTCGCCTCGTAGCGAACCTGTGACAGCGCGTACTCGAATCCGTTGTTCTCCGCCGTCTGGGCCAGCTTGACGTTGTAGTCGTAGTCCCAGCTGGTGCGCTGTTCGATGTCGCTGGTCACCAGCCCGCCGCTGACGTTGGGCACCCAGTAGGCGAATCTGATCTCGTCGGAGACCGCTTCGGTGGTCATGGCGTGGTCAATCCTCCTGAGTGCGGACACGGCGATGCCCACACATGTTGTGTGTCAGTCGAGATGAGGTCACGAGTGAGTACTCGCAGGAGACGCCGGGCCGGCCTCCGACGTCTTGTGCAGACCATGTCAGCATCCGGCTGCCGCGCAGGTCAACGATAGGTTCAGCGTGAGCGTAAGGATGGGCCGGAAACCGATGCCCTAGGCTCATGCGGATGACCGAGTTCCACGAGACCCTCGCGTTGACCGGCGAGCGCACCGTCCCCGGCATCCCCGAGGAGAACTACTGGTTCCGGCGCCATGAGGTGGCCTACACCCATGTGCTCGGGCAGTGCGACGGACGCGACGTACTCGAGGCGGGGTCGGGTGAAGGGTACGGCGCGGCGATGCTGGCCACTGTCGCGCGCTCGGTGACGTGTGTCGACTACGACGAGAGCGCTGTCGAGCACACCCGTCGCCGCTACCCCGGGCTCGTCGTGCACCAGGGGAATCTGATCGATCTCCCGCTCGATGACGCCTCGGTCGACGTGGTGGTCAACTTCCAGGTGATCGAGCACCTCTGGGATCAGCCGGGATTCGTCGCCGAGTGCCGGCGCGTGTTGCGCCCCGGAGGGCTGCTGTTGATCTCGACACCCAATCGCATCACCTTCTCCCCCGGCCGCGACACCCCGCTCAACCCGTTCCACACACGGGAGCTCGACGCTGCGGAGCTGACCGAATTGCTCACCGAGGGTGGATTCGACGTGAGCGCAATGCTCGGCGTTCATCACGGCGACGGCCTCGCGCGGCTCGACACGAAGTGGGGCGGGTCGCTGATCGACGCACAGATCGAACGGGCACTCGCCGGGGAGCCGTGGCCGGCCGACCTGTCCGCCGATATCGCCTCGGTGGGTACCGACGACTTCGACATCCGCGACGCCGCCGGACCGGACGGCGACATCGACGCCAGCCTCGATCTGCTCGCGCTCGCCGCCCGGCGCTGACACCGACGTCACCGTGTCGGACTCGTCGCGCTCTCCCGTTCCCGGGCAGTTCACCGTGGTGCTGCACTCCCACCTGCCGTGGCTCGCCAACCACGGCCGGTGGCCTGTCGGAGAGGAATGGCTCTACCAGTCATGGGCCGGGTCTTATCTGCCGGTCTTCGCCATGCTCCGCCGCCTCGCCGACGACGGCCTGGCCGATCAGCTGTCGCTGGGCATCACCCCGGTGCTCGCGGCCCAACTCGACGACCCGCACTGTGCCGCATCGATGTACGAATGGCTGGCCGACTGGCAGCTGCGTGCGACCGAGGCCGCGACGTCAGCGGATGCGGATCGCCGGACGCTCGGTGCCCGTGAGTACCGGTGCGCCGCCGACGCGATCGCCGAGTTCGAGTCGCAGTGGCGCCACGGCGGCGCCCCGATGATCCGCACCCTCGCGTCGTCGGGGGTCATGGAACTGCTCGGCGGTCCCCTCGCCCATCCGTTCGCCCCCCTGCTCGATCCGCGTCTGCGACGGTTCTCGTTGACCGAGGGGCTGGCCGACGCCCGCGCGCGGTGGGCCGTCGACCCGGCCGGCATCTGGGCACCCGAATGCGCCTTCGCGCCGGGGATGGAGGACGAATACCGATCGGCGGGGGTCGGCCACTTCCTGGTCGACGGCCCGACGTTGAAGGGCGACACCGCTCTCGGCCGCCCGGTGGGCGACTCCGGCGTCATCGCGTTCGGTCGCGATCTCGTCGTCAGCTATCGGGTGTGGTCGCCGAGGTCCGGGTATCCCGGTCACGCCGCCTACCGCGATTTCCACACCTACGACCATGCGAGCGGACTCAAGCCGGCACGTGTGACCGGCCGCACGGTGGAGGCGAAGGACAAGAGGCCCTACGACCCGCAGCGTGCCGACGCGGTCATCGATCGGCACGTCGACGACTTCGTGGATCAGATACGTCGGCGTCTCGTCGACGAGTCTGCCCGCATCGGACGTCCCGCGCTGGTCGTCGCCGCCTTCGACACCGAGTTGTTCGGGCACTGGTGGCATGAGGGACCGGTGTGGCTCGAACGCGTCCTGCGCCGACTGCCGGAGGCCGGCGTCCGGGTCGGCACACTGGCGTCCGCACGACGGAACGGCTTCGTCGGGACACCGGTCGACCTCCCGGCGTCGTCGTGGGGATCGGGCAAGGACTGGCGTGTCTGGAACGGACCACAGGTGCAACACCTCGTGCAGTTGAACACCGAGGTGACCGAGACCGCGGTGAGTGCCGTCGAGAAGGTGCTGGCCACGGGCGGCCCAACCCGCAGCAGGATCGCCGATCAGATCGTGCGGGAGACCCTCCTGACCGTCGCGTCGGACTGGCCGTTCATGGTCTCCAAGGACACCGCGGCCCAGTACGCTGTCGACCGGGCACACAAACATGCGCACGCGACGCGGGAGATCTGCGATGCCGCGCTGTCCGGTCGCGACGAGCAGGCTGCGAGGCTCGCGGCGAACTGGTCGCGCGCCGACAACCTGTTCGCCGGTCTGGATGCGAGACGGTTGCCCACGATCGACGCGCCGGGGAGGGCACGGGGATGACTGCCAGGGGGATGAACGCGACGGGGGATGTCGGATGAGGGTGTTGATCGTCTCGTGGGAGTACCCGCCTGTCGTCGTCGGCGGCCTGGGTCGCCACGTCCACCACCTCGCGACGGAACTCGCCGGTCAGGGGCACGAGATCATCGTGCTGACGCGCCGGCCCACCGGCACCGACGCGCTCAGCCATCCGACCACCGACATGACGGTCGACCGGGTGCGGATCGTCGCGGTCGCCGAGGACCCGGTCGCGTTCGACTTCGGGCGCGACATGATGGCGTGGACCCTCGCCATGGGTCACTCGTTCGTCCGTGCGGGACTCAGAGTTCTTGCCGGCGAACGTCATTCGCCTGATGGAGGCGGCTGGGAGCCGGACGTCGTACACGCCCACGACTGGTTGGTGGCCCATCCCGCGATCGCGCTCGCCGAGTACTTCGACGTCCCGCTCGTGTCCACCGTCCACGCCACCGAGGCCGGACGGCACAGCGGCTGGGTGAGTGGTCCGACCAATCGTCAGGTGCACTCGGTCGAATGGTGGCTCGCCCGCGAATCCGATTCGCTCATCACCTGTTCGGCCTCCATGCGTGACGAGGTGACCCGACTCTTCGGACCGGATATCCCCGATGTCTCGGTGATCCACAACGGGATCGACATCCGCACCTGGCCGTTCGCTGCGCGCGGTCCCGCCGCGGGTCCCCCGGAACTGCTCTTCGCCGGCCGACTCGAGTACGAGAAGGGTGTGCAGGACCTGCTGGCCGCGCTCCCCCGGATTCGGCGGACGCATCCCGGCACCACGCTGACGGTTGCCGGCACCGGTACCCAGGCGGAGTGGCTGGCCGACGAGACCAGGCGACATCGCGTCACCAAGGCGGTGCGATTCCTCGGCGCCGTCGACCACGACGGCCTGGTCGGCCTGATGCACCGGTGCGCGGCCATCGTGCTGCCCAGCCGCTACGAGCCCTTCGGCATCGTCGCGCTGGAGGCTGCCGCCACCGGTGCGCCCCTGGTCGTCTCGACGGCGGGTGGGCTCGGCGAGGCGGTGAGCGACCCGACCACCGGACTCACCTTCCACCCCGGCGATGTCGCGGGCATCGCGTCCGCCGTCCGCGCCACCCTGGCCGATCCGTCGGCCACGGCGGCCCGCGCCGTGGCGGCCCGCGACCGGCTCACCGATGAGTTCTCGTGGGCAGAGGTCGCCGAACGCACCGCGGGGGTGTACCTGGCCTCGAAACGGCGGGTCCGTCATCTGCTCGGCCGACCGCACATCCCGGAACGGCCCCTACCCGAACGGGATCCCGGACAATCGGAGTAGTCCGCGCCGAGAGCCGCGGCAGATACCTGAATGAGCCATCACCGTGCGCAGCCCGATCTTCGACCAGGCCCAACCGCGAGAAGCAGAGCACCACACGCTGGACCATGCAGTCGGACAAGATGCTTCGCGTCGGTTTCGGACCGGAGGCGTTGGCCGCCAAGGGTGCGATGGACGCCTACCAGGGTCAGTTCGACTTCGCCCACGAGGGTGCCGGCAGCATGTCGAATTTCTTGAAGAAGGCAGTCACCAACGAGGGCGGCCAACTCATGCGGGTCCGCGGTCGGCGAGGTGTTCTTCGCACGCCGCAACAGCAACGTCTTCACCATCGACCTCGAGGGTGATGCGATCACCATCAACACGTCCAGTCTGCTGGCCTTCGACGCCTCACTCGAGGAGGCACATCACGTCGGTCGGCAACGCGGGCATGCTCGCCGGCGGCCTGTTCAACCTGACGCTGACGGGCCTGGGACCGTCGGCATCACCAGCGACGGCCCGCCCATGCTGCTCGACTGTTCGCTCCAGCCGACCTTCGTCGATCCGCAGGCGGCCGTCTGCTGGTCGGCCAACCTCGCGCCGATCGTGAAGAACGACTTCACGATCGGCTCACTGATCGGGCGTGGTTCCGGCGAATCGTTCCAACTCGCCTTCCACGGACCGGGTTTCGTCGTCGTCCAGCCCAGTGAAGGCAGGCCGAGCACCCCGGGCTCCCGCTGAGGACGAGCGCACAGCCCGATCACGACTTGCGCGCGGCGGCCGCCTTCTTGCGTTCGATGTCGGCGAGCGCACGCTCGAGTTCGGCGCGTTCCTCCGCGGTCTTGGCCCAGTCGTCCTTGCGGTTCTTCACGACTCGCGCGGGTGCGCCGACGGCGATCGAATAGTCCGGGATGACGCCGCGGACCACCGCGTGCGAGCCGAGGACACACCCACGTCCGACGACGGTGTTGCGCAGGACGGAGACCTTCGCGGCGATCCAGGTGTCGGGTCCGATCCGGACCGGCCCCTTCACGATCCCCTGATCCTTGATGGGGAGCGTGATGTCGTCCATCTTGTGGTCGAAGTCGCAGATGTAGCACCAGTCCGCGACCAGGGTGGATCCACCGATCTCGAGGTCGAGGTACGAGTTGATCACGTTGTTGCAGCCGAAGACGGTCTTGTCACCGATCCTCAGGCTGCCCTCGTGACAGCGGATCGAGTTCCCGTCGCCGATGTGCACCCACCGACC
This sequence comes from Gordonia sp. ABSL11-1, assembly GCF_030315685.1. Classification (GTDB taxonomy): domain Bacteria; phylum Actinomycetota; class Actinomycetes; order Mycobacteriales; family Mycobacteriaceae; genus Gordonia. The sequence continues at coordinate 100,800 of NZ_JASXSI010000001.1, read as the reverse complement.
GATCTCCAGCCGGGACATCTGCGGGGTCGCATGGATCTCGACGTTGCGGCCGAGGAACACCATGCCGCGCAGCACGACGTGCGGATTGCCCAGCCGGAAACGCGCCAGTCGGTAGTAGCGGACCAGGTACCACGGCGAGTACGCCTTGTTACGGATGACCCAGCGCAGCGAGTCCCGGGTCAGGAACCGCGCCTGCGCGGGGTCCCGCCGACGACCGGCCCGCCATCGGGACCCGTAGGAGGCGTTCCACATCGTGGTCATGACGACAAACCCTAATCGACCCGAATTCTCGGCACGATAGGCTCTCTGCTGGCACGTCGAACGACGAGGCAGATCGCGACAGAACAGGAGTCAGATGGCTGTGTCAGCCGGTGGGCGCGGGGTCGCCCGTCAGGTGCCGACGACCCTCGCGGCGATCCTGGCGACCGTCATCGCGGTGATCGTGTCCGCCTGCTCCGACGGGCACATCGACGTCCGTTCCGTCGCCGGACCCGGCTGGTCGAGCTACGGCGGCAACGCGGCCAACTCCAACTTCGCCTACCCGGCCGTGCCCGACGACCTCGCGCTGGCCTGGACACGTCCGACGGGTGGTCCGGTCACGGCGCCGATCACCCTGTCCAACCAGTCGAACGTCGGGGTCACCTCGAACACGGCGAGCGGCTGCAACGTCCTCGTCCTCGATCCGAACAGCGGGCGCAAGAATTTCTGCAAGCGCATGCGTACCGGCATCGAGGTGAACGCACTGCTCGTCGATCAGTTCGACCAGCCATACGTCGGAGAGGAGACGACCTTCCTCGCGTTCAACGCCGGTGGCGCCATCCGCTGGCGACTCCCCGTCCTCGGAGTTCCGCTGTCGGCGAAGTTCGCCGCTCCCGGACAGGTCCTGATCGCGACGACACAGGGACAATTGCTGCTCGTGGACACGCAGACCGGCGAACTCGCCGCTCCCGAGGTGCGACTGCGACCGGACGCCGACCCGGCTGACCCGACCTTCGGCTTCGGCGAGTGCGTCACCAACGGCCCGCGCTGCGCGATTCCGTCCCCGCCGGCGGTCGACAACCAGCACGAACGCCTCTTCGTGAACTTCTGGCCACCGGGCGCCATCGCCTCCCAGGTGCGCGGGATGGACTACTCCACCGCCGACGACGGTCGCACCATCCGCGAGCTCTGGCACGCCGACATCCCCGGCGGGGTCGTCGGTACACCGACCCTGTCGGCCGACGGCTCGACCGTCTACGCGTTCAGTCGGCTCGGGCGGATCGTCGCCCTCGACGCGACCTCGGGCAAGACTCGCTGGACCTACGAGAACGGCGGCTACGGTTTCGCGACGATGTCGGTCTCGCCGGACGGACTGATCATCCCCACGGGTGTGCTCGGGGCACCGCTCACACTGCTGCGCGACGCGGGTGACCATGCCGAACAGGTCTGGCAGCGCAAGGATCTCGCCGTCGTGAGCCTTTCCACCCTGACCGATCAGAAGACAGCCTGGACGGTCGTGCGCGACCGGGGCCGGGATTCGTTGTCCCTCACCGAGGTCTCGAGCACCGACGGCACCACCAAGCGGTCGCTGCCGCTCCCCGAGTCGGGCGGATTCGCAACCGGTGTCTCGGTGTCGCCGTCCGGTCAGATCGCGACGGCGACGAACATCGGCAAAGTCTACTTCTTCGACAGCAGAGCCGCGATCGACTGATCGGACGGCCCGATCAGTCCGCGGTGCCCGCCGACCGCTCGGCGTGATTGCCCGCAAACGTCTTCCGGTACGACGACGGCGACATGCCCAGCCACTTGCGGAGATGGTGACGCAGGTTGTCGGCCGTCCCCAGCCCGGATCTCTCGGCGACGAGATCGACGGACAGGTCCGCGGATTCGAGCAGCCGCCGGGCGAGATCGACACGCCGTTCCCGCACCCAGGTGCCACCTGGGTGTTCATCATCTTCTACGGCCTCGACTGGGTCGCGACCGTTCCGCCGACGATCGCGATCTATCACGAGTACTTCGGCGCGGACACCCCGGTCGTGTTCGGCTGGGTGTTCGCCTCCCATCAGCTCGGCGCGGCGGTCGCCGCCTTCGGCGCCGGGTACATCCGTGACGCCCAGGGCAGCTACGACAACGCGTTCCACATCGCGGCCGGGCTCTGCATCCTCGCCGCGACCTGTGCGGACTGATCCGATGCCACCGGTCAGAACCGGACGCCGGGCTCACAGATGAATCCGACACCCTTCCGACCGATCCGGGTCAGTACCAGAGACAGGGATCGTGAGCCCCTCGGCTTCACTCGCTTCCGCAGTGCGTCCGGGTCGACGTCCAGACCGCGCACGAGGATCTCCAGGGTGCCGCAATCCAGCGTCGACAATCTGCGCCGTAGCTCGCGCTCCGCCACGCCCGTGGTCTCGATGACACGAAATCCCCTCTCCCCCTCGGGGACCGAGTCACCCGTCAGATAGGCGATCTGGGCGTCGAGTTGCCAGAGTCCATGGGTCGCGGCGTACTGGCGGACGAGACCCGCCCGCACGACGGCCCCGTCGGGGTCGACGATCCACTCGCCGGCCTCGCCGACCGTGACGTCATCGTCGATGTCATCGGTCACCTCGTAGGAACCCACGGTGGCATTCGGCCGCGTCCGCAGCACCGTCGCACGGCGCCGCGGTTCACCATCCCGCTCGGTCCACAGGCAGGCCTCGCGGACCGCCCCGTCCAGCGAGGTGATCTGGACCTGCCCGGAAAAGCCGTAGCGATCCCGCAGCACCCGATAATCCAGTCCCGGAGCGCATTTCACGACCAGCGGACGACCCGCCCACGTGCTGAGCATGTCGAGCAGCGGCGGGGTGAGCTGATCGAGGCGGAAGACCCGCCCGGAGCCCGAACGCCGTGCGGGATCGGCGATGACGACATCGGCGGTCGAGACCGGGGCCAGGGCGTCGGCGCGCAACAGGGTCGGGACGCGGCCGCCGAGCGACGTGTTGTGTCGCGCCATCGACAACCGAACCGCGTCGATGTCACTGCCGATGACACCCGCCAGGTCCGGGCAGGCGGAGAGTTCGACGAGTTCGGCACCGATCGAACAAGTGAGGTCATGCACCACGGCGCCGGGGAAGCGATCGCCGATCTCCGCGGCACGATGATGCGCCACCGCGGAGGCCGTAGCCTGCTGCAGTGCATCGTCGGTGAACAACATGTCCTGCGCCGCAGCGAGCTTCGTCCGGGCGCGCCGACGACACAGGATCGTCTCGATCAGCGCGCCGTCGTATGGCGGGTACCGGCGACGGAGCTGACCGACGTCGCCGAGCATCGACGACGACGACAGGTCGAGCTCGCCGGCGGTCGAGAGCGCCTTCGAGCCGTGGCGCGACCGCAGGAAGTCGACGTCGTCGAGCGTGAACCGATATCCCATCGCCGACCATCCTTCCCTCCGCGGAAGCGAATTGACGAGTTAGGTAAGCCTAAGGAAAGATTCAGGACCATGACACGGACTGCCACTGCCACACTCATCATCGTCGCTACGTCCGGCGCCGGACTCATCGCCGGTGCGGGACATGCGAACGCCGACGTCGAGGACGGCACCTACAACCTCTGCATCCAGACCCGATACGGAAGTTCGGTCGACGAGAAGTGCGCCGTCTACCGCGTCGAGGGCAGTTCACTGATCGGCCCCAACGGCACCGCGTTGACCCTCGTCGACACCCCCACCGGCGGCTATGCGGAACTGCCGCCGGTCAGCCGCATCACCCTGATCAGGACGGCCGACGGCTACAAGGCGATCAACTCGGTACTCGGGATCCCGGCCGCCACCTCGACATTCCTCCCGGTCGGCGACTGAGCCGACCGGTCCGGCAGGCCGCTACGGCTTGGTCCCGGTGACGATCGCGTTGTAGAAGAACTTCGGCGGCACGATCTTTCGCAGGACCTTCTCGTCCAGCCACGACAGTCGCTTCCAGCCGTTGAACGCGAACATCGCCCAACCCCACCCGAGCTTCTCGGCCGGCACGGCGGCCTCGAACGTCCGTACCGGCCACCCGAGCATCGCAGCGGCGAGCTCTTCGGTGGCCGTCTCGACCCGCACGGCACCAGCATTCCGTGCGAGCCGCTCGAGTTCGGCCGGATCGAATGTGTGGATGTCGACGACCGCCTCGAGGGCCGCGGCACGTGAGGACTCGTCGAGCTCCTCCTGCGGACGACGCCACGATTGCAGGGGTCCGAGTTTGGTGACGGTGGTCGCGGCAGCCCAGGTGGCCCTGCTCATCCACCGGGCGTAGAAGTCGCCGATGGTCGTCGGTTCGCCGGCGAACACGAACCGTCCTCCCGGCTTCAGGACGCGGAGGACCTCGCGCAGGGCCTGCTCGACGTCCGGGATGTGATGCAGCACCGCGTGTCCGACGACGAGATCGAACGTGTTGTCCTCGTACGGGATCTTCTCCGCGTCGGCGACGCGGCCGTCGACGTCGAGGCCGAGGTTCTCCGCGTTGCGCAGCGCGACCTTCACCATCCCGGGCGACAGATCGGTGACCGAACCCTTCGTCGCGACACCGGACTGCATGAGGTTGAGAAGGAAGAATCCTGTGCCACAACCTAGTTCCATCGCCCGCCCGTACGGCAGCGCCGCATCGGCGGCGACGGCGTCGAAACGTCCGCGCGCATAGTCGATGCACCGCTCGTCATAGGAGATCGACCACTTGTCGTCGTAGGTCTCGGCTTCCCAGTCGTGATAGAGCACCTGCGCCAGCTTGGTGTCGCTGAGCGCGGCCTTGACCTGGTCTTCGGTGGCGTGCGGATTCGGTTCGGGATCGGTCCCCGGGGTCACGTTCGTCGTCATCTCTCGGCTACTTCCTCGTCGTCGGGGTTGGTCGCGGTGAGTGGGTCACTTGCCGGTGAACCGGGCCTTGCCCGGTCCGTTCTCGACGAAGGACGCCATTCCGATCGCACGGTCCTCGGTGGCGAACAGCGCGGCGAAGAGTTGCTCCTCGATCTTGAGCCCGGTGGCAAGATCCACGCCCAACCCCTGGTCGACGGACTTCTTGCCGGCCGCCAGCGCAATCGAGGCCGCGTTCGCGAACTGTCCGGCCCACGCGAGGGCGGCGTCGTAGACCTCGTCGGGCGCCACGACCTCGTCGACGAGGCCGATCGCGAGCGCATCCTCGGCACCGACGAACCGCCCGGTGAAGATCAGGTCCTTGGCCTTCGACGGCCCGATCAGGCGTGCCAGCCGCTGCGTGCCGCCGCCACCCGGGATCACACCCAGCAGGACCTCGGGCACACCGAGCTTGGCGTTGTCGCCCGCGATCCGGCGATCGGCGCCGAGGGCGACCTCGAGCCCTCCACCCAGGGCGTAACCGGTGATGGCGGCGACCGTGGGCTTGGGGATCTCGGAGATCGAGCCCAGCGCCGACTGGAGGCGACCGGCGACCTTGCTCATCTCGGCATAGGTCATGTCGTTCATCTCTTTGATGTCGGCGCCCGCAGCCAGGACCTTCGGCCCGCCGTAGACCACGACGGCCTTGATGTCATCGCGCCGGGTGGCCTCGTCGGCTGCCGCGGCGAGCTCGCTCTGCACCTGACGATTCAGGGCGTTCATCGGCGGCCGGTTGAGCAGGATGGTGCCCACGCCCGGGTGATCATCGGATGTCTCGAGGGTGACGAACTCAGCCATGGTCGAAGGCTACCGTCATCCCTCCCCGGCTCGGCCCCCAGGCCATAGAGTTGACGCATGGCGAAGGCCTCGAGCGACGCGGGTGAACCCATCGGGTTGGAGGTCGGCGAGCGGGTGATCCGCCTGTCGAGTCCCGACCGCGTCTATTTCGCCGAGCGCGGCGAGACCAAGCGGGATCTCGCCGACTACTACCTCGCCGTCGGAGAGGGCATCGTCCGCGCGCTGCGGGACCGCCCCTGCATGTTGCACCGGTTCCCCAAGGGCGTCAGCGGCAAGAAGGTCCACCAGAAGCGGATTCCGGCCGGCGCCCCGGACTGGCTGGAGACCGTGGAGCTCTGGTTCCCACGCTTCGGCCGGACCGCCGATGAACTGTGCGTGACCGAGCTCGGGAGTGTGATCTGGGCCGTGCAGATGTCGACCGTCGAGTTCCATCCGTGGAACTCCCGGCGCGACGACCCGGAATCGCCCGACGAGTGGCGCATCGACCTCGATCCGATGCCGGACTGCCCGTTCTCGCGCATCCAGCGCGTCTCCCACGTCGTGGAGGAGGTGCTCGACGAACTCGGCATCCGGGGTTTCCCGAAGACTTCGGGCGGTCGCGGACTGCACATTTACGTGCGGATCGAGCCCGAATGGGGCTTTCCCCAGGTCCGGCGCGCCGCCCTCGCATTCGCGCGCGAGGTCGAACGACGGGCGCCCGACGACGTGACGAGCACGTGGTGGCGCAAGGACCGGGATCCTGCAGCCGTCTTCGTCGACTACAACCAGAACACCCGCGACCACACCATGGCCTCGGCGTACTCGGTGCGGGGCAATCCGCGGGCGACCGTGTCGGCGCCGATCCTGTGGTCGGAGATCGACGATGTCGCACCGGACGATTTCACGATCGCGACGATGCCGGCGCGATTCGCGGAGATCGGGGACCTGCACGCAGAGATCGACGACGTGGCGCATCGCCTCGACACGCTGCTGGAGTGGGCCGACCGCGACGACATCTCCGCCGATGACCTCGACGACGAGGTCATCGACAGGGATCGGTGATCTGCCGCAGAGACACCCGGACGTCTCGCAGGGCCTCGAACCTGCTGTCCCCCAGGTGTTCTCGCCAGTCCTGTTCGACGCTGACGACCTCACGTCCGACCACCTCGCACAGTTCGAGTCCACGCCGAGGCCCCGGTCGGCGACATCCTGATGGTGTTCGCCGGCCGCACCGACGCGGTCGAGGTGCCGGGGACCTCGGCCACGGCCGTGCGGTCGACTACCGCGTGAGGTCGACTACAGCGTGATGTCGGGGGCCTTCTGCTCACCGAGCGTCGCGAAGTAGCGATCAGAGCCCGCGAAACTCAAGCCGGAAAGACCGGCGCCGGGCGTGATCGACGGCTGGATGGGCTCGATCTCATGAGTGGCGGCGAGCAGATCGGCGACTGAATCGTATTCAGCGATCGCGGTCAGTTGCGCCCATGTCGGCGGGAGCAGGAAATGCAGGCCCGCTGCCCACGCATCGAGGGCGTCCTGCGCACCGATCCACCGTGCGACCTCCGCCTCACTCGTCTGATCGTCGGGGTCCTGGCCGTCGGGCAGCGCCGCGACGAAGAACCGGGTGTCGTAGCGTCGCTTCTCGTTGACCGGGGTGATCCAGTGCGCGAACGGCCGTAGCAGGTCCGCACGCAGGGTCAACTGCTGTGCCCCGAAGAAATCCGCGAGCGACAACGACTTGTCGACGAGCTGGGTACGTTGTGCGGCGAACGTCTGCGGTTCCGGGGACGAGCCGTCGGAACCGGTCGCCAGCAGTACCCCGCACTCCTCGAAGGTCTCCCGGACCGCCGCGCAGACCAGCGCCTTCGCGGTGTCGGCGTCGGTGCCGAAGGCATCGGCCCACCACTGCGCGTCCGGGCCCGTCCACCCGAGGTCGACCTCGGCATCCCGGGGATCGACACCGCCTCCCGGGAACACTGTCATGCCGCCGGCAAAGGCCATCTGCTTCACCCTGCGCTGCAGGAACACCTCGATGCCGCTCGCGGTGTCGCGGACCAACACGACGGTCGCCGCATCACGCAGCGGTGCGGGCGCAGGGGACTCCGATGTGGCCATGACGAAACATCTCCTCCTCGACGGGCGATCGCCTCGACATTAGCCTCCGCGGTTCAGTCCGCCGCACGCCGATGGCCGCCGGCCCGACGGGTGCGGCGCGCGAAGTATCGGCCGTCGACCTTGTCGAGGGTGATCTGCTGTCGGAACGCGGTCGAGAGGTTCTTGCCGGTGAGCACATCCTCGAGCAGACCCTGATCGACGATGTCACCCTCGGACAGCAGCAGTGCGTGGGTGAAACCGTCGGGGATCTCCTCCACGTGATGGGTGATGAGGACGATGGCCGGGGCCTCCGGGTCCGAGGCGAGACGGCCGAGCCGGTCGACCAGCTCCTCGCGCCCGCCGAGGTCCAGTCCGGCGGCCGGCTCGTCGAGCAGGAGCAGTTCCGGGTCCGTCATCAACGCCCGGGCGATCAGCACACGCTTGCGTTCGCCTTCGGACAGGGTGCCGAACAGGCGATCCGCCAGATGTTCGGCACCCATCGACTCCAGTGATTCCACCGCCTGCGCGCGGTCGACGTCGTCGTAGCGCTCACGCCAGCGGCCCATCACGGCGTAGCCGGCGGAGATGACCACGTCACTGACTACCTCGCCGGCGGGGACGCGCTCGGCGAGCGCCGCACTCGAGACGCCGATCCGGGTGGACAGTTCGCGCAACTCGACCTTGCCGAGTTCCTCGGTGAGGACGAACGCGGTACCCGACGTGGGGTGCTCCTGAGCAGCCGCCAGACGCATCAGCGACGTCTTCCCGGCACCGTTCGGACCGATCACCACCCAGCGCTCATCGAGCTCGACCTGCCAGGTGACCGGACCGACCAGGGTGTTCCCGCCACGAACGAGGGTCACGTCCCTGAAGTCGACCAGCAGGTCGGGATCGGATTCGTACACGTCGCTGATCGCAGCACTCTCGTCGGTCACTCCCCTATCGTGCACCACCGGTGGTCCGGCCGCGCGAACCCATGCGACACGTGCTCGGCGACAACGGAATACATCGGGACGGAATAAGAGACGACGACATCGCCTTGACCTTCACATGAGTGTTGATCTGTCGATCCTCGACCTCGCCCAAGTCGGTACCGGCGAGAGTGTCGGGAACAGTTTCGCCGCGAGCGTGGACATGGCCCGTCGTGCCGAGGGCTGGGGCTACCGACGCATCTGGTACGCAGAGCACCACAACATGTCCAGCATCGCCTCGGCAGCCCCCGCGGTCCTGATCGCGCACGTCGCGGCGAACACCGAGTCGATCCGACTCGGCGCGGGCGGGGTGATGCTGCCGAACCATTCACCGCTGGCGATCGCGGAACAGTTCGGCACCCTGGCGGAACTGCACCCGGGTCGCATCGATCTCGGCCTCGGTCGCGCGCCCGGTGGCGATCAGCAGACGTTCTCGGCGCTGCGCCGGACGATGGCCTCGGCGGACAGCTTCCCGTCGGATGTCCTCGAGTTGCAGGGCTACCTCCGCGGTCAGTCGCGCGTCGAGGGCGTCGATGCCACTCCCGGTGCCGGTACGAACGTTCCCCTCTACATCCTCGGGTCGTCTCTGTTCGGGGCACAGCTCGCCGCCACCCTCGGCCTCCCGTACGCCTTCGCGTCGCATTTCGCGCCGCAGGCTCTCGAGGAGGCGGTCGCGCTCTACCGGCGCGAGTTCCAGCCCTCGGACCAGCTCGAGGCGCCGTACGTGATCGCGGGGGTCTGCGTGATCGCCGACGACGACGCGTCGGTGGCGCACGAACAACTGCGGCTGGCGAAACGGCATCGCGTCAACGCGCTCTTCGGCCGCAACGGCCGCCGCTTCACCGACGAGGAGGCCGACATGATCCTCGATATGCCACAGGGTCGTCAGATCGACTCGATGATGACCTACGCGGGCGTCGGCACGCCGACGGAGGTGCACCACTACCTCGAGTGGTTCGCCGGGCACGCCGATGCCGACGAGCTCATCGTCGCCTCCATCGCCCCGGACCGGGAGATCTGGCGGAACACGTTGGCGCACATCGCACCGGCGCGGTCGCTGTCACCTGCCGGCGACTGACCCACTGCGGCGGGGATCAGCGGGGTGGCTCGAGCCGGAAGTCCGCGAAGTCGAAGCCCGGCACGACCACGCAACTGACCAGCGCAGGCTCGTCTCCCACCGGACGCGCACGTTGCCAGACCCCCGGTGGGACGACCGTCTGTGGTTGCTGCGCGACCTCGACGTGCGGGCCCACGACGACGCCGTCCGGGACACCCGGTCGATCGTCGTCGCCGCCGAGTTCGAGCAGCACCGCCGACCCCCGATGGTGCATCCAGAGCTCCGCTCCCCGCACGGTGTGCCACGCCGACTGCTCACCCGGCAGCAGCAGGAACAGGATGGCGGTGCCACCCACACGGTCGCCCGGATAACCCTCCGGCAACACGGCCACGGGGATGGTGTCCGCGCTGCGCCACGTCTCCCGGAACCAACCGCCCTCCGGGTGGGGGTTCAATCCCAGGCCGCGCGCCCAGTCCGGCAGCCGTTCGTCGGCGGTCACCCGATCACCTCCGCGATGACCGTCACCGAACCCGGCGCGACCTCGGTGAAGCCTGCATCGCGAACAGCGACAGCTTCACCCCGGCCGTCGGCCTCGAGCAACGCATGCCACCGGTCACCGGTGGCCTCCCGGACCACGAGAGGGCATCCGGCCGATCGCCATTCGCGAGCGGCGGGCAGATCCATCACCGTGACCGCGAGCATCGAGCCGTGACCGACCTGTGCCGCGGCCTTTCCGACCGACATGTCGAGATCAGGATTCATCCACAGACACACGCCGTGTCCGGGCGGATCGCTCGGGAGCGTGCCGTCGACCTCGGTCCCGCCGATCTGCAGACGAGAGATCCGCCGGTCCACGTCGCCGACCCGGCCGGGCACGATCGCACGCGCCTGTCCGCCGCCGTCGGTAGCGGTCAGCCCCCAGACCTCCTGCGCGGCAGCCCATTGCGCCCCGCGAGCTCGGCGGGCGATCTTCCGGATACGAGCATCGCACCACGCCGCCATCGGAGCGGCCCACGGACCGTCACCACCGGCACGGTCGTCGAGGCACAACAGGACGGCGGCCCGAGCGGCCGCGCCGAGCAGGTCGGCGCGGGCCGGCGGTTGCGTCTTCTCGATCCGCACGACCACCTGCATGGCGAGCACATCGGCGGGATCGGCGGGATCATCACCACCACCCACATAGCCGACGAGTCGTCGGTACACGTCATCGAATCGACCGGTGTCGTCACCGTCGGCGTCGGATTCCGTTGCGGCATCGGTCAAGCCGGGTCACCCCCAGTTCTCGGCCCTGGTGAGGCAGAACGGATGTCCGCCCGGATCGAGCAGCACACGCCATGTCTCGCCGGGTTGATCATCTGGCACCGTCGCGCCCAACGCGACACACCGGGCCGCTCCGTCGTCGAGGTCGGCGACCGCGAGGTCGAAGTGGAACTGCTTGCTGCCGTGCTGGTTCGGCCATGCAGGTGGCCGATAGTCGGGAACGGAGCCGAATCCGAGCGCCGGAACGCCCGCCGCCTTCAGCATGGCGTATCCGTCGCCGGAAGCGGTGATCTCCCAACCGAGCACGGCGGACCAGAACTCGGCGGAGACCTGGGCGTCGGCGCAGTCGAGCGTGACCATCGCGAGGTCGGCGATGGGGTCGGTGGTGGTCATCAGGGTGTCCTCTCGTCGTCGGATCGCACACCATGATCATCGCGCCCCCAGGTCGGCAGCCGATAGAAGATTCACGACAGCGTCAGGCAAGTGGTACACGGCGCAGCACACCGTCCGCCGCATCGGCCGCCTCGATCTCGTCGCGCGTGACGCCGAGGATGAACAGCACGGCATCGAGGAACGGATGGCTCAGCGCCGCGTCTGCGACCTCCCGCAACGCGGGCTTCGCGTTGAAGGCGATGCCGAGTCCGGCCACGCTGAGCATGTCGATGTCGTTGGCGCCGTCGCCGACGGCGATCGTCTGTTCCATCGGCACCCCGACCTGATCGGCGAACGCGCGCAACGCTTTCGCCTTGCCCGCCCGGTCGATCACGTCGCCGACGACGCGGCCGGTGAGCTTGCCGTCGACGATCTCGAGGGTGTTGGCGCGGACGAAGTCCAGTTCGAGTTCGTGCGCGAGGCCGTCGATCACCTGTCGGAAGCCGCCCGACACCACGCCGCAGTGGTAACCGAGCCGATGCAGGGTGCGGATGGTGGTCCGTGCACCGGGCGTGAGTTGCAACGAACCGGCCACGTCGTCGATGACCGCGGCGTCGAGGCCGGCGAGAACGGCGACCCGCTGATGCAGCGATTCGGTGAAGTCGAGTTCGCCGCGCATCGCCGCCTCGGTCACCGCAGCGACCTCCGCCTCGCGACCGGCACGTGCGGCGAGCATCTCGATGACCTCACCCTGGATGAGTGTCGAGTCGACGTCGAACACGATCACCCGCTTGGCGCGCCGCGCGAGGCCGCCTCGTTCGATCGCGATGTCGACCCCGTGGCCGGCGGCCACGGCGGCGAGTCCCTTGCGGAGCGCGGAGTCGGCGGCGACGCCGTCACGACCGGTGCTGACCATGAGTTCCAGGCCGGTCAGCGGGTAGTCGGCGACCCCGCGGATCGAGTCGATGTTGGTACCCTGCCCGGCGAGTTCCGCGGCGATGGCACGAAATGCCTTTGCGGTGACCGGACTTCCCAGGACGACGACCGCGTGACTGGCCGGACGACGGCCGGCGCTCGCGGCCCCGACCTCGACAATCACGTCGATGCCGATCGAGGCCATCGCCTGCTCGACGACCTCTTGGAGTCGTTCCGGATCCCCGACCGCCGCGACGAGCACACCCAGGGTGAGTCGTCCTCTGATGACCACCTGCTCGACGTCGAGCAGGCTCACCCGTTCGCCGGCCAGGGCACCCATGAGTACCGAGGTGACCCCGGGCTTGTCCGGCCCGGTGACGGTGATCAGAACGGTGGTGTCGCCTGGTTCTTTCGCCACGTGTTCGCGTTCGCCCGGGGCGTCAGCGCGGATCCGGGTCCCCGGACGCCTCGTGAGTGCCGGTCGTCAGCGGACCACGACGGGTGTCCTCGACGGCCTCGCTCTCGTGGCCGTGACCCGGCCCCACGTGCGCCTCGGCGCGCATCCGCTCGATCATGTGCGGATAGTGCAGCTCGAACGCCGGGCGCTCCGACCGGATACGGGGCAGCTCGGTGAAGTTGTGCCGCGGCGGCGGGCAGCTGGTGGCCCACTCGAGCGAGTTGCCGAAGCCCCACGGGTCGTCGACCGTGACGACCTCGCCGTAGCGGTAGCTGCGGAAGACGTTCCACAGGAACGGCAACGTCGACAGGCCCAGGATGAAGGCGCCCACGGTGGAGATCATGTTGAGCGTCGTGAAGCCATCCGACGGCAGGTAGTCGGCGTACCGGCGCGGCATCCCCTCGTTGCCCAGCCAGTGCTGAACCAGGAACGTGGTGTGGAAGCCGATGAACGTCAGCCAGAAGTGGATCTTGCCGAGCCGTTCGTCGAGCATGCGTCCGGTCATCTTCGGGAACCAGAAGTAGATGCCCGCGTAGGTGGCGAACACGATGGTGCCGAAGAGCACGTAGTGGAAGTGCGCGACCACGAAGTAGCTGTCGGACAGGTGGAAGTCCAGCGGCGGGCTGGCGAGCAACACACCGGTGAGGCCACCGAAGAGGAACGTCACGATGAAGCCCACCGAGAACAGCATCGGAGTCTCGAACGTCATGTTCCCTCGCCACATCGTGCCGATCCAGTTGAAGAACTTCACACCGGTCGGGACCGCGATGAGGAACGTCATGAAGGAGAAGAACGGAAGCAACACAGCGCCCGTCACGTACATGTGGTGTGCCCACACGGCCACCGACAGAGCGGCGATCGACAACGTCGCGTACACCAGGCCGGAGTAACCGAAGATCGGCTTCCGCGCGAACACCGGGAACACCTCGGACACGATGCCGAAGAACGGGAGCGCGATGACGTACACCTCGGGGTGACCGAAGAACCAGAACAGGTGCTGCCACAGGATCACACCGCCGTTGGCGGGGTCATACAGGTGGGCGCCGAACTGGCGATCGACCTCCAGGCCGAGCAGGGCCGCGGTCAGCAGCGGGAACACGAGCAGGATCAGCACGCTGGTGACGAGGATGTTCCAGGTGAAGATCGGCATGCGGAACATGGTCATGCCGGGAGCACGCAGGCAGACGACGGTGGTCACCATGTTCACGCCACCGAGGATGGTGCCCAGACCACTCACACCCAGACCCATGATCCAGAGGTCGGCTCCGACGCCCGGCGAATGGATGGCATCGGTCAGCGGGGTGTACGCGGTCCAACCGAAGTCGGCGGCGCCGCCCGGCGTCAGGAAGCCGGCCAGGGCGATCGACGCGCCGAACACGAACAGCCAGAAGCCGAAAGCGTTGAGTCGCGGGAAAGCGACATCGGGCGAACCGATCTGCAGCGGCAGGACGAAGTTCGCGAATCCGATGACGATCGGCGTCGCATAGAACAGCAGCATCACCGTGCCGTGCATGGTGAACAGTTGGTTGAACTGCTCGGTGGACAGGAACTGCATGCCCGGGTGGGCGAGCTCGCCGCGCATCAGCAGCGCCATCAGACCGCCGATCAGGAAGAACGCAAAGCAGGCGGTGATGTACATCATGCCGATCAGCTTGTGATCGGTGGTGGTGATCAGCTTGTAGATGAACGAACCCTTGGGCTGATAGCGCTCCGGAAAGGGACGCACTGGAGCCACTTGCGTGGTGGGCTGGTCGACCGCGGTCACAGATCCTCCTCGTTGCGCAACCAACGGGGCCGGTCACCTGCCGTTTCCCCTCGGTCGCCACATGAACAAAACGAGCGCTGGTTACTGATCCTAAACCCTCGAAGGGGCGGTGGCCGAACGGGTCCTACGATCCGTCGTATTTCATTCCGGGACGGTGGGAAACACCCAGTTCAGGGTATCTGGGACGGGCGACTCGCGGGGCCTGTGAGCGGGTCTGCCGACCACCCTCCGCGGCACCCGTGTGCGCACAGGAGGTGCACGGTCGCGCCGGTGCTAGCGTGTTCGCGTGCAGCGCAGCGGCGAAACCCCGGTTCACACGGTCCGTCCCACCCGCCGTCTCCGCACGCCTGGGGTCGTCCCCCGGGCGATCGCCGTGACGGCCTGTGCGGTCGCCGTACTCGCCGGCTGCAGCGAGGAGGGACCGCTCACCACACCCGACGGGTCACCCATCTCGACGGTCACCACCCGCGTCGCCGAGGTGAACATCGTCAACGCCGACCGCGACCTGTCGAAGACCTGCCTGGCACCGACCGCCCCCGACGCCGGACAGACCGATGTCACACGCATCGTCGTCACCGACCCGTCGTTGCTCGACGCCGTCTGCGCCCTCGGCCTCGGTCCCGAGGTCGTCGCCGTCACCGCCGGCCCCGGCTCGGTTCCGGCCTACCTCGGGCCCCAACTCACCTCGGTGCCCACGATCGGGAGCACCCCGGATGCCGCAGCGGCGTCGGCGGCGGCGCCCGACGTCGTCCTCACGACACCCCGGACCACCGGCTCCTCGACCGCCTTCCCGGACGCCCGGGTCGTCACTGTCGCACCGTCGGCCGACTGGCAGGCGCGATTCCAGTCCGTCGCCGACGGCCTCGGTCGCCCGGAGACCGGCGCCCGGTTACTCGAGGAGTTCCGGACCGAGGCCCAGAAGACGGGACTGCGCATGGATGCGCAACACAATCAGGTGTCGCTCGTCCGGTTCACCGGCGACTCGGAGATGATCGCCGGTACCGGCTCGTTCGCCGGCGGGATCCTCGCTGACATCGGTGTGCAGCGCCCCGAATCGCAACGGTCGCCGCAGTCGTTCACGGTCACCGACAAGAACTTCACGGACGCGGATGGCGACCTCATCTACGTCAGCTTCCAGGGTGACCGCGGCCTGGAACACGGCAAGGAGGTCCTCGAGAGCGACCGCTGGCTCGACATGGGTGCGCCGACCTGGAAACGGGTTCTCGCAGTCGACGACCAGATCTGGTACGGCGGAGCAGGATTGTCGGCAGCATGGTTGGTACTCAACGACGTGAAGGGCTCCCTCGATGGCAACTCGTGATCTCGCGACCTCGGCACAGGCACTGCTCGATCTGCACCGTCCGGGCGATCCCGGCGTCTTTCCCACCGTGTGGGACGCCTGGTCGGCCGGACTGGCGGTCGAGGGCGGATTCGCCGCGCTGACCATCGGCAGCCATCCGGTGGCGGATTCGATCGGACGCGCGGACAACGAGGGCATGACGTTCGACGAACTGCTCACCCGGGTGCGCCAGATCAGCGGCGCGGTCGACGTCCCGTTGTCCGTCGACATCGAATCGGGGTACGGGGAGACCCCTGAACGCCTCATCGAGGGACTTCTCGACGCCGGTGCCGTCGGACTCAACATCGAGGACACCGTGCACTCCGAGGGCGGGCGGCTTCGCGAGGCCACCGAACACGCCGATCTCGTCGGCGCACTCCGCCAGGCGGCCGACGGCGCCGGAGTGCCGCTGGTCGTCAACGCTCGCACCGACGTGTTCCTCAAGCAGGTCGGCGAGGAGGCCGACCGTGTCGACCTCGCCATCTCGCGACTGCGCCTGTGCGCCGACGCCGGGGCGCGATCGCTGTATCCCGTGGGCTTCCACTCCGACGACGTCCAGCGCCGGCTGACCGCCGAACTGCCGCTGCCGGTGAACGCGATCGGCAATCCCGCGCAGGGCTCCCGCGCTCACTTCGCCGAGCTGGGTGTCGGCCGGGTCAGCTTCGGACCGCTGTGGCAGATGAATCTCGCCGAACGGGCCACCGAACTGCTCACTGACTGGCGCTGACCACACGCACGGGTTTTCCTCACCCTGGGCCCAACCCTCACGCCGGGATGCCCGGACATATAGACATCGACGCATGAGTGTCACGGACGAATACCTGGCCAACAACGCCCAGTACGCGAAGTCGTTCTCCGGTCCCCTTCCGCTTCCCCCGAGTCGACATGTCGCGGTGGTCGCCTGCATGGACGCACGACTCGATGTCTATCGGATCCTGGGACTGAAGGACGGGGAGGCGCACGTGATCCGCAACGCCGGCGGCGTCGTCACCGACGACGAGATCCGGAGTCTCGCCATCAGTCAGCGACTGCTGGGCACCACCGAGATCATCCTCATCCATCACACCGACTGCGGGATGCTGACCTTCACCGACGACGACTTCAAGCGCGACATCCAGACCGAGACCGGACAGAAGCCCGAATGGGCGGCCGAGGCGTTCGGAGATCCCGATGAGGACGTCCGACAGTCGATCACCCGGATCACGAACAGCCCATTCATCACCAAGACGAGCTCGCTGCGCGGATTCGTGTTCGACGTGGCCACCGGTGTGCTGAACGAGGTGACGGTCTGAAAGGTCGCGCCTGAGTGTCGCGCCCGAGAGGGCACGACCGACGGCGGAGCCGAGACCGGGCCGGCGCTGCCGGTTCAGCCGAGGTAGCCGCCCCCGTGCGGGAAGAACCTCTTCCCGTCGTGCTCCACCCCGTCGTCGGTGCGCAGTCGCTCGATCACCAGACCCCGGTTGCGGCCGAGATGGGCGTCCGCACCGGCGACGATCACCATCCCGTCGCCCTCGTGGATGAAGACACGGCCGGGAGTACCGCCGTAGATGCATTGCGACACCGAGGCTTTCGTCACCCGAATCCGCTCCCCCCGGAAATGCGTGTAGGCATTCGGGTACGGATCGGACTGTGCCCGGATCAGCCGGTCGATCTGGTCTGCCGGCCATGTCCAGTCGATGCGCGAGTCGCTGTCGGCACGCTTGTGGAAGAAGGTCCGCGCGGCGAGATCCTGAGGGGTCCACACCGCGGTGCCGGTCTCGATCAACTCCAGCGCCTCGGTGAGCACCTCCGGGATGATGTCGATGGTGGCGCGCACGAGTTCCGTCGCGGTCGACGTCGAGGTGATCGGCACCGACTTCTGCAGCACGATGTCTCCGGTGTCGAGGCCGTCGTCCATCCGGTGCGCGGTCAGACCCACCTCGGACTCCCCACTGATCAGCGCCCAGATGACCGGTGAGAAGCCGGTGAACTTGGGCAGCAGCGAGTCGTGCAGGTTGAGCGTGCCGTGGGGCGGGAGGTCGAAGAGCTCGCTCGGCAGCCACGTCCGCCAGTTGTTGGCCACGATGATGTCGGGTTCGGCGGCCTTGACCCGGGCGATCAGGTCGGCATCCGGCCGCTGGGCCAGATGGACGGGGATGTCGTGCGCGCGGGCCAACTCCTCGACCGAGTCCGACCAGATCGTCTCGTAGGAATGCTCACTCGGCGGATGGGTCACCGACAACACGACGTCGTGTCGCGAGTCGATGAGGGCCTCGAGGGTCTTGTGCCCCCACGTCTGGTAGCCGAAGGTGACGACGCGCATGGATGAACCTCATGTCGGAGAACGGGCGGAGAGTCGATGAGCTCGCGATCGTCGCGGGCCGTGCGATCGATCCACGCCCACCTTTGCCGACCGGGTGAGGATATGCAACCCTGACTTTTGCAAGGTTACGATTACCTGAGGCGCTGGGCCGGGGTAGCGCGTCCGGGACCGCGAGGAAGTACATGACGTCTGGCCGATACGACGGTGTCCCGTCTGACTCCCCTACCGCGACGGTGGGCGAGCCGTTCCCGCTGACCGCCGCCCAACGAGGGATCTGGTTCGCCCAGCATCTGCTGCCCGAGGTCCCGATCGTCATCGCCGACGTCATCGAGTTCACCGGCGGACTCGACGTGGATCTGCTCGACGAGGTGTGCCGGCGCGGCCTGCATGACGTCGGCAGCGGAATGCTCCGGCTCGTCGAGATCGACGGCGAACCGTTCCAGGTGATCGATCACACCCAGTCGGAGGCGTTCGCCCGGATCGACCTCCGCGACCGTGCCGACCCGGTCGCGGCGGCACACGAGTGGATGAGAGCCGACTACACAGCGCCGTTCGACCTACTCGAGGATCGCCTGATCCGTGGCGCCGTACTGCGACTCGGCGACGACCACTGGTTCTGGTACTCGTGCATCCACCACATCGTCGTCGACGGATATGGCGCGATCCGGTTCATCAACCGTGCCGCGGAACTCTATTCCGCGTTGCTGTCCGACGCGGACGACGCGGGCTACTCGGCACCCGAGTTGACCGAATTGCTCACTGCGGAAAGAGATTACCGTGGGTCCCGACGCTTCCGCACCGACCGCGACCACTGGGTGGCGAAGGCTGCGGATCTCCCCGAGCCCATCTCGCTCGCCGACGGAGCCGCCGTGCCCGACATCGTCCCCATCCGGGCGGGTGGCCCCTTCGGGTCGGACCTCGCCGAGCGCCTGGCGGGCGCGGCGGAGCGCCACGGGAGCATCGAAGCCGCCCTGATCGTGGCCGCCGTCGCCACCTATCTGTCCGTGGCCACCGACACCGAGGACGTCGTCCTCAGCCTCCCGGTGACGGCCCGCACCAATGCGGTCCTGCGACGCTCCGCGGGCATGGTCTCCAACGTCGTCCCCATCCGCTTGCGCATCCGCCCCGACACGACGATCGGCGACCTGGTCCGCGCCGTGGCGCTGGAACTGACCGGCGCTCTGCGACATCAGCGCTACCGGAGCGAAGATCTCCTGCGCGAGCTCGGCGGTCAGGGCGACAGCCCGTCACTCGGCGGACTCTACGGGCCGACGATCAACATCATGAACTTCCCGACCGACATCGCCCTGGGCCCGGTGCAGGGCCACTTCTCGGTGCTGTCCACCGGACCGGTGGCGGATCTCACGATCAGCGTCCACCCGGGCGCAGGCGGCGCGATGCAGGTCGACCTGCACGCCAATCATGCTCTGTACGACCAGCAGACCCTCGACGATCACCACCGGCGTCTCGTCCGTGTGCTCGACCACCTGGCCGACGCCGCCGCCGGTGACCGCATCGGCGACATCGACATCCTCACCGGCCCCGAACGCGCCGCGCTCGTCCCCGCGACCGGACGACCCTCGGTCGAACCGATCACGCTCGCGCGCCTCATATCGACTGCGGTGGAGGCGAATCCGGATGGCGACGCAATTGTCCACCCCGACGGCACGCTCTCGTACCGGAAGACGTGGATGCAGGCAGCCCGACTCGCGGATCGCCTGATCGCCGCGGGCGCCGAACCCGAGGAGTTCGTCGCGGTCGTCGTGCCACGATCACCGGGCTCCGTCCGCGCGATGTGGGCGGTCGCGGCAACCGGTGCGGCATTCGTCCCGATCGACCCCGACTACCCCACCGAACGCATCGCGTTCATGCTCGACGACAGCGGCGCGACGGTGGGCGTCACGACCGCGGCACTCCGCGACCGACTCCCCGATCACGTCGACTGGATCGTGCTCGACGACATCGCGGTCGCCGACGTCGTCGGCAAGAATCCGGCCGTTGCCACCCACTCCGACGTCATTACTCCCGTTATTACTCCCGTTCGTCCGCGCACGCCGCTCCGGCTCGAGCAACCGGCGTACCTCATCTACACCTCCGGGTCGACGGGCCGGCCGAAGGGCGTCGTCGTCTCCCACCACGGGATCGCGAACCTCGCCGCCGAGCGCCGGATCGGATATCGGGTCGAGCCCTCGTCGCGGTTCCTGCACAACACGTCGCCCGGTTTCGACATGGCTGTCGGCGAGCAGATCGCGGCGCTGTCCGCGGCAGCCGGACTCGTCGTCGCGCCCCCCGGTCTCACACCCGCCGAACTCGCGGCCCTGATCCGCGACACCGGGGTGACGCACGCCCTGCTCACCCCGACGGTGCTTGCCACACTCGACGTCACCGACCTCGACGGGCTCCGCATGCTCGGCGTCGGCGGCGAGGCGGTCACCACCGATCTCGTCCGCCGGTGGGCGCCCGGGCGCTCGATGCGCAACGGCTACGGCCCGACCGAGGCGACCGACATCTCCACGGTCGCCGAGTTGCACGCCGACCGACCGGTCACGATCGGACGCGGCGTGCACGGCTTCGAACTCCTCGTCCTCGACTCCCGGCTCCGGCCGGTCCTGCCCGGCACGCGGGGGGAACTGTATGTCGCCGGCCCCGGCGTCGCCCGCGGCTATCACCGTCGTCCCGATCTGACCGCCGGCCGGTTCGTGGCGAACCCCTGGCATGCCGGCGGCCGGATGTATCGCACCGGCGACGTCGTCAGCTGGACCGGGAGCGACGGCGCCACAAGCGAACTGCGCTACCACGGACGGTCGGACAACCAGGTCAAGATCCGCGGCCGGCGTATCGAGCTCGGCGAGATCGAGGCCGTCGTCGGCGGCGCCCCGGCTGTCACGCAGAGCGTGGTCACGGTGCGCGACACCGATCTCGGTCCGCGGCTCGTCGCCTATGTCGTGGCCGATGCCACCGCTGATGTGTCGGCTCTGCGACAGCACTGCGAGACCCGACTCCCGACCGGTCTGTCCCCCGATGCCTTCGTGGTGCTCGACGAACTGCCCCGCACGGCGAACGGCAAACTCGATCACGCGCGACTGCCGTTGCCGACATTCTCCGCCGATGTCGCCTACCGTGCGCCGTCCGGGCCGACGGAGCAGACGCTCGCCGAGGTCGTCGGCGAGGTCCTCGGGGTCGCCCGCGTCGGCGCCGACGACTCGTTCTTCGGGCTCGGCGGCGACAGCATCGCCGCCCTGACCCTGGTGTCCCGGGCCCGCGCCGCGGGACTGCACATCACTCCGCGAGATGTGTTCGAACGCAAGACCGTACGCGCGCTGGCCACCATGGCCACGACGGACGACCGACCCCGACTCGCCGAACTCGACGGCGGCGGAGTGGGCTCGCTCCCGACGACACCGATCATGCGCTGGCTGCTCGATCGGCCCGGCGGGATCGACCGCTACGCGCAGCATCTCGTCCTCGAACTCCCGCACGGCATCACCCGCGAAGGCATTCTGGCGACGCTGACAACCGTCATCAACCGGCATGACGCTCTGCGCGCCCGGCTGGCCGACGGGGCCTCCGAACCCCGGTTGGAGATCCCGCCGACCTCTCCCCTGGATCCGGATGCGGTGCTGAGCACACACGACATCGGCGACGGCGACCCGCGCGCGGCGGCCCAGGCCGCGCTGGATTCGGCGCTGACCCGTCTCGATCCCCGGTCGGGCAGGATGGTGCATCTCGTCTGGCTGCGTCGCACCGCACCTCTGCGAGACCTGGCGGTCCTGGCCGTCCATCATCTCGTGGTCGACGGTGTGTCCTGGCGAATCCTGGTGCCCGATCTGATCACCGCGTGGACCGCCGTCGCCGACGGCCGCACGCCGACGCTGCCCGACACCGGTACGTCGCTGCGTCGCTGGGCGCACGCACTCACCGAACGTGCCGATGCGATCGCCGATGCCGAGAGCACTTACTGGACAGAGCATTTCGCCGACATTTCGCGGGTGCCGGACATGGCGCTCGATACCGTGCGCGACGTCATGTCGACCGTCTCGCGGGTCGAGCTCTCCCTCGACGCCGATCTGACCCGCGCGGCGGTCGACGCCGTACCGATCGCCCTGCACGCCACCGCCGAGGAAGTGTTGCTCGGCACACTGATGGTCGCCGTCGCCGATGCGGGGATCAGCGATCCGGTGGTGCAACTCGAAGGCCATGGGCGTGAGGACGATCTGGTGCCCGGCGCCGACCTGTCGAGGACCGTCGGATGGTTCACCGCCGCCTACCCGGTCTCGGTGGATCTCGTCGCCGCAGCGGCCGCACCCGCGGCCGAGCGAGCGATCGCCGCCGTCAAGATCGCGAAGGAGGCGATCCGTCGGGTTCCCACGCGCGGCGCGGGATACGGTGTGGCACGGTATCTCTCGGCCCGCGACATCCCGAGTATCGCGGCGACGGTCGGGTTCAACTATCTGGGGCGGGTGTCGAGCGCACAGCTTCCCGCCGGGGTCGCCGAGATCGGCTGGGTACCCACCGAGACCGTCGGGACTCTCGAACTCCGGCCCGACGGCGACATGCCCGCGGCGGTCCCGTTGGACGTCAACGCGATCGTCATCGGCGCCGCGGAGGAGCCCGCGACCCTGCAGGCCACCCTCGATCATGTCGACCGCCTGATCACGTCGGACGCCGCCGCTCGGATCGCGTCCGGTTGGCGCACCGCTCTGCAGGAAGTCGACGCAGCGGTCCGCGCGGGCGCACACGGATGGACACCGTCGGATGTCGCGCCGGCCCCGGTCGATCAGCCCGATCTGGACCTGCTGGCGCGACGCTTCCCGGGGCTCTCCGATGTGTGGCCGACCGCGCCGCTGCAGAAGGGCTTCGCCTTCCACTCGGCCCTGACCGCCTCGACCGGGCCGGTGCGGGCGGCCGACCGCAGCGACGTCTACGTCTCGCAGGCCGTGGTGACGCTCGAGGGTCCGGTCGACCCCGAGCGGGTGCGTCGCGCCGCCGACGAGGTCGTGGCCCGCCATCCGGCCCTCCGGTCGGCATTCGTTCCCACCGCCCGAGGCGATCTCGTCGCCGTCGTCGTCGAGGGCTGCACCCCGGGCTGGCGGCACGTCGATCTGACCTCGACGGCCGGCGGTGTCGATGTGACCGCGGCCGCCGTCCGCGCCGAGGACTTGTCCCGGCCGTTCACGTTGGATCGCCCGCCGCTGCTGCGGTTCACCCTCGTCCGCCGGGCCGGCGAGCTCCATGACCTCATCGTCACGCTGCACCACATCGTCGTCGACGGCTGGTCGATGCCGCTGCTGCTGCGTGATCTGCTCAGCTGCTACACGGCCGGCCCGTCGGTGGCGGAGCTCCTGGGTCCGGCCCCGTCCTATCGGGCCTTCCTCGAATGGATGTCCCGACAAGATGTCTCGCGGTCGACGGAGGCCTGGCGGCAGGCGTTCGACGACGTATCACTGCCCACTCTTCTCGCGCCGGAACATGATCCCTCGACCGCGCCACCGACTCCCGGGAGAATCGTCGTCGACCTCGACGCCGCACTCTGGGATCGGATGATCGCGCAGGCGACCGCGGCCGAGGTCACCCCGAACACCGTCATCCAGGGCCTCTGGGGACTGCTGCTCGGACGTCTGACCGAGTCCCGCACCGACGATGGCGGCACCGACGTCACCTTCGGCGCCACCGTCTCCGGCCGGCCCGCCGACGTCGAGGGCGTCGCCGACATCGTCGGCCTGTTCATCAACACCCTGCCGGTCCGGGTGCGTGCTCGGCCGGATGACGCCGTGGAGCAGGTCTGGCGACGCCTTCACGACACCCAGGCGTCGATCCTCGATCACCAGTACCTGGGCCTCACCGATATCCACCGGGCCGCCGGGGACGGAGCCCGGTTCGACACCCTGGTCGTGTTCGAGTCCTATCCGATCGATGCCGCCACGATGAGTGCGTCCACGCCGGTCGACGGTGTCCGCGTCGTCGACATCGTGACCGACGAGCTCACCCACTATCCGTTGAGCCTCACGGTGACCCTGCACCCGCAACCGCGGATCACCTTCGGATACCGACAGGACGCGTTGCCGGAGAGGACCGTTCGCGACATCGCGGTGCGCTTCGAGCAGATCCTGCGTGCAGTCGTCGACGACCCCACCATCGCCGCCGGATCGATCCCGGTGCTGACGCAGGAGGAACGACGTGATCTGGTCCCGCTGCGTGGTGCGGATCCCGAATCGCCGCTGACGCTGCGAGAGATCGTCCGACGCGCCGTCGACCGCGCTCCCGAGAACATCGCGATCCGATGGGCCGGAACCTCGTTCACCTATGCCGAAGCAGACAGATGGTCGGATGCGCTCGCCGAGAAGCTGATCACCGCCGGGACGGGGCCCGACACCTTCGTCGCGATCGCGCTGTCGCGCAGCGCCCACTCGGTCCTGTCGACGTGGGCCGTCGCCAAGACCGGTGCGGCCTTCGTGCCGATCGACCCGGCGTATCCGGCCGACCGGATCTCGTTCATGCTCGGCGACTGCCGAGCACGCATCGGCATCACCGATCGCCCGACGCGATCCGGTCTCCCCGATGACGTGGCCTGGATCGTCCTCGACGACGCCGTCCTCGACGACCTCGAGCGGGGACCGGCGTCCGAGCTCCCGGCGACCTCCGACCGTGTCGATGACGGCGCCTACATGATCTACACCTCGGGTTCGACAGGTCGGCCCAAGGGTGTGGTCGTCACCCACCACGGGCTCGCCAACCTCGCGACCGAACGACGACTGCGGTACCTCGTGGAGCCGTCGGCCCGCTACCTGCACAACAGTTCTCCGAGCTTCGACATGTCGATCGGCGAACTCCTCGCCGCGCTCTCCGCATCGGCGACCCTGGTCGTCAGCGATCCCGAACAGGGACCCGACGCACTGCCGGATCTCATCGACCGCGAGCAGGTGACCCACGCCGTCCTGCCGCCCGCGCTGCTGTCGGTGACCGAACCATCGGAGCTCGAACGCCTGCGGGTCCTGGGAACCGGCGGCGAGGCCGTGGGTCCGGAACTGGTGCTGCGATGGGGACCGGGCCGTGCGATGCGCAACGGCTACGGCCCCACCGAGGCCACCGACATCGCGACCGTCGCCGAGCTCGATGCGGCTGCCGTGGGAGCCGGCGAGCCGGTGACCATCGGCCGTCCGGTCATCGGGTTCGCGCTGCTGGTCCTCGACCGGGCACTGCGTCCCGTGGCCCGCGGCGTCGTCGGCGAGCTGTACGTCGCCGGACCCGGGCTGGCCCGCGGATACCACGACCGATTCGGGCTGACTGCGGAGCGATTCGTCGCCGACCCGTTCGGCGCACCCGGTGACCGCATGTATCGCACCGGCGACTTCGTGTCGGTCTCGCACGACGACTCACTCCGGTACCTCGGGCGCGCAGATCGTCAGGTGAAGATCCGCGGCCACCGGATCGAGCTCGGCGAGATCGACGCCGCACTCATGCGGTATCCCGGTGTCCGACATGCGGTCACCGTCGGACGTACCGGCCCGCAGTCCTCCGCCCACCTCGTCGGATATGTCGTCGCCGACGCGGCGGCGGCACCCGGGCACCCACGGCCGGTCGACATCCTGGCCGCGCTGAGGTCCTCGCTCCCCCGATATGCGGTCCCGTCCGCGATCGTGATCGTCGACCGGATCCCGACGACGCCGTCGGGCAAGGTCGACGAGCGCGCCCTGCCCGCACCGGATGTCGTCTCCTCGCGCCCCTTCGAGCCGCCGGCCACCGACTCCGAGCAACTCGTCGCCGACGAGTTCGCCACGGCGCTCGGCGTGGACCGGGTCGGTGTCCACGACGACTTCTTCGCGATGGGCGGGACGTCGCTGTCCGCCTTCGCCCTGGTCGCCCGGCTGCGCGATCGGGTCGGGGTCCCGTTCCCGATCTCCGTTGTCCTCGACGACCCCACCCCTCGCGGACTGGCCCGCCTCCTCGACGATCCCGAACCCGTCGCCCAGGACGCCGCCCTGGGCACCCTCCTGCCGATCCGTGCCAGCGGCTCGGGTGCGCCGCTGTTCTGCATCCACCCGGCGATCGGACTGTCCTGGGGTTACGGCGGTCTCACGCGCCACATCACCGACCGCCCTCTCTACGGCGTCCAAGTGCCGGGTATCACCGGCGACGACCCCGTCACCGACGTCGCGTCGATAGACGACCTGGCCGGCCGGTACGTCGACGAGATCCGGCGGGTCCAGCCGACCGGTCCCTACCATCTGCTCGGCTGGTCGATGGGTGGAGTCATCGCCCACGCCATGGCCTCTCGTCTGATCGCCGACGACGAGACCGTGGCGTCGCTGACCATGCTCGACAGCGTGGCTCCGGCGAGTACGGGCCGTCCGGCGCCGACAGGTCTGCGGATGGACGATCTGCTCGGCGCACTGGGTCTCGACCATCAGTCCCTCGACACCGGCGCGAGCCCGGGTGATCCCGTCTCGGCGGACGCGGTCAACGAGCTGCTCGCGCACATCGAAGACGCTCCCGTCGGCATCCACGGTGACACCGTCACCTATCTGATCGAGGCCGCCGCCCACACCCACGGTCTGCTGACGCAGCACCGACCGGCCGCCGTCGCAGTGGATCTCCTGTACATCGGCGCCGATCCGGACCGCATGCACCTCGCCGCAGACCGCGGCGGCTGGGACGCCCACATCGAGGGTGTGATCGACGCGGACTCGGTCGCGTCGACGCACTGGCAGATGTGCTCCTACGAGACCCTCGCCACGATCGGTCCCCGCATCGATGCACACCTGTCCCGGTCCGACGCCGCCCAATCGTCTGCCGCACACCGAGAGCAACCGTGATGGTGGCCGCCGACCACACCGCACCGGAACCCGCCACCGGCACCCGCCTCCTCCGTGAGGGCGTGCGCATCCACCGCGGGCGTCTCGTCGCGGCGACGGCACTGATGTCGGTCCATCAGCTCTGCGAGGTCGCGGTGCCGGTGCTGATCGGCGTGATGGTCGACCGGGCCATCGCCACGACCGACCCGGTTGCGTTGTCGGCGTGGATCGGCGTGCTCGCCGCAGTGTTCGTCACGTTGACGATCTCCTACCGTCTCGGCGCGCGGGCAGCCATGCAGACCACCCAGGACGAGGCCCATCGACTGCGGATGCGATGTGCGGAGTCGGTCCTGACCCGAGTGTCGCACGACCCTGGCCGCCGATCCGGGGACGTACTGTCCATCGCCAACTCCGACGCCGACGAGACGGGCAATCTGTTGCGGTTCGTCCCGCAGACCGGCTCGGCCGTCGCCGCTCTGGCAGCATGTGCGGTCGCGTTGCTCTCGGTCGACGTCGTGCTCGGTGTGATCGTGCTGATCGGTGTGCCGCTCGCGCTGTCCCTCGTACAGATCGTCACGCCGATCGTGACCCGTCGTGTCGGCACGCAGCAGCACCACATCGGCCGCGCCACCGCGATCGCCACCGACCTGATCACCGGGTTGCGGCCGTTACGGGGTATCCGCGCCGAATCAGTTGCCGCACTCCGCTATCGAGCGGTCAACGACGACGCCCGTACGGCCATGCAGCGGGCTGCGATCGGACACGGCACGTTCTTCGGCACGGCGACCGGCGTGACCGGCGTGCTCGCCGTCGCGGTCGCGACGCTCACCGGATGGTTCGCCCTCACCGACCGCATCAGCGTCGGCGCTCTCATCGCCGTCCTGGGACTCGCCCAGTTCCTCACCGAGCCGCTCGCGCTGCTCGCGATGTTCCCGGGTCGCGTCGCGACGGCCCGCGCGTCGGCCGCACGGGTGGCATCGGTGATCGGCGGCGGTTCCCCGTCGGCTGCCGAGCCGTCGCATGCCGAGCCGTCGCCTGCCCAACGGCTACCTGACCGGCAGTTCTCCGGCCGGCCGCTGCCCGACGCGGTCCCCGATATCCACTCCCCGCACGGCCCGGTCATCGACATCGTCGACGAGGTCGGCGAGGTCCGGGTCGCTGACGGCGAACTCGTCGTCGTGACCGCACCGACCGCACGTTCGGCGCAGCGCGTGGTCGAGCTGCTCGGCGGGGTCCAGAAACCCCACGACGGACGGGCCGCGGTGTCCGGCCGGGCCGCGATGCCGGGCCGGGATGCGAGCGATCTCCCGACCGACGTCCGCCCCGGCGGGTTGCTCGTCGAACCCCACCGTGTCGACCTCTTCACCGGCACCATCGGCGACAATCTCACCCTCGGCCGGGCCGCCATCGACCGGCGCGACGCTCTGGATCTCCTGAGGGCCATGGGGAGTCGGGACATCATCGACGGCGCTCTCCCCGCCGGCGATGCCCTCCCCACCGATGGCTCCCCGGCCACCGACGACGCCGTCACCCGACATGCCGATGCCGATGTGGCGTGGTCGCTTCCGGTCGCCGATCGGGGGCAGTCGCTCTCCGGCGGCCAGCGGCAGCGCCTGGCGTTGAGCCGTGCGCTGCTCACCGACCCGGCCGTGCTCGTCCTCCACGAGCCCACGACCGCGGTCGACTCGGTCACCGAGAGCACGATCGCGCGGGTGGTGCATGCGCGGCGGCACGGTGTCCGCCACGACCGGACGACCGTGGTCGTGACCACGAGCCCCGCGTGGGCGGCGGTCGCCGACCGGGTCGTCGCCACGCGCGACATCCCCGGTGGACCGGACCAGCCGACGGCGCCCGAGAGCGCTCGGTCCCACCGGAGGGCCGACCGATGAGCGACCCGCCCGACCTCGCGGGATCAGCCGATCCGATCGGCGGAACCGTGATCCTGCCGATCGCCACGGCACGCCAGACCCTGCGGCACCTCGCCGAAGGCCTTCGTCGGCGCCCGGTGCGGTCGTCGTCGGTGCTCCTGCTGTGTGTCGTCGCCGCCGTCGCCGGCGTGGTGCCGTTGCTCGCCCTCGGGGTCCTCGTCGATCGCGTCACCGAGCACGCTGCCGTGTCGACGCTGATCCCCATCGCCGCCATCGCCGGAGTGGCCGCACTCATCGGCGGCCTCGCCGCGGGCGCCACCATGCATGCAGTCGCCCACCTCGGCGCCGACCTGCTCGCGGACACGCGGGAGGCGGCCCTGACGAGTGCGCTGCACATGCGCCGAGATCTCATCGAGGACGCCGGCCGCGGCGATCTGCTCTCGCGGGTGAGCAACGACGTGACCGCCGTCAACCGCGCGGTCACCACCGTGTTGCCGACGGTCGTCACCGCTGTCGCATTGGCGGGAGTCACCCTGGTGGCGATGCTCGGCCTCGACTGGCGACTCGGACTCGCCGGCGCATTGGCCGTTCCGTTCTACGTCGTCGCACTGCGGTGGTATCTCCCCCGCTCCGGTCCGGTCTACGCCGCGGAACGCCGCGCTGCCGCCGACCGTGCGCATGCACTCGTGGAGACGATCGGCGGACGCGACACCGTCCGCGCCTACGCCGCCGAGACCTGGGCCCTCGGCGAGGTGGCCCGTACATCCGGCCGCACCCGAGACCTGGCGATGGCGGCGTTCGCTCTCTTCACCCAACTCGTCGGCCGCGTCAACCGGGCCGAGTTCGCCGGTCTGGCAGCGATTCTGGTCGTCGGCTACTGGGCGGTGTCGTCCGGGGCGACAACAGTCGGTGCGACCACGGCGGCCGCACTGATGTTCCACCGACTCTTCAATCCGATCGGCATGATCCTCTACAGCGCCGCCGATCTGCAGCTCGCCGCCGCCGGCCTCGCCCGCCTCATCGGCGTCACCCAGGCCGAGCGGGGAGCTGCGCACCCGACCTCTGCGTCCGACGCGCACGCCCCCGCCGACCTCACCCTCGACGGCGTCGGCTTCTCCTACCGGACCGGACGGCCGGTCCTGCGCGGGATCGACCTGCACGTCCCGGCGGGACGCAGTCTCGCCCTGGTCGGCGCGAGCGGTGCCGGCAAGTCCACGATCGCCGGCATCGTCGGCGGCACGCTCATCCCGGACGCCGGTCGCGTGGTCGTCGGGGGCGACCACAGCGTCTACACCGTCAGCCAGGAGGTGCATGTCTTCGCCGGGCCACTGATCGACGATCTCCGGCTGGCCTCTCCCGACGCGTCGGCCGCCGAGGCCGAGAAGGCGTTGCGCAGGGTCGGCGCCACCGACTGGGTGCACGCGCTGCCGGACGGAGTCGACACCGTCGTCGGAGACGGCGGCTACCGCCTGACCGACGCCCAGGCCCAACAGGTCGCGCTGGCGCGGCTCCTGCTCGCCGACCCCCGGGTCGTCGTCCTCGACGAGGCGACCGCGGAAGCGGGCAGCCACCACGCCGTCGAACTCGAGGAGGCCGCCGACATCGCCATCGCCGGACGAACCGCCGTGATCATCGCCCACCGCCTCAGTCAGATCCGGTCCGCCGATGCGGTCGCGGTCCTCGACGGCGGAAGCGTCATCGAATACGGAACCCCCGACGACCTCATCGCCGCCGGCGGACATCTGACCCGTCTGTGGACGGCGTGGGCGGGGCCCACCGTGTCCGGAGACGCCTCCGCCTCCGACGCCGTACCTCCCCACCCGGATCACCGCCCCCACCACCCGTCCATCCACCCCCACCCATCCAGTCGTCACCCCCACCCGTCCAGTCACCCCCACCCGTCCATCCACCCCCACCAACAGCCTCCCCCGCACGACCATCCCGAGGATCACCGATGAACGACTCAGCCCCCGGCCACCATCAGACACCGACGCTGCACGGCGCATCAGGCACCGACGACCCCGGCCCGGTCGACGTCCTCGGTGTCGGGTTCGGCCCCTCGAACCTCGGACTCGCGATCGCGGCGGCCGAGTACAACGCCGAGCACGCCGGGCCACCGCTGACCCTCGGGTTCGTCGAGCGCCAGCACCGATTCGGCTGGCACACCGGAATGTTGTTGCCCCGCACCACCATGCAGATCTCGTTCCTCAAGGACCTGGTCACCCAACGCAATGTGCACAGCCGGTACTCGTTCCTGAGTTATCTCGCCGCCCAGGGACGGCTGATCGACTTCGTGAATCACCAGACCTTCTTCCCCACTCGACACGAGTTCCACGACTACCTGGAGTGGGCGGCACGCACCGTCGGCGCCGCCGTCACCTATGCGACGACGGCCACCGCCGTCCGCCCGGTCGACGACCACTTCGAGGTCACCCTGGCCGGGGTCGGCGCCGGCGTCGTCCGGGCCCGCAACGTCGTGGTGTCCACCGGCCTCACCGCGCGCCTGCCCGAGGGTGTCACGCCGTCGGTGCGGGTGTTCCACAACCATGATCTCCTCGGTCGGCTCGCCGATCTCCCCACACCCCGTCACGGCCGGTTCGTCGTCCTCGGCGCCGGGCAGAGCGCGGCCGAGACGGTGGAGTATCTCCATTCCACGCATCCGGACGCCGAGGTCCACGCCGTGTTCGCCAAGTACGGGTACAGCCCGGCCGACGACAGCCCGTACGCCAACCGGATCTTCGATCCGAGCGCCGTCGACGACTTCCACTCGTCGACACCCGACTTCCGACGTCGACTGATGTCCTACCACCGCGCCACCAACTACTCGGCGGTCGACCTGCCGCTGATCGAGGAGCTCTACGCCCGCGAATACGCGGAACGTGTGTCCGGCGAGCGGCGGCTCTTCATGCACGGCGCGTCCCGGGCGCTCCGCGTGGACGACCGCGGCGACGGCGTCGTGGTGACGGTGGCGCACGAGCCCACCGGCCTCACCGAGGACCTCGTCTGCGATGCCGTCGTGTGCGCCACCGGCTTCCATCAGATGGATCTGGGTGCGGTCCTCGGCGACCTGGCCGCCGACGTCGTCACCGAGGACGGCGGCCCGGCGGTGACCCGCGACTACCGACTGATCACCCGGACCGCCACCACCGAGGGATCGATCTACCTGCAGGGCGGCACCGAACACACGCACGGCATCTCGTCGTCGCTGCTGTCCAACGTGGCCGTCCGGACCGGTGAGATCGTCCGAGCCGTCGCACGGGACCGGGCCTCATCCGGCCGGACACCGACCGCACGCGCAGCGGCGCACGGCGCCGACGCCGTCGGAGGCTGACACTGTCCGACCGACGGACGGACTCCTGCCTGGGCGGCCGGGCCTGTCCGACGCCGACGCTAGTCTGGTGGACGATTCTCGATGCCACTCGACGCAGCACGACACATGTCGTCCGAACCCGCCCACACCCTGCCGATCCATGCCCTCTGGCGGCCGGGGGTCGGCCTGGCGCTGTGGTGGACCCGGCCGGACGCAGGACCCGCGGATCTACCCCCGGAGATCGCCGCCCAACTGTCACGGCGTCGCTCCCGCCGTGAGATCCCCCTGATCGGGGCGACCGGCCGTCGAGAGTTCCTGAGCACCATCACCCTGGGCATCGGATCGACGGTCACTCTCCTGGACCTCACCCGCCCGCACGCCGTCAGCGGTGAGATCGCCTGGTATCGCTACCTTCTCGACGGAGTTCGGCGCCACGTCGCGGCCGGCGGGGTCGCTCCCGGTGTCGACGAGATCGACGGTGAGCCGATGCTGCGATGGCACCCGGTCCCCACTCCGTCGTGGCGCAGTTGGATTGCGGTCGCGCACACCACCGCCCCCGCAGTGGTGGCCGACAACGGCGGATCCGACTCGATCGCGGATCTCGTCGGCGAACTCGTCGACCACGAGTGCCGCGGGAGGATCGCGGCGAGCGGCCCCATCGTCGCCGACGATCACGCGGGCGGCCGGATCATCCGCGCACTCGCCGCCGACCCACCTGAGACGACCAAGACGCAGCGCGCTCGGTTGCGCCATGCCGCGGGCACCTGGATGCAGTGGAACACCGCTGCCCCACACGATGACTCGATGGTCGTCCTGCGACTTCACGAACCCGAGGTGGACGACCCCGACGCCGCCGGGACGCGGCGCCCGCACGTGGTCTCGGACGAACCGCTGTGGCGTCTGCAGGTCTGTCGGCGACATGCCGACGGACGCATCATCGGTGTCCAACCGCATCGCCTCGACCAGCACGAACTCGACCGTGTCACCAGCGGACTCGCCACCGCGGCCCGCGCCTTCCCGGAGTTGTCGGGAGCCGAACCCGATCCTCACTCGCTCGATTTCCTGCTCACCACGCCGATGGTCGAGAAGCTGTTCGTCGAGGGAGCCGCCGCGCTCACCGAGGCCGGCTGCCCGGTCCTGCTGCCGCGGACCGTCGCCGAGGTCCGCCCGACACTCGGTCTGCGCGCGCGACCGGTGGCCACCAGCACCGGACGTGCCGCGCAGATCGGCGCCACCGAGATCGACGAGTTCGAATGGCGCCTCGCGCTGGGCGACGATCCGGCGGCCATGACGCTGTCCGACGCCGACCTGGCCGACCTGGCCCGACGACAGAGCGACCTGGTGAGGATCCGCGGGATCTGGGTCCGTGCGGAGGGAGCCGCGCTGACCCGTGCCGCCGCCTTCATCGTCGGTCAACGAGCACAGGCCCGTTCGGATCATCCCGCCGACATGGGTGAACTGTTCAACCTCGTCGTCGATACCGTTCCCGTACCGGTGACATCGATCGAGGGCCTGTCATGGCTCGACGACATCGCCTCCGGTGGTCGGCTCCGGCCCGAGCCGATCACCTCACCGTCGACACTGCACGCCGAACTGCGGCCCTATCAGCAGCGCGGCCTGGAATGGCTCGCCTACCTCTCTGATCATCGGATCGGCGGGGTCCTCGCCGACGACATGGGGTTGGGAAAGACCGTGCAGATCATCGCTCTGCTCTGCCATGAGAGGGCAGCGGGTGCCGCGACGCCCGGGTCGGGCACGCCGACGCTCATCGTGTGCCCCATGTCGGTCGTCGGGAACTGGGAGCGTGAGATCGCGCGATTCGCACCGCATCTGCGCGTCGTCGTCCATCACGGCACCTCCCGCGCCGGCCGCGCCACCATCGGGGAGGTCTTGTCGGGGGCCGATGTGGTCCTGACGACGTTCGCGATAGCCACCCGCGATCGTGACCTCCTCGGTGGCCGACACTGGCGACGTGTCGTCGTCGACGAGGCGCAGCATCTGAAGAATGTCGCCACCAAGGCCGCGAAGGCCGTCCGATCGCTGCCCGCCGATCATCGCGTCGCGCTGACCGGCACCCCGGTCGAGAACCGGCTCGAGGATCTGCGCGCGGTGATCGATCTGGTCAATCCGGGTCTGCTGGGATCGGCCTCCCGCTTCCGCGCACGGTTCGCCGAGCCCATCGAACGGGACCGGGACGAGGCAACGATCCGCCGGCTCACCGCGCTCACCCGGCCGTTCATCCTGCGGCGCGAGAAGACGGATCCGACGATCATCTCCGATCTGCCGGAGAAGACCGACATCACTGTCCGCGCCAACCTGACACTCGAGCAGGCCGCGCTGTACCGCGCAGTGATCGACGAACTCATGGAGGCGCTGCGCAGCAAACAACAGCGCACGATTCGTCGACGCAACATCCTCGCCGCGTTGACACGGCTCAAGCAGGTGTGCAACCACCCGGCCCACTATCTGGCGGACGCATCGGACATGATGCGGCGCAACCGACATCGCTCCGGCAAGGTCGAGTTACTCGTCGACATCCTGACCACCGCGGCCGCCGAAGGCGATCGGGCATTGGTGTTCACCCAGTTCGCCGCGTTCGGCGAACTGCTGTCGGAGTGGTTGTCGCCGATACTGGGCGACCCCGTGCCCGTTCTGCACGGCGGGGTCAACCGGACCGACCGCGACGCGATGGTGGCCCGATTCCAGGCGGGCGGTGGGCCGCCGGCCATGATCGCGACGCTCAAGGCCGGCGGAACAGGACT
The DNA here is from genome assembly GCF_030315685.1 of Gordonia sp. ABSL11-1. Classification (GTDB taxonomy): domain Bacteria; phylum Actinomycetota; class Actinomycetes; order Mycobacteriales; family Mycobacteriaceae; genus Gordonia. Next base: position 65,916 of record NZ_JASXSI010000001.1, on the reverse strand, counting down.
CAACCTGACGGCGGCCAATCATGTTCTGCACGTGGACCGATGGTGGAATCCCGCCGTCGAGGACCAGGCCACCGACCGCGCCTACCGCATCGGCCAGCACCAGCGTGTGCAGGTCCATCGGTTTCTGTGCGTCGGGACATTGGAAGAGCGGATCGACGAGATGATCGCCGCGAAGCGCGAACTCTCCCGGCTCACCGTCAGCGCCGGTGAGAACTGGATGTCCGACCTCGGCGATGACGAACTGTTCGATCTGTTCCGGCTGCGCGACGAGGCGGTCAGCGAATGAGCCCACGCGGCAGCAGCCGGAGCCGGGCACGGGCGTCCGCGACCCGCGGTTACGGCGTGTCCCGCTGGGGCCGGGCGTTTGTCGACGTCGTCGAGGGCGCTCACACCGGCGATGTCGATCGCCGCCGGATCACGCAGGCCCGACGATACTTCCGCGATCACCATGCCGAACGCGTACGGATCGTCGACGGACGGGTGACCGCGTCCGTGCGGGGCAGTCAACTCGATCCGTTCGAGGTCACGCTGACCTCCCGACCGGTCGACCCCGAGACGGTCGTGTCACTCCTCCGTGATCGCGACGCGACGGGCGATCTGATGACACTCGCGCGCGGCGAACAGCCCACGATTCTGGGCGAACTGATCATCCCGACCGAGTCGGCGGACATCGTGGCGGACTGCACGTGCCCGGACGAGTTTCCGCGCTGCATCCACACGCTGTGTGTCGCCTACGAGGTCGCCGCCGAGATCGACCGCAGCCCAGCGACGTTGCTGACAGTGATGGGCACCGACATCGCTGCACTCCTCGCCGCGGCCTCTGATCGTCCACCCGCGGGTGGCGGTGGGGATCACGACGGTGGGGATCACGACGGTGGAGAACATGACACCGGGTCGTCGGCGATGCCGTCGGTGGACTTCTACGGGACGAACGCGGTGCTGCCGCCGCTGCCCACGCCCGCGCGTACGAACCCGATCATGGACCTGGACCCCGACGCACTGCGCAAGGCGCTGCGCGCGTCCGGGGTGCCGCCGGCCGAGATCGGCGAAACCCTCGACCTGCTCGACGATCTCTACGAACGTCTCCGCAATCCGTCGATCTCGTAGGACAACGTCACCTCGCCGACCGGGCCCCGGAATCTCGCCGATCGTGCCCTGGAATCTCGCCGATCGTGCCCTGGATCTCGCCGATCGTGCCCTGCCGGCGACCCGGAGGTGCCGATGACGATCCGAGGCTAGAAGTCCCAGTCCTCGTCTTCGGTGTTGACGGCCTTGCCGATGACGTAGCTGCTGCCGGATCCGGAGAAGAAGTCGTGGTTCTCGTCCGCGTTCGGTGACAGCGCCGAAAGGATGGCCGGGTTCACGTCAGTCTCGTCCTTCGGGAACATCGCCTCGTAGCCGAGGTTCATCAGCGCTTTGTTGGCGTTGTATCGCAGGAACTTCTTGACGTCTTCGGTCAGACCGACCTCGTCGTAGAGCGCTTCGGTGTAGTCACTCTCATTGTCGTAGAGCTCGAACAGCAACTCGAAGGTGTAGTCCTTGAGTTCCTGCCGGCGCTCCGGTGACTGCACCTCGAGCCCGCGCTGGTACTTGTACCCGATGTAGTATCCGTGGACAGCCTCGTCGCGGATGATGAGGCGGATCAGGTCGGCCGTGTTGGTGAGCTTCGCGCGGCTCGACCAGTACATGGGCAGGTAGAAGCCGGAATAGAACAGGAACGACTCGAGGAGCGTCGAGGCGACCTTACGCTTCAGTGGATCGTCGCCACGGTAGTAATCCATGACGATCTGAGCCTTGCGCTGCAGTTGCTCGTTCTCCTCCGACCAGCGGAACGCCTCGTCGATCTCCTTGGTGGAGCACAGCGTCGAGAAGATGGAGCTGTAGCTCTTGGCGTGCACCGACTCCATGAACGCGATGTTGGTCAGCACCGCCTCCTCGTGCGGAGTGGTCGCGTCCGGGATCAGCGACACCGCGCCCACCGTGCCCTGGATGGTGTCCAGGAGCGTGAGCCCGGTGAAGACGCGCATGGTCAGCTGCTTCTCGTACTCGGTGAGCGTGTTCCACGACGGGATGTCGTTGGACACCGGCACCTTCTCCGGCAGCCAGAAGTTGCCGGTCAGGCGATCCCAGACCTCGGCGTCCTTCTCGTCCGGGACACGGTTCCAGTTGATGGCGGAGACGCGGCTCACGAGTTTGATCGGAGCGCCGTCGGCGGGGCTGTGGCTTTCGGTGGAGGTCATGAGATCATCCCTTGGTGAGATCGGAGAAGGGTTGGGTGACAACGGAACTCACAACATGCAGCTGACGCAATTTTCCACCTCAGTCCCCTCGAGAGCGAGCTGACGCAGACGGATGTAATACAGCGTCTTGATCCCCTTGCGCCACGCGTAGATCTGCGCCTTGTTGACGTCGCGGGTGGTTGCGGTGTCCTTGAAGAACAGCGTCAGGCTCAGGCCCTGGTCGACGTGCTGAGTCGCCGCCGCGTAGGTGTCGATCACCTTTTCGTACCCGATCTCGTACGCGTCCTGGTAGTAGTCCAGATTGTCGTTGGTCATGTACGGTGCCGGGTAGTAGACGCGGCCGATCTTGCCTTCCTTGCGGATCTCGATCTTCGCGGCGACCGGGTGGATCGAGCTGGTCGAGTGGTTGATGTAGGAGATCGAACCGGTCGGCGGCACTGCCTGCAGGTTCTGGTTGTAGATGCCGTCGCGCTGCACAGCGGCCTTCAGCTCACGCCAGTCGTCCTGGTTCGGGATGTGAATCCCGGCCTCGCCGAACAGATCCCGGACCTTCTGGGTCTCCGGCTCCCACAGCTTCTCGGTGTACTTGTCGAAGAACTCCCCGCTCGCATACTTCGACTTCTCGAAGCCGGCAAACGCCTGACCGCGCTCCCGGGCGATCCTGTTCGATGCCCGGAGAGCATGGAACAGCACCGTGTAGAAGTAGATGTTCGTGAAGTCGACACCTTCCTCGCTGCCGTAGTAGATCCGCTCCCGTGCGAGGTAGCCGTGCAGGTTCATCTGCCCCAGGCCGATGGCGTGGGAGTCGTTGTTGCCCTTCTCGATCGACGGCACCGAGGTGATCGCCGTCTGATCGCTGACGGCGGTCAGCCCACGGATGGCGGTCTCGATGGTCTGTCCGAAGTCGGGTGAGTCCATGGCCTTCGCGATGTTCAGCGAGCCGAGGTTGCAGGAGATGTCCTTGCCGATGTGCGAGTAGGACAGGTCGTCGTTGAACTCCGACGCCGTCGAGACCTGCAGGATCTCCGAGCACAGGTTGGAGTGGGTGATCTTGCCGTCGATCGGGTTGGCGCGGTTCACCGTGTCCTCGAACATGATGTACGGGTAGCCCGACTCGAACTGCAGCTCGGCCAGGGTCTGGAAGAACTCGCGCGCCTTGATCTTGGTCTTGCGGATGCGCTTGTCCTCGACCATCTCGTGGTACTTGTCCGTGACATTCACGTCGGCGAACGGCACCCCGTAGACGCGTTCTACGTCGTACGGGCTGAACAAGTACATGTCGTCGTTGTCCTTGGCGAGCTGGAAGGTGATGTCGGGGATCACCACGCCGAGCGACAGCGTCTTGATGCGGATCTTCTCGTCCGCGTTCTCCCGCTTGGTGTCGAGGAAGCGGTAGATGTCCGGATGGTGTGCGTGCAGGTAGACGGCACCGGCCCCTTGGCGCGCGCCGAGCTGGTTGGCGTAGGAGAACGAGTCCTCGAGCAGCTTCATGATCGGGATGACGCCCGAACTCTGGTTCTCGATCTTCTTGATCGGCGCGCCGTGCTCGCGGATGTTGGACAGCAGCAGCGCGACGCCGCCGCCACGCTTGGAGAGCTGGAGAGCCGAATTGATCGACCTGCCAATGGATTCCATGTTGTCCTCGATGCGCAAGAGGAAGCAGTTGTGCACCACTGTTCCACGAATCGAGTAGGTGTGCGTCCCTTCGACATGCAGGTTGTACACCTTCTCCGGCGCCTGGTCGGTGCGGGCGACCTCACGAATTCCGTAGACATGGCGGCCATGGACGACCTGATACGTCGTCCGAAGAGCACCCTTGCGACCGACGTAGTTGTGCAGGTTCTTGCCGACGTCGAAGATGAAGTCCTCGTTGGTTCCGGGAAGCCCGGGAACGAAGACCTGGCCGGTGATGTTTCCGGCTCGATTGACGTAGCGGCGGACCGTCGACATGATGCCCAGTCGGCGCACGATCAGCTGAACCTGGTCGATCAGATCTGGATTGACCAGATCAAGCATCATCCCGCCGGTCGCCGAGCACCCGTCCCCACGGAACAGCCCCATGAGGAGACCGAGTTGGAACTCCCGGTCCGCGGTCAGCACGTCCGCCGACAGAACCTTCGTGCCATAACCCGTGCCGGCGAGCGAAAGCATCAGTTCGGCGACGACTTTGCTGTTGCACACCAGCCGTACCGAATGGTCGGGGGTGCTCTCGTAAATATTCAGGTCTGTCGCGAACACGCGCTTGAACGCGTCCTTGAGATCGTTCTGATAGAACACCTCGTGCGCACCCAACGTGAAATGGACGCCGTTCGGAACCGACCGGTCCGTCGAACGCTTCGATACGTGCCCTTCCGACACGTACCACCCCAGGATGAGCCCGAGGTCGTAGGACTCCTCGACGTAGCGATTGACGGAGTTGAAGCTCTGGCTGTGCCGCTGCTTGTTTCGATGCTTCTTGTCCGTGTTCACCTCCTGAAGCAGGCCGTCGACCTCTTCGTACAGACCTGATCCCACATACTTCATCAGGTCATGGCGACGGACGTCACGGACTTCGGACGGCGCCGTGGTGACGATGAAGTCGGCCGGGTCGACGTCTTGGGCGGGCAGCCAGACGAAGCCGTTGAACCCGTCCGCCCCGTCGCCCGCGATGATGGAGTCCACATCACGAGTCGTCCAGACAAGGATGGGATGCTCCGGCGTGCAGAGGATGGGCTCTTTGTGCCCGAAGTGTGAAATCGACACCAGAGCTTGATCATTGGTGTTCTCGATGAGTTGCTCGACCCGCGCGAACGTGCCATCGTGCGAGAGCACTCGGTCGCCCGGGCGTAACGATTCGATTGCCTTGGGACCATTATCGGTGTCGATAGGCGTGCCGGCCGGGAAGCAGCTCACTGGCTCACCACGCTGCTTCTTGCCCGAGTTGAGGAAGGTCGGGGTGGCCGGCTGGAACCGGCCCTCGATGATCTCGTCGACGAGGTTGCGCGCCAGCGCCGTGTCGCCGTCGGCGAGCGTCAGCGCCACCATGCACACTCGATCCTCGAAGCGCTCGAGGAAACGCTTGCCGTCGAATGTCTTCAGTGTGTAGCTGGTGTAGTACTTGAACGCGCCGAGAAATGTCGGGAAGCGGAATTTCTTCGAGAAGGCATGTCCGAAGAGCAGTTTCACGAACTCGCGGTCGTACTTGGCCAGTACCTCGGGCTCGTAGTAGTTCTCCTCGAGCAGATAGTCCAGCTTCTCGTCGAGGTCGTGGAAGAAGACCGTGTTCTGGTTGACGTGCTGCAGGAAGTATTGGTTGGCGGCCTCGCGGTCCTTGTCGAACTGGATGTTGCCGTCCCTGTCGTACAGGTTCAGCATCGCGTTGAGCGCGTGATAGTCCAGCTCACCGGGCTCATGCCCGGACGGGCCGGGATGCACGCCGGACTTGCTGGCCGAGGCGGTGTCCGAGACGGGTGCGACGGTTGGCGACACGAAAGACTCCTGCAGCTAGATGGTGGTATTTCGAAAGGTACTCGCGGGGACCGACAGCTTCAGCCGCGTGACGCGGTGAGCTCGACCCGGTCCGGATGGGTGAACGCGGGGGTCTGCGCGAACTCGGTCAGGCCCTCCCGCACGCGATCCACGTCGTCGGCGGTGCCCATGAGCTCGAACCGGTACAGATACGGCACATGACATTTGCGCGAGACGATGTCGCCGGCGAGGCAGAACTCCTCACCGAAGTTGGTGTTCCCGGCCGCGATGACGGCACGCAGACGTGACCGGTTGTGGACGTTGTTCAGGAACTTGATGACCTGCTTCGGCACGTACCCCGCCCGATCGCCGGTCGCCTTGCCCCCACCGTAGGTGGGCAGGATCAGCACGAACGGTTCGTCGACGGTGAACGACGACGGATCGCCGAGAACCGGGATGCGCCTGGCGCACACGCCCAGCTTCTCGACGAACCGGTGCGTGTTCTCCGAGACCGAGGAGAAGTAGACGATCAACGGCGTCGAGACCGACGTCGGCGAGGTCTGCATGACGATCGACCTCCCGTATTGCTGAGTGGTTGGTGATATCTCGCGATCACGTGCCCGTCACCGCTGTCCCCGACCCGACTTCCCCATCAGGTCGACGATGGGTCGCCTCAGGCGGCGGCGGTCGCGAGGGCCTTGATCCGGTCCGGACGGAAGCCCGACCAGTGATCGTCGCCGACGACCACCACGGGAGCCTGCAGGTATCCCAGTGCCATCACGTAGTCACGCGCCTCGTCGTCCTGGCTGATGTCGACGACCTCGTACTCCAGCCCCTGCTTGTCGAGGGCCTTGTAGGTCGCGTTGCACTGGACGCAGGCGGGCTTGGTGTACACGGTGATGGCCATCGAGGTTCTCCTTGTGCGTTCTGGCTGTCTGCTGGATCAGGCTGGTCTGCTGGTCGGTGTTCGCGGTTCCGGCCCGCGGTCCCGGGTCATCCGAGGGGCGAGGACACCCGCGTCGGAGTCATGTCGAGTTGTCGTCTGTCGTCGTGCACTGCTGTCGCCGGCACCGACCCGGCAGGGCCGTCACCGTTCATCCCGGCGGATGAACCCGTCACCTTCGTGCGTCTGATGACCACGGACGGGTGGACCCGTCCTGTTCAACGCTGTGCGGTGACCAACACTTTCCCAACGTGAAGATGGTGACCCAGATCACCGACTTCCAGGCGTTTCCCGCAGAATCACATCGATGTACGTAACCCGCCCTGTTGGTGTTCAAAACACTACACCTAGTGCCCGACAATTGGCACCACCACTAGAAGTTGTGAATAACATTCGTGAAAGTCGCAGGTCGCAGGCATGTGCGATCGTGAAGCCGGGCGTGTCCGGCGTGTCGTCCACAGGTTGTCCCCCGACCGTCCACAAGGTCTCCGCAGATCGGTCCACAGGCCGCCGACGACAAACGCGCCGCCGCGGCCCGCACGGGCAGCGACGGCGCGTCGGAAACGCTCGATCGAGTCGACTCAGGCGGCGACGGCCACCTCGTCCACGAGCCGATTGACGGCGGCGACGACCTGGCCGACGAGCTCGGGATCCGAGACCCCGTTCTCGCCGAGTGTCGACGTCTGGACACCGACCTCGACGTCCTCGATCACGCGGCCGCCGGCGATACCCACCGACTTCCGGGTGTCCTCCCGCGACCACGTGCCGGCGAACCGGCCGAGGGCGGCGCCGATGACCCCGACAGGCTTGTTCGACACGGCGCCCGCGCCATAGGGCCGGGAGAGCCAATCGATGGCGTTCTTCAGCACGGCGGGGATGGTGCCGTTGTACTCAGGTGTGATCAACAGCACGGCATGAGCGGCACCGACGGACTCGCGCAGCGCTGCGACACCGGCCGGCAGGATCGCGGCGTCATCGGTCGACGGGTCGTGATCCTCGCTGTAGAACGGCAGTTCGCCGAGCCCCTCGACGATGGTCACGTGCGCACCCTGCGGCGCGTTGTCGGCGGCCACCTGGGCCAGTTGACGATTGATCGATCCCTTGCGAAGACTTCCCACCAGGACGGCGATCTCCACGGTTCCTTCGGACACGATGCTCCCTTCGGTCATGATTACGTCGGATCGTCCAACCGGACCACGGTCCGATTAATTCCGGACATCGTCAAGCGTTACGCTCATCACGTGTCGAACGGTCCCGAACGGGGTCTGATCCCCCTCCCGCTCACCGGCGGTCTCTCCGGAGGTCTCCGCATGTCCGAGAGCGGCACCGCCGACGGCGGCGATTCCGAACGCGCCGACGCCGCACGCAACCGCCGCCTGCTGTTGGCCGCCGCGAAAGATCTCATCGACAACCACGGCGCATCCGCGGTCACCATGGACGCGGTCGCCCGGGAGGCAGGGGTCGGCAAGGGCACGGTCTTCCGACGATTCGGCAGCCGCACCGGCCTGATGCTCGCGTTGCTCGATCACTCGGAGTCCGAGATCCAGCGCGCCTACCTGTCCGGCCCGGAACCCCTCGGCCCCGGCGCGCCACCCCTCGATCGCCTCCTCGCCTACGGCCGTGCGCGGCTCAAGCTGACCGTCGATCACCTCGACGTCCTCATCGAGGCGGCCGGCTCCGGCGGCGACTTCCTCAGCCATCCCGTGTGGGCGGCCTCGAACCGTCACGTGCAGATCCTGCTTCACCAGCTCGGCTTCGGCGATCGCCTCGACGTCGTCGCGATCGCGGTGCAGGCGCCGCTGAATGCCGGTGCGGTCAAACACCTCCGTGACGTCGTCGGACTCGATCTCGAGACGATCACCACCCAGTGGGAACACCTGATCCGGACTCTCGTCGCGGGCGTCACCGACCGCTGAGCACCATCGGCGCGGACCATCTCACCGCGCGAGTGCGACCGATCGGTCTTAGCCTTGAGGCGATCGAGTCGGTCGGAAGAACGATCGCGGTCGTTCGGGCCGTAGAAGAAGGGATACACGGGTGAAGGCTGTCATCATCGGCGCCGGCATGGGCGGACTCAGCACGGCGATCGCGCTCACAAGGATCGGCGTCGATGTGGAGGTCTACGAGCAGGTCACCGAGAACAAGCCGGTGGGCGCCGCGATCTCGGTGTGGTCCAACGGCGTCAAGTGCCTCAACCATCTCGGTCTCGAACGCGAGACGGCCGAACTCGGCGGCATCGTCGACTCGATGTCCTACGTCGACGGCCTCACCGGGGACACCATGTGCCGCTTCAGCATGCAGCCCCTCATCGACGAGGTCGGCCAGCGGCCCTACCCGGTCGCGCGGGCCGAGTTGCAGCTGATGCTGATGAAGGCGTACGGGATCGACGACATCCACTTCGGCAAGAAGATGGTCCGCGTGACCGACGGCGAGGATTTCGCGACAGTCGACTTCGCCGACGGCACAACCGCTTCGGCGGATCTCGTGATCGGCGCCGACGGCGCGCGGTCGTCGACCCGCGAGTACGTGCTCTCTCATCCGGTGCAGCGTCGATACGCGGGCTATGTGAACTTCAACGGACTCGTCGGCGTCGACGACGAGATCGGCTCCGCAACCGAGTGGACGACCTATGTGGGAGACGGAAAACGCGTGTCGGTCATGCCGATCGCCGGCAACCGCTTCTACTTCTTCTTCGATGTCCCGATGCCCGAGGGCGTGCCGTACGAACGCGGTACGGCCCGGAAGGTCCTGTCCGAGAGCTTCGCCGGGTGGGCCCCCGGCGTCGCACGACTGATCGAGAAGCTCGATCCGACGACCACCAATCGCGTCGAGATCCTCGACCTCGATCCGTTCCACACCTGGGTCCGGGGTCGGGTCGCGGTGCTCGGCGACGCCGCCCACAACACCACGCCCGACATCGGGCAGGGCGGTTGCTCGGCGATGGAAGACGCTGTGGCACTGCAGTTCGCGTTCACCGAACATCCCGACGATGTCCACGCGGCACTGGCCGCCTACGAGCAGTCCCGCACCGAGCGGGCCGGCGATCTCGTGCTCCGTGCACGCAGACGATGCGACGTCACCCACGCAAAGGATCCGGAGGTCACGGCGGCGTGGTACGACGAACTGCGTTCGGAGGACGGCACACGAATCCTGCGGGGCATCGTGTCGAACATCGTCGGAGGTCCGCTCACGTCCTGATCGGGTACGTCCTGACCGGGTACGCGTTGGTCACTTCTGCGGCTGCGGGAGGACCCGGCCGTCGGTGTCGGGTGCGATCGCGTCGTGGGACACGAGGGCGTCGGTGCGCGACAACGACGGTCCGGCCACGAGCAGCGAGATCACCGGCCACGGGGCCTTGGTGGGTTGCTCACCGAGTCCGAGCACCTGCCCGGTGCCGGCGTCGGCCACACCGAAGCGAACCCCGAAGTCGCTGACGTAATACCGGGATTCGGCACGAGCGCTGTCGGGTTCGGCACCGGTCACCTGGATGTACTCACCGGTTCCGGGGCGCAGATAGACCTGATCCACCCCCGGTCCCCCGCCGTCGGCCGAACTGACCTGGACGGGTTTCGCACCGTCGGGCACCGGAAGTGCTCGCCCTACGAGGAACTGGGTCGCGGCGCTCGGGTCGTCGGCGCCGCGCGACCACGCCCGGCACAGCGTTCCCGCCGACGCCACGTCGACCAGAGTCGGTGCACGGGCGGGGAATTCATTGACGGGTAGACGCGCCGACGTGGGACTCGCGGCGATCTCACCCGGGGCGACGGTGCGGACCGGGGCGCTGCCGTCCCGATCGGCGAGGCGAAGGATATCCGCTGTCACCTCACTGATCTGCTGGACACCGTCGCGCAGGACCACGTAGAAGGTGGTCCGGTCGTCGATGCCGACCGACTTCACCACCGAACCGACCCGGATGTCGTCGTCGGACAGCGGTCCGGGAGAACCCGCACCGTCGATCCGCGGGACGGTCAGCCGGTCGACCTCGGGGAACGTATTGAGCAGTCCGGTGCTCATCGCCCGGGGTTCGACGCCCTCGAGCCGCAGGGCCCGCATCACCGGCACGCTGTCGGTGTCGACCGGTGCGCGGACCGTCGTCGGAACGCCGTCACGGGACACCGTGTAGACCAGGGATGCCGTGTCGCCGTTGGTGACCAGCGCCGCGTCGTCGGCGCCGGCGGGTACGATCGCGTCCCCCAGGCTGGGGCGGTCGCCGATGACCGACAGTGAGATGGTCTCGCGCGACGAGTTCGGTGAGACGGTGGCGCTGTCGCAGACCGTCCAGAACGATCCGCCGCCGTGGGCCGACGACGGCAGAGCCGACGGCGCTCCGGGGATGCCCAGCAACGGACCACGCGGATAGGTCGACAGCTTGCCGTCGGCGACCGACTTCGGCGACTCGCTGCTCCCGGTGATCAGACGTGCCGAGGCCAGGTTGAGCACAGGGTGCAGGGTGCCGTCGACCAGGACGTAGTTTCCGCCGCCGTTCTTGCTCACCACGATCTTCGCGTCACCGACCGAACCCTGCGGCCGCACGAGCCCCCACACGCCGCATCCGCCGAGGACGAGCAACCCCAACACGGTGCCGACCAGGAGCGCCTGCACCTGGGATCGCATCGGGTCGTGCAACATCCGGACGTCACGCCGGACGAGCGCATGCTCCAGACGGCGCAGCAGGAAACGATAACCGTTCACCTGTGCCTTGGTCGTCAACTGCCGAGCCATCGTCCCCCCTTCCGACTGCATGGCAGACGCAGCGTGACCGCCGGTTTCCCTGATCAGGTGATCCCCGACGTTTCGCCGCGTAGTAGCGTAGCCGATACATTTTCCGCGGGTGTCGCGCGTGGCGCCCGTAGAACAGGGGGGACCATGGCGGACAGCGGCGTTTCCGTGCTGCCCATCGGCCGTCGGCGAGGTCAGGGTCACCGCGATCGCCGCCCTCACCGGGGCATCACGCTGTCGACGCTGGTCGTGATCGAGGTCGTGCTGGCCGTAGGACTGGGGGCCTGGGCCGCGTCGGGCAATCCCCTCGGCTGGATCGCCCTCGTCGTCGCCGGGACCGCTTCCCTCACCCTCCTCCCGCTGCGCGGCGGCCGATCCCTCGTCGGGCGCTGGGCACAGCGGTTGGGCTTCGTCTGGGCCCGGGCGCGCCGAGGGTCGGCCGACCTGACACCACCGTCGTTCGACATCCCCGCCGCCCCGTCGCCCGCCGGGAACTCATCGATCCGCAGCAGCGCCGGCAACGACACGATCGGCGCCCGATGGGTCGAGGACACCTTGATCACGGTGCTGCGGGTGGCTCCCGCCGGACCCGCGGTCACCCACCTCACCCCGGGCCGGGCCACGGTGGCCGACCCCGCCGGTCAGGTCGTCCCGCTCGATGCGTTGGCCGAATGCATCAATCCGTTCGACATCCGACTCGACTCGATCGAGGTAATCAGTCACGGCGTACGCAGCTGGGGTGGCGGACCGATCGCGCAGACCTACCATCGGACGCTCGGTCCGCTCGCCGCGACCGCCCATCGGTCGGTCCTCGTCGTCCTGAGGTTGAATCCGCTCGAGTGCGCCGACGCCGTCGCCCGGCGCGGCGGTGGCGCCGTGGGCGCCCTGCGGACGGCGACGATAACCACCCGACGGGTGGCGAAACGTCTGTCGGAGAGCGGATTGCGCGTGTCGGTCCTCAGCGGGGCGGAGATCACCTCGGTCACCGGCCAGCTGGCCGAGGGCGCACCTCTCGACGACATGACCGAGGACTGGACCTCGATCGCCTCGGGGCAGCTTCGATTCCGCAGTGCCGCGATCGATCCCGCCGCCATGGCGTCGGTGCTGGGATCTGTGTGGGTGAACTCCGCACTGTCCACCACCGCGACCATCCGCCTGCGGCATGACGTCGACGGCGTGCTCGAGGTCAGCGGGTTGATCCGATTCGCCGAACTCCCGTCCGCCGGTCGCACCGCCGATCCGCTGCCGGACGGACTGACCGCGCTGGAGGGTCACCAGTTCGACGCTCTCGCCGCGAGTCTGCCGATCGCCGTGCCCGCACGTCTGGACCGGAGGCTGCCGTCGCTGCGCGGTGTCGAGGCCGACCGACTCGTGCGGACGCTGACGTTGCCGGCGAGTGGGTGTGGGCAGCTGGTCGGTGCCGACCACGGCGGCCGGGCGGTCGCGGTCACTCTCGTCGGTCCCGACGTCCGTTCGGTGGCCGTCGCCGCGGGTCCGCAGGTCGTCGCGCAGGTGACCCTGCGGGCTGTTGCGATCGGTGCAGCGGTGACAGTGCACACCGTGCGACCGGACCGGTGGCAACACCTGATCGGTGCGGTCGGCGATCTGCGGCGACTCGCGTTGAGCTCGGACCGCGTCCAGACGCCTGCCGGTCATCGGGTGACGATCTTCGACGGCCTCACCGGCCCACCACCGGAGCCGGACACGACCCACATCACCGTGCTCGCCGCCGGTGATCCGCGGGTGGGTGAGCTGGTCCCCTCCGCCGCCGTCGTCCTGCGCCAGGATCCGCGCGCGCCGCAGGACATCTCGATCACCACGGCGAACGAGCGGGTGGCGGTGACGATGGTGGCGACACCCGACGAGTGGAACTACATCGGGCGCTGATCGGCCCCGGTTGTCACTCCGACGCTACGGGGACGAGAGCGCGGAAGAACACGGCCCGCGACGCCGTCGCGTGCACGACGACATCGGGTTCGTCGGCACCGATCCAGATCGCCTGGCCGGCCCGGACGCTGATCGGCCGCTCACCCGCCGGTCGGACGTCGATCGCGCCCTGCAGCACTGCGAGGATCTGCGGTCCGGGCATGTCGAAGCAGATCGACGACGCGTACAGCAGGCCGGTGCCGTCGAGTTCCACCCGGGAGAGCCGGAACTCGGGTGCCGGGGTGAGGTAGATCCGCTCGGCGCCGACGGTGCGTATCGGCGGCGTGATGTCGCCGACGTCGGCGGGCGTGAAGTCGAGTACCCGCAGCAGCTCCGGCACATCGATGTGTTTGGGTGTCAGACCCCCGCGGAGGACGTTGTCGGAGTTCGCCATGATCTCCACACCCGTTCCGCGCAGGTAGGCGTGCAGGTTACCGGCCGGCAGGTAGAGACCTTCGCCGGGATCGAGGTGGATGCGGTTGAGCAGCAGCGACGCCAGCACCCCCGGATCACGCGGATACACCTCACCGAGTTCGAGCACGGTCCGCAGTTCTGCGGTGAACCGGCCGTCGCCGGCACCGAGCAGGTCGACCGCGCCGGTCAGCACCGCCGGGACCAGGGTCGCGATACTCGCGTCCGGCAGCGTCAGCCAGGTGGTGAACAGCGCCCGCAGTCCTTCTGAATCCGGTTGGCCGGCAAGCATTCCCAGGTAGGGATCGAGTTCGCTGACCTGCAGCTCACGGAGCAGTTCGATGGTGACACGCGGATCACGGAAGCCGGCCAGCGCATCGAACTCCGTCAACGCGACGATCAGTTCCGGTTTGTGCCACGGATCCCGGTAATTGCGATTGGCCGCGTCGATCCGGAGATCCAGGGCGTTCTCGCGGTCGAATCCCTCACGCGCCTGCTCGGAACTCGGATGCGCCTGCAAGGACAGCGGTTCCTCGGCGGCCAGGATCTTCATCAGGAACGGCAGGCGACCGTCGAAGGACGCCACCGTCCGCTCCCCCAGCATCCCGACCTGATCGGCGTCGATCGCGCTGAGCAGATCGGTGTCGGCGTCGCCGTCGGCGCCCACGCAGACCGCCGGGCCCGCCGGATGAGCGCCGAACCACAACTCGGCCTCGGGATGCGGTGACGGCACCGCCTTGCCGCGCAACGACGCGATGGCGGTACGCGATCCCCAGGCGTAGGGCCGCACCACACCCTCGAGAGTTTTCATCACCTCAGGTCCTGATCAGCCGGAGATACCCTGATCAGCCGGAGATACACAGCGGCCATCTCGATGCGCAACGTCAGGAGCATCAACGACGTCAAGTCGACGGGGGCGTCGCCGGACGGGTCCTCGGGGGCCTGGTCCACCGGTGCGCCGACCGGGTCATCGTCCGGCGCGCCGATGAGGACGTCCACGTCACCGATCGCGTCGAAACGGCGCCGGGCGAACAACTCCCGCCGCGGGATGCTGACGACGAAGACCCGCGGCGGGGCCTCGCCCGCGGGACCGTCGATCTCGGGGTCGTGGAAGATCGAGTCGTTCGGCGCCGAACCGGTGCGTTCGGACCATTCGCGCACGATCCGGGCGACATCGCCGATCTCGGCCACGGCGCCGATCGTGCCCGCGACCGCGATCAATGCACGGGCGGCCTGGGCCGCGATCACCGAGGTCCCGGGGGTGTCGCCGACCCAGACGGACGGGCGGTCCTCGAGTCGGGCGGCGAGGGACTTGGCGTGGTTGTGGAAGCTCTCGTTGGCAGGGTGGTTGGCGCCCGCCTCACCGTCCAGTGCGTCGGCGAGATCGGCGACCTCGGGGATGCGGCCGGTGAACCTCACCTGGGTGAGCGACACGAACACGGCCAGCAGCGCGGCGACCAAGCCGGGAAACCGGAATCTCGGATCCACCGACACCCGCGGCGACAGGTCGATCCCGCTGCCGCCCAGGGCATCTCGAAGCGGCCCTTCGATCGGTACCGCCACGACTACCTCGGCGCGCCTGCGGACGGATCGGGCCGCCGCATCGGCGAGCACCCGGTCACCCGCGTCGTCTCCGGCGAGCACGACGACGTCGAGCGGTCCGATCCAACCGGGCAGGGCCGGCGCGCAGACGATTGGCACGTCGATACGTGCGCTGACCGCGGCGGTCACCAGCTGCGCCGCCGACGACGCCGAGCCGGTCGATCCGTAGACGATGACGACGCTGCGTGGACGCAAGTGCGTGAGCGGTTCGAGAACACCTTCGCGACGGGCTTCCGCGACGGACCGGACCTGCGCCCCGGCCAGCGCGACCGACGGGAGCAGCCCGTCGACGTCGGCGGCGATCAGCTCCTCGACATCATCGAGGTCGGGGGCACCGGTTCGCATGGCATCCACCCTAGCCACGCGATCGGGTCCGTGCGCAGACAGCCGTCGCCGTGGTCGGCCACTCAGGGCGTCGGCAGAGTGGACGGACTCGTCGGGCGTCAGTCAATGGGATCGGGCAGAACGCGCAGATGCCCCCGACGACCCGGTCGCGGGCGGGCCGCCGACGACGGCCGCTGGGGCGCATCGTCACCCCGAGACGAGGTCTCGGTGCCCTGGGCGCTGCCACGGGCCGCCCGATGACGTCCTGCCGGGGCGTCGTCGAGGCCGTCGAACAGATCCGGGAATCCGGGGGTCACGTCGACCCGGCCGGCACCGCCGACCTCACGGACCGCCTCCGCGAGCGCCGTCAACTCGTAGTCCTCCGCGACCGGCGCCGAGAATCCGCGCTCACTGCGCAGCATCTCCCAGCCGCGCGGAACCGTGATGCGACGCGCATGGTCCTCGCACAGATCCCAGGAGTGCGGCTCGGCACTGCTCGCCAGAGGACCGATCACCGCCGTCGACTCGGCGTAGACGAAGGTCAGGGTAGCCACCGCGGAACGGGCGCAGCCGGGCCTGCAGCACTGTCGGGGAAGCTTCACGCTGATGAGGTTATCCCCAGCCGCCGGTCTGCATCGTCGGCGACACGCGCGCGCACGCCAAACGCACCTCACACGAGACATCTCGGCGACGACTACCTACACTCTCGTCATGCGTTTTGATCCGCCCCGGCCGTCCCGCGGCCGCGCCGACGACCCGCGAGGTCGCGCGTCGGACCCGCGGGGGCGGGGCGGAGATCAGCGTCTGCCCGAGGGGCGCGGTCGTGGATCCGATCCGCGGGCGGCCACCCTGCGGCGGACGGCACGGCCGGCGCGCCTGCGGGACCGGCGCGGGCGCGGCCTGCGGGCGCCGCTGCTGCCGCAGACCGTTCCGGCGTTCACCAGTCGCGCGGATTCGTTCGATGGTGTCGCACTGGAGGCATTCGCGGAGATCGACGCCCGCTGGCACGATCGGCTCGCCGGACTGGACATCGCCGTCGACGACATCCCGCGCATGCTGCCGAAGGACCCGGAGTCGATCCAGTGGCCCGATGAGGTGACCGCCGACGGCGCGGTGCCGTTGGCGCGGCTGATCCCGGCAGGCGTGGATCTGCACGGACAGCCGACGCGCGCACAGATCATCCTCTTCCGTCGGCCGCTGGAGATCCGCGCGAGGCGAGGTGCCGACCTGTTGGAGCTGGTGCACGAGGTCCTGGTGCAGCAGGTGGCCACCCACCTCGGCGTCGACGAGGACACCATCGACCGCGGACCCGAGTAAGGCCGCGACGCGCACCATCGGACATGGCGAGACGCGAACCACACGACCGGACTCCGACGTTCCGACCGCCTGCGGTCAGCCGAGGCGTCGAACTCAGATGATGCCGCGCTTGAGGCGACGGCGTTCCCGCTCGGAGAGCCCGCCCCAGATCCCGAAGCGCTCGTCGTTGTGCAACGCGTACTCCAGGCACTCCGACTTCACCTCGCAACCCTGGCAGATCCGCTTCGCCTCCCGGGTCGATCCGCCCTTCTCGGGGAAGAACGCCTCAGGATCCGTCTGCGCGCACAGGGCGCGGTCCTGCCATTGCTCTTCGACGGCCTCGAAGAGGTCGTCGAAGTCGTTGGGCACCAACGAAAGATGCCGACCTTGAGTCCACGGGGAATTGCCGACCGATTCGGGAGTGCCGCCGTCCACATTCGGCGTCATCAGTGAATCACCCAACAAGCCAAGGTGATTCGCACCCACATCGGCGCCGGCCAGTTCTTCGGCACGGTCAGTCGAGTCGGCAGAGCTGCGGGCATCGGAAAAGTTGCGTGGTTCAAGGGGATTGCCGATCGGGTTCTCAAAAGCCATCGTCGGCGCCTCCTAGCTCGAGAAGTCTGTCAGTTCCAGTCATCGGTGTCCGCGGCAACTGTGCCGCCCCACCTTTTCTGCCCACACCATCGATCATCACCGTGTGTCCGGGTACCTCACCCAACTGAGTCATTCGAACAAATGATCGAAAGCCTTGCGCTCCATCAGTTCTCGATCTCAAACTCAGAATGACACTGATGTGATTACACACGTGATGGACCACTGCGGTCAAGTTAAAGCGAAAGATTCCTTAATACCATCACTCATCAGAAACACTCGGTCTCGACACGGGCACGGGGTGCGGACATCAGCAAAGTCACAGATCTGCGATCCCCTCCCCCCGAGAGCGCCACCTATGGTAGCCAATCCGCCGGCGTCCTCGCCGCCGCCCGGCATCCCACCTCCGTGACCACCGACAACCGGCAGGACGACCGCGCCCGAGGCCCGCCTCGACTCGATCACTACAGTGAACAAGGTGAAAGTGACGGTCCTCGTCGGTGGCGTCGGTGGCGCCCGCTTCCTGTCCGGTGTCCGGGAATTACTCGGGCCCACGCCCTTTCCCGACCCTGCCGAACGGGGGTCGGACGAGTCGTCGGATCCGGGTGGGATTCATCCGGACGACCGACCCCACGAGATCACGGCCATCGTCAACGTCGGCGACGACGCGTGGATGCACGGCGTCCGCATCTGTCCCGATCTCGACACCTGCATGTACACCCTCGGTGGCGGCATCGACCGCGAGCGGGGATGGGGCCGCGTCGGTGAGACCTGGCATGCCAAAGAGGAATTGGCCGCCTACGGCGCCGATCCCGATTGGTTCGGACTCGGCGACCGCGACCTCGCGACCCATCTCATCCGCACCCAGATGCTCGACGCCGGCTATCGACTCTCCGACGTCACGGCGGCCCTGTGTCGTCGATGGCAACCGGGGGTGAGGTTGATCCCGGCGACCGACGACCGGCATGAGACCCATGTGGTGGTCGCCAAGCCCGATGGGGAGGAGGGCGAACAGGTCGCCATCCACTTCCAGGAGTGGTGGGTCCGCCACCGTGCGCAGATCCCGACCTTCGGTTTCGCCCAGGTCGGCTCGGACGACACCCGCACCGCCCCCGGCGTCGAGGACGCGATCGCCGACGCCGACGTCGTCCTGGTGGCACCCAGCAATCCGGTCGTCAGCATCGGCGCGATCGTGAGTGTGCCCGGAATCCGCAGTGCGCTGCGCACGACCTCGGCTCCGGTGGTGGGCATCTCACCGGTGATCGACAACCGGCCGCTGCGCGGGATGGCCGACGAGTGTCTCTCCGTCATCGGCGTCGAGACGTCCGCCGAGGCCATCGCCGCCCACTACGGCGCCCGGAGCAGCAACGGGATCCTCGACGGGTGGCTCATCGCCGACGGTGACCACGCCGCGGTCGACGGCATCGCAATCGGTTCGGCACCTCTGCTGATGACCGACCCGACGGTCACGGCCCAGATGGTGCGCGACGCGTGCGCACTGGTCGGTGTCGCCACACCGGACCGCAACGTCGGCGCGACCGCCGGACCACCCTCGTGACCGCCGACAAGCAGGCCCCGGCGGAACGGTCCGCGAGCCGATCGGCAGATCACCGCGCGGACGGCGACATCGAGATCCGTCCGGTCACCGGTCTCGGTGAGTTCGATGAGACGTCGGACATCGCCGCCGAACTCCTCGCCGCCGCACCGTGGCTCGCCGACGGCGACGTCGTCGTGGTGACGAGCAAGATCTTCTCCAAGACCGAGGGCCGCATGGTGACCGCGCCGTCGGATCCCGACGAACGCGACGCTCTGCGCCGGTCCCTGGTCGAGCAGGAGTCGGTTCGCGTCCTCGCTCGCAAGAACCGCACCCTCATCACCGAGAACCGCATCGGTCTGGTGCAGGCCGCCGCCGGTGTCGACGGCTCGAACATCGCCTCCGACCAGCTCGCTCTGCTCCCGGTCGACCCGGACGGCAGCGCTGCACGATTGCGCGCGAGGCTGCGCGACGTGGCGGGCCTCGATGTCGCCGTCATCATCACCGACACGATGGGCCGCGCGTGGCGCAACGGTCAGACCGACGTGGCGATCGGGTCCGCCGGGATCGCGGTCTCGCATCCCTATGACGGCTCCGTGGACTCTTACGGCAACCCGCTGATCGTCACCGACATCGCCGTCGCCGACGAGATCGCCGCGGCCGCCGATCTGGTGAAGGGCAAGCTCGCCGGTGTGCCGATCGCGGTCGTCCGCGGGCTACGCCCCGTCGACGACGGTTCACAGGCCGCGGATCTCATCCGGCCGGCCCAGGAGGACCTGTTCCGCCTGGGCAGTGCGGAGGCCGTCGAGCAGGGTCGCCGCGAGGCGCTGCTGACCCGACGGTCGGTCCGCGCGTTCGCCCCGGGGGTCATCGACGAGGACACCATGGCGGCGGCTTTCGCCGACGCCCTGACCGCCCCGGCACCCCATCACACCCATCCGGTCCGTTTCGTCCGCATCCGGTCCGGTGAGCGCCGCGTCCGCCTGCTCGATGCGATGACACAGGCGTGGCGCGCCGACCTGGAGGGTGACGCGAAGACGCCGGAGTCGATCGAGAAGCGGCTGCGCCGCGGCCAGATCCTTTACGACGCACCGGAACTGGTGATCCCGTTCCTCGTCCCCGACGGTGCCCACGACTATCCCGACGCACGCCGAACCGCGGCCGAGCACACGATGTTCACGGTGGCGGCCGGCGGCGCGGTCAACGCGCTGCTCGTCGCGCTCTCGGTGCGGGGGGTGGGCAGTTGCTGGATCGGCTCGACCATCTTCGCAACGGACGTCGTCCGCGAGGTCCTCGATCTCGATGCGCGGTGGGAACCGCTGGGCGCGATCGCGATCGGCCGGCCGGCCGAGGAGACCGCCGGCCTGCGCCCGCCGGCGGCCACCGAGGGGCTGGTGATCGAGCGATGAGCATCGAGTCCCTGCACGCGTCGACCGTGGCGGCGTTGAGTGCGTGGTCGGCGCCCGATGCCGAGCAGGACTCGTTGCGCCACACCTACCTCGCCTTCCTCGACGCAGCGCCGCAGGCTTGCGCACGCGCGAGCGAGCCCGGACACATCACGGCGTCGGCCATCGTCTTCGACGCGTCCCTCGAGCACGTGCTGCTGACCCTGCATCCGCGTGTGGGCAAGTGGATTCAGCTCGGCGGCCACTGTGAGGAGACCGACGAGACGATCGCGGACGCGGCTGTACGCGAGGCGCGGGAGGAGTCGGGCATCCCCGACCTGGTGCTGTCGACCGGTCCGGTCCATCTGCACACTCACCCGATCACATGCTCGCTCGGCGTGCCCACACGGCACCTCGACGTGAGGTTCGCCGTCGTCACCGCACCCACGTCGGATGGTTCACCGCCGACGATCGTGCGCAGTGACGAGTCGGTCGATCTCGCCTGGTGGCCCGTCGACGACCTCCCGGAGAACACCGACCTGGAGAACGTCTCCGCTCTCATCACCCTCGGCGCGGCGGCCAGTCGCGCAGGCGACCTCGGCTGAGCAAGGTCCTACTCCGGTCAGGGGTCGCCGGCGGACCAGGTCACGAGGTGTGCGGTCAGACGCGGATGCCCTTGCCGACACAGACCACTCCGCCACCGCTGATGGAGAAGCGTTCACGGTCGACCTCGGGATCCACCCCGACCTGGACGCCCTCGCCGACGTGGACGTTCTTGTCCAGGATGGCGTGTCGGACGACCGCCCCCTTGGCGACACGGACTCCCGGCATCAGCACGCTCCCGTCGACGATGGCGCCGTCCTCGATCACCACGTTCGCCGACAGCACCGAGTTGCTCACGGTGCCCGACGAGATGATGCTCCCCGCACCGACGACCGAGTCCTCTGCCGTCCCGCCCTGGACGAACTTCGCCGGCGGTAGATTGACGGTCTCGCCACGGATCGGCCAGCGGCGGTTGTACAGGTTGAACACCGGATGCACGGACACCAGGTCCATGTGGGCGTCGTAGAAGGCGTCGAGTGTCCCCACGTCCCGCCAGTAGCCCTTGTCGCGCTCGGTCGCGCCGGGGACCTCGTTGTCCTTGAAGTCGTAGACGAAGGCCGAGTTCCGGTCGACGAACCCGGGGATGATGTCCCCGCCCATGTCGTGGTCGGAGTCAGCGTCGGCAGCGTCTGACCGGATGGCGTCGACGAGCGCCTCGGTGGTGAAGACATAGTTGCCCATCGAGGCGAAGGTGACCTCGGGATCGTCGGGCGTGCCCGGAGGGTCGGCGGGCTTCTCCAGGAACCGGGTGATCCGTCCCGACGCGTCGGAGTCGATGCAGCCGAAGGCGGTCGCCTCCGCGCGCGGCACACGGATGCCGGCGACGGTGACGTCGGCACCGGAGTCGATGTGGGCCTCCACCATCTGGGACGGGTCCATCCGGTACACGTTGTCGGCGCCGAACACCACGATGTACTCGGGTTCCTCGTCGGTGATCAGATTCATCGACTGGAAGATCGCGTCGGCGCTGCCGGTGTACCAGCGCGGACCGAGACGTTGCTGGGCGGGCACCGGAGTGATGTACTCGCCGTGGAATCCGGCCGAGAACCAGGTCTGCGAGATGTGTCGGTCCAGCGAATGCGACTTGTATTGCGTGAGCACACAGATGCGTTCGTATCCGGCGTTGACGAGATTGGACAGCACGAAGTCGACGAGGCGGTAGGAACCGCCGAAGGGGACTGCCGGTTTCGCTCGGTCCATCGTCAGGGGGTAGAGCCGTTTCCCCTCGCCGCCTGCGAGGACGATTCCGAGCACGTGCGGCTGTGATCTCACTCCCCCAACTTAACCGGCATCCATCTCCGCGGCTAGGTGAATGCGCCCTCCGGAGGAGCAAGTTTCCCGGCATCGTTGGCGAACTCGGAGCGATGACGTTAGCGTCGTTCAGCATGAGGGTGGCGATGATGACACGGGAGTATCCACCCGAGGTGTACGGCGGTGCCGGGGTACACGTCACGGAACTGGTGCGGCACCTGCGGGCCCTCACGACCGTCGACGTGCACTGCATGGGTGCCGACCGCGACACCGCTCACGTCTACCAACCCGATCCGGGACTCGCCGGCGCCAACGCGGCGATCACGACGCTGTCCGCCGACCTCCGGATGGCGGTGGGTTCCGACGGGGCGGACCTCGTTCATTCGCACACCTGGTATACGGGTCTGGCGGGCCACCTTGCCGCACAGTTGCACGGCGTCCCCCACGTGCTGACCGCGCACTCACTGGAACCGAGCCGGCCGTGGAAGGCCGAACAGCTCGGCGGCGGCTATCGCGTCTCGAGCTGGGTCGAACGCAATGCGGTGGAATACGCCGATGCCGTCATTGCGGTCAGCGCCGGGATGCGCACCGACGTCTGCAACACCTACCCGCGCGTCGAACCCGAACGTGTTCACGTGGTGCGCAACGGCATCGACACGACCATGTGGTACCCCGTCGACGATGCGTTCGGCGAGGAGTCGACCCTGCGGGCACTCGGCGTCGACCCCGACCGGCCGATCGTCGCGTTCGTCGGGCGCATCACCCGGCAGAAAGGTGTCGCCCATCTCGTCGCAGCCGCACACCGGTTCGCACCGGAGATCCAGCTGGTGCTGTGCGCGGGCGCACCGGACACACCGGAGATCGGTGCCGAGATCGACGCAGCGGTCACCGAGCTGTCGGCCGCCCGTGACGGCGTGTACTGGATCCGGGAGATGCTCCCCCAGCCGCGCATCCGCGAGATCCTCACAGCCGCAACCGTTTTTCTCTGCCCGTCGGTGTACGAGCCACTCGGTATCGTCAATCTCGAGGCGATGGCGTGCGATACCGCGGTCGTGGCATCCGAGGTCGGCGGCATCCCCGAGGTGGTGCGGGATGGCGTCACCGGGCGTCTGGTGCCCTACGACCCGGTCGATCCGCGAGGCTTCGAGGACGGGCTCGCCGAGGCCGTCAACGCCGTGGTCGGCGATCCCGCGGCGGCAGCGGTCATGGGCCGGGCCGGGCGTGAGCGTGCCGAGGCCGAGTTCTCGTGGTCGTCGATCGCCGAGCAGACCCTCGAGGTCTACCGGGCAACACTGCGCTAGGTCGGCGCCGAAATCCCGTCGACTGCCGGTTCTGCCGTGACCCGTGGCCGAAAGATGCTGACACCCACCGACACCGTGACGTCGAGGTGGCCCCCGGACGCCGCGGTGAGAGTGTCGGCGTCGGCCCGGATGTCCTCGGCCGATCGGTGAAAGGCCGACGGCCCCATGGCGACCACGTCGGCCACGAGGGCGGCGTCGAGGCCACGGCTCACCCGGACGTCGGTGTGGTCGACGAGATCGAAATGCGCTGCGGTGGCCGTCCGCAGGCGGGTGTCCTTGTCCGCGCCGACCTCCAACATGCCCATCGGACCGACGATCTCGACGAGGTGGTCGGGCCGCGGCGTCACGACGACGAGCGTTCCGGCGGGATGCAGGACGCGCGCGAACTCGTCGATGTTGCGCGGCGAGAACACCGACAGCACGGCACCGACCGTCCCGGTGCGTATCGGCCAGGGGCGCCAGACGTCGGCGACGAGGGCCGCGGCGCGTGGATGGCACCGCGCGACGGCGCGGGCGCAGTACTTGGAGAGATCGATTCCCAGCCCGCGCAGGCGATCATCACGATCGAGGGCGGTGGCGAGATAGTGACCGGTGCCGGCCCCGACGTCCGCGACGAGGGCCGGCCGGTCGGTCGTGACGGTCTGCTGGACGGCATGTGCGACGGCGGTGGCGACGGGATCGAAGAATCCGCTCGCATGGACGCGGCGGCGCGCGGCGACCATCGGCGCGGTGTCCGAGAGGTGCTGTCCTGGTCGGCCATCGGTGAGGGAGACATAGCCCTGCCGGGCGATGTCGAAGCGATGTGATGAGGCGCAGACGAGCGACCGGTGGTCGGCGGCAACCACGAGATCGTCGGCGCAGACCGGACACCGCAGAACCGATTCGACGGCGGTCAGCGGCCCGGCAGAAGTGTTCTCCCGACTCAGCCGGTGACCCCGCGCAGTTCCTCGCCGAGGGCTGCGGCTTCGTCCGCGGTCAGTTCGACGACGAGCCGTCCACCGCCTTCGATCGGAATCCGGACAACGATTCCACGTCCTTCCTTGGCCGCTTCGAGGGGGCCGTCCCCAGTACGTGGCTTCATTGCCGCCATTCTCGAACTCCTTCCAGAGCGTTCGCCACACCGTGTGGATGACACCCGCGCATCGGTCGGAAATGCGGCAGGCGCCACGACAATGATACGTGTTGCACCCCTTGTGACCGTCGCGCACGTGACGCCGTCGTGTCACGAACGGCCCTGGGTGTCCCCTCCGGCGTCCGCCCGCGACGTCGACATATCCGCCCCCGCGCCGTCCTCGAGGGCCCGGTCCTGGAGATCGCGCACGACGCCGCGCAATTCGTCGAGTTCGCGGGCGAGCTTCTCGACGACCCAGTCGACCTCGCCGGTCGAGTACCCGCGAAAGCTCTGGGTGAAGGTGACCGCGCGCACGTCGTCCCCGGTGATGCCGGCCCGCGGCAGACGCGTCGGGGTGGTGCCCTTCTCGAGCGGCGGCAGGTCCTCGCCGCGCCCGAACACGAACCAGACCACGGCGAACACCACGGCCACCACCACGGCCATGATCAGCAAATACAGCAGCATCGTCTGCATGCGACCCATAGTGGCAGATCGCGCCGGCCGTCAGCGCGAACGGCACCCGGTCAGCGCGGGTCGGTCAGGACGCCATCTCCTCGTCGCCGGATTCCGTTGCCCGGATGGTGTTCATCGGCGGCCGGTCCTCGAGATACACCTCGGTCGTGTGCGGCGTGAACGAGCCGTCGGGTTCGGCGGTGAACTGCGTCAGGCCGACGCCCGAATCGTCGATCCCGCAGCGGCGCATCAGCGTACCGACGATCTGTCGGCTCATCACGCCGAGTTCGATCAGCGGACGGTTGCGGTGCGTCCGGACACCGAGATTGACCTGTCCGATGCCGTCCAGGCCGTACCGGTCGAAGGTGTCGATCAGCAATCCGATCTCCACCCCGTAGCCGGGCGCGAACGGCACCGAGGACAACAGTTCCCGGGTTCCCGCGTACTCGCCGCCGAGCGGTTGCAGCACACCGGTCAGGTCGGGCCGCTGCGACGCCAGCAGCGGGCGTGCGACGAGTTCGGTGACGCGTCCACCGCCGTTGGCGTCGTGCTGTCCGCCCGTCCGCAGCGGACGACGGTAATAGCCCTTCACCAATTGGACGCGCGGGTCGATCAGCAAGGGTCCGAGCATCTTCGGCACGAACATCGGGTCCGGGTCGATGAGGTCGGAGTCGACGAACGCGATGATGTCGCCGGTGGTCACCGCGATCGAGCGCCACAGCACCTCACCCTTGCCCTTGACGGGTTCGAGTTCGGGGACGGCCTGCTCGCGGCTGATGACCGTCGCGCCCGCGGCCTCGGCGCGTTCGGCGGTGGCATCGGTGGACCCGGAGTCGAGGACGATCAGTTCGTCGACGAGGGTGCCGTACAGGGGGCGGATCGTCGCGATGACGTCGGCGACGGTCTCCTCCTCGTTGAGCGCGGGCAGCACGACCGAGACGGTCCGGCCGGCCTTGGCCGCGATGAGTTCCTCGATGGTCCAGTCGGGCTGCTCCCACGTGTTGGTGGCCGCCCACCGCTGCCGGGTGCCGACGGTGTCCGCAGCGGTGGGCCAGATCGTCGTCTTGTCCCGGTTGTTGGAGACGGTGGCCTTGCGCCCCGACGTACGGGCGGTGCGTGCTTGCTGGTGGGTTCGACGTACCTGATCGGTCATGCGAGTCCCCTGACTGTTCGGGCGGGAGGTCGTGTCCCCGCGATGGCAGCAACCATGTCGACCACGCGTCGGGTGGCGGCAACCTCATGAACGCGAAAGATCCGCGCGCCGGCGGCGGCGCTCAGAGCTGTCGCGGCGAGGGTGCCCTCCAGCCGTTCGTCGAGATCCACACCCAGAGTCTCCCCTACGAAGTCCTTGTTGCTCAGCGCCATCAGCACTGGCCAGCCGGTATTAACAAGAACGTTCACCTGGCGTAACAAGGCGAGCCCGTGGTGCGTGTTCTTGCCAAAATCATGTGTCGGGTCGATCACGATCGAGTCACGCGACACGCCCGCTTCGAGCGCTCGGGCGGCCGCCGCCGTCACCGAGTCGACCACGTCGGCGACCACGTCGTCGTAGGCGACCCGATGTGGACGGGTGCGGACGCCTGCGCCGCCGGTGTGCGAGCACACGATCCCGGCCCGCCGCGCCGCTGCGACCTTCACCAGATCCGGATCGGCGCCCGCCCATGTGTCGTTGACGAGGTCCGCGCCCGCAGCGCATGCCCGCTCGGCCACCTCGGACCGCCACGTGTCGACACTGATCAGCACGTCCGGATACCGCTCCCGGATCCAGGCGATCATCGGCACGACCCGATCGCTCTCGGTCGTCGCGTCGACCTCGTCGCCGGGCCCGGCCTTCACACCGCCGATGTCGACGATGTCGGCGCCCTCGGCGACGACTTGATCGATGCGCGCCTGGGCGGCCGTGTCGGCGAAACTCGCACCCCGGTCGTAGAACGAATCAGGGGTCCGGTTGACGATGGCCATGACCAGCGCACGGTCCGTGGCGACCGGTCGGCCGCACAGCGTCGAGAGCATGGCACCCAGCGTAACGAGGTCTCGATACGGCTCCTCGCTGCGCTCGTCGCCACCTCGACCGGCAGAAACCCCGCGGCCCGCCACGCGCGTCGCCGACGCGACCGGTGTGGTTCAGCCTTTCGGCGCCTTCGCGTTCGCCACGTCCGCGGGGTAGTCGTCGTAGTAGTCGACGAATCCCTTGTCGCGTCCGGCGAGAACGTAGACCGCGTCGTCACCCGCGTTCGTGTAGCCCTCATCCCGGAGATCGACCTTGCGGTTCTTGAAGGTCGACGTCTGCTCGAAGTCGTCGACCACGCGGATGAACAGCGGGACGGCATAGGAGGGCAGATGCCCGTACAGGTGGTCGGCGAGCGCCTTCGTGTCGAGGTCCTGGCCGTCGCGGATCTTGATCGCACCCATCCCGGCCTTGCCGTCGGCCTTGTCGATCTCGACGCCGTAGGCGACCGACTGCGCGACCGCCGGGAACGAGTCGAGGGCCGCCTCGACCTCGGTCGTCGCGACGTTCTCGCCCTTCCAGCGGAAGGTGTCGCCGAGTCGGTCGACGAACGCGATGTGCGCGAATCCCTGATCACGGACCAGGTCACCGGAGTTGAAGTACGCGTCGCCGTCCTTGAAGGCATCGCGGATCACCTTCTTCTCGGTGGCTTCGGCGTCGGTGTATCCGTCGAGCGGTACCCGCTCGCTGATCTCGGCGATGAGCAGTCCGGTGCCACCTTTGGCGACCTCGGACAGACGTCCCTGCTCATCCCGGCGCGGCTCGCCGTGGTCGTCGTAGTCGACGATCTTGTAGGGCAACGGGCAGAAGCCGGCGGTGCGCTTGACGCTGAACGCGTTGACGAATGCCAGATTGAGTTCGCTGGCGCCGTAGAACTCGACGATCCGCTCGATGCCGAACCGTTCGGAGAACTCGTCCCAGATCTCGGGACGCATGCCGTTGCCGATGATCACCTTGACCGCATGTTGGCGGTCGGTCGGCTTCTCCGGCTGAGCGAGCAGATAACGGCACAGTTCGCCGATGTAGCAGAAGGCGGTCGCGCGGTTGAGGATGACGTCGTCCCAGAACTTCGACGCCGAGAACGATCGACCGATCGCGATGCACGCGCCGGAGGCGAGGACCGAACCGAGGGACACCGACAGGGCGTTGTTGTGGTACAGCGGCAGCGGCACGTACATGGTGTCGCTGTGCCGCAGCCGGACCGCGAGACCGCCGATGCCGGAGAGGTTCGCGAACCAGCGGTTGTGGCTCATCACGCTCGCCTTGGGCATGCCGGTGGTTCCCGAAGTGAAGATGTAGAACGCCTTCGTCGACGCCGGGAGCGTCGCGGTGACCGACGGATTCTCCTCCGACCGCCCCTCGGCGGCCGCCTCGAGCTCGTCGAAGTCGAAGACGTGCGGCGGACGCGACTCGACCGGGATCGCCTCGAACCCCTCCGCGCAGTCCGGGTCGTGCACGAGCACCTTCGCGTCCAGCAGGGACACGCTGTGCGCCATGACCTTTCCGCGTTGGTTGTAGTTCAGCATGCCGGCGACCGCACCGAGTTTCACGGTCGCGAGCATCATCATCAGATCGGTCGGGTTGTTCTTCGACAGGATCGCCACGACGTCACCGGAGCCGACGCCGTTCTCGCTCAGCAGGGCCGCATACCGGTTGACGCGGCGGTTGACCTCGCCGTACGTCAGCGATCTGCCCTCGAACCGGATGAACGGACGGTCAGGATGGGCACCGGCGTGCTTCTGGAAGATGGAGCCGATGGTCCGCTTGGCCTCCGGCGGCCGGTGGATGAGCCCGGGCGCGTGCTTGATCATGTTCGGCGCATGGGGCGCCATCTTGATCACGCCGCGAATGAGGTCGGTGAGCCCGACGGCCGTGGCTTGCTGGGTGTCGCCCTGGGTGTCACTGCTCGGCATCAGATCTACTCCGCTTCCTTCGTGCTTCCGCTGCTCAAGACCCGTCTGACAACGCGCGTTGGCGCACTGTGCGCCCCCACCTTACCGAGCAGTAGCAAGCTCGATGGCCAGAGGCACCGAATCCGCCACACGCAGCCTGTCGAGGGCACGTTGCGCGACGAAACCCTGACCGCGGAGCTCGTCCAGCCATCGCAGCAGCGGTTCGTAGAAACCGAATGGGTCGAGAAGGACGACCGGTTTGTCATGCATGCCCAGGTAACCGGCCGTCCAGGTCTCGAACAGCTCCTCGAGTGTCCCGATCCCCCCGGGGAGGGTGATGAACCCGTCGGCGCGTTCGTCCATCTGCCGTTTCCGTTCGCGCATCGTCTCCGTGACGACCAACTCGTCGGCGCCGAGATCTGCGACCTCACGTTCCATCAGTGCGCGGGGGATGATCCCGACCGTCGGTCCACCGGCGGCGCGCGCGGATTCGGCGAGCGCACCCATCATGGACACGTTGCCGCCACCGGAGACCACCGTGTGACCGTTCTCGGCGAGTCCGGTGCCGAGTTGCGCGGCCAGGTCGAGGAAGCGCCGATCCACCGGACCGGATGCGCAGTAGATGCAGATCGCGCTCATCGACCACCACGTCCCGCGGCCGCCGCAGCGATGATGTCGACGGCCTCGGACGGCTCGTCGACGACGTGGATCAGATCGAGGTCGTCAGGCGAGATCATCCCCTTTGTCATCAGCACGTCGCGCATCCAGCCGAGCAGTCCGGCCCAGTGATCCCGCCCGATCAGCACGATCGGAAAGCGGACCACCTTCTTGGTCTGCACCAGCGTGAGCGCCTCGAACATCTCGTCGAGCGTGCCGAAGCCGCCCGGCAGACAGACGAACGCCTGCGCGTACTTCACGAACATGGTCTTGCGGACGAAGAAGTATCGGAAGTGCATGCCGACGTCGACCCACTCGTTGAGGTGTTGCTCGAACGGCAGCTCGATGTTCAGACCGATGGACTGCGCGCCGGCGTCCCACGCCCCGCGGTTGGCGGCCTCCATCGCCCCCGGCCCACCGCCGGTGATCACCGCGTACCCGGCCTCGCCCAGCGCCCGTCCGAGGCGCACCGAGAGGTCGTAGTCGGCGCTACCCGGAACAAGGCGGGCCGAGCCGAACACGGTGACCGCCTCGGCGACCTCGCTCATCGCGTCGAATCCCGCGACGAACTCCGACTGAATCCGCAACACGCGCCACGAATCCCGCATCGTGCGTTCCGCGCGCAGATCTTGATCGCGCGGATCGACCCACTCCAGCAGCCGACGGTCGGTCGTCTGGCTCGCCTCCCCGGCCTCGCGACGCACGCGGACCGGACCGACGTAGCAGGTCTCGAGGTCTGATCCGGCGGACGGATCGTCGTCACGCACGGCGCCGGACGGATCGGTCGCGGGGGTATCGCCGGCGAGGTGGCGGCCGGGTTCGTCGTCGGAGGTCGCGGATGACATGGCCATCACGCTAACGGCTATCCGGACAGGAACGCACGCAGCAGGTCGGCGACCTGACCGATCTGGGCCACCGGGACCCGTTCGTCGACACGATGGGCCAGGTTCGGGTCACCCGGCCCGAGGTTGACCGCGGGCACTCCGAGCGCGGAGAAGCGGGAGACATCCGTCCACCCGTACTTCGCGCGGAACTGTCCGTCGGCCGCGGTCACCAAGGCGGCCGCGGCCGGATTCGACAGTCCCGGAAGAGCTCCGGGCGCCGCGTCGGTGACCGTGAAGTCGAGGCCGTCGTCGGCGAGCTGCGCGGCGAACACCTGGCGGACATGGTCGGTGGCCTGCTCGACGCTGCGGTCGGGCGCGAATCGGAAGTTGACGTCGACGTGGGCGGCATCGGGGACGACGTTGCCGGCGACCCCGCCGTCGATCCCCACCGCCGACAGCCCTTCGCGATACTCACACCCGTCGATGTCGACCGTCCGCGGGACGTAGGCGGCCAAGGTCGTGAGGACATCTCCGAGTTTGTGAATCGCGTTGTCCCCCATCCACGATCGCGCCGAATGGGCGCGGACCCCGCGGGTCGACAGACGCACGCGCATCGTTCCCTGGCACCCGGCCTCGATCAGACCGGCGGTCGGTTCGCCGAGGACGGCGACATCCCCGTGCAGCCACTCGGGCAGTTCGCGTTCGATGACACCGAGTCCGTTGTACTTCGCGGCGATCTCCTCGCAGTCGTAGAAGATCAACGTCAGATCGTGGGCCGGCCGGGCCATCGTGGCGGCGAGATGCAGGAAGACCGCGTCACCCGATTTCATGTCGACCGTGCCGCAACCGTGCAGCACATCACCCTCGCCGTCGTCGGTGGTACGCCGGTGCGGCAGATTGCCCGCGACGGGCACCGTGTCGAGGTGGCCGGCGAGGATCACCCGGCTGCCGAGTCCCCGATCGGTGCGCGCGAGGACGCGGTTTCCGTGGCGAACGATCTCGAATCCGCTTGCCTGGGAACGCAACGCACTCTCCACCGCGTCGGCGATCACCGTCTCGTCACGGGATTCGCTCTCGATGTCGACCAGTGCGGCCGTCAGCTCGACGGGATCGGCGTGCAGGTCCAGCGGTGGCGTCGTCACCGTCACACGGTAACCCGCGCCGGTCGGTGATCCCGGAGATGTGCTCCGACACCCGCGACCTGACCATCGGGTGGCGCGTGCCGGCGGGGGGATGCCGCCGATCAGTCCGTGCGGTCGCGGGCTGATAGAGCTGGACCTCGAAACCGCCCGGCACCGCGAAGCAGGTCACCATGCCATACCCGTGGTCCTCCACGGGACGGGTGAACTCGACGCCACGCACGGTCAGCTCCGCGACGGTCTCCTCGAGACGGTCGCAACAGAACGAGATGTCGGCGGTTCCGGACGGAGGCCGATCGTGGTCGGTCGGGTGTACGCCGAGATCTGCCTCGGGAACAGGATCGACGACCCGTTCACGGTACCGCGGGCGGCGCCGGCGCCTGCTCCATCGGCGGGACCCCGACCCAGGACCTCACCGTGATCGCGGCGGTGCCTCGATGTCCGAAACGTCCAAGACGTCACAGCCGGCCGGCATTAGCGTCGAGGTATGAGTTCAGACACCTCTGACACCAGCACTGACGCCACCGGGGGCGGTGCCTCCGGCGACACCGTGGGTCCCGTCCTGAACGCGCTGTCGATCGTTGTACGGGACATGGCCGAGACGATCGCGTTCTACCGCCGGTGCGGCCTCGGATTCGCCGACGGAGCGCAGGAGGCACCGCACGCGGAAGCGACCGTCGGAGGCCTGCGGATCCTGTTCGACACCCGGGAGATCGTCGCATCGTTCACCCCGGACTGGACGGCACCCGGCGGCGGTCACCGGATGGCGCTCGCGTTCGAATGCGCGACTCCCGAGGCCGTCGACGCCCAGCACGCCACGCTCGTCGCGGCCGGATACCGATCACATCGCGAGCCGTTCGACGCGGTGTGGGGCCAGCGGTACGCGGTCATCCTCGATCCCGACGACAACCCGGTCGACTTCTATTGCGCGCTGGGTTGATCCGGCGTCAGCGAGTGCCCGACGGCGAGCGGAAGGATGCCGGTGTGCGTCCGGTCAGCGACACCACCTCGCGATGGAGATGCGACTGATCGGCGTATCCGTGGCCAGAGGCGACCCCCGCGGGATCGCCGCCCGCCGCCAGGCCGTCGAGGGCGGCACGCATCCGCAGGATGCGCTGCAAGACCTTCGGACCGTAACCGAAATAGCGTGACGACTGCCGGTGCAGGGTGCGGGGCGTCATGCTCAGGCGGTCGGCGCACTCGTCGATCCGGTGACCCGCACCGAGTGCGGCCGCGGCAGGCGCCAACCACGTCGGCGCCTCCCACGTCCGAGTGCTCGCCAGCTCGCGCAGGACGACTGCCGGATCGTCCGCCTCGGCCAGGCGATCACCCCAGCGCCGCGCCCGTTCCGGCGTCCAGACGTCGTCGAGGGTCACCCGCCGGTCACGCAGGACTTCGGCCGGGACGCCGAGGACGAGGGGCACCGTGCCGGGCGGGAGTCGCAGGCCGACCAGCGTCTCCGGCCGCTGGGAGCGATGTCGGTACGGGGCCGTGTCGGGTCCGGCGACGAGCACCTCGCGTCCGTTCCAGATGAGGTCCATGCAGCCGTCGGGCAGGATCGTCGACACCCCCGCCGCGCGTCGCGCACGCCAGACGGTACCGGTCTCGGCCCGCGTTCGGCTGGAGATGGTCACGAACTCGAGTATTCCCCCATCCCGGTAGGCTGTGCTCCCGTGACGACGAATGGCGCTTACGCAACCGGAATTGCCACGGTGACCAACGGGG
Source organism: Gordonia sp. ABSL11-1 (assembly GCF_030315685.1). Taxonomy (GTDB): domain Bacteria; phylum Actinomycetota; class Actinomycetes; order Mycobacteriales; family Mycobacteriaceae; genus Gordonia. Next base: position 32,534 of record NZ_JASXSI010000001.1, on the reverse strand, counting down.
GGTCGGCCGATCCCGGAGTGGTTCTCGACGTGTGGTTCCCGGAACTCGAACTCGACAGTCCCGCCCGGACGGAGACGGTGACCCTCGACGGCGACGATGTGCCCAGCTCACTGCGCGATCTCGTCGGCGCCGACGCTGCCCGCGGGGTGAAGACGGTCGCCATCCGCACCTCGATCTCGGACCTCTCGGAGGCACCCGAGGACGCCTACGATGTGTACCTCCGCCTGCATCTGCTCTCCCACCGACTCGTCGCGCCGCACGGGACGAACCTCGAGGGGATCTTCGGACTGCTCACCAACGTGGTCTGGACCAATCACGGCCCGTGCCCGATCGACGGATTCGAGACGACCCGCGCCCGCCTGCGCGCCCGGGGTCCGGTGACCGTGTACAGCATCGACAAGTTCCCGCGCATGGTGGATTACGTCCTGCCGGGCGGCGTCCGGATCGGTGACGCCGACCGGGTCCGCCTCGGTGCCCACCTCGCTCCGGGCACGACCGTCATGCACGAGGGATTCGTCAACTACAACGCCGGCACATTGGGGTCGTCGATGGTCGAGGGCCGGATCTCGGCAGGTGTCGTCGTCGGCGACGGCTCCGACATCGGCGGCGGCGCCTCCACGATGGGCACGCTGTCCGGTGGCGGCAAGGAGATCATCTCGCTCGGCAAACGCTGTCTGCTCGGCGCGAACTCCGGGTGCGGCATCCCACTCGGCGACGACTGTGTCGTCGAGGCCGGTCTGTATGTGACCGCCGGCACCAAGGTCACCGGTCCGGACGGTTCATCGGTGAAGGCACGTGACCTCGCCGGTCAGTCGAATCTGCTCTTCCGTCGCAACAGTCTCACCGGCGCGGTCGAGGTCGTCCCGTGGAAGGGCGACGGCATCGCACTGAACGAGGCCCTGCACAAGCACAACTGAGATCGGGCAGGAACCCGGCCGGGCCTTCGCGCCCGTACGGGGTCACCCGCCCAGGCGCGCAGCGGCGGTGGCGATCCGCTCGTCCGTGGCGGTCAGTGCCATCCGCACGTGCCGGACGCCGCGCGGACCGTAGAAGTCCCCGGGCGCCGCGAGGATGCCACGGTCGGCCAGCCAATCGAGCGTCGAGCGGCTGTCCTCGTCACGGGTCGCCCAGAGGTAGAGCCCTGCCTCGGAGTCGTCGACGCGGAATCCGGCCGCGGTGACCGCGGCGAGGAGGACCGCACGCCGGGCACGGTAGCGCTCGGCCTGGGCATCGGCGTGGGCGTCATCGTCGAGGGCGGCGACCATCGCCCCCTGGATGGGGAACGGGACGATCATCCCGGAATGTTTGCGGACCGCCAGCAGCTCGGCGATGAGGTCGCGATCGCCGGCGAGGAAACCGGCCCGGTACGACGCCAGATTCGACACCTTGGACAGCGAGTGCACGGCGATCAGCCCCGTGTGGTCGCCGTCGCTGACGCGGGGATCGAGTATCGAGAACGCTTCGGAGTCCCAGGCGAGCCCGAGGTAGCACTCGTCGGAGACGACGACGGTGCCGCGCTCGCGCGCCCACCCGATCACTTTGCGGAGATGATCGATCCCGAGGACCTTGCCCGTGGGATTCGACGGCGAGTTCAGGAACATCAACGCGGGCGCGCTCGGACCCAACTGCACCGTCGAATCGGCGCGTACCGGTGACGCCCCGGCCAGGATGGCGCCGACTTCATAGGTCGGATAAGCGATCTCGGGGATCACCACGGTCTCGCCGGCCCCGATGCCGAGTGTCGACACGATCCCGGCGATGGCCTCCTTCGTGCCGATCACCGGCAGGATTGCGGACGCGTCGAGGGCGGTCACGCCGTACCTGCGGGCCAGTGCGGAGACGGCCGCGGTCCGCAACTCCGTCGTGCCGACCGTCGTCGGGTACCCGGGGAACTCCGACGATGCGGCCAGGGCGTCGCGGATCACCGGGTCGACGGGATCGACCGGGGTACCGACCGAGAGGTCGACGATGCCGCCCGGATGGGAGTTCGCGCGGGCCCGCGCATCACCGATGGTGTCCCACGGGAAGTCGGGCAGGAGCCCGCTGACGCGTCGCCGTGTCGCGAATCCGGACGTGCTCACGGGGTCAGGTCATTCCTCGTCGTTCATGGGCGGCAGACCCTTGATGAAGGCGGGATCGGCATCCGTCTTGCCCACCTTGCTCGCGCCGCCCGGGGAACCGAGGTCGTCGAAGAAGTCGGCGTTCGCGCTGACGTACGGTTCCCAGTCGTCGGGCACATCATCCTCGTAGAAGATCGCCTCGACCGGGCACACCGGCTCACAGGCACCGCAGTCGACGCACTCGTCGGGCTGGATGTAGAGCATCCGTCCGCCCTCGTAGATGCAGTCCACCGGGCATTCCTCGACGCAGGCCTTGTCCAGGACATCGACACAAGGCTCCGCGATGATGTAGGTCACCACACTCTCCTTCGCTGCAAAACTCGCGGGCCGGAGACGATCGCTGTCGCGGGGTCGTCGCCGGGACGGCGCGTGGGCTGGACGCGCCTGATCGCGGACCGGGCGGCGCCCCCGCTCGTCGGGTCGTTCGCACACACGTGTCCGCAGACCAGACTATCGGTCGTGGTCGTCGCTGACCGAATCCTCCCCCTCGGGAAGTCGTGGGGGTAACGCGGATCACACCGGGTCGAGCGTTGCGATCAGCGCGCGTCCAATCCTCGACATCGCACGGCGCCCGCGCGAAAGTGGACCGCGTGACCGAGCGCCAACGAGTCGACGGATGGTCGGGCGAGATGTGTCCGGGTCCCAGGCCCTGACACCCGTCCCCACCCTCACGACTCGGAGATCCCATGACCACCTCTCTGCGCCGCACCGACTCCCGGTTCGAACCCGCCCATGTCCGCTTCGGGCATCTCCCGACCCGACTGCGCCCGGCCGATCTGCTGCGCATCACCGATCAGGGCGTCGCCGACGTCCTCGACGGCACCTATGATCACCTGCTGCCGGGTCGCTGGGACCCGGTCGAGCGGTGGGCGACACGTCTCGAGGCGAACGACGACCTCGATCTGTGGCTGATCAGCTGGACCCCGGACCGGTCGACGGAGCTGCACGATCACGCGGGCTCTCTGGGCGCGCTCACCGTGCTGTCGGGCTCGTTGCGGGAGTACCGGTGGACCGGCAAGGACCTGGCGCTGCGCGTCCTCGATGCCGGCGATCAGGCCGCGTTTCCCCTCGGCTGGGTGCACGATGTGCAGCGCCACGATCTGTCTCCGGTCGGCGCCGACGCCAGGGCGGCCGACACCACCCACACGCCCACGCTCAGTGTGCACGCCTACTCTCCCCCGCTGACCGCGATGTCCTTCTACGACGTGACCGATCACGGTAGATTGCGCCGGACACGCACCGAACTGACCGACGAACCGGAGTGACCTGGATGCCCACGATCGACGACCTCCTGCTCGAGGCACGCGAGCGACTGCACCGGCTCGAGGCCCGTGAGGTCGCCGACGAGCTCACCGCGGGCGGCGTCCTCGTCGACATCCGGCCCGCCGCACAGCGTGCGGTCGAGGGTGAGGCGGAGGGCGCCTTGGTCATCGAACGCAATGTCCTCGAGTGGCGTTGCGATCCGGCCAGCGAGGCCCACGTCCCCGAGGCCGTCGATCACGATGTCCGCTGGATCATCCTGTGCTCGCAGGGATACACATCGAGCCTCGCGGCGGCCGCACTGCAGCAGCTCGGCCTGCACCGGGCGACCGACGTCGTCGGCGGATACGAGGCACTGCGCGCGCTGTAGCGCTGCACCCTCAGGCGACCGCGGGCCAGGGCCGACCGTGCGGGATGACGTCGGCGGCCAGGCCGGTCGACGGATCCGACACGGCCCCCACGTGCTCGGCCAGTGACGGATCGATCCAGTCCTCGCCCGCGAGCACATACGGCGGCTGCGCTGTGATCCGCTCGGTCAGCGTGTGACCCGAGGCGGCGGTGATCTCGGCGAGGACGTCGAGATTGGGCCACGGCCGTTCCGGATTCACGTGGTCGGGGGTCAGCGGCGAGACACCGCCCCAGTCGTCGATCCCGGACGCGATCAGTGCCGCACACTCCTCACCCGACACCAGGTTCGGCGGTGCCTGCACGCGCATCCGCGGACCGAGCACGATCCGTGCCACCGCGACGGCGGCCAGGAACTCCGACATCTCGGCATCCGGGGTACCGCGCATCGCCGTGTCCGGTTTGGCGCGGAAGTTCTGCACGATCACTTCCTGGATGTGCCCGTGGGTGCGGTGTGCGTCGGCGATGGCCAGCAGGGATTCGGCACGCTCGGTGAGTGATTCACCGATCCCCACCAGGATGCCGGTGGTGAACGGGATGCGTTCGGCCCCGGCGTCGTCGAGCACCTGCAGTCGGACGATGGGGTCTTTGTCGGGGCTTCCGTAATGCGGCTGTCCCTTCTCGGTGAACAACCGGCGCGAGGTGGTCTCGAGCATCATGCCCATCGACGGAGCCACCGGGCGCAGCCGTCGCATCTCCTCGGCACTCATGACGCCCGGGTTGAGGTGCGGCAGCAGGCCGGTCTCCTCGAGGACCGCGACCGCGGCGGCACGCACGTAGTCCAGGGTCGAGCTGTACCCGCGGGCGGCCAGCCACTCGCCCGCCTGCGGCCAGCGGTCCTCCGGGCGGTCGCCGAGCGTGAACAGCGCCTCCTTGCACCCGAGCTGGGCGCCGTTGCGGGCGAGGTCGACCACCTCGTCGAGATCGAGGTACATCCCGTGTCCGGCGCGGGCGAGCTTGCCGGGGATCGTCACGAAGGTGCAGTAGTGACAGCGGTCCCGGCAGAGCCTCGTGAGCGGGACGAACACTTTGCGCGAGTAGGTGATCTGACCTGACCTGCCCACCTCGTCTAGGCCGGCGTCACGCATCTCGGCGGCGATGCGCTGCACCTCGACGAGATCGTCGCCGGAGGCCGCCAACAGTGCGCGCGCCGCGGGCAGGTCGATGCCGTCGCCGGCGCGCGCTGCTGCCAGTGCGTCCTCGATGGTCATCGTCTCGGTCATGGAAACGTACCTCCGTCGTCGGCCGGGCGGGATTCGGGGAGATCGGGCTGGGGCTCGATGAGATAGGGCTGGGGCTCGAAGGTCCCGTTGCGGTCCCGGAACGAGAGCGCCGTCCCCGGCCACAGCAACGTGAGCCGCCCGCTTCCGGGGTCCACATACCAACTGTCACACCCGGTGAGCCAGACCGTCGAGGCGCTGCGCTCGTCGATCTCCCGGGTATAGGCCTCTTCGGCCTGCGCGGTCACCTCGAGTGAACGGGTTCCGTTGTGCGCCATGAAGTCCAGCGCACCGAGCACGTAGTCGAGCTGGGTTTCGATCATGTAGATCGCAGAGTTGTGACCGAGCGCGGCATTCGGGCCGTCGAGGACGAACATGTTGGGGAAGCCGCTCACGGTCGTCGACGCATAGGAGACCATGCCGTCCGACCAGTGTTCGGACAGTGCCCGGCCTCCCCGTCCGCGCACCCGGGTGGCGGCGGGCGGTCGGGTCGTCTCGAATCCGGTGGCCATCACCAGGACATCGAGATCGTAGGTCCGGCCACTGGTCGCCCTCGCCTTCGATTCGATGACCGATTCCAGGGCACTCGGTTCGAACACGACGTCGGGGCGGGTGAGCGTCGGATAGAAGTCGTCGCTGAGCAAAATGCGTTTGCACCCGATCTCGTAGTCGGGCGTGAGCATCTCACGCAGAACCGGCGTGTCCACCTGCGCGTGCAGGTGTCCGCGGGCTCGGTCCCGGATGGCGTCGATGTCGGGGCGCAGACCGAGGCGTTGCCGAAAAGCCTTGTCGGCGTCGAGGAGCAGCCGCTCCCGCAGCGCGTTGGCGTTTTCCGGGAGCCGCAACTCGGCGCGCTCGGCGTCGGAGAACCGGCGATCCTCCCGCGGTACCACATAGGGCGGTGTGCGGGAGAACACGACGAGCTCGTCGGCGATCTCGGCCAGGTGCGGGACCACCTGTACCGCTGACGCTCCTGTTCCGACAACGCCGATCCGTTCACCTCCGGTGAGCAGATCGTCACGCCATTCCGCGGTGTGTACGACTGCCCCGCTGAAGGATTCGAGTCCGTCGATGTCGGGGACGTGCGGCTCGGACAACCGGCCGACAGCCATCACGAGCACCCCGGCACGGATCCGGCCGGACCCGGTCTCGAGTTCCCACCGGGCGGCCTCCTCGTCCCACCGGGCGTCACGGAGTGCACAGCCGAGGCGGATGTGGGGGGTGAGGCCTTCGTCGTCGACGGTCTGTTGCAGGTAGCGCCGGATGTCGGCACCCCGTGGATAGAGCGTGGCCCAGTCGGTCGGCGGACGAAAGGAGAACGAGTAGAGATGCGCGGGGATGTCGCAGGCGATGCCCGGATAGGTGTTGTCCCGCCAGGTACCGCCGACTCCGTCCGCCCGTTCGATGACGACAAACGATTCGGTTGCCCGCCTTGCCAATCGGGTGGCCATGCCGATTCCGGCGAATCCGGCTCCGACGATTGCGATGTCGACGTCGAGCGGTGCCGCGGCGCCGGTCACGAACGCACCTCGCCGAAGTCGACGAGTCGATCGGCGGGTGGGACGTCGTAGCCCGTCGTTCGCTGGCGGGGGGCCCGTCCGACGTGGCCGGCGATGGCGACCAGTTCGTCGACGTCGAGCACCCGGCCCTCCTCCTGACCGGCGGCCGGCATGAGCGTGCCGTCGATCAACAGGCCACCGATGTCGTCGGCGCCGCCGGTGAGCAGGAGTTCGGTGGTCTCGCGGTCGTGTTTGGTCCAGGCGACCTGGAGGTGGTCGATAGACCCCAACGTGATCAGACGCGCGACCGCGTGCACGGCTCGCGTCTCGCGTACGGACGCAGTCCTCGTCGCGATGCCGGCGAGATGGGGTGCGGCATTTCCCGGCAACAGCGGCATCAGGATCAATTCACTGAAACCGCCCGTACGGCGCTGGATCTCGGTGAGCAGACGAAGATGCGACACCTGGTGGTGCGGGTTCTCCACATGCCCGTAGAGCATGGTCGCGGTCGAGAACAGGCCCACGTCGTGGGCGGCCTCGATGCTCTCGATCCACTCGCCGACCGGCGGTGCGGTTCCGCCCGCCAGGACGTCGCGCACCTCGTCGTCGAGGATCTGTGCGGCGGTCCCGGGGACCGAGCCGAGCCCCGCCGCCCGCGCGCGGCCGAGGAACTGCGAGATCGACACATCCATCCGGCCGGCCGCGTCGCGGACCTCCGGGGGCCGGAACGCGTGCAGATGTAACTCCGGCGCGGCGCCGTGGATCCGCTCGATCAGCCGTAGGTACTCGTCGGACGGGGCGTCGGCGGGCACCGGCCCCTGCATGCAGATCTCGGTGGCGCCGAGCTCGCGCGCTTCGACGGCCAACTCCTCGACAGACGGGACGTCCTCTCGTCCGGAGGCGACGACGGTGGTGTCGAGATTTCGGTTCACGACAAAGGTCAACGCATCAGCGTCCACAACCTTCCGCCGAGCGGTGTCGGCGAGCGCACAGAGAGTGTCGAGTTCGAGTCCGGATGCGCCGAGCAGGGTCACCCATTCGTCGTCGGTGAGGGTCGCCGGATCGTCGGAGACGTGACGCAGCGCTTCCCGGGCTTCCTCCGCCGCGGCGTGCGCGTCCCGAGCCCACTCCCGCAGGACCATCCCCTCACTCTAACCGCCCGGATGAGTGCGTCGTCGGGGCCACCTGAGGTGGAGATTCGCCGGTCAGTCGTCGTCGGCGGCCGGCAGACGACCCGTCCACGCCAGGATGCCGGGGAGCCCGGCGCCGATCACCAGCAGCGACAGACTCGGGAGCAGCATCGGACCCTCCGGAAGGATCTCGACGTCACCGCCGGGGCCCGGCATTGCCCCGATCACGAGTGCCAGCAGCCACGCCAACAAGGGAAACCACCGCGCCGGCCCGTCGGTGTAGCCGGCCGCCAGCCACAGCAGGACGCAGTTGACGACGCCGGCGAGGACGGCGGCCACCGGGATCGCGACTCCGCCGAAGCGCAGGTAGGCGAACGCCACCGACATCACGCCGACGACGAACCCGTCGACGACGAGGAGCCCGAGCAGCGCGCGGTCCTGTGGTCGCATCACGTCAACCCGTCGAACAGGTCGGTCTCCCGCGGGGTCTCGCCCACCTCTCTGCGCGGTGAGATCCGGATGAAGTGCTCGTGGTCGAAGATCGGCTGCAGGATGTTGTTGGACAGCGCGTACTGCGCGCCGGACCCGGCGACGGTCACCTGGGTCGCGTGGGCGGCCAGTGCGGCGGCCTTGCGGCCACGCTGGGCCACGACGTCGATCTCGGTCGTGATCGCATCGTCGGGGTAGCCGGGCAGCTCGCCCGGTTCGGGCATCCGCCAGCCGGACGGAATGTCCTCGGCCGCGGCCAGACCGGCGAGCAGGGCCGAACGTTCCGTCACCGATTCGTAGACCTTGAGCTCGCGGCCGAGGAGTTCCTGGGCGCGTGGCACGGCGTGCACGGTCGTCTCGTGGACGAGCATGTGGTCGGGATGGCCATAGGTGCCCGCGTCGTCGTAGGTCACGATCACCTGCGGGGCGAACTCGACGATCTCCGCGACCAGGGTGTCCACGAGCAGGTCCACGCTCGCCATCGACAGTGCGCGCGGGTGCGACGCCGACGCGGAACCGGCCATACCGGAGTCCCGCCACCGGCCGGCGCCACCGAGAAATCGTGGTCGTAGCGGCTCCCGACCCTCCGGTGTCAGAGCCGCCAATGCGCGGGTCAGTTCGAGGATCCGGTAGCCGCCGAGCTGATCGGCGCCACCGTCGGCGGCCAGTTGCGCCCACTCGTCGCCGATGACCTCACCCTCTTCACCGAGGGTGAAGGTCAGCACCCGGACGTCGACACCCTCCGCGAGATACCGCGCAATCGTCCCGCCGGTCATGATCGACTCGTCGTCGGGATGGGCGTGCAGCAGCAGCAGCCGGCCGTCACCGGTGGGTATGTCGGGAGTCGTCACCGCATCTCCCAGGCCACGCTGTCACCGAAGATTCCCACCTGGATGGGTCCCGACAACGGCACGTTACGCACCGACCCGGTACGCCCGACCAGCGTGCTGTCCTGGTAGATCGGCTGATAGATCGCCTGCTCGGAGAGCAGCGGTTCGGCCTGCTGCAGCGGCGGGATCGGGTCGACCGCCGACAACGCGTCCCGGGCGAGGGAGATCAGCTCCGGATCGCAGACACCGGAGAGGTTGCTGGCGTAGCTGTCGTCGGCGCCCGCGCCGGTCTGACCCGGTGCGACGCTGGTCGGTGTCGGCGGGGTCGACAACGACGGCGCGGTACCCGGCTTCGGCTGATCGCAGTCCACCTGCGAGGCGAGCGACGCCGCGGGTGGGACGCCGAGTCCGGTCCAGCCGACGACGAGATCGACCCGGGCATTGGTCAGTGCCACGCCGTAGAGCTCGCTGTTGGGCAGGGCGACCACGGCGGCACGAACGCCCTGACCGCGCAGCTGATCGACGATGTTCGACGCCGCCGACGTCGACCTCGGGTCACCGCTGATCGCCCCGACACGAACCGTCAGGTCGTCGCCGTCCTTGCGATAAGGCGCGATCCCGGTCGGCAGCGATGCCACCTCGGCGCCGGAGTCGGCGCCTGTCGATGCGCTCGGCGCGGCGCTCGACGACGGCACCGACGACCCGGACGACCCCGGCTCCGGGCTGTCGGGTACCTCCGACCGGGGGTCTGCACGTTGGTATCCGGCGTCCGCGAGCAGCGCCGTCACCTCACCCGGGCCGGGACGGGGACGGTCGACCGGGGTGTACCCGCGGTCGGTCGGGGCGAACACCGTGTTGGCGTACGGCGTGACGAGGTCGTCGCCCGCTCCTGCCAGGGTGACCAGGTTGGCGTCGATCATGCCGAGGACCGCGCGCCTCACCTGCAACGAGCGCATCGTCGCGGTTCGCGCGTTGACGCTGACCGACAGCGCCCGTGACGTCGGATTGCGCTGGGTGTCCACGCCCGGCACCGCGGCGAGTTCCGCCGTCGTGGCGGGCCCGGTGGCGACGGTGGCGATCGACGAGTCACCCGACCGCACGGACTCGACCATCTGGGACGCCGTACCCGCGCGCCGCAGGACGACCTGGTCCAGTGACGGCGGCTTCATCCAGTAACGGTCGTTGCGGACCAGACGCACCTCGTCGCGGGTCTGGTCGATCGACGCCACCGAGAACGGTCCCGCCGACACCGGTTTGCCACTGTCCATACCGGTCTGGAAGCCGGCGGGCGCACCGCGCAGCACATGGCTCGGCAACAGGTCGGTGAACAGTTCGCGCCACGCCGGGTAGGGCCGCGCGAAGGTCACCTGCACTTCCTTGCCACCGGCCCTGGACTGCACTGAGTCGATCAGCCGATAACCGGCGGGCGCGACGACGTTGGGCTGGCGCGACATCTGCTGCCACAGATACGAGAAATCGTCACCGGTCACCGGCAGGCCGTCGGACCACTGCGCGTCGGTGTGGATCTGATAGGTGACGGTGAACGGCTGGGTGGAGGTGACCTCGGCCGACGTGATCAGCGCCTCCTGGCGCTGCCAGACCACGCCCGCGGGCGTGTCCACCGGACGGAACGCACTCGGCAGGGTCATCGCCGCGATGGCTGTGGTCACCGTGCTCTGATCGGCACCGATGTGCGGATTGAACCCGCCGCCGACGGAGTCCGTGGCGACATAGATCGTCTTCTCCGTCGGATACTCGGCGGGTGTCGCGGGCGGGGCCGTCTCCCGCACCGGCGGAGGCGGATTCGCCGAGCATGCCGACACCAGCACGAGGACTGCGCCCACCAGCACCGCCCAGCGCCCGTGCCGGCGCATCGTCGACACGACTCCCGCCGAGGCGCCCTCTGTGTGCCAACGACTCACCAACAAACCCCCAAGGTCATGTGCGCCCGGCGTCGGATACACCACGGGGCCTCGACGCCGAGCGCGATCCCTCGCTCTAACCGGCCGCCTGATCGCGCGACTTCGCCCGCGAGCGCTCGCGGGCGCGGGTCGACGCATCGAGGTGAACCTTACGCACCCGGACGACCTCCGGGGTGACCTCCACGCACTCGTCGGCGGCGCAGAATTCCATCGCACCCTCGAGGTCGAGCTGCATCGGCTTGGCCAGCGTCTCCATGACGTCGGCGGACGACTGACGCATGTTCGTCAGCTTCTTCTCACGGGTCACGTTGATGTCGAGGTCCTCGGCACGCGGGTTGATCCCGACGACCATGCCCTCGTAGGTGTCGGCGCCCGGCTCCACGAAGAACGTCCCGCGATCGGCGAGTTGGATCATCGCAAACGGCGTGACACTGCCCGTGCGGTCGCTGACGAGCGAACCGGTGTGACGGGCCCGGATCTCGCCCGCCCATACGTCATAGCCGTCGAACACGGCGTTCGCGATGCCGGTGCCACGGGTCTCGGTCAGGAAGTCAGTGCGGAAACCGATGAGGCCGCGCGAGGGCACGATGAACTCCATCCGGACCCAGCCGGTGCCGTGGTTGTTCATCTGTTCCATCCGCCCCTTGCGGGCGGCCAGCAGCTGGGTCACCGCACCGAGATACTCCTCCGGGACGTCGACCGTCAGGTGCTCGAAGGGCTCCTGCACCTTGCCGTCGACCGTGCGGGTGACCACCTGCGGCTTGCCGACGGTGAGTTCGAAGCCCTCACGCCGCATCTGCTCGACCAAGATGGCCAGAGCCAGCTCGCCTCGTCCCTGGACCTCCCAGGCGTCGGGACGGCCGATGTCGAGCACGCGCAGCGACACGTTGCCGACCAGTTCGGAGTCGAGGCGCGACTTGACCATGCGGGCGGTCAGCTTGTGACCCGACACCCGGCCGGCGAGCGGCGACGAGTTGGTGCCGATGGTCACCGAGATCGCCGGCTCGTCGACGGTGATGCGCGGCAGCGGCTGCGGCTCGTCCAGGTCGGCGAGGGTGTCGCCGATCATGATCTCCGGCATTCCGGCGACCGCGACGATGTCACCGGCGGCCGCGGACTCGGCGGGTGCGCGGTCGACGCCGATGGTGGCGAGGAGTTCGGTGATCTTGGCCTTCTCGACGACGGGTTCTCCGTCGACCTCACGGCACCACGAGATCTGCTGGCCCTTGCGCAAGGTGCCGTTGTGGATGCGGACGAGCGCGAGGCGGCCGAGGAAGGCCGATGCGTCGAGGTTGGTGACATGGGCCTGCAGCGGCGCCTCGGGATCACCTTTGGGTGCGGGCACGTGCTCGAGCAGGACGTCGAAGAAGGGGTCGAGGTTCTCCCCCTCGGGCACCTGGCCGTCGGCCGGCTGCTCAGTGCTGGCGATCCCGGCGCGACCGGACGCGTAGAGCACCGGCAGGTCGAGTGCCAGCTCGGCCGCCGCGGCGGCCTCGTCGTCGAGGTCGGAGGCGAGGTCGAGCAGCAGATCCTGGCTCTCGTCGACGACCTCCTGGATGCGCGCGTCCGGGCGGTCGGTCTTGTTGACGACCAGGATCACCGGCAGCGACGCGGCCAGCGCCTTCCGCATGACGAAACGCGTCTGCGGCAGCGGGCCCTCGGAGGCGTCGACGAGCAGCACCACACCGTCGACCATCGACAGGCCGCGCTCGACCTCGCCGCCGAAGTCGGCGTGGCCGGGGGTGTCGATGACGTTGATGACGACCTCGGTGCCGTCGGGCTGGCGGCGGTGGACGGCGGTGTTCTTCGCGAGGATGGTGATCCCCTTCTCGCGTTCGAGGTCACCGGAATCCATCACGCGGTCGACGAGCTCGGCGCGTTCGCCGAATACACCGGACTGACGCAGCATCGCGTCGACCAGCGTGGTCTTGCCGTGGTCGACGTGCGCGACGATCGCGACGTTGCGGAAATTGTGGACAGCGCTCACTGACTCGTCTTTCAGATCGGGTTCTCAGACCGAGATCGGCCCGATCAAGGGTATCCGAGTCCGGGGTGAGACCGCCGTCACGGGACCCTCCGAGTGGCGGATCCGGGGTGAGACGGTCGCTGACGGCCGGGTGAGAGCGCGGATCACGCTCGTGCGGGCACTGCTAGTGTTCACGCCCATGGGCAAGGTGAACCCGGCGACGGTGCGCGATCTGAAGCCCAAGAAGAAATGTTGTCGCAAGTCGACGCGGTGCGTGCGGTGCCCGGTCGTGATCCATCGGATGCGCAAGGTCGACGACGACCAGATGTCGAAGAAACAGCTGCGCAAAGCACTCAAGAAGGCCCGCGCCGCCTGAGGCCGATGCGGGGGCGTCAGGCTCCGATCGCCTCCTGCCCCAGGATGTCCAGGAGCTGAGGAACCCAGACGGCGTCGGCCGGGACGAGCACGCACCGATCGGCGAGTTCGCGCAGTTCGGCGGCATCGAACCAGCGCAGCGCCTCGTGCTCGACGGGGCGTGGCGTGCCGTCGACGATAGTGGCGAGCACGGCGACGAGGACGAGGTCGTCACGGAGTGGCACCTGGTCGTCGAGGGCGGCACCGACGCTCACGTCGACGCCGAGTTCCTCACGCAGCTCGCGGCGCAGGGCCGCCTCGGTGGTCTCTCCCGGTTCGACCTTGCCTCCGGGCAGTTCCCACAGGCCGGCCACCTCCGGTGGATATCGGCGCTGCGCCAGCAGCAACGTCTGCCGCTCGGAATCGATCACGGCGCCGGCCACCACGATTCGACGGGGCACGGCGCTCGCCTCGGCGTCCTCGCCACTCGACGACCCCGTCACGGGCCGATCACCGCCACCCGCTCGGCGACGATGCGCAGAGCGACGTCGTCGCCGATCCCGACCGCCGCCGACGTCACCGCGTCGAATTCCCCCACGGCGGTGCGGACACGAAGTCGCCGACCGGCGGGGAGGTCGGCGACAGCCACGACCACGCCGACGACACCGTCTCCCTCCGTGACGTCTTTTCCTTGTGCACCGCAACGGCTTTCGAGGTCATCGCGGCCTTCGGTGAGGTACGCACGGATTGACTCGGGTCGCAGACCGAGGAGTGCATCACCGTCCGGGAGGTCCACGGCGATCTGTCCCAGGTCCGTGTCGACGCGGGAGTCGCGCACCTGGCCGGGCACCACGGCGGTGACGCCGAGGAAACGTGCCGTCCACTCGTCCACGGGTCGGGCCCAGAGCCGACCCGGCGCAGCGGTCTGCACGATATCCCCGGAGCGCATGACCGAGATGGTGTCCGCCATCAGCGCGGCCTCGGTATGGTCGTGGGTGACCACCAGCGTGGGAGTGTCTGCGGCACGGACGATCTCGGCGATCTCCGTGGCGAGCGCATCGCGGAGCAGGCGGTCGAGCGCGGCCAGCGGTTCGTCGAGGAGCAGCAGTCGCGGCCGGGGCGCGAGTGCACGGGCGAGGGCAACGCGCTGCGCCTGACCACCGGAGAGTTCGTCGACACGGCGCCGACCGAGATCGGGCAGTCGGACGAGATCGAGCATCTCCTCGACACGGGCGGCGATGTCGGCGCGCGACCATCGACGCATCCGCAGGCCGTACGCGACATTCGCGGCGACGGTGCGTCCACTGAACAGCTGACCGTCCTGGAACACGACACCGAAGTCACGTCGATGAGTCGGCACGGCCGCGATGTCCTCGCCGTCGAACCGGATCCTGCCCGCCGCCGACGGCTCGAGCCCGGCGACGGCACGGATGAGCGTCGACTTCCCACAGCCTGACGGCCCGAGCAATGCGGTCACCACCGAACCCGAGGTACCGACGGTCCAGTCGAGACCGTCGAGGACGACGGTCGACCCGTAACAGACCTGCAGGCCGTCGATCTCGAGCATCTAGAACACCGCCCCGGTGCGCGGACGCAGAACCTCGACTCCGACGACGGCCACCGTCGTCACGGCGACCAGCAGAACCGACGCCGCCATCGCGGTCGCCAGATTGTCGGCCCCCGGCCGGTTGAGCGCCGACCCGATGAGAACCGGCAGGGTGGTCGTGTCGGCCCTGGCCAGAAAGCTCGTCGCGCCGAACTCACCGAGCGCCATGACGAAGGCGAATCCGCCTGCGGCGCCCAGCGATCGGCCGATGAGCGGTAGATCGATGGTCAGGAACACCCGGAGCGGGCCGGCCCCGAGGGTGGCCGCGGCCTGCCGCAGCCGTGGGGGGATCGATCGCAGGGCGGGCACCGCGATCCGCACCACGACCGGGATCGCGATCAGTGCCTGCACGCACGGGATCACCAATGGCGACGCGGCGACATCGGCGGGCATCGCCGCGAGAACGATGAGGTAACCGAAACCCAGTGTGACAGCACTGATCCCGAGCGGAATGGTCGCCACTATGTTCCCTGCAGCCGACCAGGCGCCACGCGCGCGGTGCAGCGCAAGGGCCGTCAGCAGCCCGACGATGAGAGCGATCACCATCGCCAACGCCGCCGTACCCAGGGAGTATCGCAGTGTCTCGAGGGGCGTGACGCCGTTCACCGACTCACCGAGCGACCGGTAGCCGTCGAGTGTCCACGTCCCGTCGGCGCCCGGGCGGACCGATCGCACGACCAGGACGAGCAGGGGAGCGACGAGAATCGTGGTCGTCCAGATCAACGCCGCGCCGACCGGCAGCCATTGCCGCCCGCGCGGCCGGAGTCGCGTCTCGGCGGGCCGGGCACCAGCACCCCCCTCGCCCCTCTCGGCGAACAGCCGTGTGAGCACCAGAGCCGCGACCACGACCATGATCTGTACCATCGAGAGCACCACCGCGTCGGGGATGCGGAAGTATCCGATCGCCTGCGTGTAGATCTCGGTCTCGAGGGTGCGGATCTCACCGTTGCCCAGGATGATGATGACGCCGAAGCTGGTGGAGCAGAACAGGAACACCAGTGCCGCGGCGCCGCCGACAGCGGGCAGCAAGCGGGGTGCGACGACCTCGACGAAGGCCCGCACGCGGCCGGCGCCCAGCGTCTGCGCAGCCTCGGCGACCTGCGGGTCCAGCGATCGCCACGCGGCTCCGACGATGCGGGCGATCACCGCGACGTTCAGGAATGCGTGCGCCAACAGGATCGGCCACAGTCCGGAACCGACGCCGGCGAAGGCGAGCGGACCGTCGAGCAGTGCGCGGAACGCAACACCCACGACCACGGTCGGCAGGACGAACGGCACTGTGACGATCACGGTGAGCAGGAACGAGCCCGGGATGTCGACTCGGGCGATGAGCCAGACCATCGGCGCGGCGACCACCAGCGCGAGTGCGGTGGACGCGGCGGCCTGGAAGAGGGTGAACCCCAACAGGTTCAGCGCATGTGTCCGGTCCAGGATGGTGCCGATCCCGACATCCGACCCGACGTCGACGGCTCGTCGTATCAGCGCGGCGATCGGCCACACGAAGAGGATCAGCAGGAACACTGCGGGAACGACCCGCAGGGCGAGTGTCCCCCACCTGCCGGGTGTCACCGTCCGACGGCCTCGCGCCATTGCTCGAGCCAGCTCTCACGATTCTGGGCGATGTACTGCGGCGGCAGGCTGACGGTGTAGGTGGGCACCGGGGCGCGCTGTTGCCAGCCGTCGGGAAGCGGCGTGTCCTTCTGCACGGGGTAGACGTACATCGCCGACGGGAGCGCGGCCTGCACGGTCGGGCTCAGCATGAAGTCGACGAGGTTGCGGGACCCGGTGGGGTTCTTGGCCCCCTTGAGGACTCCGACGTACTCGACCTGCCGGAAACAGCTGTCGAGTATCGCGGAGGTCCCCGCCGTCGCCGCGGGCGAGGAGGCATAGGACAGCACGATCGGCTTGTCGCCCTTGCCCTCCCCGGCGCTGAAGAGCTGGTTGTAGGCGATCTCCCAACCGGACACAACCGTGGCACCGCCGGCGGTCACCGACTTCCAGTAGTCCTGCCAGCCGTTGGGGAACAGCCCTATGGTCGTGAGCAGGAACGCCATTCCGGGCGACGAGGTGCCGGGATCGAGCAGCGCCGCCTGCGACGCGTACTTCGGGTCCCGAAGATCGCGCAGGCTCGTGGGCGGCTGTTGCCGGTTGTCCTCGTACCAGGAGTCGTCGACGTTGAGACAGACGTCGCCTCGATCGACCGCGGTCAGTTCGTTGTCCGATCCCGGGATCGCGAACTCGGCCGCCCCGTTCGCCGCCATCGGCGACGCGTACGGCTCGAGCGCACCTGCCTCGATGGGCCGGGAGGCGAAGGTGTTGTCGATCCCGAAGACGGCGTCCGCCTTCGGCGATCCGGGGGTGAGCGACACCGTGGACGCGAGTTGTCCGGCGTCACCCGACCGGACGACCTTCAGGGTCAGGCCGGTCTCGCGTCGGAAGGTGTCGAACACCGAGTCGGGCAATGCGAACGATTCGTGGGTGAGCAGCGTCACCTCGGCGCCGGGCTCGGCGTCGTCTCCGCACGCCGTGAGCACGGTGGCGATCGAGGCCGCCGCCAGCATCAGTCCGAATCCTCGGGTCACTCTTTTGCGTCGTGTGGCCACGGGTCGATCTAACCAGTTGCCCCGATCGCGCACGACCGCAGATCGTTACGTACCATCAGTAACAATTGAATCAACAATCACAGCAGTCACACAGTGTCGCGTTAGGCTCCCTGGACAGTGCTCGTCGTCGGCGGGTGCATAGAATGACCCGCGACGTCGATCCGGCGTCCGAGTCACTGACAGCGGAGTGTGTGACCCCAGTGGCGCACACCGACGACCGATTGGACCGGAAACAGTGCGTTTGCCTGTACTCCAGAGCCTGCGATCACGACCCAGCCCGGCTTCGCGCCGCATCCACCGCCCCGCGACCCGGACCGTGCGTCGCGTCGGCATCGCGGCGATGAGCATCGCCGCGGCGATGTCGCTGGCCGTACCGGCCGTCGCCGATGCGGCACCCGCCCCCGCCAAGCCGAAGGTCGACCAGCGGACCCTCGACTCGCTGGGCGCGTTCGCTCCGGCGATCATCGGATCGGTCGCCACCAAGGGGCCGGACGGCAAGATCAACAGCCAGCTGCTCGACCAGGCGAAGGGCCTGGCGGCCGCGCCGGGCCTGCCGCCGCAGACCAAGGCCATCTGGCAGTCGGTGATCGATTTCCTCGGCGAACCCGGACGCGCGGCACTCGTCCGCGAGCAGAAGGCTGCCGAGCGCAAGCCCGGCGACCCGGAGATCCCGAAAGGCCCCGGAGCGCCGAAGATCCAGGAATTCCTTTACCCGACCATCGGATTCGGCTGCATGCCGGGCAACGGCAGCCCCAACGGCGGCAACTCCCTCGGGCGAGCACTGCTCACGGCGGGCCCACAGCAGGCACCCGCGCCGGGCCCCAAGCGAGGTGAGGCCGGCTACGTCTACACCAGCCTCGGCACCGGCCCTGCGATCAACAACCCCAACCGCAAACTCTGGGCGACCTGGCTGAACATCGACAACGGGCGATCGGGGCAGGTCCAGCTCAAGCGCAATCCCAAGATCAACGCCACCGACGGACCCGGCACCTTCACGGGAATCGCGAAGACCGGCAAGGGACGCGTCATCTCCACCATCTACGGCGACGTCACCACCAAGAACAAGGGCAAGATCAACACCTGCGGCATCGTGCCGACGATCGGCATCGGCATCATCTGAGCCGCCGACCGCACACCGTCTGCACACCCCCGGGCCGCCCAGCGCCCCGGGGGTGTGGTCGGCTCGGCGCTCGTGTCCACACGATGCCATGACAGGCGTCACTCGCCGCTGACCAGGAACGACGTTTCCCGGCATCGTCGGTCGCCGCTTCATCGCAGCGATGTCACAGCTCGGCTTCGCGACTTGAGTTCCGCGTACACTTCGTGCTCTCTTGTAACTTGAACAACTTCTGTCACATCCGTAACAGAGGAGGGCCGTCCGGGTCTGCACCCGGTCGATGAAGGAGAACCCATGTCCGCCAGCTCGCAGCGTGCACACACCCGCCTCTCGTTCCGCCGTCCCTCATTCAGCCGCCTCTCGTTCCGCGCCCGTGCCGGTGTCGTCGGTATCGCGACCGTGACGGCCGCGGGGCTCGGCGCGCCGGCGATGGCGCCCGCGGCCCCCTTCGTCCCGCCGAACTCGTTGTCCATCCCCGAGATCCCCTACGACGCCGAGCTGGCGGCCGCGGTCCGAATGCTGAAGGACGCCGGCGTCGACCGGATGGCCCTGGAGGCAGCGCAAGCGGTCATGACGAGCGTGGGACAGCTGTCCTCGGATCAGGTGGCCGCGCGGACCCGTCTCATCCCGGAAGCGGCAGCCGCCGGCCGCGCGGTTCCCGTCGCACAGACCGACCCGCTGGCGATCCTGAAGGCCCTGGGCGTGCAACCGCTGAGTCCGTCGGCCGCCCCGTTCTGCACCGATCCCACCGCCGACAACCCGCTCGGGCTCGTGACCGCGGGCGCGGGTGCCGTCGCCGGGCCGTGGCCACTGGCGCAGGAGCCACTGGCCCCTCTGCAGCAGCTGCTCGGCATCACCCTGCCCAAGCTGAACCTCGTCGAGGACGGCCAGACCGCCTATGCGTTCGTCCCGGCGACCGCCGATGGCGTCACCAACGGGAAGATGCAGGTCGCCTGGTTCAACGTCGCAACCCTCAAGGGCGGCTTCGCCGACCTCGTGCCCGTCTCGAACAGCCCGCTCCTGAAGGCACTGCCGCTGCTGTCCGGCGTGCGGCTCGCGCCCGTGCAGACGGGCAAGGGCATCATCCTGTCCGCGGTGTACGGCACGGCCCAGAACGGCGCCCGCACCTGCTACTTCCTCCCCGCGATCGGCATCGTCGAGGCCTAGGCCCGACGACCCGCCGGCACCCCTCGACACGAAAACCTCACATCATGCCCTCGCCACAATCGCGCCGACGGTCTCCTCACCGGTTCGCGGTCCGGTCGGTCCTGCCGATCGCCTTGGCCCTCGTGATGACCGCCGCCGCCGCCGGTGTCGCCCAGCCGGCGCCGACAGCGCCCAGCGGCGGCGCACCCGCCGGCACCGTGTTCACCAATCGTGATCTGCCGAAGAACCGTCTGGCCGCCCACGCCGGATCGGGCAGCGCCTTCACCTACTGGACCACCGGCACCGACCGGCAACGTCGGCTGTCCACCGCGGCGGTCCAGCTCCCGCCCGGCGCCGCACCGAAGGGCGGTTGGCCCGTCGTTGCCTGGGCCCACGGCAGCCGCGGCATCGCCGACGGATGTGCACCGTCGGCGGTGCCGACCTCCGACGACCGGGACGAGATCTCCCGCTGGCTCGACCGCGGCTACGCGGTCGTCATCCCCGACTACGCGGGCCTGGGTACCCAGGGCACACCCGAGTATTTCGACACCCAGACCACGGCGCGTAACATCGTCGACGCCGTCCGCGCCGGCCACGACGTCGCCGACAACCTGGCACGCCGATGGGTGGTCGTCGGTGAGGGCCGGGGCGCCGCCGCCGCGATCGATCTCGCCCGGCAGGGCACGCGCGTGCAGGGCCCGACCCTCGACTACCGCGGATCGGCCGTGTCGTCGATCCCGGTCGAGTTCGACACGCTCATCGGCGGTCTCGGCCCCTCGAGCGGTTCGATGCCCGTCGGTGTCGCCGCCGACATCCTGTTCACGCTCAGCGCGATCCGGAACGCCCGCCCGGAGGTGAAGCTGGACTCGTTCCTCACCGACACCGGGATCACCTGGATGAACCGGGCGGCGCGCCTCTGCGTCGACGACCTCACCGATGCGTTCGCCGGCACACCGATGGGCCCGTTGTTCAGCACACCGCTGTCCGGCAACACCGCACTCATCGACGTCGTGTCGCGGTCGCACACGATCCCTCTCCGCGGCTTCACCCGCCCGGTGATGATGACCCAGAGCCTGTTCGACCAGAATGTCGTCGTGCCGCTGTCGCTGCGCTATCTCAACGATGCCCGGACCGCAGATCGTCGGGTCAGTGCACGTACGTATCTGGCGGTCAACGATCAGCAGTCTGATGCCCTGTCCGACAACGACATCCGGTGGTTCGTCTCCCGACTGGCGAGTCGGTGATCCGGAGGATCCGACGTCGCGGCCTGACCGGTCGTGTCACCGCTCGTCCGGTGGTCGGTCTCGCCTACGCTGCTGCGGCCACTGCTGCCACCGTGACCGGTGCACGACATCGACGAGATCTCGCCGCCGCGACCAAACCGCTGCCGCTGGTCGTGCTGGCGTTCGAGGCCGCACGGGGAGCACGGTCGCGCCGAGGAGTGGACAACGCCCTCCTCGCCGGAGCGGTCGCGTTCTCCGCGGCCGGTGATCGCGCCATGCTCCTCGAGGAATTCGCCCCGGACGGCCCCGGGAAGGACTGCAGCCTGCAGATCGGCGCATCGCTGTTCGCCGGCGCCCAGCTATGTCTGACCGGAGCGATGCTGCGTCGTGGAGCGCGCCCGACGGCATCCGGGATGGCCGTGCGGACACTGATTCTCGCGGAGTCGGCGAGCGTGCTCACCGTGCACCGCCCACGCCTGTTGCCGGTGTTGGGCACCTACGGGAACGCGCTGGGTCTGATGTCGGCGACCGCCCATGCGATGCCGAGTCCCCAGCCTCGGATGCGCTGCGGCGGATGGTTGTTCCTGGCCTCGGATCTCACGATCATCAATCGGCGCCACCTGATCCGGGATCCGCGGCTCGTCGGCGTGGCCGAGGCCTGGGTTCTCGCAAGCTATTTCGCCGCGCAGTGGTTGCTGATCACCGGACTGGCCGAGCAGGACTGACGGGGCACGCCCCCGATCAGTGCGCGTCCTTGGCCGACCGCATCGCCTCGAACTGGGACAGCCGGGTCGCGGCCGCCGCGTCCATGTCCTCGAGCTCCATCCCCTTGGTCTCCTCCACCTTTGCGCGCACGTAGAAGAACGACGCAGCCGCACAGAACGCGAAGAAGCCGTAGATCCAGCCCAGGCCGAGGACCTTGCTCATCTCCGGGAAGAGCATCGAGATCGTGAAGTTGGCCAACCAGTTCGCCGCCGTGCACACGCCCAGCGCGACGCCGCGGATCCGGTTCGGGAACATCTCGCCGAGCATGACCCACATGACCGGACCCCAGGTGGCGGCGAAGAAGACCACGAACATGTTCGCGCCGATGAGAGCGACTGGCCCCCAGCCGCCCGCAAGGGCAAGGCAGTCCTTGGTGGTATTGCCGGGCGTACAAGCTACGTCGCCCACCATCCCTGTTTGTTTGTATGTCGCCTGTGTGAACGCGACACACGCCATGACCAATCCGACGAACATGCCCACCGAACCGATCAGCAGGAGCTTGCGCCGTCCGATCCGGTCGACGAAGAGAATCGCCACGAAGGTCATGCCCACGTTGATCGCGGAGGTGATCACGGACGTGGTGAACGCCTGATCGGTGTCGAAACCGACCGACTTCCACAGGGTCGTCGAATAGTAGAAGATCGCGTTGATGCCGACGAACTGCTGGAAGATGGCCAACCAGATGCCGACCCAGACGAGTGGGTGCAGACCGAACGACGGCCCGCGGATGTCCTTCAACGAGGTGCGTGCCTCGCGCTTGACGGTCAGTCGGATCTCCTTGACCCGTTCCAGCGGATGGGCCTCGCCGGTCACCTCCTGCAGGATTCGTGCCGCCTCCTCGTCTCGGTTGCGACCGACGAGGTATCGCGGCGACTCCGGGATCATCAGCGCGAGCAGGCCGTACACGACCGCGGGCACGACGCCCACGAGGAACATCCAGCGCCAGGCCTCGAGGCCCCACCACAGTTCGTTCTCCGGGCCGTTCGCGGCGTCCTGGAGCAGCGTGTCCGACAGCAGGGCGGCGAAGATGCCGAGTGTGATCGCCAGCTGCTGCATCGATGCCAACGCACCGCGATATCTGGCCGGCGCGATCTCGGAGATGTAGGCGGGTGCGATCACCGATGCGATACCGATGCCGATGCCGCCGAGCACGCGCCACAGGAGGAGGTCCCAGACCGTCTGCGTATATGCGGTCCCGATCGCGGAGATGACGAAAAGGGCTGAGCCCAGCAGCATCACCCGCTTGCGACCCCAGACGTCGGCGAGGCGGCCCGCGAACCAAGCGCCGAGCGCGCAGCCCAACAGGGCGATGGCGACGGCGAATCCGGTGAACAGCTCGGCCAGCCCGAAGGTGTCCTGGATCGAGTCGACGGCGCCGTTGACCACGGAACTGTCGAAGCCGAACAGGAAGCCGCCGACCGCAGCGGCGACGGTGACACCGATGACTTTGGCCGTGTGTTGCTCCGCGATCTCGTTCTGGTGCGCTTCCGACATGGCACGTCCTCATCGTCGAGTCAGCAGGTGGGAGAACCCGCTCGCGTCAGTATCGGCTCTCAGGCTACTCGCCGGGGCCGAAATGTGATGTTCCGCCGTGCTTCTGCGACGGCATCGACGTCACGATTCGACATCGGACACCCGCAGGTGGCACCGGCCGTCAGGCCGTCGCACGCCCCGAACAGGTCGAGTTCTGCGCGGCCACCATCGGCACGAACGCCATCAATCCGACCTTCTGTCGGATCGTGAACGCGACGGGTCCACGGCCCGGATGCAGATCCGCCTGCCAGGTGATCACCCGGGCGCGGCTCGGCACCGTGACCGTCCCGGTCCGGCCGGTGGCGAGATTCCGCCAGGTCACCCGGGTCTCGACGGTGTAGTCGAGGAGCGGGGACGGCTGCGCCCGGCTCGACCCGATGAGCGAGATCGCCGGCCCCGGCAATCCGTCGGCAGGAAAGGGGATCTGGTTGAACACGTCGACGTGGATCGGTATCCGCGGACCTCCCCACGGGTTCGGTGTGTCGCACCGCAGCGTGGTGGCGAGGTTCGGATCGGTGTACTCCGGTACGGCACCGGCCGTGCCGGCGCCGGCCATCACCATGGGCGCGGTCACCGCCGCCAGGGCGAAGCCGACGACCGCCCTCCGACGATTCCGCCCTCGCAACGTCTGCCGCCGAATTCCCGGCCGTCCCCACCGTCGGTTCCCCATGGCGCCATTCTAGGGGTTCTAGGATGAGCCCATGGCGAATCTCCAGATTGCCCAGGACCCGGCCGCAGACGAACTGCTCTCCACCGACGCGTTCGCGTTGCTGACCGGCATGCTGCTGGACCAGCAGTTCCCGATGGAGCGTGCGTTCGCGGGACCGGCGAAGATCCGGGACCGGTTCGGCACGATGGACCCGGCGGCGATCGCGGCGGCCGAACCGGAGGCGTTCGCCGACCTGTGCGCGACCCCACCCGCGATCCACCGGTACGGACGATCGATGGCGGGCCGCGTGCAGGCACTCGCACAGGTCGTCGTCGACGACTACGACGGGAGCGCCGAGCGCATCTGGACCGAGGCGGCCTCCGGTGCCGATCTGTTCGCCCGTGTGCGAGCGCTGCCGGGCTTCGGCGACCAGAAGGCGAAGATCTTCACGGCGCTCGTGGCCAAACAGCTCGGGATCAGACCTCCGGGCTGGACCAAGGTCGTCGGCGACTACGGAAAGGTCGGCTACCGATCGGTCGCCGACGTCATCGACCCCGAGTCGCTGCAGAAGGTGCGGGAGTTCAAGAAGGCCGCGAAGGCCGCCGCGAAGCAGGGCTGACCGCGGGTCTGTTCACCGAGTCAGTCCACCGAATCAGGCGTGCCACTCCCCCTCGATCCTGACATCACCTAATGTCAAGGTCATGGACTCGCACAACGTCGACGCGCGTAGCGTCGTCGAGCTCCCGTTCCGGCTCGGGTTCGCGGTCACCGGGGTCGTGCTGACCGCCGCCGAATCGGCGGTCACCATCGCCCGGCTCACCGCGACCAGCGTCCAGAGCGAGGTCAACCATGCGCTCGGTCTGTCCGGCGACGAACTCAGCAGCGCCCGCACCCCACTCGCGCTGCTCAGTCAGCTCGCCGAACTCCTCGGTCCCGATCGTCCCTTCGGCCGCATCGTCGCCCAGGGCGGTCCGCTGGAGCGTCTGCTCAATCCCGACGGGGTGATCGATCGCCTCACCGCGCCCGGTGGGTTGCTGGAGAAACTGACGGCGTCGGGCGGTCTCCTCGATCAGATGACCGAGGAGGACGGCATCCTCGTCCGCCTGACCGCCAAGGACGGTCCCCTCGACCGGCTGACGCGGCCCGGTGGGGTCGTGGACCAGTTCACCGAGAACGAGGGCATCCTCGAACGTCTGACCTCCGAGGGCGGCATCGTCGACAAGCTCACATCACCTGACGGGGTCCTCGAGAAGGTCACCGTGCCCGGCGGTGTACTCGACCGGATGGCCGAGGACGGCGGCCTCCTCGATCAGCTCGTCGGCGAGAACGGCGCGGTCGAACGCGCGATCGCCCCCGACGGACCATTGGATCGGATCACCGAGCTGACCGAGGTGATCGGCCAACTCGCGCCCAATCTGCTCGCCATGCAGGACACCGTGCACGAGCTCGCCGAGACCGTGGATCTGCTCAACCAGACCGTCGCCCCGCTCGGTGGGCTGGCCGAGCGATTGCCGAAACGCCTGACCCGGGGTGCCCGCAACAGCTCCTCCGGCTCCTCGGGCACACCGTCGATCACCGACGGGTCCGAACGCAACGGCTACTCGCGCCCGGGCGGCCCCGACGAATCCTGAGCACACGCCGCCGCAACCGCGTCGATCGCCGATTCGAGGCGCGCGACGTACTGATCGACGTCGGCCAGGATCGTCGGAGCCGTCGTGACCGAGAGGGCGATGGTCGAGCCGATCCCGTGCACGCCATGGGTGAGGCCCTGTGCCGGCGACAGTGCGGGGAATCCGGCGGTGAAGAGGACCGGGCCACCGTCGAGGTCGAGGTCGGCCGCGCCTCGGTACACCGACGAGACCACGGTGACTCCGGTGACGCGATCGGGGCGGCGGTGCGGATCGAATCGGTCGATACCCCAACGCACCAACGGCGCGGGGACGGCGTCGGTCGCGCGACGCTCGGCGAGACGAGCGGGTTCGTCGTCCGCTTGTCGGGCCCGGTCGATCTCGGCGGCGATCGCGGAGGCACGGGCATCGAGATCGTCGATCTCGGTGTGGAGATCGATGCCGACGTTGCGGAAGTTGTTGCGTGACCGAGACGGTCGCCGGCGCCCCATGGTCAACTCCACTCCCAGACGCTCGGCGTGCGCGTCGAGTTCCGCGTGGAGGGCGACCGAGATCGCCGTCAACGCGCCGACCGTCACCGAGTGCGCCGCGGGGAAGTCGGTGCGCTCGCGGGTCAGGACCCGCAGCAGCCGTTCGGTCCCCGGCGGGCGGTTGAGCCCGGTGACGACGTAACCCGTTCCCTCCGTGGGAGGTCGGGCAAGCACCGTACGGTAGGCATCGAGGCCACGCCACAGCATGCCGGCGATCCGCAGCGGCAGGGTTGCCGCGCCGGACGCGGCGATCACGAGGGCGCGTCTCTCGATCCCCGGTCTACCGTCGCCATCGAATTCACTGTCGATCTTCCTGCCGCGCACATCATCTGACGCGGGAATGCCCGCCGGACCGGAGAACAGTCGGCGAGCGATCGCGGACGCCCGACGTCCGTCGCCGAGCGCGTGACTGACCTGTATCACCACCACGACTCCCGCTCCGCGCGGTGTGTCGGGAACGGCAGGGAACAGATGGATGCGCCATGCCGCGGACGTCGGTGTGAGCTGATCCGCGGTGAGTGCGGCGACACTGTCGAGACAGTCGCGCCACGTCGTCACGGATCGATGGAGGACGATCTGATCTGCACCGACCGGGCGATGGACCCACTGCGGATGGTCCAGGCCGGCCGGGATGTCCAGCACGCGGATCGTCAGATCGGGCACCCCCGCGGCGCGCCGGCAGAGGCCGGCAGCGCGATCATCGATCGAGATGTGATGATCGGCAAAGCAATACAGCAGGAACTGGTCGTTCGGGATCGCCCGCGACATCCAGTACATGCGCGCGTCGGCGGGTTCCATCCGCGTCATACGAGCACGGTAGCGCACGGGAGACGACCGACCGGCGGTCGATCACCTCTGCCGGTTCTCCAGGTTGACGAACGCCTGCACGTGGATGTCGGCGCCGTCGACGGCATCCCGGATGTCCTCCACGGCGTCACCCACCACAGAGGCGATCTCCGCGTAATCGTGGGAGGGCTCCGCCGTGACGGTCAGCCGGACGATCTTGCGCCCCCGGTCGTCGGTGGCGCGGGCCACCACGCGGTCGAGGGCCGGTGCCCGTGCGAGATCCTCCCCGACCGCCGATGCGATCAATTTGGGTGCCACCGTGAGGGTTCCGCTGAGATCGGAGCCGTCGAGGAGGAGGTCGTCGACCTTGCCGGGGCGGACCGTCGTCGCGATGAGTCGCCATCCCCACACCACCGCGACGACCACGACGACCACGAGAAGCACCGGCCACCAGCCGGTGTCCGCCGTCCGGGCCGCCCATCCCTGGTCGATCCGGTTCACCCACTCGTGAACCGGCGCGACGTCGGTACGCCAGAGCACCGCGGACACACCCACGAGCAGGAGCAGGAGTCCGACGAGGCCGACGGTGATGCGATGCCACGCTGCCGGACCGCGGTTCATGAGCGATCACCGCTTCGGTCGCGGACGATCTTCACTCGTGCCCGCAGCGGTGCCTCGATCGCCGACAGCACCCCTCCGACGACACGCTCGACCTCGGCGTCGACCGATGCGCGATCGACCGGTTCCCGGGTGGTGACCGAGACGGTCACCGTTCGTCGTCCGACCACGGTGGAGGCGTGACGGACCCCGGACAGCGTGGAGACGGCGGCGCTGCAGCGTCGTGCGATGTCGCCACGCCGGGTCCACATCACCTCGTAACCGGACAGGCTCAGGTGCGTTCGCCGACGGGGCCGGACCGCGAGCCACAGTAGTCCGACTCCGACGATGATGAACGCGATTGCGGCCGGCCACATCCAGTCCCACCAGCGAATCCCGACCATCCAGTCGGCGGCGGTGCGCGACCATTCGTCACCGGACAGCCAGCCGAGTTCGACCAGCAGATCCCGGATGGCGACGGCGGCAAGACCGAACAGGGCGACTCCGATCAACACTCCAGCGACAGCCGCCGCGGGGTTCGCTGCAGGAGTGAAGACCTTGGCATGGTGGGTGTCTGCGGTCTTTGCGGTGGTTGTCTTGGCGGTGGTCGTCTTGGCGGTGGTCGTCTTGGCGGTGGTCGTCATCGTCGCTCCTCCCCTGTGTCGTCAGCGGCCTCGGGGGGTGCCGGTGGCGCGAGTTCGACGAAACCGGCAGGCACCCCGGTGCCGGAGGGCTGGTCGACGGCGGTGAGCACCGCCGCGACGGTCACGTCGACACGAGATGGCCGAATCCCGGTGAACCGCGCGAGTTCTCGGGTGACGGCGATGCGCACGTTCCAGCAGACCTCGGTGAGCCGGCACGGCCAGGACACCGCGATCGTCATCTGCACCCACGGCGCGGCGGATGACATGTCGACGGTGGCCTGGGGATGGTCGCCAGCGGCGACGGCCCGCCCGGGTGTCGATCCCGACAGCATCGATCCGAGCGTCGTCTGGTGTCGGACGACACCGTCGACGTCGAGAGCGGCACGGACGGCGATCTTCTCGCCGACCCGGTCGGCGATCGTCACAGTGCCGCGGGTCGGAGTCGGATCGCTCCGCGTGGCGGATGCCACCTCGGCGTCGGCCGGAACGGTGGGCGCCTCACCGGAGGCCGTTGCCGTCTCAGCCACGGTTGCGGCTCCGGAGCAAGGCACCCAGGTCGACGGCCCCGTCACGTTGGAGTCCGATCGCGAGTCCGACCGCGCCGAGAACGAGAGCGAGGACAAAACCGCCGAATCCCCCGGTGGTGGCGGCGAGAGCCAGGAGGAGACCGGCGAGGAGGCCGACCGTCGCATTGTTGATCATGTCGTTTCCCTTGTCTTCTGTCAGTTCTCGCCGGCGCCGGCCGGGCTCGCGCTCGAGATGTCTGATCGTGTTCCGTCCGCGACCCCGGTCCCGAGCGACTCGGGTCCGACGGCGATGTCCTCGACGGTGACCGTCGTCGGCAACCCGGTCAGTCGCTGCGCGACGGCTCGGACGTCGGCGGCGACCTGACGGATGTCGTGGTCCACGTCGACGATGATGTGGATGTCGCAGGCGTCGTCGGCGAGCACGACCCCGCTGATCCGTCCGCCCGGCAGGTAGGTGGCGATCTCCCCGAAGACCCCGCCGTAGAGCCCGGTGACCCCGGGCACATCACCGACAGCATCAGCGATGTGCCGGACGGTCGGCGCGTCGTCGTCGGTGGTCACTGGACGCGAGGTGTCTCGTCGGACGGGGCGTCGTCGTCGCCGAAGTGGATGTCGTGGACCGCGACGTTCACCTCGGTCACCTCGAGGCCGGTCATCTGCTCGATGGCGGCGATCACATTGCGGCGGATCGCGGCGGCGAGCTGATGGATGGCGACGCCGTAGTCGGCGACGATGGAGACGTCGACAGCGGCCTGACGCTCACCGACCTCCACGGTGATGCCCTGGGTGGTGCTGGTCGTGGTGCCGGGCAGGACGTCGCGCACCTTGCCGACAACACGTTCGGTGACGCCACCGACGTCGTACACACCGTCGATCTCGCGGGTGGCGATGCCCGCGATCTTGGCGACGACGACATCGGAGATGGAGGTCTTGCCGCGGTCCCCGGCCAGTGCCGACTCGTTCTTGGCGAGGGCGAGGCTGGTGCCGGCGCCGGTCGTGGCGGTCGCGGGATCGGCGGTTGCCTGTTGGCGGGTGGTCGTATCGGACATGCGAACTCCTTCGTTCTCGTGGGCCGCCTGCCTGGTCGGCGGGTGTCGCCCCGTCTACGGGAGCGGCACCCACGGGTTGCGGCCCGTGTATAGAGTCAGTCGCAGTGGACACGGAAAGTGCACGCACGAATTCCGGTGATGCCGGTCACACCGACGATCCGCCGAACGGCGCGGAGACCGCCGGGGTGGGCGGCGCGACGGCCGCTGCGCCGCCCATCGGGAGCATCGCGGCGTTCCCGGGGCCGAATCGTCGAGTTCATGGCGGTTCGTCCGGCCCTCCCGAGGGTTCGGGACTCGTCCTGTCGGAGATGTCCGACGACGAGTTGGCGGCCGCGGCGGCGGTCGGCGACAAGGGGGCCTTCGCCGTCCTCGTCACGAGGGTCTCCCCCGGTCTGCTCGGCTACCTGCGACGGATGGTCGCCGATCCGCAGACGGCCGAGGACCTCGCCCAGGAAACGCTGCTACACGCGTGGAAGAGCCTCCCCGACTTCGGTTTCCGCAGTTCGTTCCGAACCTGGATGTTCTCCATCGCGCATCGTCGGACCATCGACCATCGACGCAGACGACGCGATGTACCCACCGTCGACGACCGCTTCATCGACCTCGCGGACCCGGCACCGCTCCCCGCCGAACGGGCCGAGCAGTCATCGCTCGTCGAGGCGCTGCGTCATGAGCTGGGTTCGCTGCCGGAGACGTCGCGCGCGGCATGGTGGCTCCGCGAGGCGGAAGGCCTGTCGCTCGACGAGATCTCACGGATTCTGCAGATCTCCACCGGCTCGGTGCGTGGCCACCTGCAGCGGAGTCGGCGCTACCTGTCGATACGGCTCGCCCCGTGGCGCCCCGGCGGTCCACCCGGCCCGTCCCGCGGGCGACCGCCTGATCACACCGAGACATCGCACGATGGACCGACCACCCAGGGAGAGGAGCGCAGCCGTGAATGATATCTACGTCGACGACGAGCACTCCGATGAGACCGATGCCTGGCTGGTCGAGGCGAGCCGCCGTCTCGACGAACCCAGCGGCGACGTCAACCGCCTGATCTCCGCGATCTCGGCGAATCTGAGTCGCGTCCGACGGCCCGCGCGGACCTTGTCGACCGACATCGACGGCATCCGGGTGAGTGACCGGATCCTCAAGCAGCTGTTGTCGATCCGCATCCGGTCCGCCGTGGGCCGGCTGGTCGTGTTCGTCGCGGTCGACGGTGAGGGTGACGAGGTGTCGGGCATACGGATCGGGTTGATCGCCCGCTACCAGGATGACCTTCTGACCCGGTCCGAGGAGGTGCGGGACGCCGTCGGGGATGTGCTGGCGACGGCGTTGGGCGAACAGGCGACGGCCACCGCACGGCGGAACATCACCGTGCGGTGGCAGGACGTCTACACGCGGGAGTGGCTGGCCTGATCGAGCGGATCAGCGCGAACCGGCACTCCACGCATAGGGCAGGTCGGAACCATTGAGGACGTGATCGCCGATCGCCTGCAGTTTGTAGATCAGCGGGTTGTGGACCGAGATCGTCCGGGCATTGCGCCAGTGACGGTCCAGGCGCAGCGACTCCGACGTGATCGACGCCCCGCCCACCTCGAACAGCTGCGTGGTCGCCTCGAGCACCGTGTCGATGACCGCTTGTTGAGCACGCGCGACGTCGAACTCCACACGGTCGAGCAATGCCTCGTCCTGCCCGCCCGCATCGAGGAGCTCGTCGAGTTCGGCGGCGATGTCGAGGACCAGTGTGCGTGCCGTGTACGCGGCCGACGACAGTCGTCCGATCACCTGCTGGACCAGCGGGTCGTGACGCGGGAGATCCGCCGCGGCGTGCGTGTACGTACGAGTGCGGTCGCGTACCCAGCCCGCGGTGTCGTCGAGCGCCCGCTGGGCGATACCCGCGAGTACTGCGAGCTGCACGAGCTGGAGGTACGACGTGGCGTAGGTGCGCCCGGCGACCCCGTACCCGGGTCCGAGAATGCGGTCCTCGGCGACGGCGACCCCGGAGAACTCGGTCGTCCCGCTGGCGGTCAGGCGCTGCCCGAAGCCGTCCCAGTCGTCGTGCTGGATGATCCCGTCGGCGTCGGCGTCGACGAGGATCGAGACGCGTTCCCCGTCCTTGTCGGCGGCCACGAGAATGTGGTCGGCGTAGAGGCTGCCCGTGCTGTAGTACTTCGTGCCGTCGAGGCGCCAGCTGTCGCCGGCGGCGGTGAGCCGGGTCTGATAGCGTTCGATCGCGCCGACCCCGGGCTCGGTGATCGCATTGCCGACGAGCGTTCCGCCGGCGACCCTGCGCAGCCACTGCTCCCGTGCCGATGGGTCGTCGGAGAGGAGCTGATCCTCGACGAACGACCAGTGCACCCGCAATGCCTGGGGCAGATTGGATTCCGCGGTCGCGAGGTCGATCAGCAGGCGGAAGAGCTGGCGGACGGATGCGCCGTAGCCGCCGAACTCGACCGGCACACGCAGGGCACCGAAGCGGACCTCGTTGAGCCACGCCACTTCGTCATGGGCCAGTGAACGGTCGACCTCGCGCCGGACGGCGCCGTCGGCGATCCGCGCGAAGACGGGAACGAAGATGTCGTCGAGTTCGGTGTCCGTGTACGAACTCCGGTCGGTGGTGGCGGTCACGGCAGGTCCTTTTCGTCGAAACGGGTGATCGGCGAGCACAGTGTGGTCGCGTCGGCCGGACAGGTGAACCCTTCGAACCGTGCTGAGGAAAAGGTGGGGCTCGGCGCACCTGTCACCCGGCCTCAACCGTTCTTCTCCGAACAGACAGACTCGCGAAAGTGGCTCTGCGCCTCGCATGAACACCCATTGGCTGACACCCGTGGCGACGCTCGATACTGCGCCGAGAAAGCTTCCGGATTCCCTTGCGCGTCGTACATGTGTTCCCTTGAGTTGGGGAGAGCTGTCTAGTACGTAGCTTTGGGGTATCTCACAGAAGGCTTGGT